>JAMPXJ010000031.1 GCA_023701205.1 Oligoflexia bacterium
AATATCGCAAGATCGCCCACGCGCTCCGCATTCACACGACGACCGTGAGCCAGATATTTCAAGGGACCAAGGACCTCACCCTCGAGCAAGCCCAGGCCGCAACGGAGTACTTCGGACTGAGCAAGCTCGAGGCGCGCTACTTCATGACCCTGGTCCAGCTTGAACGAGCCGGAAGCGCAAACTTGAAAACCTATTTCACGGAGGAAGCTGCGGCGATCCGCGTCCAATCCCAGGAGGTGAAAAACCGGGTGCTCGCTGGCAAAAAGCTCAGCGACTCCGATCGCGCGATCTTTTACTCGCACTGGTATTATTCCGCGATCAGCCTCCTGACTGAGATCGAAGCCTATCGGAGCCCCGAGGCCATCGCTCAAATCACTGGCTTGCGCCTCAAGCGAGTAAGGGAAGCTCTCGCATTCCTCACCTCCGTGGGAATCTGCATCGAAAAATCCGGCCGCTATTTTCCCGGCGAAACGCGGACCCACATCGAAAAGGAGTCACCTCTTGCCTCGAGGCATCACGCCAACTGGCGGCTCCGCGCAATCCAGGCGCACGAGAATCTCGGAAAAGAAGAGATTGCCTTCACAGCACCCCTGACGCTCTCGCGCGCGCATGCCAAGGAGGCTCAGGCCCTGATCCTGCAGCTGATCGAGAGCATCAGCAGAATCGTGGCGCCGTCCCCTTCCGAGGAGCTCTATTGCCTGAATATCGATTGGGTCCTTCTGAGCGAGCGATCTGAACCGCCCGGATGAGCTTGCCCGCGACCTTGCCGAGGCTACCCGAACCTACTTCCGCAGCGGACAATCCGCGGACTCGACGAAGTTTGGACGGCGGACATAACTTGCATGCGTCATATTTTTGCGCACTAGCCCAAATTCTTGAATTCCGCCTGGACCCGTTTCAACAGCTCCAGGTTGACGCGTCCAATGTCGATATCTTGTCGGGAATAGCTGGCCACATCAGGGAAGAGCTCCCGCTCGTAATCCGTGATCACCTTGTATAGCCGCGAAAGCACCCGGCCGCGATCCGGGGAGTTGAAGGCCGGCTCGAGCGCCTGCCAAAGGGCGCGCCGGATCGGGGCGAAATAAACGTGGGGATCGCCGGCGGGTTTCGCGGGATTTTTTTCGTTCGGGTTCAGAAGCTTTCGTAACGAATCGGCGTCCCAGTCCCGGTTGAATCCGCGCGAGCGATACTCCGTACGGATGCCAGGATTACTCTGGTGAACCCGGGCGAGCCAGGCATAGGCGCGGCTTGATTTCTCGATGACCTGGGGATCGCCCTGACGAAGCGCGGGCACGAGATCCGAGAAGAGCTCGCGCAGGCCATCGGTAAGCCATTCCGCCTTTCTCAAAGCCTGAAGCTCGCGAAACGGCTCCGCCCCCCGGCGCTGAAGCTCCAGGATACTGGACAGCTTCATGGAATCGGGCACGGACGCGCGCAGCACCTCATTGAGCTCCGCCTCGATCGCCAGCACCTTCCGCTCAGTCACATGGATTCTCTGCGCCAAAGCGTCGCGACCCAGACCCCGGTGCGGGAAGTTGGTTTCATACAAGGCATGGCCGATCTCGTGATCGAGCAAAGCGAGCTCGTAGTTCGCGGGATGCTCCTTGCCGCTCGTGGCGGAACGGAAGAGATTCGATGGCGCGTAAACGGAATTCGCCTGAGGCACGTAAGCGGGATCGTCAATTCCCAGATACAAGCCGAAATCGGGAGATTTGAAGCCCTCGAGGTCTCTTCTCATCCCGTCGAGATAAGCCCGGTACTGCGCGTCCGTGAGCTTGGGTGGCCGCTCGCCCACGAGGAGGATCTGGCTGTACAGACGGGCGCAAGGGTCGGCAAAGGCCGTGGAGGCCATTCCGAAAACCAGCAAAAGCGCGCTGAAGCTCGCCCCAAAAGACGGAATCATTCCTTGGCTTATCGGCCGGATCGTGCCGGGGCTTCAGCCCGCTCGCCTGTGTCCGCGTGGACACGGTATCAAAGCGTCGCGGAATGGGCAGCCCAACCCGCCCGGATGCGCTCATTGAGCGCCGCGGGATCCTTCCCGGCCTTTTGCCAGGTATCGCGGATCACCGCCACGAGCTCCCGCTGGAAGCGTTCCTTCGAAAACTCCGCGGCGCGCGCCCGGCAGTCCTGCTCCTGGAAGCTCCCCTCGCCTCGCTCGACCTTCTGGACAGCGTCCATCAGCGCCTCCACGGTCTGCGGGTGGAAGAGCACGCCGGTTTTCGCCGTCACCGTCTCGGCCGCCCCGCCCTCGCCATATGCGATGACGGGTGCGCCCGAAGCCATCGCCTCGAGCGGCGTAATGCCGAAATCCTCGACGCCCGGAAAGATGAAGGCTTTGCAGCGCGCGTAAAGCTCCGCGATCGCCGCGTTCGAAAGATGCCCGATGAAATCGACCGTCGGCCCGGCCTTCTTCTTGAGCTTCTCGGCCTCCTGGCCCGCACCGACGATGATGAGCGGGAGCTTCAGGCGGTTGAACGCCTCGACCGCGAGATCCACCCGCTTGTAGGGGGCGAACGCCGTCACCATCAGATAGTTGCGCCCGGGCTCGCGCGCATGGGTGAAGCGGCTCAGGTCCGCGAACGGATAGACGACGCGCGAATCCCGGCCGTAGGCCGCTTGCACCTGCCGGGCGATGAAAGCGCTGTTTGAAACGAGCTGATCCACGCGCTCCTCGCCGCTCACGGCGCGATCCCAGTTCTGCAGCGGCTTGCGGACCGCCTTGGCGGCCAGGCGCACCGGCAGCGACGCGCGCCCCGGGCCGAAATACTCATCGAAGCGATCCCAGATATAGCGCATGGGCGCGTGGATGTAGCTCACGTGCACCGCGCCCGGCGCCTTGCGCACGCCCTTGGCCACGCAATGCGAAGACGAGACGATCAGGTCGTAGCCCGAAAGATCGAAGCGCTCGATCGCCCAGGGCATCAGTGGCAAGAGGTGGCGATAGCGCTGCTCGATGGAGGGCACCTTCTGGAGGGGGCTCGTGTGGCGCTTGAGCGTCGTGAGCACGGGTGAGATTTTTCCCGGCACGTACAGTAGCGTGAAAAGATCCGCGCGCGGAAAAAGCTCCGCGATCGCCTCGAGCACGTACTCGCCCCCGCGCATCCCGGTGAGCCAGTCGTGGACCAGGGCGACTTTCATCGCGCTTCCCTGAAGTAGTCCAGCGTGGCTGAAAGCCCTGCCTCGAGATCGATCTTCGGCGCCCAGCCCAGGAGCGTTTTCGCGCGGGTGATCTCCGGACAGCGGCGCTTGGGATCATCCGGCCGCTCCGGGAGATGACGGATCTCCGAGCGCGACCCCGTGAGCTTGAGCACGGCCTGCGCGAATTCCATCACCGTGCGCTCGGAAGGATTGCCGATATTGACGGGGACTTTCACATCGCTTTCGAAAAGACGGACGATGCCATCGACGAGGTCGGAGACATAGCAGAAGCTGCGCGTCTGCCGGCCCTCGCCGTGCACCGTCAGCGGCACACCCCGGAGCGCCTGCATGCAGAGCTCGGGCACGATCCGGCCGTCGTCGGGCCGCATCCGCGGACCGTAGGTATTGAAGATCCGCACGATGCGCGCGTCGAGGGCAAGCTTCCGCGCGGCCGAGCTGACGTAAGCCTCGCCGAAGCGCTTGGTCTCGTCGTAGCAGGCGCGCGGGCCAATGGTATTGACGTTGCCCCAGTACTCCTCCGTCTGCGGGTGCACGAGCGGGTCACCGTAGATTTCAGAAGTCGAGGCGAGCATCACCCGGGCGCGGTGCTTGAGCGCGAGACTCACGCAGTTCATCGTACCGACAGAGTCCACAGCGAGGATCTCGAGCGGAATGCGCTCAAAATCGACGGGGCTCGCGGGACAGGCGAAATGAAAGATCCCGAAAAGCCCGTGAGCGGCCACGAGCGGCAGCTTCTCCTCGGGCAGCGGCTGGCAGACGTCCCATTCCACGTAAGAGAACTTCGGATGCAGCAGGGCCTGCTCGAGGTTCTCCTTGCGACCGGTCACGAGGTTATCCACCGCGGTGACCGCGTAGCCTTTGGAGAGGAGCAAGTCACAAAGATGCGAACCGATGAAGCCCGCGCCGCCAGTCACCAGGACGTGTTTCATGGTACTATTCCTAGCACACGACGATAAACGCGGTCCATATCTCGCCCCATCCGCTCGATGCTGAAGCGCGCCAGTGTCCGCGCGCGGCTCTCCGGCGAGGGTCGCGAGAGGCCTCCGGCCGCGGCTCGCCCGAGCGCTTCGGCCCAAGCCGCGCGAGCCGTCGGCTCGACCCAGAGGACCTCGTCCGAGCCCAGCTTAGCAAGCCCTTCCTGATGCGGTGGGATCCGCGACACGATCACCGGCGCACCCAGCGCCGCGGCTTCGACCGGTGGCAGCCCGAAACCCTCGTACAGCGAGGGAAAGACCACGGCTCCCGCGCCCGCCATGAGCGCATGCGTCTCAGAGTCTTCGAGTGCGCCGAGCAATCTAACGCCATCGGGAACGGGCCCGGGAATTCCGGAAGCCACGACCGCCAGCGGCCAAGCCGGATGGGAAACTCCGGCTTTCGCGCGATAATCCCCGTAGGCTTCGAAAAGCAGCGCAAGATTTTTGTGCGGCTTCGGATTCGAAAGACAGAAGAAGTATTTGCCGTGCTCGAGCCCGTACCCCACAAGCACCCGGCGCCGCTCCGCCTCATCGGGCGGATTCGCGCAGCTTTCATCAAGCGCGTTCGAAACGATTCCGATCCGGTCCTCCGCGACCCCGCTCCAGCGCGCCAGCTCCGCGCGCGAGAACTCCGAAACCGTGAGCAGCGCAGCCGCGCCGCGCGTGAACGGCCGGAGCACGGAGCGGTAATACACCCGCTTGGCGAAGCCGCCGTAAGCGAGATGGTTCAGGTCATGAACCGTCACGATCCACGGACAGCGAAGCGATCCCGGCAGCAGGCTCGAGAACGTGGGACTGTGGTAAAGCGCGGCGCCCAGGCGCCGGGCGAGCACAGGCAGCTCGGCAAGCTCGCGCAGGCTCAGAAACGGCGCGCCGGCCTGGACCGTTCCAAAGCGGGCGAAGATATTCTCGGGAGTCTCGCGACCGATCAGAAAAAGCGGCTCGTAGGGCAGCGCGCGCATCGCGGCCAAGCGGGCCAGGCCCTGCGCGAGATTTCCGATATAACGGGAAAACCCGTGCGGGATCGGCCCAACCATCCTCGCATCGATCACCACCCGCGGGAGGGTTGCGCTCATGCCTTCCTCCGGTCGGCGACGGCCGCGGCTAGAAGCGTCCAGGCCACCGCGATCATCGCCTGATGCGCGACTTTACCATCCCAGAAATTCATCTGGGTGATCCCGTTGAGATTGAAGACGATCCACGCACAGAAAATCCCGGCATCCCGCGCGCGCCACGCCAGCCAGAACGCTCCGAAGCACCAGGCGAGCCACGCCAAAGCTCCGATGAGTCCGGTCCCGCCCAGAAAGTCGATGAGGTTGTTATGGGCATGCCCCGAGAAAACCGACTCCCCGGTGCGCCCGCGCGCTTCGAGCTCGGCGAGCTGGTAATAGCCCGAGAGCTCGTGATTATGCCGCCAGCCCGCGCCAAGCAGGGGCCGCTCCTCGAAGAAGCGCAGATTGGCTTTCCACAGCTCCACGCGGGTATTCAGGCTGTACGAAAGGTTTCCTGCCGTGAAACGCGAACGGATCGCCGGCTGCTGGGCCAGGAGCACGATCGCGAGCGCGACGCCGGCGCCCGCGGCGAGGCACCACTTCCGCGGAAGGCGCCAGAGCGACCAGACCAGAAGCCCCACGGGCACGGCGACCCACACGGTGCGGGCATGAGTCAAAAACAGCGCCCCCGCACCCAGGAGCACGATCGCCGCCAGCGCCGCTCGGCTCAGCCCGAGCGCGCGCGCGCGGGTCGGATCATGCAGCCCCTCCAGCGCCGCAAAGAACGGGAAAATCAGGATACTCGCCACCGAAAGATGATGACCGATGAACAAGGTCGCGTGATAGCGCGCGGGCTCGCTGCCGGGAATCCACTGCATGCGAGGCCAGCCCGTGAAATACTGCACATAAGCCACGGCCGATACCGCCGCGAAAGCAAGAAGCCAGCTTCGCCCGGCCAGGCTTCGGCCGGTTTCCGGCAAGGCGCGGAGACCCGCAGCGAGCACGAGCGGCCAGAAAAGATACCAAAGTTTCGGGAGATCCCGCGCGAAGGACACCTTGACGAATCTCCCGCCGTAGCCCGGAGGCCAGAGCCAGGCCGCAACCAGGCTCAACGCGCATGCACCCGCCAGCAGGAGCGAAAGTCTCAGGAACAAGCGACCCGCCGGCAGCCGGGCTTCCGCGCGCAGCCGTTCCCAGAGGCCTGCAAAGCGATCTGTGCTCGAGAACAGCATCGCCAGAACGAGAAGACCCGCGCCGAGACTCATCACTGCCATCGAGACAAGGCTCGACGCGAGATAGACGGCGAAGCCTAAGGCGAGGAGCCGCTGACGGCGTTCTTCGGGGAGCGAACGGAAGAGCTTTGGCATTTCTGCCCGATCCTAATCCGTTTCCGGGCAAAACGACAGGCCGACAAGAGCTCGCATCCCCCGCAGACCTCGGGCTGGAACTTGCGCTGGCACAGATCGAGGATCCCCAAGCGCGCGAGCGCGAAATCATACCGCACGGGATCCTCCGAACAGAAAGCGCGCAAGGCATCCGTGACCTCTCGCGCGGCGCGCCAGTCCAGCGTCTTGCGCGTGCGCAAACCCAGGTAATGACTGATCCGGCCCACGTGCGTATCCAGCGGGATCACGAGCTGCGAGGCGCGAAGCCACCTGCCCTCGGGAAAGCCTGCGCGCAGGGCGCCTCGCTCCCCCCAGAGCCCGAGATCCAGGCCGTCCTCGCGCCCCATCCAGCGCAAAAGCATGCACCAGCGCTTGCAGCAGCTGCCGTCCGCGGGTGAGGTCAGCAGGTGCGAAAATGAAGGTGTCCGGCTTCCCGCCCAGCCGCGCCAGTCCGCGATCAGGCGGGCGAGAGCGATGGAGAAATCCCCGGCCGAGGGCTCGAGCGCGACCATCAGATGAGCGCCCAGCGATCCATGCTCTTTCCAGCTGCGTCCGAGGAGCTCCAGAAGCAGCAGAAGATCCTCACCCCGGTTGAAACGATGGACGAAGCCCGAGAGCGCGGCGCGCGCCCGTGTTTTCCCTTCGGGAAGCGCCAAGGACCGGACAAAGCCGCTTGGCGTCAGCCCGTCGCGGGTGATCCGCGCGAGCAGCTCCTCGATGGAACGGCGGATCTGCTTGACGTTGCCATAGGCCAGAAGCGCCGACACCAGCGCGACCGCCTCCTGGTCCAAAGGCGCCCGGTACCGGCGCGGGAACTCCAGCGGATCCGAATAGAGAAACTCCTCCCGGTGGTAGCGTTCGTAAAGTCGATCAAGAAAAGAGCGCATCCTGCTCGCCCTCATATCGGGTCGGAGTCGGCTATGGCAACCGGTATCAAAGCAGCCGACGCGCCGCGAGGTCGAATCCTCCATTGTCAAATGCCGGCGCTTGCCGTTATGGATAAGTCATGCAATTTTTCCGGGGCATCCCAGCCTTAGCCCTTCTTGGCGCGCTCCTCTCAGCCGTAGCTTCCGGGCGCCTTTGCTGGGCGGCTCCGCCGGCTGCCCGCCCGATTCCGACCCGGCCTTCAGCGCCACCAGCCCTGACGGTCAAAGGGCCGTCCGACGCTTTCCAATGCCAACGCTACTTCACTTATAAGGGCCAAACCATCGGCTGCGATTCCAATATCCGGCTGGATGGCGAGAAGCTGCGTCCGATCATCAAGGACATCCCCGAAGCCGTGGCCGAACTCGACCTTTACCAGCAGAACCGCCTGAAGATTCGCACTGCGGCCTATACCGGGACGTTCGGGCTGGGCTTTTTTCTCATCGGACTGCTCCTCTCAGGAAACCACAAGGCGCCTGACGGCAAGCTCGATGACACCGGCAGGACCCTGCTGAACCTCGCCCTGATCGGCGGAGGCGGGATCACGGGCGGAAGCTTCCTTTATGCCTTGAGTTTCATCAGGACGAATGAGGCTCACCTCGCGAATGCCGTGACTCTGCACAATCAGGCACGGCCCGATAGCCCGATCGAGCTGCAGTTCAGCACTGGAATCAGCTTTTAACCAGAAGGAGCCCCCAACCGATGCCCAGGCGCCCAGATCTCCGAAAAATCCTCCTGATCGGCAGCGGCCCCATCGTGATCGGCCAGGCCTGCGAGTTCGACTATTCGGGAACCCAGGCGCTCAAAGCCCTGCGCGAGGAGGGCTACGAGGTCATTCTCGTCAACTCGAATCCCGCGACGATCATGACCGACCCGGAGCTTTCGGATCGCGTGTACGTCGAGCCGCTCACGACGGAGTTCCTGGAACGCGTGATCGCGGCGGAACGCCCGGACGCGCTCTTGCCCACGATGGGCGGCCAGACGGCGCTCAATCTCACGATGGAGTTGCACAAGGCCGGCGTGCTCGCGAAATACGGCGTAGAGATCCTGGGCGCCAAACCCGAGGTCATCCACCGGGCCGAGGATCGGGAAACCTTCAAGGCGACGATGGACGCGATCGGGGTGGCAAGCGCGCGGAGCGTAGTGGCCCGCAGCATCGACGACGGCCGGAAGATCATCCAGGACTTCGGCCTGCCGCTCATCCTGCGCCCTTCCTTCACGCTCGGCGGAGAAGGCGGCGGCGCCGCGGCGACCGAGGAGGAATTCCTCCAGAAGCTCGAACGCGCGCTCTTCCTCTCGCCCACGGGGGACGTGCTCGTCGAGGAGAACCTCGCCGGCTGGAAGGAGTTCGAGCTCGAGGTGGTCCGTGATCGCAAGGACAACGTCGTCATCGTCTGCTCGATCGAGAACTTCGATCCCATGGGCGTGCATACCGGGGACTCCATCACCGTCGCGCCCGCTCAGACGCTCACCGATCGCGAGTACCAGAACCTGCGCAACCAGGCGATCCGCATCATCCGCGCGATCGGTGTCGAGACTGGCGGCTCCAACATCCAGTTCGCGATCAATCCGAAGGACGGCCGGGTCATCGTCATCGAGATGAACCCGCGCGTTTCGCGCTCGAGCGCCTTGGCCTCGAAGGCCACGGGCTTTCCGATCGCGCGCGTGGCGGCCAAGCTCGCTGTGGGCTACTCGCTCGATGAGCTCACGAACGACATCACGGGCACGACCCCCTGCAGCTTCGAGCCCTCGATCGATTACGTCGTCACGAAGATCCCGCGCTTTGACTTCGAGAAGTTCCGCCCCACCGAGCCGGTCCTCACCACGCAGATGAAATCCGTCGGCGAGGTCATGGCGATCGGACGCACCTTCCAGGAATCGCTCGGCAAGGCGCTGGCGGGCCTGGAGACCGACGCTCCGTGGCTCCTCCCGCTCTCGCGGCAGAAGAGCGTCACCGAAGCGCCCGAGGCATACCGCCAGGGTCCCCGCTGGGACCTGATCGAGAATTCCCACCCCAAGCGGATCTGGGCCGTGGCGGACGCGCTGCGCTTTGGGGCTTCCCCAAGCGAGATCGCGCGGCGCTCGGGAATCGACCCCTGGTTCCTCGATCGCATGGCCGAGCTACTCGCCGGCGAGAAGGCCCTCAAATCCCGTCCCTGGCCTCCTTCGGGAGAGGAACTCCGCCGGCTGAAAATCCAGGGCTGGACCGACCGCGCGATCGCGGGCGTGCTCGGGCTCGCCGAGGAGAAGGTCCGAGAGGATCGGGTGGCGCTCGGCGTCCATGGAGCGTTCCATTCGGTCGACACCTGCGCCGCGGAGTTCGAGGCCAAGACGCCTTATCTCTACAGCAGCTACTCGGGGAAGGACGAATCCAGGATCAGCGCGCGCCCGAAGGTGGTGATCCTGGGCGGCGGTCCCAACCGCATCGGCCAGGGGATCGAGTTCGACTACTGCTGCGTGCACGCCGCGATGGCGCTGCGGGAGCTCGGCATCGAGACGATCATGATCAACTCCAATCCGGAGACCGTGAGCACGGATTTCGACATCTCCGACAAGCTCTACTTCGAGCCGCTCACGCCCGAGCACGTCATCAATATCGCGCGGCTCGAAAAGCCCCTGGGCGCGATTGTGCAGTTCGGGGGCCAGACCCCGCTCAAGATCGCCAAGGCCATCGAGAAGGCCGGGCTCAAGGTCCTGGGCACCTCCACCACCAGCATCGATCTGGCCGAGGACCGCGAGAAATGCGAGGCCCTGGTGCGCGAGCTCAAGCCCCTGGGGCTCGAGCAGCCCGAAGCCACGATCGCGCGAACGCCCGAAGAGGCCATCGAGCGCGCGAACGCGCTTGGCTATCCCGTGCTCGTACGCCCTTCCTATGTCCTGGGCGGCAAGGGCATGCGCATCGTCCACAGCGAGGCGATGCTCCGCCAGTGGATCGACGAGGCCATCCATGTCAGCGACGATCACCCGGTGCTGCTCGATCGCTTCCTCGATCGCGCGACCGAGGTCGACGTCGACGCGATCAGCGATGGGCGCGAGACTTTCATCGGCGGCCTGATGGAGCATATCGAGGAAGCCGGGATCCATTCGGGCGACAGCGCGTGCTCGCTTCCGGTGGCCACGCTCTCGGTGAACATCTGCGACCGGATCCGGACCTATACCCGGGAGATCGCCAAGCGACTGAAGGTCGTGGGACTCATGAACGCGCAGTTCGCGATCCAGGGCGACCGCATCTACCTGCTCGAGGTGAATCCGCGCGCTTCGCGGACGATCCCGTTCGTGAGCAAAGCCGTGGGCAAGCCCTTGGCCAAGCTCGCCGTGCAGGTGATGCTCGGGAAGTCGCTCCATGATCTCGGTATCCGCGAGGACTTCGACCTCGCTCTGAGGACTTTCAACGTGAAGGCCCCTGTTTTCCCGTTCCACAAGTTCCCGGGAGTCGACGTCCTGCTCGGTCCCGAGATGAAGTCCACGGGCGAGGTCATGGGCCGCGGCCACAGCTTCGCGGGCGCCTACGCCAAGGCGATGACCGCCGCCGGCATGCCGCTTCCGGAATCCGGCGACGCGTTCCTTTCCATCCGCAACGAGGACAAGGCCGAGATCCTGCCGATCGCCCGGGGGCTGATGGAACAGGGCTTCCGGCTCTGGGCCACCGACGGCACCGCGAAATTCCTCAACGGCTACGATCTCGGCGTTCGCTCGATCAACAAGCGCAGCCAGGGCTCCCCCCATTGCGTGGAGGCCATCCGCGAGGGCCGCTTCGCGCTGGTCATCAACACCGTTTCGGACGAGCGCGCTATCCGCGACAGCTTCGCGATCCGCCGCGCGGCGCTCGAACGGAAGATCCCCTACTGCACCGTCGTCTCCGCCGCGCGTGCGATGGTCGAGGGCATCCGCGAGAAGAAACGGGGGCCGCTTGAAATCCTTCCGCTCTGAGTGGCTGCTCCGCAACTGGGGTTTCGCCGCGCTCACCCTTTTGAGCATCCTCGCGGGAATTCGCCTTCTCCTGCAGAGGGTCCCGGGACATTACCGGGTCTTCACCGGGGCAGGCCGCGCCCTTTGGGAAGGCGGCGAGGCGTATGGAACGACCTTCGGTACCGGAGTCGGTTACTTCTTCTACTCGCCGAGCTGCGGGATGTTCCTCTTCGGCCCGTTCTCGCTCTTGCCGGAGAAGATCGGGCTTGGGCTCTACATGACGCTCTCCTGGGCCGTTTTCATCATCGGCGCGATCAGCTTCGCGCGCAGCTATCGGGCGCGGAACACGGGACGGGACGCCCCGCTGCTCCGGCCTTTTCCTTCGGCCAACTGGTTCTGGCTCGCGATCGCCGGCCAGATGGTCGGCGGGATCCTGGCCAGCAAGCTCGAGATCCTCATGACCGGGATCCTGCTGCTCTCGCTTTCCTGGCTCATGCGCGGGGCACGCGAGATCCTGGCCGCCGCGCTGCTCGCGCTGATCCTGGTCTGGAAATTCCAGCCGCTGCCCACCGTGGGGCTCGCGCTCGTCGCCTGGGTTCTCGTCTGGCGCGACTGGCGGCTTCCCACCTGGGTCCTGGGCTTCACGGCGCTGTGGTGGTTCCTGCCGTTCGCGTTCAAGCCGCCCGGATACCTGGTAGCTTCGCTTCAGGTTTGGAGCGAGACTTTTTCGATCTTCATTCAGAAAGCCTGGATCGACTTCGAGAACCTCTTCGCCTTCCTGGAAAAGACCTTCAGCCTCGGACTTCCGTTCGCCGTCTGGCAGGCGATTTCCATCGCGGTCGGCGCCTTGCTCCTCGTCGTGGTATCCATCTTTCTCCTGGGCGACCGCTGCCGCGCGATCAACGCCGATTACCGCACGCGCGAAGGACTCCTGCTCTCGGCCGGGCTCGGGGCGGCCTTCACGACCGTCTTCTCGCCGCTCGGGCAGAACAACGCCCTCATTCTCTATGCGCCTTTGCTGCTCGCGGGCTTTCTTTCCTACGAGAACGCGCGCGGGCGCTGGCGCCTGGCCTGGCGCTGGATCCTGGGCCTGAGCTGGGTGGTCATGACCCTGCCCTACTCGGATCTGGTCCCGCGTGACCTCCGCGAGCTGCTCCGGCACTATTCCATCAAGCCCGTCGCCTGTCTCCTGCTCGGAGCGGCGCTCGCGCTCTTCGCGTTCCGCAAATCCCGTATTCCGCTTTCAGAGGAACGGGCGCCCGGCGGCTAAAACTCAGGTCCTCAGCCAGGCCACAAGCTTCGCAAGCGGCCCCTTTTCACCATGAGTCGCGCAAACGGGGAACGGGCAAGGCTTGCCCTCGCCCGGAAAATCCCGGCACATCCGCGGCCGGTGCGCGTAGATCCCGCAGTCGCCGTTCTTGTTCAGGTGCTTGCAGGTGTAGAGCCACTCGCTCCGGATCCGCCGGAGCGGGATGAGCATCGGCGCGATGAGATACACATCCGGAATGGAAGAAGTGGCGGGGTCCGACCTCCAGCGCTCGAAGTCCGCCCAGACCTCCTCCAGGCTTTTCTCGAGCGCGAAGCCGCGACAGCAATGTCCGGTGCAACGGGCGCCCTTCGCGGGCGCGGGGGGTTTCGTCATGCGGCCCCGATTGTAACGTCAGCAACCGGGGCCTCGTCAAGGCGCCCGAGCCAGGAAGCGCTCGAGTAAGTGAGCGGCTGAGATTTCGCTGTTTCCGAAGCCACCTGCCGGGTTAAGTTGGGCTCCTCACCGGAGGCCACCATGGCGAACAAAGGCGGAAACTGCTGGAACTGCGGCGCCGAGCTCACGGCGCTCGATTACGGGCGAAGCGACACGTGCCGCAAATGCGGCCGCGACACCAAGACCTGCAAAGGCTGCGAGCACTTCGATCCCATGGCGAATAACCAGTGCCATGAGAATCAGGCCGAACGCGTGCTCGAAAAGGAGCGCTCGAACTTCTGCGATTACTTCCGACCCCGCGCGGGAAGCGGCGCGAGCGCGGCCTCACGGGATGCCATGAAATCGGCGGCCGAAGCGCTGTTTAAGAAGAAGTAGCTCCCGCCAGAAGAGAGTCGTAACCCTATGCATATCCGCGAGCTGGCAGCCGTGGCTGCACGAGAGGGGCTTCAACCCGCATGGCCTGCTGCTATGCGCCGGACGCACCGTTTTTCTTGAGTTTTAAAGCCGCGCTCAATAAGCTACTTGAAACATGCTCTGGGAGACCCGTGACTACAGGGAGCTGCTCAAGAAAGAACTTGCCGAACGATGCAAGGCGAATTCCCTTTACTCAGTCAGAGCGTTCGCGCGTGATCTCAAGTTTTCGCCGGGCCATCTGAGCGAAATCCTAGCCGGCAAGAAGGGACTCTCTCGCAGGGCCGCGCAGTCCGTAGCCAGGCATCTGGGCTACTCGGGTGAAGAGGTCGAGTTCTTCTGCGATCTGGTCGATTCGCTTCATGCTCGGGGAGCGCTCTCAAGGCAGGTCTCGGCCGCACGCGTGCTGGATCGGTCTGAGCGAGGAAATTGCAAACGTCTGCAGCTTGACGCATTCCAAGCGATTTCAAATTGGTACCATTTCGCGATTCTTCAGCTGGCGCATCTAAAGGGGTTTCGCGGCGAAGTCGATTGGATCGCCAGAAAACTCGACCTCCCCAGGTCAAAGACCTTGAAGGCGCTCAGGCGCCTGGAGCGACTGGAGCTTCTGGAGCGGCGAGGGGCGCGCTATCACGTGCTCAATCATCGGGTCGCTTCTCCCGATGGCGTTTCTTCGGAGGCGATCCGAACATTTCACAAACAGGTCTTGGCAAAGGCGATACTTGCGATCGATCGGCAGGACCTCAAAGAGCGCGATTACACGACGCTCCTTTTGCCAATGTCCTCGGAACGGGTTGAAATCGCGAGAGGTCGGATCCGGGAGTTCCGCAATGGCTTTTGTCAGGAGCTCTCCGGAGGAGAGCAGCTTGACGAGGTGTATTCGCTCTCGATTCAGCTTTTCAGGGTAACGAGAAAAGGAGGCGACGCATGATATTCCTATGGGCGCTACTCATGGCGACGACGGCTTCCTTGGCGGAACCGGGGCGAGGCGGGGATGTGGGAAATGGCGGGGATGCCTGGGTCGCGGAGTTTGCCCATTATGCGGCGGAGGTGCGAAACCGCGTCGCCGAGAGTTCCGACTTTGATGAGCTCGTGCCTTGGGAATCTTTAGCGTCAATCATGCGGAGCGCGAAGCTCGAGAGCACGGACTCGGTTCTCTTTGACCGAGATGGGCTTGAGCGGGAAGCCCTGAATTTTCCCGAGCGCGAACTGATCCGGTTCAATCGGGCGAGATGGAGCGCGCTCTCCGCGGATCGGCGATTGGTGCTGGTGTTGCACGAATACCTGGGCTTGATGAAGTTCGATGACGGGAATTACGAAATTTCGCGCCTCATCCTTAGGGCCCCGCGTGGGATCCGCCAGACGCTGGCGACTTGCCGGACCCGAGTCCTGCGAGTCGAGGCGGTGGGTTACCTGGGAACTAGCCGCTATTACGTTTCCATTTCGACAGAGCGGCCCGAGCCCGCCGCCCTGTCATTCATCTCCAATCTACGTTTGGACAACTCGACGGAGCTCATGACGTTTGAAGATCGATTGGACCCGCGGAATAGCCTGATCTTGAAAGGCCTTTCCCTTGAACGCAAAGCGCCCGGGATTTTGCGCATAAGCGATGACCGATTCGGGGCGAGCGGGGAACTTCACTTGGTATGCGAAAAGGGTCTAGAGAAACGCTGAAGGCGTGATCTCTGAAATTCGCTGGGCCGCCTTCCCGCCGTTCAACTGCGGAGAGTTTCTCAAATAGTGGTATTTATGGCATTTTTAAAATGGGACGTCGTTTTGCGACTTCTCCTGCCTGGGGAATAAGATAGGATGATGAAGAATCAAGGTCGGAAGAGAGAGCCGGGCTTTAGCCTTACTGGAATCTTGATTGCCGGAGGCCTTTTGTCGGTGCTCAGCCTGATGATGGCTGAAATGTTCAGTCAGCAAGGGAAGTCGTTCCTAGGTCTCCAGACGCTTTCCCATCGGGACCAGCTCGTCGCTCGAGTCGCCCGACTCGCAGGGAATGGGGTCGCGCTCAAGCAGAGCGCGAGCGCGGATTCCGGAATGTTCAAGAAATGCGCTTTGGGGACCACACTCAATGGCTGCGTGGAGGGGAGTAATCTTCCGTTTACCTTGGTTGACACAGATGGCGTAACACCTGTTTCCGGACCTTGGGAGGTGACTGAGTCCGCGCCTCAGCTTTATGATATTCACGGAACTCCTTGCGCAGGGCCCGCAAGTCAACGCTGCCCGATTGGTGTTTTCACGGCATTCACGCCTAAGTGCCCGGCCGCTTCGCCTTGTACCCAGGCTAAGCTGATCACTGTTCGCTACCTCATCAAGCAGGTTTACTCGGGGGTGTTGGCCGGGGGGACACCGCTTCGGACAATCGACAGCTCGATCGCAAACGCAGTCCCTTTCGATACGGCTGTCGCGGGGGTTCCGAATTATCTTTCGAAATGGGTGACGAGCTCGAGCCTGGGGGACAGCGCAGTTTACGAAGATGCGAGCCGGAAGGTAGGGATCGGTACCTCGAGCCCGGATAGACTGCTTCACGTCGCGTTCAATATTCCCGATACGACGCTCCTGTTGAATTCGGGTCAACTGGTGGTCGAGAATACTGCGACGGGCCCGAAATCCTATTCGGGCCTGGAGCTCAGGTCAAATGACCTGAACGCCAACGAAGGGGTGAGATTTACGAACAACGCGGGCGTGAACGTGGCTGTGGCGGGCTTCGAGCATTCAAGTACCGCAGCTAACGAGCATTTTTTCTTTCAAACCAAGAGCGGGACCCGGCCCTTTGTCGTCATGAATCAAAGCGGAAACGTGGGGGTCGGCGTGCTGAATCCCCAGGCCAAGCTGGACGTGGCCGCGGCGGGTGCCGGTAAAACCGCGCAAATCGGAAATTTCTATATCGACTCGGCCAATCCCAATCAAATCAAAAATGCCAGCGTGGGCGTGGGGCTGCACGCCACGACTCCTGCGGGTGTCGTGGCATTTCTCGTGAACGGGACTTTGATCGCGCAAGTGGATGCGACGGGCTTCAAAGTCGTGAGCGGGGCGAAGATGTTCGATATTCAGGATCCTCGCTACCGGGATCCCAAGAAGCGGCTGGTGCATGCCGCAATAGAGGGCCCCGAGGCGGCGGTTTTCTATCGCGGCAGCGGCAAGCTCATCGGGGGACGCGCGCGCGTTTTATTGCCAAAGTATTTTGAAGCCCTGACACGGGAGAAAAGCGGAACGGTGCTCCTGACGGCAAAAGGAAAGAAGCCTTTTCCGCTCAGTTACGACGAGTTCGACGGGAAAGGGTTCACGGTTTATGGGACTTCCGCGGAGGGTGAATTCGATTGGGAAGTAAAAGCCACCCGAAGCGATATCGCCCCGCTCGAAGTCGAGAAGATCGAGGGTTCGGCTCGCTAGCGGGGCGGATGACCTTCCCGAAACGGCTTTCAGGCTTTTTACAGGTTTCATTGCCAGCCAAGGCGAGTTGCGACTTCCAGGAGCCGGCATCGCATTGAACTGTCAATCCAATCGCGCCCGCAGCTCGGCTTTTTGAGGCTTTTTTTTGATGACCGCCTATGTTACCTCTCGAGAACTATGTCGGAAGATAAAGTACCCATGACGGTGAACGGAAAGAAACTGCTCGAGGAAGAGCTCAAGCAGCTCATGACCGTCGAGCGCCCCGCGGTGATCAAGGCCATCGAGGTCGCGCGTGGCCACGGCGATCTTTCCGAGAACGCCGACTACTCCGCCGCCAAGGAGCGCCAGGGCTTCATCGAAGGACGTATCCAGGACATCAACGGCAAGCTCGCGCGCGCCCAGGTCATCGATCCGACGACGATCAAATCCGACAAGGTCGTCTTTGGCGCGACGGTCGTCCTCGAGGACCAGGAGTCCTCCAAGAAAGTCACTTATTCAATCGTGGGTGTGGACGAGGCCGACATCAAGAACAACAAGATCGGCATCACCTCGCCCATCGCGCGCGCGCTGATCGGCAAATCCAAGGGAGACGAGGTGGTGGTGCATGCCCCCAGAGGCCAGATTCACTACGACATCCTCGACATCTCCTACAAGTAAGGCGCCGGGCGCCGCCCGCTCGGGCTCGGCTTCCGACACCGACATCCAATACGTCAAAGGGGTGGGGCCGGGCCTGGGAGCGCTCCTCAAGAGTCGCGGCCTGACGACGGTAAGAGACCTGCTTTATTTCTTCCCGCGCGCCTACGAGGACCGCACCCGGATCCTGAAAGTCACCGAGCTCAAGGAGGGCCAGTCGGCCACCGTTGCCCTGATGGTCCGCTCCTCGCGCCAGCTCCGGCTGCGCACGGGCAGAACCCTGCTCGAGGTTCGCGCGGGGGACGAGAGCGGGACGCTTTCGCTGAAATGGTTCCATGCCCCCCGGGGGATGGAATCGCGCTTCGTCCCGGGCGCGCAGATCATCGTCACCGGGACGCCCAAACGCTTCCTCGGCTCTTTCGAGATCATTCATCCCGAGATCAGCTGGGGCCAGAGCGCCGCGACGGAGAACGTCGGACGGGTCGTGCCGATCTATACCGAGCTCGAAGGGATCTCAAGCCGCGTGCTGCGCAAGATCCTCTGGGAGGCGCTCGAAAAATATTCCGCCACCCTGGGCGAGGATCTCCCGCAGACACTGCTCCAGGCGCACGGGCTGCCGAGACTTGCCGAGGCCGTGCGGACCATCCACTTCCCTCCGGATACGCAGGTGCAGGATCTCATCGACTTCAAGGCCCCGGCCCACCGGCGCCTGATCTACGAGGAGTTCCTCAAGTTCGAGTTCCTCGTGCTCAAGCAGCGCCTGAAGATGCAGCGGGAGCGCGCGCCGCTCTTCGGCCCGAACGGCGGGCGTGACGCCGCCGCGGAGCTCGAAAAGCTCCTGCCCTTCGACCTGACCGCCGGGCAGAAAAGCGCGATCGCGGAGATCCTGGGCGACCTGGGTCAGCCTCATCCGATGAACCGCCTGATCCAAGGGGACGTGGGTTCGGGCAAGACGGCGGTGGCGTTCCTGACCGCCGGCTGCGTGCTCGCCGAAGGCGGCCAGGCCGCGCTGATGGCGCCGACCGAGATCCTCGCGGAGCAGCACTACCGGAATGCGACGCTCCTTTTCGGCGGAAGGCTCAACGTCGCGCTGCTCACCGGGAAAACTCCTGGCGCGGAGCGGACGAAGCTCCTCGCGCGCCTCGCGGCGGGCGAGCCGCTGCTTCTGATCGGCACGCACGCGCTGCTCGAGGCGCCCGTGGAGTTCCGGAATCTCGATTACATCCTCATCGACGAGCAGCACCGCTTCGGCGTCGAGCAGCGCCGCACGCTCCGGCACAAAGGCACCCGCACGGATGCCGCGGCGGGCGCGACGCAGTTCCCGCACACGTTGGTGCTCACCGCGACGCCGATCCCGCGCACGCTGGCGCTCACCGCTTACGGCGATCTCGCCATCAGCTCCATTCGCGAACTGCCGCCCGGACGCACGCCCGTCGTGACCCAGGTCGTCCGCGAGCGCGCCGCCCGCGCCCGCGCTTACGAGCGGATCCGCGAGGAGCTGCGCAAGGGGCACCAGGCTTATTTCATCTATCCCCTCGTGAACGATAGCGAAGCAGAAGGCTTCACCCAGCTCAAGTCCGCCGTGGCGGAGTCCGAACGCCTGCAGCGCGAGGTTTTCCCCGAGTTCCGCGTGGGACTCCTGCACGGCCAGCAGCGCCCCGACGAGAAAGCCGCGATCATGGACCGTTACAAGCGGCGCGAGCTCGACATCCTCGTTTCGACGACCGTGGTGGAGGTCGGCGTGGATGTCCCCAACGCGACGGTGATGGTTATCGAGCATTCGGAGCGTTTCGGGCTTTCACAGCTCCATCAGCTGCGCGGGCGCGTCGGCCGCGGCGCGAAGCAGTCCTATTGTTTTCTCTTCGCCGCCGAGCGCGTGGGCGAAAATACTCAGGCGCGGCTCGAGGTGCTCGAGGAAACCAACGACGGCTTCCGGATCGCCGAAGCGGATCTGGAAATCCGGGGTCCCGGCGAGTTCCTGGGCACCCGGCAGTCCGGCGGCCTGCCATTCAAGCTTGCCAACCTCGTGCGGGACCAGAAATGGCTCCTTCAAGCCCGGGACGATGCCACCTGGCTTCTCAAGAGTGACCCCGACCTTCAGCTTCCAGAACATCGACCGCTGAAAACCTTTTACGAGCGAGAGGGAAGCCTCCAGTTTGATCGCCTAAAAACATCTTAACTTCCGTAATATCAGCATGTTGCCGTCCAGTTGACCATATTAACGCAATGCGTTAACTTTATCATTATGGTTGATTCTCCTAAACGACCCAGGTTGGTAGGCGGGTTCATTCGGCAGAAACGCGAAGCACTGGGACTTTCCCAAAGAGCTCTGGGCCTGCTTTTCGCCCCTCCCGTCACCACCCAGTTCATTTCAAACCTCGAGCGTGGGGTCACTCCGCTGCCTCCGAACCACGTGCCGACCCTGACCAAGGCATTGCAGGTCAACGAAGGGGAGCTCATGGCCCTGCTCGAACGCGAATATGCGATCAAGCTTTCGGGTCGCCTCGGGCGCGAAGGAAGCACGGCAGGCGAGCTGCCGAACGGGAAGGCGGATTCGACCGTGGCTGTCGCCTCCTGCGACGCCGCTTTCGTCAGGACGCTGTATGAGGCCTACCGGCTCGCCGATGCGAAGACCCGCCAGGCCTTCACGACGGTTTGCGAGAGCATCCTCAATCTGCCAAAAGGCGCATTCAACGCCACTGAGAGGCCCGGCTCAGAAAATCCGAACTGACCTGAGCCCGCTTTTGCTATAATCAACCGAAGATGCAGATCCAACTCCCCATCAATCCGAGGCCGCGAGGCGCTCGACGCAAGAGCATCGCCGAGATCGAACGTTCCCGCGACGAAGGAAAGTCCCGGGTCAGTCACGGCTACGTGAAGAGCTTCGACGATACCAAGCTCTTTTACAGTCTCGAAGGCAGCGGCCCTCCGCTGGTGTTCTGCTACGGGCTGGTCTGCTCGAGCCTCCACTGGACCTATCAGGTCGATCACTTCCGGAGCGGTTATCAGGCCGTCTGGTTCGATTACCGCGGGCACCACAACTCCGAGACGCCGAAGGACCTCAAGAGCCTGACGCTCCAGAACATGGCGCGGGATCTCGGGATCCTGCTCGACGAGCTCGGGATCCGCGAAGCCGTTTTCCTGGGCCACAGCATGGGCGTCAATACCGTCCTGGAATTCTACCGGCAGCAGCCCGGGCGCGTGAAGGGAATGATCCTCGCGAACGGCACGGCCAAGCCCCCGCTGGAGACGCTCTTCCGCAACAACGCGTTCCAGGCGGGCTTCAAGCTGCTGAAGAAGCTCCACGAGAAATCGCCCGAGCTCGTGCAGCTGTTCTGGAAGCTGCAGAAAGGCAACCCCATCGCCAGGAGCATCGTCGCGCTGGGCGGCTTCAATCCGCATCTCACCGCGCCCGAGGACATCGAGCTTTACGTCGATCAGGTCGCTGACATGGATCCCTCGATCCTCATTCACCTCATCGAGAACTATGACGCATACGACGCCACGGCCTGGCTGCATACGATCGCCATTCCGACGCTGATCCTCGCGGGCGAGCAGGACAACGTGATCCCGCTCGAGCAGCAGGAACTATTGCATCAGCTGATCCCGGCGAGCCGCCTCGAGGTGATCCGTCATGGCAGCCACTGCCCGCAGATGGACCTTCCCGAGCTGGTGAATCTCAAGATCGAGACCTTCCTGAAAGAGGTCGGCTACGAAAGAACCCAGTCGGACCAGGGGAATCTCCAGTCGGACCAGTGCGAAGCATCCAAGCCCTGATCGAGCAGGACCCGGCGGAACGGCTCGAGGCAGAGCTGACCGTGGCAGCGGCCTTCGCCGACCGGCGTCACCGAGAGCACCGCTTCGGGTGAACGCAGCTTTCCTTGCGAGAGCCGCTCGAGCACCTGGCCCGGGGAGATTCCCTGACACGGGCAGAGCAGGCTGGGATCCGACGCCTCGCGGACGGCGGCTGAATGCGCCCGGAGCTCGACGCTCATGCCGCGTCGGACCTCGGTTTGGCAGGCGAGCTTCTTCACGCCGTCCACCAGGACGTGGCATAGGCCGCAGCTTCCGTCCTTGCAGAAAAGGGCGTCGTCCGCCCGATTCTCCGCCGCCTCGAAGAGTGCGACGGTGACCGGAACCTGATCGCGCACGAGGCGCTTCTCGCCGTTGAGCTGGATCTCGACCCGATTCTCGGCCGAAGCCGAGCGCGAAACGGCCTCCAGATACGCCTCATCCTCCGCCGCCGGCGCGCGAAGCCGTCGTAAGCCGCGCGCATCCCAGATCAGGTGCGTGGGAACCTCGAGCTCCACGAGCTGAAGCTTCCCTTCCGGCAGTTTCACCGCCTCAACCACCGCGACGACGCGCGCGGAGCCCAGGCTCTCGCCCCGGCGATTGACGAGAGTGGCGAACTCGCCGGCTTTCCATGCGCGCGCGCCCCGCCACGGGAGCGTCAGGGATGAAACCGACCGTTCCTCGCGCTCATGGATGAGCGGGATGGCCGCGCTCGGGCACGCGCCCACGCAGATCCCGCAGCCCGTGCAGCGGGATTCGTCCAGGATCGGCGTGCCGGCCGGGCGCGGGATCTTTCCGATCGCGATGGCCGACTCGGGGCACGCGAGCTTGCAGACATCGCAGGGAATCTCCTCGAAGCACTCGATCGAGGCGAGCTTCCGTACGCGCTGCTCTGTGCGGGGCACGCCCGAGAAGGCGCGGATTCGGGCGGAGTCGCCGCCCGACAGCCATTTTCCCTGGTACGAAGGCATGAAAGGCTCATTGCGGTGGCGAGGGTTGCGCTTGAGCCGGGAACGCGCGCGGCGATAGACCGCGTCAAGCGACTCGCGCCGCTCGCCAAGCTCCGGAATCAGCGCGCGCGCGATCTTCGCCGCGAGATAGCGGCCGCGCTCTTCCTCGAGAACCCAGCCTTCCACATCGTCTTCCCTCAGGGCGGGCGCCGTCTGCACCAGTTCGAAGAGAAACGATCCCGCCGGATATTCGCGAACGCCCGGGACATCCCGGAAAGGGCCGGCCGAAACCACTCGCGCGGTCTCCAGGACGCGCACTCCCTGCGCATCCTGCAGGCGAAGCTCCCATAGCAGCGCGGCTTTGCGGGCGAGGCTGATGGGCCTGGCCTCGAGGAGCCTCCCCCCGAGAGCTTCGAAACGCCGGCGCTCCACCTCCCATCCGGCGAAGCGCTTGGCATCCCAGCGGGCGAAGCCCTCGACGCAGTACACCTCGGCCGCGCCGCCCTCGAGAAGCTCGCTCGCGAAACGCAAAGCGCGGTTTCCCGAGCCCAGCACGACGGTGACCGGATCCCAGCTCACCTGGCTCTCGCGCCGCAGTCGCACCGCGGTCGAAAGCGGCAGCAGCCCCTGCGTCCGCCAGCCGGGAAACGGATCGGGCATCTCCGGAGCGGCGAAAACCTTCACGACCGCTCGGGCCTGGATTCGGTGCACGCGCCCCTGCACGTCCTGCACGAGCACCAGTCCGCCGGTGCCGGGAAGCGGAAGCACGCCGCGGACCCAGAGCGCTTCGCCCCCGAAGCTGCCCACCGAGAGACCCATATCGGCGCAAATCCGCGTGAGCGCGCGCACCCCGGCGGACGGCCACACCGGCACGCGCGGCCCGGCCACGGCGACCACGTCGAACTTCCCGTCCCTGACCTGAAGATTCATCCGCTCACCTCCAAGGCGATGCCACAGCTCTCGCGCGCCGTCCGAATGACCTCCACCAGCGGCCCGTCGCAGGCGGGAACCACGAAGACATAGCCTTCCTCCCCGGGACCGCCGCCGCGCGGACCGGGCGGCTCCCGGCCCCCCTGCAGGAACCAAGGCCGTGTAAATTCCCATTCAAATATCGCGCGAGGACGCATCGCGCGGATCGAGATCCGGTTCCATCTCAGGATGGAGTCGAAGACGGTCATGATCGCGCTGAAGGACTCCGCCGACGCCCAGCTCGCCTGGCCCTGCGCCGCGTTCGTCTCGAAGGGATCCAGCAGCGGACCGGCACGGAGGACCGAGAGCCGGTTGGCCGGAGCGGAAGGAAGCCCTTCGAGCTCCGCCCAGATCGCCATCTCACCCACATTGCCGATCACCGCCGGATCGATCGGATCGCGCGAGATGAAAGACCATTGCTCCCAGAGCCGCACCCCGCGAGGGCGCGATACGGGCGAGACTTCCGCCCGCCGGGCCTGCGCCAGCACCCACTGGGTGAGCCGCGGCGTCCAGTAGACCAGCATCCCGTCGCGGAGCCGCGCCGTATGGGCCATGCCGCCCGCATGGAAACGCACGCCTCCGGGCATGGGCTGGATCTGGGAGGCCCCGCAGACGACGCGCTCGGGGCCGAGGCGCTCGCGCAGAAACTCCAAGAGCCCGATGCGATAACGGGAGACATCCACGTCGCAGAGCCTCGGGATGAGCACTCCCTGCAGCAGATCCGCTCCCGCCGCGGCTCCGGGAAACCGCCTCATCAGCGGCGGCCCCTCCATGAGCTGCGGATTCAGGTCCTCGTCCTCGGCCAGAACGAAAAGCTCATCGAGCGTGTCATGCCTCAGGGCCCCGGAGGGAGCCACCCAGAGACGCGCGCGTGCGCGTACGCACGGGGCGGTGGGATCGCGAAAGCCCGTTCCCGCCCTGCGTTCCGCCTCCGGGCCGCTCCAGTACTCCACGGCACCGGGAAACTCCGGCCGAAGCTGCTCGAGCGCGCTCTCGGGCGTGCCGCGCCGGATCCGCCCGGGCTCGGGAAGCTCGATCATCGGATCGAAGGGCAGCTCCGAATCCTCGAGGAAAAAATCCGTGTCGGGATTCAGCAACAGGACCGACTTGCCTTGCGAAAGCAGGTGGCTTGCCGCCACGAGCGGCGCCACCCCCGTCCCCAGGACGGCGACGTCGCTATCGAGCAGCATCGAACACCGACATCACTCGCTTCATCGCCGTCTGCACCTGCGCGCGCTTGTATTCGCTGTGCGCGCTGCGGCCCTTCTCGTTCTCCTCGGCGCTCTTGCGGTCGACGAGCTGGACCTCGAAGGGATAAAAGAAGCGCACCTCGCGCTGCAGGTACTTGAGATCGACGCGCTCGAGCGCCTTCAGCATTTCCGGATCGACCTCTTTGGAGCGTGCGAGCGTCTTGAGGCCCTTGAGATCCTCATAGAGCGGGTTTCGCAGCTTGATGAGCTGCCGGCAGGTGAACTGGATGGCCCGGTAGAACTCGCTCGAATGCGGATTGTCCGGATTCACGAGCGGCGGGCGCGCGATGAGCTCCAGCTCCCGCGCGAGCTCCGCCTCGGAAAGCTCGCCCTGCTCGGCGCGAAGCAGGAGCGCCCCCATCTGCTCCCGGAAATAATCGAGCTCCACGAGCGTGTTGCGCGAGCGGCTCGGCTTGATGTTCGGCGGCATCACGATCATCTTCTCTTTGAGGTACTTGATCACGCGGAGCGCATCGAGCCGCGTGTAGGTGACGAAGCGGATGCCGACCCGGTCGAAGATATCCTCCGCGACGTTCTCGGGCTTGTGCAGGAGCTTGAGGATGGTGGAGTCACGTGACTTCTTCGGCTTCGTCTCGAAAGCGACGAGATCCACCCGCAGCGGATCCTCATCCCGTTCACCGAGGTAAAGCGCGCCTTCGGAATCCCGATGGATGACCTTGTAAAAACGGTCGAAGATCTGCTGCTGAAGATCGCCGAAGTAAGAGGAACGCAGATCCTTGTCGATGTGCGCGATCGTGTGCATCACCTTGAGAAGCGCGCAGGCCCAGTTACGCAGGAAAAGCCCCTGGGTATCGGCCGACTGCCCGGGCAGATTGCAGCTTGCCATCAGGAAAAGCTCCCGGACGTCTGAAAGCTCCACGACCTTGCGGGGGATTTCCAGCCGCAGTCCCTCCGGGTTATCCGGGTGCAGGAAATTCTTGCGGATGAAGTTGAGCGCTTCCTGGAAATTGCCATGCACTTCGGCGCGCTCGATCGGATTCTCCAGGTCGTACCCGTAGCTCTCGATGAACCGTTGCGCCTCATCCAGCGTCTTGAGCTGGAATCCGGTCGGTGAATCGATCGAGGACCTGCCCGTCACGATGACGTCGAGCACATCCCAGTTGAAATCGTATTTTCCCCGAAGGGAACCCCCCGCTCTGCTTCCCATTTCCAAAGCGCAGCTTAGCCGAAGGAAGTCCCCCGGTACAACGCCTTTAATATACGCAGGGCATTAAGAGTGCGGCCATGCTAATGTCGTTCGTCATGAGCCCCGACGAAAGGTCGCGAAAGATTTACCGGTGCGCGCTCGAGGTGCGCGGCTACGAGCTCGACAGCTACGGCCACGTGAATCACGCGCAGTACCTCAGCTACCTCGAGCACGCGCGCTGGAAAATGCTCGCAGAGGAAGGCATCACGCTCAAGACGCTCGCGGAGTGGAAACGCTGGCCCGTGGTCGCGGGTCTCGAGGTGCGGTACCTGCGGCCGACCTTCTGCGGCGACGAGCTGCGGATCGAGACGCAGGTGACGGAACATCGCCGCGTCGCCTTCGTCGTGGAACAGAAAATTTTCCGCGCGAATGAGCCGGTCCTCACGGCCCGGGTCGAGGCGGTGATCGTCAACGAGCATGGAAAACCCGCCGAGGTCCCGCCGGGGATGGCCGGATCCCTTTGGAGCCCGCCTTGACCCGCCTGACCGGCCGGCGGGCCTTCGATTGGAGCAAAGCGACCGGACTGCGCCAACGCGCCGCCGTCGCGATCGGCACCGCCTGTGGCGCGGGCCTCGTTCCGTTCGCGCCGGGCTCCGCCGGAACCCTGGCGGGCCTGCCGCTGGCCTACGTAAGCGCTGGCTGGCCTCTCGGCGCACGCTTTGCGTTCTGGGCTCTGCTCATCGCGATCGGAACCTGGGCGTGCAAAGTCTTCGACGAGACGATGGGCACCCGCGACAACCAGAACCTCGTCATCGACGAGGTCGTGGGCGTGGCCATCACCGGCTGGACCGCGGGCACGGATCCGCGCGCCTGGGCCGCGGCCTTCCTGCTTTTCCGGTTCTTCGACATCCTGAAGCCTCCGCCCGTGCGGCAGGTGGACCGCTGGTCTCACGGGCGGGGAAAGGGCACCTCGGGCTGGTGGTCGGGTTTCGGAGTCATGGCGGATGATCTTGCCGCGGGACTGCTCGGATTGCTCGTCATGCTCGGTCTCCAAAACGCCGGCATCCTCTGAAACACGGACCCCTCATCCGGATTCGAAGCGAGTCCCCGATTTCGGCCGTCCGGCATTTTGATGCGTGACGCATAGCATTTTCCGCTGAATTCAGAAATTTTTCCCGCGGTCTCCTTCGATCTTTCCATCCCGTTTTTCTATGGTACGGTCGATGCTCAAGGCTCAGCCTGAATTTCTCACGTGTGCCGTCCGGGTGATCCGGCGGTGATCCATAACGAAGCAGCCGCGGACAGCGGCTCCAATAAAGAAGGGAATGTCGAAATGCAGATGGAAAGAACGGAAACGACGAACGCGAGCTACGGCCAGAAGAACAAAGCCATCGAGCTGGCGGTTCAGGCGATCGAGAAGCAGTTCGGCAAAGGGTCGATCATGCGTCTGGGCGCCAACGAAAACATGGCCTCCCAGGACGTTTCCGCGGTTCCCACCGGATCGCTGAGCCTCGACATCGCACTGGGAATCGGCGGCTATCCTCGCGGCCGCATCATCGAGATCTATGGCCCGGAAGCCTCGGGCAAGACGACCCTCACGCTCCATGCGATCGCCGAGATCCAGAAGCAGGGCGGGATCGCCGCCTTCGTCGACGCCGAGCACGCGCTGGACGTGAACTACGCCCGCAAGCTCGGTGTCCGCACCGATGACCTCCTGATCTCCCAGCCCGATACCGGCGAACAGGCCCTCGAGATCGCCGACATGCTCGTGCGCTCCGGCGGCGTGGATCTCCTGGTGGTCGACTCGGTGGCCGCGCTCGTTCCGCGCGCCGAGATCGAAGGCGAGATGGGCGATGCGCACATGGGTCTCCAGGCGCGCCTCATGAGCCAGGCCCTGCGCAAGCTCACCGCGACCATCAGCCGCAGCAAGACGCTCGTGATCTTCATCAACCAGCTCCGCATGAAGATCGGCGTGATGTTCGGCAACCCCGAGACCACGACTGGCGGCAACGCGCTGAAGTTCTACTCGTCCGTGCGCCTGGACATCCGCCGCATCGCCGCCTTGAAGGACGGCGATAACGTGATCGGCAACCGCACGCGCGTGAAGGTCGTGAAGAACAAGATGGCGCCCCCCTTCAAGGAAGTCGAATTCGACATCCTCTATGGCGAGGGCATCTCCAAGGAAGGCGACATGCTCGATATGGCCGCCAACCTCAACGTCATCGAGAAAAGCGGCACCTGGTACACTTACAAAGACGAGCGCGTGGGCCAGGGACGCGAGAACGCCCGCCAGTATCTCAAGGATCACCCTGAAATCCTGGCCAAGGTCCGCGAGGAAGTGCTGAAGAAGGCGGGCGTGACCGTCCGAACCACGAACGGTACCGCTACTGAAGCCGCCAAGGGCAATATGACTGCCGCAGCCGCGGTGGTCGCCGCCAAGGCCGCAGTCGAAACGGCCAAGACCGGAGCGGCCAAGGCGCCGGCGGCCCCGGCCAAGAAGTAAGTCGGGACACGCAGGTCCAACTCAGCCCCCGCCACCGGCTCGGTCGCGGGGGTTTTTTTACCGAATTATAAGGCGAGGTTCTCGGCTCGCGCTATTGCATCGGCGACCGCCTTATTGCCTTTGTATTTTTTCCTGAGCACCTGCGTGTCTGGCTCGATTCGATCGCAACCCGCCGAACTCGCAGCCTTCGCAATCGCTTCTGCACGAGCTTTATCGTAAGGGTCCTCACCGCCCCAATGACTGCATTCCACGATCCGTTCGACCAAGGCAGCCACATCTCTGGGCTGCCCCTGAGTGATCGCCTTGACCTCTGGCGCATTGCCGAAGTCATTCGCGAAAGCTCCTAGCGAAAGAGAGAAAACGGAAGCGGCCGCGAAGATGTCTCTTTGCCTTTTCATATCAATACCCTAGCCGATAGCGCGGCGAACGGTCAAGCATCCGGCATTCCCGGGTAAAATCGATCAACCGCGAAAAAAAAGCCCCTGACGACAGCGTCGCCAGGGGCTTCCTGTTCAAACCTGATTCAGCTCAGTAACGACCGCGGCCGCCACCGAAGCCGCCGCCGCGATTCTCGCGAGGGGCCATCGGACGGGCTTCGTTGACCGTCAGGGCGCGGCCGTCGTAGTCGGCGCCATTGAACTTGCTGATGGCATCCGCGGCCTCCGCGTCGCTCGACATCTCGACGAAGCCGAAGCCTTTGCTGCGGCCCGTGTCGCGATCGGTGATGATCTTCGCGGACTGAACGGTTCCGCACTGAGCGAAAGTGTCCAGCAGGATCTGATCGGTGGCGGAGAACGGAAGGTTGCCGACGTAAAGTTTCTTACCCATATTACCTCCTTAAGGTCGCCGGAATTTTACCGGCTTGGGAGCCGCTTAAGAGGATATGGGCACTATGCCCGCAGACTCGAAAGAAGCAGTGAACTCTAACGTGCGCACCCTAGCACGCCCCTTTTCGGATAGATATGCCAATAAAGGAGCCGGCGAATTTTTCTAACGCGCCGCCGGACTGCGAACGGCGGTGGGCTTTTGTTGCAACCCGCGGAAAGCTCAGGGTACAACTGGATTCACTATGAAAGTCGCCGAAATCCGTTCCAGGTTCCTGAAATACTTCGAGAAGAATGGCCACACGGTCGTCGAAAGCTCTTCGCTCGTTCCCCAAAACGATCCTACCTTGCTCTTCACCAATGCCGGCATGGTGCAGTTCAAGGATGTTTTCCTGGGCAAGGACAGGCGCCCATATACCCGTGCCACCACCTCCCAGAAATGCGTCCGTGCGGGCGGCAAGCACAACGATCTCGAAAACGTCGGTTTTACCGCCCGGCATCACACCTTTTTCGAGATGCTCGGCAACTTCTCTTTCGGCGATTACTTCAAGAAGGAGGCGATTCATTTCGCCTGGGAGTTCGTGACCCGCGAGCTGAAGCTTCCGAAAGAGCGCCTCTATGTCTCGGTCTTTGAAAAAGACGATGAGGCCGCGGAGATCTGGCATAACCAGGAAGGCGTCGCCAAGGACCGCATCTACCGCTTCGGCGAGAAGGACAACTTCTGGTCCATGGGTGACACCGGTCCCTGCGGCCCCTGCAGCGAGATCTTCATCGACCGCGGGGAAAAATACGGCTGCGGCAAGGCCACCTGCGCGATGGGCTGCGACTGCGACCGCTACATGGAGTTCTGGAATCTCGTCTTCATGCAGTTCGATCGCTCCGCCGACGGCAAGCTCACGCCGCTTCCGAAGCCCTCGGTCGACACCGGCGCGGGCCTCGAGCGCATCGCCTCGATCCTCCAGGAAGTCGACACCAACTACGACACCGATATTTTCCGGCAGATCATCGCGCGCACCGCGGAGCTCGCGGGGCAGGCCTATGACCCCGGGAAGGAATCGGCCGTCTCCTTCCGCGTGATCGCGGATCACTCGCGCTCGACGGCGTTCCTGATCGGCGACGGGGTGTTGCCCTCGAACGAGGGCCGCGGCTATGTCCTCCGCCGCATCGTGAGACGCGCGATCCGCCATGGCAAGAAGCTCGGCTTCACGGGTCCCTTCCTCCACAAGACCGCGGGCTATGTCATCGATCAGATGAAGGACGCCTATCCGGATCTCGTCGAGAAGCGCGCCTTCATCGAGAAAGCCGTGCTTGCCGAGGAGGAGCAGTTCTTCCGCACGCTCGAGCGCGGCCTCGCGCTGATGGACGAGGAGATCGCCAAGCTCGGCGCGGCCCGCACCCTGCCCGGCGAGGTGGCTTTCAAGCTCTACGATACCTACGGCTTCCCGCTCGATCTCACGCGCGTGATCTGCGCGGAAAAAAGCCTGGCCATCGACGAGGCCGGCTTCGAGAAAGCCATGGATCGCCAGCGCGAGATGGCGCGCAAGCACTGGAAAGGCTCGGGCGAAGAGGCCACCAGCGCCATCTACCTCCAGCTGGTCCAGGAGCTCTCTGCCCAAGGGAAGCTCCCGCGCTTCACGGGCCATGAGTCCACCCACGGCAGCGCCCAGGCGCTCGCGATCCTTGTGCCGGGCGAGAAGGGCTTGCAGAAAGCCGACGCCTTCTCTACTCCGCCGCTCGCCGCGACCGCCGACAGCGCGGAGAAGGCGCCGATCATCGAGGTGATCTTCTCCGAGACGCCTTTCTACGGCGAGAGCGGCGGCCAGGTGGGGGATCACGGCCGCGTGACCGGACAGGGTTTCGAAGGCGAGGTGATCGACGTGCAGCGCCCCGTCCCCGAGCTGATCGTGGCGCATGTCCGCCCGAAGACCGGCGCGATCCGCGTCGGCGCGGAATACCGGCAGGAGACCGACCAGGAGCTTCGCGCGCTCACCGCGCGCAACCACACGGCGACGCATCTGCTGCATTGGGCGCTCCGCGAGGTGCTCGGCAAGCACGTCAAGCAGGCCGGCTCGCTCGTCGCGCCCGATCTGCTGCGCTTTGACTTCACGCATTTCCAGGCGATGACCGCCGAGGAGCTCGATCGCATCGAGAACATGATCAACGAGAAGATCTGGGCCACCCAGCCGGTCTCGAAAAAGGAGATGAAGAAGGACGATGCCATCGCCGCCGGGGCGATCGCGTTCTTCGGGGAGAAATACGGCGAGAAGGTGCGCGTGGTGCGCATCGGCGACTTCTCCACCGAGCTCTGCGGCGGCACGCACGTGGACAGCTCGGGCGAGATCCATCTCTTCAAGATCGCCGGCGAGAGCGGGATCGCCGCGGGCGTCCGCCGGATCATCGCTTACACTTCCAAAGGAGCTTTCAGCTATCTCCGCGCCCGGGACGCCGAAGTGAAGGCCATCCGGGATCACCTGCGCGCGTCGTCGACCGACGAGATTCTGGGCAAGCTCGAGAAGCTCGCCCAGGGCGAGCGCGAGCTTCGCAAGCAGATCGAGCAGCTCCAGGCCAAGAGCGCGAGCGGCGAGGTCGACGAACTCCTCGCCCGCGCCGTCCAGGCCGGCGCCGCCAAAGTGGTCGCCGGCGTGTGCGCGCCCGACGCCCAGGGCGTCAAGCGCCTGCGCGATATCTGCGATCGCCTCAAGCAGAAGGCCCCCGACGCCGTGATCGCGCTCGGGATGAACGGTCCCGAAGAAGGCAAGGCTGCGCTCCTCGTGGCCGTCGGTCCGAAAGCGCCGCAAGGCCTGAGCGCCGTCGAGCTATTCAGGGAGATCGCGCCTTTGATCGAGGCTCGCGGCGGAGGCAAGGCCGATCTCGCGCAGGGCGGCGGCACGAAGCCCGCCGGCCTTTCCGAAGCCCTGAGCCGCGTCAGCACGCTGGTTTCAGGGAAAACGGGAAAATCCTGAAGCAGAAAACGAGAGAAGACCCGAGAGGAACAAGAGAGAATGGGAACCATGAAGAAGAATACCTGTCTCGCGCTCGCGCTCGCCCTGATGCTCGGCTCCGCCGGCTGCTCGCGAAAGGAGAGCGACGGCAACCTCCTCGTCCAGCATGAGTCCTACGCGGACGACATCAAGAGCCTGGACCCCGCCAACGCCTACGACACCAACAGCCTGGACATCGTGCCCTCGATCTACGAGACCCTGTATCAGTACGCATATCTGGCCGATACCTATCAGCTTCAGCCGCTGCTCGCTGCGGATATGCCCAAGTACTCCGCGGATCGCCTGACGATCACGATCCCGATCAGGAACGGCGTGCGCTTCCAGGACGATCCGTGTTTCAAGGAGACGCAGGGCAAGGGGAGGGAGCTCAAGGCCCAGGACTTCGTGTATGCGCTCAAGCGCCTGGCGCTTCCCTCGTTGCAGTCCCAGGGCTGGTGGATCCTGGATGGCAAGATCAAAGGCGTGAACGCCTTCCATGACAAGCTCCTCAACACTCCGAAGGAGGAGCTGGCCAAGTCCTTCGCCGAGCCGATCGAGGGCATTCAGGCGCTCGATGACCGGACGCTGCAGCTGAAGCTGCTGAAGCCCTATCCGCAGCTGCTCTCGATCCTCGCCATGAGCTTCACCGCTCCGGTCGCCCGCGAGGCGGTCGAGACTTATGGTGACCCCGACGGCAACCTCACCGAGCATCCGGTCGGAACCGGACCCTTCGTCTTGAAGAAATGGGACCGCAACCGCCAGATCGTGCTCGAGCGCAATCCGAACTTCCATCCCGATTTCTACCCGACCGAGGGCGCACCCGAGTTCCGCAAGAAGGGCCTGCTGACCGATGCCGGCAAGCCCCTGCCCTTTCTCGACCGCGTGGTCATCCGCATCATCCATGAGCAGCAGCCGCGCTGGCTCGCCTTCATGAAGGGGGAACAGGACCGCATCACGATCCCCAAGGATAACTTCTCCCAGGCGGTTCCCGACGGAAAGGAACTCGCCCCGGAGTTCGCCCAGCGCGGGATCCGGCTCGGCATCGACTCGGGCACGACGTTCTATTATGTCTCCTTCAATATGAAGGACAAGCTGCTGGGTTCCAACAAGTACCTGCGGCAAGCTCTCGCGTCGGCGATCGATCGCGACAAGTACATCGCGATCTTCACCAACGGCACCGGGCGGAAGATGGTCAACGCCCTACCGCCTGGCCTGGTGGATCGACCCAAGAATGCGTCGATGCGGTACGATTACGACGTCAAGCGCGCCCAGGCGCTGCTCAGGAAGGCGGGCTATCCCGAAGGACAGGGCCTGCCGACGCTCACCTTCGATCTGCGAGGCGCCGACAGCGTCAGTCGCCAGATGGGGGAATTCTTCACCCAGCAGTTCGCCGCGATCGGCGTGAAGCTCAACGTGATCCCGAACACGTTCCCCGCGTTCCTGGAGAAAGCGAAGCAGGGCAATCTGCAGATCTCCTTCGGCGGCTGGGGCCTGGACTATCCCGACGCGGAGAACGTGTATCAGCTCTTTTACGGACCCAACAAGTCGCCCGGGCCCAACGAGAGCAACTTCGATCATCCCGCGATGAACAAGCTTTATGAAACGCTCGCCACGATGGAAGCGGGCCCCAAGCGCGCGGCGGTCATCGAGAAGATCGAGGAGCTCGTCCAGGAGGAAGTTCCCTGGGCGTACCTTTACTACCTCTCACGCTATGATCTCTCGCATCCCTGGCTGCTGAATTACCGGCCCAATGACCTGATCCTGAACCGGTTCAAGTATTATCGCGTAAACAAGGACATCAAGATCCGATACCTGGGTGAAAAGCGCTAGCACTGCGGCACCAGAGCGCTCCGGGGAGAGGCCGTTTCAGGCTGCCTTCTTGCCGGACTGCCGCGAGAACACGGCGGTAGTGACCTTGACCAGCTCGCGATCGTGCCGGCCCGTGCCCTGCTGGAGGATCTCCAGCGCGCGTTCGACCGAATAGGCGGGGCGGAACGGGCGCTTGCTGATGAGCGCGCTGAACGCGTCCGCCAGAGCGACGATTTTCGCCGGATAGTAGATCACGGGGCCGTGGATCGCATTGGGATAACCCTGACCGCAGGGCTCCTCGTGATGCTGGTAGACGATGTAGCGGACTTCGTCGGGAATCGCGGCCGTGTTGGCGATCATGTTCAGCCCGAGCTTGGGATGCTGCTTCACCTCCGCCCATTGCTCCTGGGTGAGCTCGGTCGGGCTCATGAGGATTTCCTTGGGGATCTGAGTGCAGCCGATGTCGTGCAGGAACCCGCCCATCCCGACGAGCTCGAGCATGCGCTGGTTGAACTGACCCGACGCCTTGGCGATGAACATGCTGAAGATGGAGACCGCGATCGAGTGGTAATAGAGATATTCCCCATGCGAAACGAGCTTGAGGATGATGGCCAGGGTGTTCGGACTCTGGGTCATCAAATCGACATAGCTCCGGATCAGGCGCTGCGAATACTGCGCGGTCTCCTCGGGGACATTGAACTGGGTGAAGATCTCGGCCATGTTCTGCTCGGTCATGTTGAGCAGGGTGGCGATTTTCTTTTCCTGAGTCGTGTTCGGGTCGGCGAAGATCACGTGGGCCGGGCGGTTCACGAAAGCCTGGTAAGCCTTCAGGTCCTGCGGCTTGATGTACAGGTTCTTGACGTCCTTCTGGATGTAATGGGCGAGACGCTTGTAGTCCAAGCCAGTCGTCCTGGAAAAGACATGGGCCACGTTATCGTCGGAGAGCTTCAGATAAACGTCAAAGTCGATATCACGCGTCGCGTTACGAAATGTCTGAATGTCTACGGGAATCAATTCATCCTTCACAGGAAACTCATCGGCAGGAAGCCGGGCAAAATTTAGCCTCAGGTCAGAGCCATAATTGCCGATAAGTTTATCGAGTATGCTGAAAGGCTGCATCCCGACCCTCTTTACGCTCGCGCTATTCTGGACCTTCGCCTTCGCGGCGAACGGGACGCAAGCCGCCGACTTCGTCGTCTATAGCGTGTATCGGCCGCTCGACATGGGCGATGGCGAGGTGCCGCTGAAGGATTATTACGTCAATATGGGGAGCGCGAACGGGTTGCGGGCCGGCGCCGTGTTGGATGTCTTCCGGCGGGTTTCAACCTACGATCTCGCCAACGAGAAACTTTACAAGGACATCAGCTTCAAGATCGCGAGTCTCCGCGTGATCCATGTCGAAGCCAATGCCGCGGTCGCGCGAATTGAGAAATTCGCCGCGGCGGACAAGATCCCGGCTCTCGCCCATCGCTACGTGATGATCGGGGACACGGTTCGGCCGGGCGAACGCTAAGCCCTGTCGGAGGCCCTTCTCAGGCCGCTGAAAAGAGGGCCTTCCCTGGCCCGAGGCGATTATCGTCCGCTCTCAGCGACCGGCTTTCCGCGGCCGCCGCTCAGTGACCTCTCTTCAGGCAGTGATCGCCTCCGCTTCCGCGGCAGTCTCGGTGGCCGCCTTGCGATTGCCACCGCCTCCGCCGCTGAGGAAGCTGACGTTCTCGAGATGCACCTCGAAGGACATGCGCGCGTCCCCGGACTTGGTCTCGTACTTGTGGCTCCGCATACTTCCCTCGACAAAGACCGTCTGGCCTTTCTTGAGATACTGCGCACAGAGCTCACCCTGCTTGCCCCAAGCGACGATCCGATGCCATTGGGTTTCCTCGGTCGACTCCTGGTCCCCTTCCTTCAACCGACGGGAAGTCGCCAGAGGGAAGTGCACCACCGCGACCCCGCTCTTGGTTTCCCGCTGGATGGGGTCGGAGCCCAGTCGGCCGATCAGGATCACTTTATTCACGTCTTTCATTCATCAATACCTCCTGCCGGGGGATTTGCGATTGTCGTGCCGCGTCAGTCTCGGTTTTTTCGCTTCCCTCCGGAGCGTTCCGGACTCTCCTCCGTGTTCCCAGACCCGCCTTGCCTGTTGGTGCGCTTCGCTATAAGTTACCGGCCAGACAAAAGGGGCCTTCATGGGAAAATTCGGAATTCACCTGGTCTCGACAATTCCCGCGCTCCTTCTGGCTTTCGCGCCTCCCGCGCTCGCTGCACGGAGTTTGGAATACTGGGAGCAGGACCTCACCCATCCGGTGTGCACGAGTTCAGTTACTTATTCCCGAGAGTTCGTCTCCACCGTGATCCCGGCCGACCTCGCCCGGCCCGCCTCCGGCGGGACGGAAGCAAATCGGGAATTCAGTGTTCGCATTCTGCGCGAAGATCACGGACAGCTCCGGGGCGTCGCGCGCATTCCCGTCAGGCTCTACGCGCCCGGCGTCTTTCAACGGCTGCAGGCGGAAACCGACCTTGACGGGATCGCCCGGATCAAGGGCTCTTGCTATCCCGGAACGCGGACCTTCCTGGTGGCGACCCTGTGGCAGCCGCGATTCCAAGTTACCAACGGACTGCTCCCCTATCAGCTCACCGCCGAGGTGCCCTGCGGAGAGGCTACGGAGATCGTCTACCGCGAGAACAGCGCCGGCGCCAACGTCCTGGGCATCTGGGAGATCGCCGCGCGCAGCGAGCGCAAGCTTGAGGCTGCCGTTGGCCTTTCCTTTTGGAAACTTCCCATCGAGCTCATCTGGCCCGCCAAAGCGGACCATTATGGTTCAGGAAAAGTGCATCTGGTCTCCGGGACCCATTGGGATATCGTCGGGCATGAGCTCGCTCATGCCTTCTACGCCCAGGCGGGGCTGGGAGTATTCGCCCAGGGCGCGCACCGCATCGACGAGTGCTATTCGCCCGAGCTTGCCTTCGCCGAAGGCTGGGCCACGTTTTTTTCGGCCTGGCTGAGCCTGGATCTCGAAGATCCCGACCCGATGTTCGAATTCCTCTCCCCCCGAGTCGCGCCGGTCCGGATCGAGAATATCCCTCAGGACGTTTGCCAAGGCGAGACGAACGAGTGGCGCGTCGCCGCCTTCTTCTGGGATTTGGTCGACCGCCACGAGGACGGCGAAAACCTGGAGATTCCGTTCGGCCTTCTCTGGAAAGCGCTGAGGGGCACGCGTACGGCCTCGGCCTCCCAAGCCCGCGATTCCCTCATCGAAGGCGGCGTGGATCGGGGGAAGCTGGACCAGGTTTGGAAGCTTGATTTCGGCAAGTGAATCCGTGTATCTTATTTTCATGAAATCGAACCAGATGATTCGCCGTTTCGCCATGCTTGCCATGCTTGCCTCTCTTCTTTCCGTCGCGGCTTGCGCCGGTAAGAAGCCAGCCGAAGAACAGCCCGACTCGGCCGTTCCGAACGCGGTCGATGCCGATGAGAACGCCACGGGTGATTCCGATTCGGGCAAGGCGCTCGGCCTGCAGACCGTGCACTTTCCGTATGACTCCTTCGCGCTCGACGCGGAAGGCAAGACGGTCCTCGCCGCGAATGCCCAGATTCTCAAGGACAAGAGCAGCGTGAAGATCCAGATCGAGGGCCACTGTGACCAGCGCGGTGGCATCCAGTACAATATCGCATTGGGTGAAAAGCGCGCGAACGCGGTCAAAAATCATCTCGTCGAGCAGGGGATTCCCGCCGATCGCATCACCACGATCAGCTTCGGCAAGGAGCGCCCCTTGGATGCGGGAGCGACCGAGGAAGCCTACGGCAAGAATCGCCGCGCCAATTTCGTGATCACCTCGAAGTAAAATGGCAGCTGCTCGCGCCGGGAGCTCAGTCTGGGCCTTTGTGCTGGCCTTGGGCCTGAGCCTGGGCACGGCTTCCTGCTCGATTTTCGCTACTCGGCCGGTTCAGGAAATGAGCGATGCCGCGGCCGCCATCCGCGCCGCGCGAGAAGTGCAGGCTGAAACGCTGTCGCCCGAATACTTCCGTCAGGCGAACGAATGGTTCGGCAAAGCCCGAAGAGAGTATAAGTTCCGGAACTTCCACGAGGCGCGCGCTTACATCAAGAAGGCGCGGCGCTATGCCGAACAGGCGGAATTCGAAGCGATCCGCGCCAACGGTACGCGAGCCGAAGCCTCCCCCGAACCTCACCCCGAGAATCCATCGGCAAGCGAGTCGCACGTTTCTTCCGAAAGCGAATACGCGACTCCAACACCGATCCCGGCCGGGAACTACGTGGAATCCGCCCCTCCGGAACCCCAACCCGAGGCCGGCGCGAGCCCTGGCCCGACGAAGATCGAAGTACCCAACCCGTAAGGCGCCCTTGCTCCGCAAGGCGGGGAATGGCAGGATAGTTCCATATGAAATCCCCTTTAGTTCTATCGCTTTCGCTCGCCGTGCTTCTCTCCGGTTGCCTGAAAAGCCGCCTTCAGATCCGAGAGGACGGCGACGGCCCTTCGAAGCCCGTTCCCGCCCAGATCCAGGAGGTCCCGCCCCAAAGTCATGTGGTCGACGAGCTCAAGAACGAGATCACCCGCCTTGCGGGAAGACTCGAGGATCTCGAACGCTCCAAGCCGGATCCCAACGCGGCGGCGCTCCAGAAAGAAGAGATCAAGAAGCTCGAAGCGCGCATCCAGGAGCTCGAGAACGCGCAGATCCAGCTGATCGAAGCCATGAAGAAGATGCATGAGGCGAAGCCCGCCGCTCCCGCCGCGGCCGATCCCGGCAGCTTCGAGAAGGCCAAGGCGAACTTCGAGGCGGGCAACTACGACCTGGCCATCGAGGGCCTCTCGGGCTATCTCCGGAGCCCCAAGCCGCCCCGGGCAGAAGAGGCCACTTATCTGCGGGGCGAAGCTTATTTCATCACCAAACAGTACAAGAAAGCGATCGTGGACTTCTCGCGTTTCCCGGAGAAATTCAGCCGCTCCAAGCGCCTTCCCGGCGCGCTATGGAAAATCGGCCAATCCTTCGAGTCGCTCGGGATGAAGGATGACGCCAAGGGCTTCTATCAGGAGCTCATCGAGAAATTCCCGAAGGCCCCCGAAACGAAGAAAGCCCGGGCGAAGCTCAAGTGAAAACCCCGCTCGCCTTGCTCCTTTCCTGCGCTTTCCTTCTGTCGCTGCACGCGCCCGGCGCCCGCGCCGCGACGATCATCCATTCGAACGACGTGCTGGGCGAGCTCGAGCCTTGCGGCTGCCGCAACAATCCCCAAGGAGGCTTGGCCCGCAAGGCCAACTGGCTCCGGAAGCTCGGGGATGACTCTCTTCTTCAGCTCGACGCGGGCGACCTGCTTTTTCCGACGGATACCGTCCCCGACCTGCTCGCGGAACAATGGAAGGTCCAGGCCCGCTTCCATCTGAAGGCGTTACAGCAGCTCAAGCATGATGCCGTCGTCCCGGGCGAGAAGGATTTCGCCCTGGGCTTCCTGGCGTTCGAGGAGCTTCGCAAGAAAGCCAAGCTCCGCTTCCTGGCGGCCAACCTCTCGCGCAAGAACGGCAAAAAGGCTTTCGACGGCTCGGCCGTCTTCACGCGAAAGACCCGCGAAGGCAAGCCGCTCCGGATCGCGGTGCTGGGGCTCGTCGGCGAGGCTCTCACCTGGCCGCCTGAGTTGCGCGCCAGCTCCGCCATCGCGGCCGCGCGCCGCGAGGTCCCCGCCCTCCGCAGGAAAGCCGACCTGGTCGTCGCGCTGACCCACCAGGGCTTCGAAAAGGACCGCGAGCTGGCCAAAGCGGTGCCCGGGATCGACCTGATCGTGGGCGGGCACACCCAGTCTTTCCTCCAGAAGCCCGTGCGGGAAGGGAAGACGTGGATCTTCCAGTCTTCCTTCCGCAACCAGTATATCGGCGCGATTCCGGTCCCTTTCGACGGGAAGGATTATCAGCTCACCTCCCTCGACGCCGGGTTCGACTCGCCGGCCGAGTCGCCCAACGAGCTGGATCGGACCGTGCTGGAATTCAAATCGGCTGTCTCCGAGATCAATACGACGAAACAGGCGTCGCTCGAGCAAGGCTCCGCTCCTGCGGGAGGCGCCACCCGGATCCAGACCTTCGGGGCCTGCGGGCAGTGCCACCTGAAACAGTTCGACTTCTGGCGGAAGACACCGCACGTCAAGGCGCTCGCATCGCTGATCGAGAAGCAGCAAGCACTGAACAAGGAGTGCCTGGAATGTCACAGCGTCGGGCTCGGCCGTCCGGGAGGTTTCGGCGACGTCGCCCAGCCCGGCGCCCTGGCCAAGACGGGGGAGGACGAATCCTTGCAACCGCTCGGCCCTGACGAGCTGGCCGCCTTGCTGAAATCGCTGCAGTCCGCGGAAAACCTCGATTCTTCCGTGAAGTTGCGCGCGACCGACGCCATCGCGTATCCGATGAAGGAGGCCTTGAGCCTGATCCGCAAGACCTGGGCCCCGGTTCAATGCGAGAACTGCCATGCGACGGGCGGCGCGCATCCTTTCGGCGGCGCCTATTCGAAGAACGTCGAAACCGCGGCCTGCCTGAAATGCCATACCGTTGACAAAGCGCCAGAGTGGTATACGAAGTCAGGCCAGCTCGATGCGGAAAAAGTGCAGGCCAAGCGCGCGCAGGTCAGCTGCCCCGCGGGCGAGCTCGCTCCGCCGGATGAGCCCTGAAGAAACGCCCAAAGAAGGCCAGACATGAACCTCATTCTTGGAATCGAGTCCTCCTGTGACGAGTGCAGCGCCTCGGTCGTGCGCTACTCGCCGCGCGCTCCGCTCGAGGTCCTGAGCGTCTCCACCTTCTCGCAGGTCCGGATCCACCAGCCCTATGGCGGTGTCGTCCCCGAAATCGCCTCGCGCAATCACCTCGAGACAGTCAACCAGATGATCGACGGCGCGCTCTCTGAAGCGGGGATCGGCGCGAATGCGCTCGACGCGATCGCCGTCACGAACCGCCCCGGGCTCGTGGGCGCGCTGCTCGTAGGGATCAGCGCCGCCAAAGCCATGGCCTATGCGCTCGGCAAGCCCCTCGTTCCCGTGCACCACCTCGAGGGCCATGCCGTCAGTGTCTTTCTCGACCAGCAGGCGCGCGCGGACGAACTTCCGCTCCCGATGCTGCTCGCAGTGGTTTCGGGCGGGCACACGAACCTCTACGTGATGAGGACGCATCCGGAGCTCTGGCAGCCGGACTTCCTGCGACGCTCGCTCGTAGGTCGCTCCCGCGACGATGCCGCGGGCGAGGCTTTCGACAAGACCGCCAAGATTCTGGGCTTCCCGTATCCCGGCGGAGCATGGATCGACAAGGCCGCGCGGGACGGTGATCCCGCCGCATTCCCCTTCCCGCGCGCGCTACCCCAGAAAGCGACGCTTGATTTCTCGTTCAGCGGCCTGAAGACTGCCGTCGCGCTCACGGCCGAGAAGCTCCGCTCGGAAGGCACGCTCGAGGCGCGCCTGGCCGATCTTTGCGCCTCGATCCAGGAGGCGATCGTCGATGCGCTGCTGACGAAGATCTTTCTCGCCATCCGCGAGAACGGCTGCCGCTCCCTGGCGATCGTCGGCGGGGTGGCCGCCAACAGCCGCCTGCGCGCGCGGCTGGAGGCCGAATGGCGCTCTCATCGACTCGAGGTCCCGCCTCTTTTCCCGAAACCGGCCTACTGCACGGATAACGCGGCGATGATCGCCGGCGCGGGCGCGTTCCGCTTCCGGCAGGGGCAGTTCCTGCGAGAGCTCGACCTGCTTTCGCTCAACGCAATCGCCAACCCGGAGCTCTGAAATGCCCGCGCAAGGAAAACGCCGAGCTCTCGGCCAGCACTTTCTCAAGGACCGCTCCATCTGCAAGCTGATCGCGGAAACCGGCATCCAGCTCGCACGCGAGCACGCCTGCCGCACGCTGCTTGAGATCGGACCCGGAAAAGGCGCGATTACCGACCCGCTGGTCACCCTTCGTCCCGAAGCCCCCTCGATCGAACGATTCGTGCTGGCGGAGCGCGATCGCGATTTCGTGAGCGCCTGGCGCTCGCGGGCGGTGACCGAAGCCGTCGAAGAGGGCGACTTTCTCGAGCTTCCGGAGGAGCGGTGGCTGGCTCCGCCGCCGGTCGCCGTGGTTTCCAATCTCCCCTACTCCGCCGGCACCGCCATCGTCGCGCGGCTCGCGCGGCACCCCGAGACGATTCCCTTCATGGTGCTCATGTTCCAGGCCGAGGTCGCGCAGCGGCTTCGCGCCGAGCGCGGCACCAAGGACTGGGGCAGCCTCTCGATCTGGATCCAGAACCGCTGGGACGTGCGGAAGCTCTGCCTGGTCCCGCCCGAGGCGTTCAGCCCGCCTCCCCAGGTCAAGTCCGAGGTCATCGTGCTGACCCGCCGGAGCGCGCCGCGGATCGCGGTATCGGACGAGGCGGTCTGGGAAAAACTCCTGAAAGCCTGCTTCGCCCATCGCCGCAAGATGCTGCGAGCCTCGCTCCGCTCGGCGCAACCTTATCTCCGAGCCCTCCAAGCCTCGGGCATCGACCCCACCAAACGGGCCGAGGCGCTGGACTGGGAGGAGTGGGCTCGGCTTTACAGCGAAACGGAAGCGCCTTAGCAAGCAGCCATTTTCCACAAGCCGGCCGATTTGTGTATGATGGCGCTATGCCATCGCTTCCCGCTCTCGGACCCCGACTCCCGTCTTTCAGCCGTGTTTGGCCGACGCTCGCGGCCGCGGCGCTCGCGTTCAGCCCGGGTGCGCGCGCGAATATCGGCGAGACGTACGGCTTCGGCTCGCGCAGCTCGGCGCTGGCCGGCGCTTCCGCGGCGGCGGGCTTCAACGGCTTCGCGGCCTACGCCAATCCCGCGGGTCTCGCGCTGGTCGCCCCTGCGGGCCGGAGCCTGGCCTTGGACGTCGGTTTTCTTTACATGGACCCGTCGTTTCTGCCGATCGAGAACGTCACCATCACGAATGACTACATCGGCGACACCCTGACCCAGGGAAACGTCGATACCTCCTACCGGGCCACGGTGGGCCAGAGCCTGGGCGCGGCGTTCAAGCTCACCGATCGGTTCAATCTGACCGCGGGGCTGGTGAGTTTCCTCCCTTTCAATCAGATCGCCTTCCTGGATACCGGCGAGACCTATCATCCGGAGTACGTACTTTACCGGGCCCGCACCCAGCGGCCCCAGGTCGAAGCGGCGCTCGGCGCGAGCCTTCTCCCGACGCTTCACGTGGGCGCGGGTTTCCACCTCGGCTTCTCGCTGACGAATTCGGCGACGGTGTTTCTCTCCACGCTCAGCAACAAGCCTTCGTCGATGCGCTTCACCGCAAGCATGAAGGCAAAAACCAGCCCCTACCTGGGGGTGCTGTGGACCCCTTCGCCGCAGTTCTCCGCGGGCAGCGTGGTGAGGTTCCCCCTCACCTCGGGCAACTCCATGGCGCTCAAGACCGCCGCGCGGGCGGGCGGACTCGGGAGCTTCGATTTCAACTTCCTGGCGAGCGCGGCCCTTTTTTACGATCCGCTCAGCATCGAGACGGGCCTGAGCTATGAGCCCGCTCCGGGACTCCGAACCTCGCTGCAGCTGGATTTCCAAGCCTGGCGCGACTACGAGTTCCCGGCCCTGCGGCTTGAAAGGTGCTCCGAAAGCGACCCTTCCTGCGGTGTTCCGATCACGAGCAGCCTCAATCCCGGCTTCCCGCTGCGCAACCTTCTCATTCCCCGCATCGCCGAAGAGATCACCCTGGGCGCCACCACGTTGCGGGCGGGCTACGCATATCGCCGCGGCATTTTCGAAGCATCTCCGTCGGGAGCAGGCAACTATCTCGATCCCACGCGCCATCAGTTCAGCCTCGGAGCGGGGCATCGCTTCAGCCAGCTTCAAATCGACCTGCATCTCGCCTATCACAGCCTCATGACCGAGCATGTCGCAAAGAGCGCCGGAGACGAGGCAGGAAACGGTTTCGGTGACCGCAAGATCGGAGCGCCGGGCTACGACGCGGGTGGAAAAATCCTGGGCGGCGGGGTATCTGTCTCTTGGTTGTTTTAGGGAACTTTGGGAATCCTCATGCGCAAACTGCTGAATGACATCACCACCCTGCTCAAGAGCAACTTCCTCGCAGGTGCGTTCATCATCATCCCGCTCGCCGTGGCGGCCTGGCTGCTCTTCTCGGCCATGGAGGCCCTCTGGCACCTGCAGTTCCTCGTACCCGAGCAGTGGCGTCCCGAAAGCTTCATCCAGGACCGGACGCTCATCACCGTCCTCAACCTGATCTTCATCGTCGTGGCGACCCTGGCGCTCGCCATGGGCATCTCCTTCCTAGGCTGGAGCTCCAAGCATTACCTCGGCCGCAAAACGCTTCAGTGGGTGGCTGAGGTGATCCAGCACATCCCGGTGGTCCGCAGCGTTTACAGCGCGCTCGACCAGCTGCTGCGCACCCTCGGCTCGGGCGGCGGCCAGCAGTTCAACCGCGTCGTCTACGTGGAGTATCCGAGGAAGGGCCTATGGACGCTGGCCTTCGTCACCGGCCCGGCAAAAAGCCCCGCGATCGGAAGCGCCGCCTTGCTGAACATCTACGTGCCCACGACGCCGAACCCGACCTCGGGCTTTCACCTGATCGTGCCTGAAACCGACGTCCGCGACGCGAACATGAAAGTGGAGGACGCCTTCAAGACCATCCTTTCGCTCGGGATCGCCCAGCCGGAATTCGGCGCGCCCACGCCGCAAAAGCAGGTGTGAAATGAGCAAGGACCCCAAAGCCACGGGCGAAAAGCTGATCGCCACGAACCCGCTGGCCCGGGCGAACTACTTCATCGAAGAGGTCGTCGAGGCGGGACTGGTACTGACGGGCACGGAGATCAAGAGCCTCCGCGCGCAGGCGCCCAATCTCCGCGACTCCTTCGTCGAGATCCGTGCGCACGGCAGCTCGCAGGAAGCCTGGCTTCTCAACTGCCATATCGCTCCCTATTCGCACGGAAACATCTGGAACCACGACCCGCTCCGCAAGCGCAAGCTGCTGCTGCAGCGCCGGCAGATCGACCAGATCTTCGGAGCGATCACCCAGAAGGGGCTTACCGTCATCCCGACCCGGATGTACTTCAAATCCGGCCGCGCGAAAATCGAGCTGGGCCTGGGCAAGGGCAAGAAGAAGTACGACAAACGCGAAACCCTGAAGAAAAAATCCGCCGAGCGGGAAATGGATCTCGCCCGGAAAGCGCGGAAGTGACTCCGGCCATGACTCTCATCCTGCGAAAAACCATCACCCAGTGCTTCCTCGAAAGGGCCCGGAGCTGTCCGGACCTCGTCGGCTTCCGCCACAAAGTGGGCGCGGAATGGAAAGATACGACCTTCGGCCGATTCTTCGCAGAATGCCGCGAGCTCTCGTTCGGACTCATGAGCCTCGGCGTCGAGCCCGGCGACAAGGTGGCCCTGATCTCGGGCACCCGCTTCGAATGGCCGCTCTGCGACCTGGCGATCCTGGGCGCGCGCGGCGTGACCGTGCCGATCTATCCCTCGCTCACCTCCGAGGAGATCATCCAGATCCTGGAGCATTCCGAAGCCACGGTGGCGATCCTCGAGGACGCGGCCCAGCTTCGCAAGCTCGCGACCCGGCCGAAGTGCCTCGAGAAACTCGTCGTGATCGATCCGACCTCGCTCCCCGGGGACACGTTCACCCTTCGCTCGCTCGCCCAGGCCGGCCGCAACCACGAGGCGCGCGATCCGAACCGGTTCGAGCGCAACCTTCAGGAAGCCGCCCCCGAGGAGCTTTTCACGATCTGCTACACCTCGGGCACGACGGGAGATCCCAAAGGCGTCATGCTCGCTCACGACAGTCTCATGAGCGTTCTCGAGGACTGTGCGCAGGTGCTCGGCGATCAGATCCGCCCCGAGCAGGAGATCACCCTCTCTTTCCTGCCCTACGCGCACATCCTCGGCCGCGTCGAATCCATGGCGGTCCACGTCTTCGGCTGGCGGCACTGCTTCGCCGAGAGCATGGATCGGATACCTACCAACCTGCACGAAATCCGCCCGACCCTCATTTTCACGGTTCCGCGTGTTTTTGAAAAAGCGTTCGAGCGCGTCACCGCGACCGTGGCGCAGAGCCCACCCATCGTGCGGAAGCTTTTTGACTGGTCCTTGAAGGCGGGTCGCAACTACTACGGGGCGGTAAGCAAAGGCATCCGACCTTCCTTGAAGGATCTTGCACAGTACCGGCTCGCGCATCGCGTGATCTTCGAGCGGGTACGGGAAGGCTTCGGAGGCCGACTTCGAGTGGCGATCTGCGGAGGCGCCCCGCTTTCGCGCGACATCGGCGAATTCTTCCAGATCGCCGGCATCCCGATCCTCGAAGGCTACGGCCTCACCGAAACCTGCGCGCCGGTGACGCTCAACGCGATCGAGGACCTGCGCTTCGGGACCGTCGGACGTCCGCTTCCCGAGGTTAGTCTGCGGATCGCCGAGGATGGCGAGATCCTTGTGAAATCCCGAAAGCTTTTCAAGGGATATTTCAAAGCCCCCCAAGATACCGAGCAAGCTCTCCGCTCCGGCTGGTTCCACTCCGGTGACATCGGTTCGATCGACAAAGACGGCTTTCTTAGAATCACGGATCGCAAGAAAGATCTGATCGTAACCAGCAATGGCAAGAACATCGCGCCCCAGAAGATCGAAAACCTGGCCGCTTCCCATAAGCTCATCCAGCACTTTGTCGTACAGGGGGATCGCCGGAATTACCTGACGGCGCTCGTTACCCTGAACCAGGAAGAGGTGATCCGCTTCGCGAACGAAAATCATATTCTGTTCAGTGAGTACGGAGAACTCATCAAGAATTCCAAGATCTTGGGCCTGATCGAGCGGATCGTGACCGAACTCAACCAACGGCTTCCTCAGTTCGAGACCATCAAGCGTTTCATCATCCTGCCCAACGAATTCACCGTAGAAAATGGAGAACTGACCCCTTCCCTGAAAGTGAGGCGCAAAGTGATCGCCGAGCGCTACCGTGACCAGATCGACAGCATGTACCGGACGAGTGCCGATACTTGACTCCCCCTTCAAGATTGGATAGAGGACTCTAATGGCTCGCGTAACGATTGAAGACTGTCTGAAGAATGTCAGCAATATGTATGAACTGGTTCATCTCGCCACGAAGCGCACTCGCCAGCTCTATAAAGGCGACGAGGTGCTCGTGAAGAGCAAGAACCGCGTGATCGTCACCGCTCTGCGCGAGATCGCCGCCCAGAAAGTCAAATCCGTCATGCAGGAAGCCAAGAAGCAGGACGACGACCTGCTTCCGATGTCGAACTGACAGGGACGGCATTCCGGCTCTCTACCGGGTTCGTTCTCCGTTTTCCTTTCCCATCAGTCAGCCGCAAACAGCCCGTCCAAACCGGCGCTGATCAGATTCTCGCAGTTTTCGGCTTCCTCCGGCGAAATGAAGAAGTACGTTTTTTTGTCCGTTCGCTTGAGCAGCGTAAGAGGTCCGCGCTCATCGAGCTGGAGCCCGCTTTGGGCCCCGCGAGGAGAAGTCCAGCTTTGCCAGATCAATCCCCTGCTGAACCAGGCGAGACCGATGCTGATCTGGATCGGTACCGAACGAGCACGCCGCGAAGCGATACCGCGCATTTCCGTGCATTGACCCGATATCCAGGCATCGAACGGCTGGCCGGCCGCATAGCTGGATTCCACCAGAAATTCCCCCGAATTGACCGGGACCTTCATGGTGACGAGCACACGCCGCTCCTCGAGGCGTTCTCCTGATAACTTCGCGCCAGGTGCCTCCACTGCGATTTCACCCGAGATCACAGCATGCAGTCCGGACAGTCCGCCCCTCCCCAAATCGCTAGAAAACAGATAGGCCGTGATTTCGCGAGCCCGGATCCCTTCCTGCTCGCTGAAGCCATCCGAACGGCGATTCGGCTTCATGAGAGCATAAACCAGCTCGTGAACAAGCAGAGCGGCCCGATTGGATGGATCGAGCCTGCGCCAGCCCGGAAGATAGACTCGCACGGACCGTCCCGCACGCACAGCGAGCTGCACGACTTCGTAACGCGAAACAGCCACCACTCCAGCGCGGTCCGGAATCGCTTCAAGCTCCGTCTCGACGGGCGCCCAGCGCAACTTCTCCGCTGCGAGCAGGAGAGCGAACGAAAGGGGCTCGTCTATCCGACGGATCTCCTCGAACTTTCGCAGCACGAGCGCCAGAGGCAGGTCCTCGAGCTCCCTGAAGGCCGCAGTGAGGCGATCTCGGAATATCCCGTCGATGACTGAGTCGGCCTCAGCCGACGAGTCGATGAACACGGAGGATTCCATTCCGGACTCGACCAGGTCCAGCAGGAAGAGCCGATCGCCCAGCACGACCCCCTGACCGCCGTTTCCGACTTCGATCCCACCCGATGCGGGTACGGCGCAGAGCCCACCCGCCAGGGCTGCGGCCATCAGTATCCCGGTTCTCGACCCGAAGCTCATTGTGACCTCTCCTTCTGTCTCGAAAGCTCTGGATCTCCGTTTTCCAGCGGAAAAAACTGAATCGCGAGGCAGTATACCCGATCCTTTTCCGAGCGCTCCTGCATCTTGACGCAGAACTTCCTCCGGAATTCCCGAAGATCCTCCTTGGCTTCCTCGATCCGTCCCGAATCGATCGCCAACGTCAATGTCGAGAAATCCCGGAATTCCACCGGAACACTCTCCAGGGAGGCCTCGGCCTTGCGCAGAATCTGCTGATGGTGGGCCCGGATCGCCCGGGAGGGCACGCCGCTCGGAGTTGCCAGCATTCCTTCGGCGGGGCGAATCCAACCCTTCCCCTGTGGATCAGGCATGAGCAGACCCAGGGCCATCAGGCGCGCGATCGCGCCTTCGGCTTCAGCCTGCGAAATGCCAAGCCGGTCCGCGATCCATTTCGGCCTGGGCACGAAATCATTCAAGGTTACGAGCTCCAAAATCGCATTGTGATGCCAATCCGCGATGACCTGGAACCGCTCCAGATCGAGTATGCCGAAACCCTGGTTCACGCGAAGAGCCTCGAGCACTTTCCTCGCAGCCGAACGCTTGAGCTCGCTCCTGTGCTGAAGCTCCACGAGCGCGACGAAATGACGTGTCTCCGTTTCCGTATAGCCCAGCCGTCGCGCCACCCGTATCGCCGAGGCTCGAGATAGCCCTCCCAAGCCCCGCAGAACCTCTGAAACCTTTGACGGCGCCATCCCCAGGTCCCGCGCGAACGCGCGCAACGAATAACGCGGATTCTTCCGCATCCGAACCGTCAATTCCTGCCGGAGATAGCTTCGGTAATCCTGACACTCCGCTGGCATCATGGGAGCGCTTCTATATTCATGGAGCCTTATTTACAACAGGAATATAGGAACACTCTGTTCCGGGAACAAGGGGGTACAGTTCCTGATGCGGGCCCACCGCCGGATCCTTGACCGATGAGAGGCCCAGATCCTATGACTGGCCCGGAGCCCCACCATCGGGGCCGATGAAAGGCGGTAAATTTGATATGAAACTCATTCGTTTGATGACTTGGATCACTTTGGCGATGCTCACGGCTGCCGAATCACACGCGGCGTATTACACGGATTGGCGCAATCATACACAGATCCAATACCGGTATATCTACAACATTCTTGATCGCTCCGTGGAGGCCCTGAATCCCGAAGTCGCCGCAGAGCAAGCCGCGGCTCGCTGTGCACCTGAAATCCAGCGCCTTGAGGAGCAGGGTTACCGTATCCTGATGTTCAGGGGGAACTCGATTCCCAATGGACAGGGCTGGAGCGGAAACTGCGACGTCCAGGTCATCGATTTCAACACGCAACAGAGAAACTGATCGCTCCGATGACTCAGCCATGGAGGGCTGGATTTTACCGGGAGGCCAGGCTCTCGGTCAACGCACGATTCTCCGCAGCGCCCGAACCGAGCTCCAACGTTTGAACTTCAATGACGGATCCGTCGCCGAAACGACACAGCAGGATCTCCGAAGCCTCGGAATCGAAGGAAACCAACACTTCTCCCCCTGCTTGCCCGCACGACACCCCATCCGCAGCCCGTAGGTAAGCACTGACCGCCTCCGCGCCTCGCCGCTCCACTCGAAAGTTGAAAAACGCCTCCGAGGAAACTGCCGCGCCGTCGAATCTGCAAAGCTCCAGATCGTCCGCGGGGAGTTTGACGACCCATGGCTGTCCTCCGCCGATCCTACAGGTGCGCCGATAAGGCCCTTCGCGCAGATAAAGGCCCTGCGCCATAGCTTCGATTGAGAACAACGCCGAAACGATAAGCCAGATCGACTTCAAAACCATGGTGGCCCCCGAAATTTCGACGCAACCTACCGCGCCCGGTCAACGGGTGTCAATAGGAACCGCGATTCCAAGCCGGAGGCACTCCTTTGCGCGGGGCTTTCGTCAATCGCCTGTCTGAGCGCAGGACTGCGGGCTTCTTGTATTTCGGCGCGCCCTTCTCCTCGAGCGCGAGCTTCAGGGCTTCCTCGACTCGGCTGACCAGATGGATCGTCATGCCTTTCAGGGCATAGTCAGGCACCTCGGCCAGGTCCTTCTCGTTGAGCTTGGGTAGGATGAGCGTCGTAACACCGGCCCTTCGCGCAGCCAGAACCTTTTCCTTGATTCCCCCGACCGGCAAGACCTTGCCCTGCAAGGAAAGCTCCCCGGTCATCGAGAGCCGCTGTCGCGCCTTACGCCCAGAAAGCAGCGAATAGAGAGCCGTGGCCATCGTGATTCCCGCCGATGGGCCATCCTTGGGGATCGCGCCAGCCGGGATATGCAGATGGATGTCGTGCTCGCGGAAGTACCGCCGCTGGAAGCCCAGATCAGCGAAGGCCATCTTCTTCACGTAGCTCCAGGCGATCGCGGCGCTCTCGGTCATCACCTCGCCCATCTGCCCGGTGAGCTTGAGATTGCCGGAACCGGGCACGTCGGTGGCCTCGATGAAAAGGATATCGCCCCCCATCGCGGTCCACGCCATGCCCACCACCACGCCGGGACTGGCGATCCGCTCGGCGATCTCGTTATAGAACCGCTTGGGGCCAAGCCAGCTGGAGAGATTCTCCTCGTTCACCGCGATCGGTTCGCGGCGTCCCTTCGGTTTGCCGTTTACCTGCCGGACGACTTTCGCCGCCGCCTTGCGCGCGATCCGGGCGACCAGCTGCTGCAAGGAGCGCAAGCCCGGCTCACGGGCATAATCGGTCATGATCTTCCGGAGCGCTGCACGCTCGAATCGGAGCTGCCGGGAGGTAAGGCCCGCCGCCTCCAGCTCGCGCGGAATCACGTGTCGAAGGGCGATGGTTTCCTTCTCCTCAAGGGTGTAGCCCGAAAGCTCGATGACCTCCATCCGGTCCAGAAGCGGCGCAGGAATGCTCGCCGTAGTGTTGGCAGTCGTGATGAAAAGGACCTTGGAAAGATCGAACGGCACGTCCAGATAATGATCGAGGAACGAGGCGTTCTGCTCGGGGTCCAACGCCTCCAGCAAGGCGCTCGAGGGATCTCCTTGGAAGCTCTGCCCGAGCTTGTCGATCTCGTCCAGCAGCAGCACGCAGTTCCTCGTGCCCGCTCGGCGAATGCCCTGAATCAGTTTCCCCGGCATCGCGCCGACGTAGGTGCGGCGGTGCCCCTTGATCTCGGCCTCGTCGCGCATGCCTCCGAGCGAGAAGCGGTAGAAGCTGCGCCCCAGGGTTTTGGCGATCGACTTGCCGATGGAGGTCTTGCCGACGCCCGGTGGCCCCACCAGGCAGATGATCGAGCCGCGCGTATCCTTGCGAAGCTGGCGCACGGCCAGGAACTCGATGATGCGCTCCTTCACTTTTTCCAGCCCGTAATGTTCCCCGTCGAGAACGCTTTGGGCGTTGTCGAGATCGAGATCATCCACGGATTCCTTGCTCCAGGGAAGCGACACCATCGTTTCAAGGTAGTTCCGCGAGACGTTGTATTCGGGAGAGCTCTCGGAGATCGTCTCGAATTTCGCAAGCTCCTCGAGCGCCACCTTGCGGACGTCTTCGGGCATCCCCGCGGCCTCGATCCGCTCGCGGAAGGTGCGGGATGCCTTCTCCTTGCCGTCCTCTTCGAAGCCCAGCTCGCGCTTGATCGTCTTGAGCTGTTCCTTGAGGAAGAATTCGCGCTGGAGCTTGGTGATCTTGCCGTTGACGTCCTCGTGGATTTTCCGCTGCAGGTCGGCCACATCCTGCTCGCGACGCAGATGGATGAGCAATTTCTCGAAGCGGGCCTTCACCGAGAGGGTCTCCAGAAAATCCTGCGCGTCGGCCTTGGGGAGCGTGAGCGCGAACGCGACGAGATCGGCGACGGTGCCGGGGCCGGGCGCATTGATCATCGCGAGCCGCATCTCCTCGGTGAAGAACGGATTGATCTCCGAGAGCTTCTTGACGTGGCTGATGACCGAGCGGGTGAGCGCGTCCATTTCCATGGATTTCTCGGAAACGTCCTCGAGATACTCCGTCTCCGTCACGATATAGGGGGACTCCGAAAGGAAACGCTTCGCCCGGAAGCGCTTCATGCTGTGAACCAGGAGATTGACCGATCCGTCGGGCATCTTCAGCCGCTTGACGATCTTCGCCGCGACCCCCACCGCATGGAGGCTCTCGGGTTTCAAGTCTTCCCTCACGTCGCCCTCGCGGGTCTCCAGCAGGCCGAGCATCCGATGCCGGCTGATCGCCTCCTCGATCATCGCGATGTGGCGGGACTGGGTCACGAGCAAAGGCGCAAGCAGCGTCGGAAATACCACGGGCCCGTTCATCGGAAGGACGAAGAGATTCGGCGGAAGAACCTGATCCGGAAGAATCAATCCGCCCTGCTTCACGGGAAGGTCGTTTTTCTCGGTGCTCATCGCGAATCAATATGGGGAGCCCGCGGCCTTTGGCAAGCCCGCCTTGGCGGAAAGGCCGGATTTTTCCGGGAAATCAGGGGGCGGCTGACAGGATCGCCAGGCGGATCTTCTCCAGGAGCTCGCTGGAGCGAGAGGAATCCGGCACGTCGGCCCCCTCATACCCCGCCGGGGTCCCGTCCGCCTTGAGGCGCTCGATTTCCTCGGAAAGCTCGACCTTTACGTCCGTGCCTCCGATGCGCCGCTCCGCCACGACGCGGAATTTGAAACGGGTCTGGAGGTTGATTTTTCGCGGCGAGCCATTGACCTGGTATTCATGGTACTTGTCGCGGGACTGGCCGATCATCCAGTCAGTCTCGATTTCCCGCGAAGCCAGCTGCCGCAAGTCCTGCTCCTCGACTTCTGACGGACTGCGCGACTCGATCTTGTAGCCCGAAAGCGCTTTTTCGATCCCTTTCCACACAACCGGTAACTCGTATTCGAACGTCCTTTGCGGATTCAAAGCGGCGTACGACTGCGTCCTGACCGCGGGGCCGGAAGCACAGGAGGCCGTCAGGCAGGAGATCGCGAGCAAGGCGACCGGCAGAAGTGTCCTCATGACTTGTTCCTGATATCGATGATCACGCGGACCGGGTTGGAAAGCTCGAAAACCTCGACGGGCCGCTCGTCCTTCAAATCCACGGAAAAGGTCCAGAGGTCCTCCTCGACCGCCGGCAAGAGCAGCACACCGGTGAGCACCGGGCTTTTGCGCATCAGCATGGACACCTTGCGGGCATCGAAGCCCAGACGGGGCTTGCCGTGGATCGACATGACCAGGCGTTTTTCGTCGGGCGTGACCGCGACCTGGTAATAGGGCGCCCGATCGATCGCCACAGGCTCGCCGTTGCGGTTGCCCTCGAGATCGATCACGATACGCTCGAAGCCGCCCGGATTCGACGCGCGCCGGATATCCCGGACGATGAACTCGTTGACTGCGCTGTCGCCCCCGGTGATGAGTCCGTCACGGATATACGCCTGGGACTTTTTGTTGTCGGCGAGATGGACCGCCTCCGGCCGCAGCTCGGCGGCCGCGTTCGCGGCAGCTCCCGGTAAAAGCACGCACCCCCAGGCCAGAATCATGAATCGCATCATAGCCCCATTCTCGCACATCCCGGCGAGCGCTCAAGTGACTTCGCGGGGACGGCGCAGTAACTGGGCGAAAATCCCCATGGCCGCATAGGGCAGGAACCAGCCCGCGATTGCGCCGGCGCCCGGACCTGCGCCCCCGCTCCCCCGCGACTCGGCGGTACCGCAAAAACCCACGCCATCGCCGTCCTGCAGCTTGCGCCGGTAAGGATCTCTCGACGGGCTCGAGTAAGGGACGCGAACCTCTTCCAGCCGGCACCGCGCGTTCACGGGATGCTCAAGAGCCAGGGCGGGTGGCGCCTCGTTCGCGGAGGCGGTAACCACGAGGAAGGGCACGGTGTCCAGCGAAACGGGGCCGCCCGGGTAAAGCGAGACATCGACCGGAGCCGAGCCCACGACGAGCACGTAGTCGCCAGGCGGCAGGCTTTCGGCGAGGATCGCCGCGTCGAAATTCACGAAGCCCGACTCTCCTTCGTAAACGCTCTCCTGAACCGGGACGTCCACGACAGTGCCGTCGGAGTCGAGAAGGGAGACCACGGGCCGGACAGGCGAATACAGGCTGTAGCTCAGGACGTGCAGCTCCAGCCGTCCCGCGACGCCCTGCAGCCGGTAGTAGTTCGCGCCGTCGTAGTTGAAGCGGTCCGCGATCCCGAACCCGCGTTTTCCGGCGAAACCGTTGAACACCGAAGGAGCGGAGCCGAAACGCGCGCTCCCCTGGCTGCCCGGGACGGCCGCTCCGCCGCTCCCGTTGCAATGGACCGTCACCGTGGGCGCGCTCGCCGCGCTGCCGGGACTCACGGCCAAGGGACGCAGGGTGAGCCCGTCGCTCTCCGCGAGCGCGGTTCGCCCGAAGGGTTTTCCCGAGCATTGATCGAGCCTCATTCCGGAGTAATAGGGCGGAAGCGTCTGGCCGCCCGGATAGAACGGCTCGACAAGGAGATAATAATCCCCCGCTTCGAGCGCCGAGATGCGATAAGCCCCGCTGCGATCCGTGAGCGCGGTGGCCATGACCGTGCCGCGCCGGCGCGAGATCGCGACCACATGCGCTCCGAACACGGGCGTGCCGCGCTCCGTAACCACGCGCCCGGCGAGCGCGCCGCGGGCCTCCGCGCTCGTCGCCGGATACAGCGCCTGAATCGCCGTCTGATCGTCGCAGCCCAGGTGGGCCTGCTCGGGCGACTCCATCGAGAGCATCGTGGACTGCATGCCAGCGCTGTGCGAAAGCCCGAGCGCGTGACCCAGCTCATGGGTGATCACGCTTTCGACGAAGACATTGCTTTTGCCCCCCGTGAAGCTCGCGCCGCCGGAACCATAGCCCGAGGTATCGCGCTCGTGCGTGGTAAAGCGGAAGTTTCGGTCATTGAGCACGATATCCGTCTCGAGGATCTCGCCGGTCTCCGTATCGTACCAGACCTGGGTCAGGCCCAGGACGCCCGGCGAGAGGCTGCCGTCGGTTCTCGAATTGGAGGCGAAGTAGATCGTCGAGAGCCCGTCATAACTGCTTCCGGGAAAATAGATATCCGGATCGGTCCCTTGCCAGTATTCAAATTGCATGCTGCCGCGCGAAGCCGTCTTCCATCGCCGAAGGCTGTTCACCACGGAGTCGAATACCGCGTCCTCGGAGAGCCCGCTCTGGTTCCGCGCGTTTCCCGCCAGCCAGAGCGTGGCCTGGTCCTTCCAACGAACGGAGCGGCCTTCGGAGGTGACCGTCGGCGTATAAGCTTGAGCTGGCGTGATGGCAGTCAGGAAAAAAGAGACGACAAAAGCTGCCGCAACCCAACGTCCTTTCCGTGGACTCGTGTCGGGACACATCGGAACTCCTTTAGCCGGACCCGCACATCCTGTGCGAGTGCCGCGACGGCTAGCGTCGCCGGCGCCGGAACAGCCCCCAGGCGATTCCGGCCCCCCCCAACAATGCTAGCGCCGGCCAGGTCAGATGGCCAGCGTCACGGGAATCGGCAGGGATCTCACCGGATTGCGCGATCTCGGTCTCGGGATTTTGCAATTGAGATGCCGTCGGAACCGGCGCATCGGAGCGCGTCGGGGGCCGAGTCGAAGGCGAGATCGCATTTCTTTCAGCGGCCTTCCCTTCTGGCTCGGCCGCATTCTCCTGCACGAGCTGACGCAAGCCCTGAAGCGTCCATTCAGCCTTGCTTCCTCCCAGAGCCGGGCCTTCGAGGATTTCTTTTCCGGAGCCATTCGACCTGACGTTGAGCTTCCCCATCATCAGGCCGCGGATGTCATGGTTTCCTTCGTCGTTTCTCTCACCGAGCATGACCACGACTTCCTCGCCTGGCTCGAAATGCGAGGCACCCGACACCTCCATGCCGCGGCCGTCCTTTTCCCCGCCCAGCTCGCGGAAAAGAAGCGCGCCGCCGGCAACCTTGCCCTTGAGGACCTCCTCCGGCTGCAGCTCGTAATAGGTGTAGATGCGTCGGTTTCCGTCGTCTCCCTTCCCCCACTCGACGTACGAGCTCGCGATCCTGCCGCGCACGATCACCGGGGCGTCAGCGACCGT
>JAMPXJ010000032.1 GCA_023701205.1 Oligoflexia bacterium
CACCCGAAAAGGTGAAAAAGGCCTGATCCAGAAATGGTTCGGCGATCCGAGCCTCTCGACGCTGAAGCTCGATCGCCTGGTCCGCATCAGTCAGCGTTTGGGCGCCTCTCCGCCCCCGAAGACGCTCGAAGCGCTCTCCATCATCCGGCGCTTCAAGAGCAGCCAGGGGACACCGGGACGCTCCACCGAGCAGGAGCTCTATCCCGACGAGGCCATTCCTTTCATCTTCATGGAGATCATCTATCCCGCCCAGCTCGGAATCATCGAGAATCTCCCTCATTTCGTGGCGGCGGTGAAGGAAGGCCGCTGCGCGAACCCCGGCGCGAAAGAGTGGACTGACTGCGCGCTCACCGAATTCCCCTGGCGCCAGCCGCTGACCAGCATCGACAAGGTTCTCCGGATCAAGAACCTGCGCCACGGCCAGGCCGCGGCGCCGCTGAACGGCCGCCGGCTCTCGAAGATCATGTTCTTCGACGCGATCGCCTCGCGCGCGGTCGATGCGTTCGACAAGTTCTGCGATAATCGCGTCGCCAAGGCCGCCCCGGGGGATTGCCGGATTCCCGATCACTACATCACGCTCAACATCTCGAGCGACCAGAACGAGTACGACGAGTTCCTCGAACTGCTCTCCGCCGCGGGCGACGTGGCGGACACGGTCGGCCGCTTTTACGACAACATCGCGCGCAAGCTCCGGGGCCTGCCGCTCCTCAAGGAAGACTCCGGCACGCTGGACCCCTATCGGAACGGCACCTGGGACCGCCGCGGCTTCGCGCGCCTGATCGCGATGACCAGCGACATCCTGGTCCAGCGGCCGATCGCGGAACGCAACGCGGCCGAGATGCTGCTCGCGAACCTGACGAACATCTTCCCCGCGAACATCGTCTTCCTGGACCAGCTGTCGGTCACGGCGATCATCAATCTCATCGATGAGCTCCCGGAGTACCGCGAGGCCTATCTCCAGTTCGCCGATGCGCGACCCGACGCCGAAGGCAAGTTCATCAACGCGCACTCCCTCGTCGTCACCCAGGAGCCCGGCACGGATCGCACCTACGTGGACCGCGCCTCGGTGATCGCGAACCTGGACAAGATGATGAGCGTGACCTTCCCGCGCACCTACGAGAGCTGCCGCACCTTCCTGCAGCGGTGCGACTGGAGGGGCGGGAACTGCGAGATCTCCCCGGGGAGCTTCGAGCGCTCCTGCGGCATCGCGCTCGACGAGGTGCTTTCGGCGGCGATCCCGGGAACGGGAAACATCAGCGCTGGCGATCTCGATCTCCTGACGATCCTCGCCGCCTCGATGGAGGCCGTGATCGACTCCTGCAACGTGTCCGACGGCAAAGGGCGACCCGAGGAGCTGAGCTGGAGCCTCATGGACGGCAATGACGAGCTCGACTGCGGCTTCATCAAGGCCAAGGACGTGGTGAAGCGCCTGGTGGAATCGAAGATCCTCCAGGTGAAAGGCGTCGGCAAGCCGGTTCTCAACCTCATGCTCGATTTCACCAGCTCGACGTTCCTCACGAGACCCATGGGGAAGGTGGCCATGATCCGCGGAACGCTCGATGGGCTGCTTCTCAACGAGCTCACCTTCTGGGCCTACCGCAAAGGCGCGACCGTGGGATCGCTCTTCGCGCTCGTCTCGGACATCGCGGACCCGGCGCGCGCGAAGGAGCTGGACCGCTGGGAGCCCCAAAAATGAAACGGCACCGCGCACCGCTGCTCCGGCCGCTCACGCTCGCGCTGCTTCTGGCGGGCCTCGGAGCGCGAGTTGAAACGGCCAGCGCCGCGCCTCCGGAGGCGTTCGAGGTGAAGTCCGGCCGGGGCTTCGTCGCCCGCGCGAACACGCTGTTCGGCGAAACCACCCGCCCGATCCTCAACACCCACTGGGTGAGCCTGAAGCTTCACCCTTTCCGCGACGGCTTCCGGCCACGCCCTTTCGGCCTTCAGGCCGGACTGCAGCAGAGCGAGGACGCCACCCGCGCCGCGGCCTGCCGGCTCGCCCCTTCGATCGCGGGAAAGAGCTATTGCGGGACCGAAGGCGCCGCCTACTTCACCGCGCTTTACGGAGGCATGCAGGCGGAGCTCGTCGAGCTGGCCGCCGCCGATCCGCGTCCGCTTCGCATCACCGTAGGCGCCGGCGCGAGCGCGATCCGGGCCGCGCCATTCGAAGGCACCGCCCTGCAGCCCTACTCCTCGCTCGAGCTCGGCTATCAGCTGCGCGAGAAGCTGCAGGCGCGGGCGGCCGCCTTTGTCAGCTACATCGGTCCCGAGGAAGGCCTCGGCATCTCCGCCCCGACGCTCGCGCTCGAGTACCGGTTCTGAGCGCCTTCAGGCGGCGCGGCGCTCGCGCGCGCCCAAGGCCACGAGCGCCAGGCCCGCCCAAAAAAGCACCGCGCCCGCCTCGAGCCAGGAGCCCAGGCGAGGTCCCAGCACGTCGAAGCCCGTGAGATTGATCGCGGCGAAAAGCGCGAGCAGCAGGCCCGGGCTTCGCAGCCGGTCGCGGATCACCACGATCGCCAGCGGGAGGAACATCACGAAATACGGCTTCCATACCAGATGCGACGGCAGGATCACCCCGGCCACCGCGACCGCGATCCAGCGCGGATGACTCCGGTCGCGTGCCGAGGCGAGCCAGGCCAGCAACGCGCCCAGACTCACGAAGCTCCACGCCGCCACAAGCAGCGCGAGCGTGGCCTCGGAGAACAGCGGCAGGCCGAAAACGAAATACCCATCCGCGCCGCGGGCGATCACGTGCGCGGGCTTGTCCGTGAAAAAATGGTGCAGGAAAGCGGCGAAGCTCTGGTTATGCGTTTCCAGCGGCAGGCCCTTCGCGAGAACGGCGTCCTTCCACTGCAGCGTGAGCGCGAGCGCGCCGTCCGGGCCGAGCGCGAGCAACGGCAGCATCGCGACCACGGCCGCGGCGGAGAGGATCGCGAGGCGCTCCACGCGCAGCCTGCGCGCGGGAACACCGTGAGCCGCGAGCCAGGGAACCGCGAGCAGCGGCAGCGGGAACACCTTCGCCAGCGCGGCGAACGTCAGCAGCGCCCAGCTCGCTCCCGCCCAGCGAAGCCGGATCCCCGGCTCGCGATGGCAAAGCAACGCCCAAAAGGCCGCACCCAGGATCAGGAGATTCACCTGCCCGTATTGAAAATCGATCAGGATCGGCCGCGCGAGAAGCACCACGCCCCAGGCCGCGAGCCCCGCCGCCGCGATTCCCTTTGCTCCGCGAACCGTCGCGAAGAGACTGGCCCCGAGCTCGCGGATCAGCAGCCCGACGATCGCGGCTTTGGCCAGGCACCATAGCGCGAGCGCGACTCCGCGCGGCAGGAGCGCCAGCGGGGAGAGGAGCCAGGCGAAGCCCGGCGCATAGAGAAAACGATCGGGCGTGGCGCGGTAGATCTCGGCGCCGCGGCCGCCGAGCACCAGCTTCCAGGATTCGAAAAAAACGGAGAAGTCCTGCGCGCCGCGATCGAAGGCCCATGCGGTTCCGAAGGAGACCACGAGAGCCGCCGCGAAAAGTCCGGCAAGCGGCAGGGCGCGAGAAGAGATGGCCACGGAACCGTTCATGGTTCCAGCTTCACGCCAAATCGGACGCCATGAAAGGAAAAAGCGGATTCAGGAAATCCTGCTCGAGCCGCTGGAGACGCTGCTTGAGGTCGAGCTCGGGCGAAGGCTCTGTCAGGCCCATGAAGCCGCCGATCGAAGCGACGGAAACGACCCGATGGCAAGGAATCAGGATCGGAAGCGGATTGTTGCGCAGAGCCTGACCGACGGCCCGCGTCGCCGTGCTCCTTCCGACGCGATCCGCGACCCAGCCATAGGTGCGGGTCTCGCCATGAGGGATCTCGGCGATGGCCTGATAGACCTGCTCCTGGAACGGCGTCCAGCCGCTGCGATCGATCAGGTGCCAGGGAATGCGACCCATGGGATCTCCCGAACGGAAATAACGCTTGAGCCGCTCGACGAGGTTGAGGACATGGGCGGGAACTTCGCGCGCGCCCGCATCGGCGAACAGCTTCAGGTTCCAGTCGATGCGCGTAAGATGGCCCGACGGCTTCCAGGCGATCGCGATCGCGCCGAAACCCACCTGAAATTCCAGGATGGAATCCGGAACGGAATCGGCGCTGGCCAAGGCCGCCGGCATCGTTGCGTCTGATCTTAAAATCCCCACCCCGGCAATTTGGCACCCGATTCATTGAATTTCAATCTGTTTGTGCTACTTCAAAAAATTAAGATGATGAACTTCCTTCCCAAAGATCTCCTCATGGCGGCCGGAGTGGTCGCGGTCGCCTGGACGCTGACGCGCGCGGTGCGCGCGCTCCTGCGAACCGTCGGCGAGCGATACCGCCTGCCGTTTCTCGCGGAGCTCGCGGTTTCGATCTCGAACCTCATCTATATCGGCGCGCTGAAATTCCTCACGGACCTCGCCCCGCTTCCGCCCGCGCCCCGGCGCTGGATCGAGAGCGGCATCTATGTCGCTTTCGTGCTCATGCTTCTGGGAATTTTCCGCCGCGGCATCCTCATCGGGATCGAATGGAGCGCCCGGCGCTCGGTGCCTTCGCAGACCCTTCAGCAGGGATTCGTGCCGCTCATGCGGAACGCGGTGACGCTTTTCGTCTTCCTCACCGGCGGCATCATGATCCTGAAGCACTTCGACTACGACGTGATGTCGCTGGTCACGGCCCTCGGCGTCGGATCGCTCGCGGTCGGTCTCGCGGCGAAGGATACGCTCTCGAACATGATCTCGGGCTTCACGCTGATCATCGACCGCAACCTCAAGCCCGGAGACGTCATCAATCTGGGCGGCACCGTGGGCGAGGTCGACGAGATCGGCCTGCGCAGCACGCGGATCCGCACCGGCGATGGGAACCTCCTCATCGTTCCGAACGCCGAGCTCGTGAACACCAAGATCTTGAACCTTTCCTCGCCGACGAGCGAAGTGACCTGCTCGGTCCAGCTGCGCGTCCCCGTTTCGGTGCCGTTCGAGCAGATCCAGTCGATCTGCCAGGCGTCGCTCGCGGAGCTGAGCGCGATGCGGCGGAATCGCGGGAGCTCGATCAACCTCTCCGCGCTCGCGGAAGGAATGCAAACCATCCAGATCGGCTTTTGGGTCGCCAACGTCTCGGAGCAGGGAGCGGCTCAGTCCGAGCTGAATCAAAAAATTCTCGCCCGGTGCCAGGAGCTTCGCATGCCACTGGGCGTGGCCCAGTAGCTTTAAACCCTTTCATCTCACGTGTCGCAGTGCGCTGGCACACGGGGCCAAAAGCTGAGTGTTTCCGCTTGTTTATGGTATCCAACCAGAGTAATGTGCCGCCACAATTCTTGTGTGGTTTGGGGAGATCAGTGACCGCTTCAACGGGTTCTCACGGTTCTTATATCGTTTTAGCTAGAAAGTGGCGCCCAGCGCAGTTTTCGGACATCGTCGGCCAAGGCCACATCGTCCGCACGCTGATGAACGCCATCCGCTCCCAACGCATCCACCAGGCCTATCTCTTCACCGGCTCGCGGGGGATCGGCAAGACCTCGATCGCGAGGATCTTCGCCAAGGTCATCCGCTGCGAGAGCACGCGCGATACCGCGGACGGCGAATGGCTGCGTTCCTGCGATGAATGCGCGAGCTGCAAGGAGATCGCCTCGGGCAACGGGATCGACGTCATCGAGATCGACGGCGCCTCCAATAACGGGGTCGAGGCGGTGCGCGAGATCCGCGAGAACGCCAAGTACATGCCTTCCACGGGCAACCGCAAGATCTACATCATCGATGAAGTCCACATGCTGACGACCGCGGCTTTCAACGCGCTTCTCAAGACGCTCGAGGAGCCCCCCGCGCACGTGATCTTCATCTTCGCGACGACGGAGCCGCACAAGATCCCGGCCACGATCCTCTCGCGTTGCCAGCGGTTCGACTTCCGCCGGGTGAACGTGGCGCAGATCCAGGCGCGGCTCGCGGAGATCACGCGCGCCGAAGGGCTGACGGTGGAGCCCGGCGCGCTCGCGCTGATCGCCCGCGCCGCCGAAGGCAGCATGCGCGACTCGCAGTCGCTTCTCGACCAGGTCATCGCGTTTTCCGGCAGCCAGCTCACCGTCCAGTCGGTGCGTGAGAGCGTCGGGCTCGTCGAAGGCCAGACCCTTCTGGGCATCCTCGCCGGGATCTTCGGGCGCAAGCCGCTCGAGGCGCTTCAGTTCGTGGAGCAGGCCTACTCCCGCGGCCATGATCTCCGGGTCCTGACCCGCAGCCTCATCGAATTCCTGCACGGCGCCGTGCTCGCAAAGATCGGCGCGCCCAACTCCTCAACGCTCGAGCTCGCCGAGGAGGAATGGAAAGAGCTGCGAGCGATCGCCGAGCTGCGCTCGCTCGAGGAGATCGAGCTGATTTTCCAGGTACTCCATCACGGCCTAGAATGGATCGCCCGCTCGCCGCAACCCAAGGTTGTCTTGGATGTGCTGCTCGTGAAATGCGCCACGGCCGAGGCTCTCGTCTCCGTTGATTCCGTGAACTCGCCCAGTGGCCGCGGGACGACCACGACCGCGGCGACCAGCGGCGCCGCCTCGATCGCATCCCCGGCAGCGTCAGCCGCGCGCTCCGCGCCCGTTAGCTCCAATACGCCTGTTGCCACTTCCGCACCTGCCTCTGTTTCTGCGCCTGTTGTCAACGCGCCTCGCGCCGCCGCTTCCGCTCCGGCAGCCTCCGCTGCGTCGCACCAGCCGGCCGCCACAGTCACCGCCGCGCCGGCGAAGCCGGCTCCCGTGCCCGGGTCCCAGACCTGGGAGAGCTTCATCGAGCATGTTCGGGGCACACGGCCGCTCCTGGCCACGATCCTCGAGCACGGGATCTGCGCAGGCACGCCGACATCCGAGGCGGGCGCCCTCAGGATCCATTTCACGCCGAACGATTCCTACTTCCGCGACCAGCTGCAATCGCGCGTCTATCATGAGCAGCTGCTCGCGTTCGCCAAGGAGTACTTCGTCGCGAACGCCTTCCTGCAGATCGAGCTGAAGAACGAGGGCGAAAGCCTGGCCATGCGGCGCGAGCGCGAGCTCAAGGAGCGCGAGCGCAACGCGCGCGCGGCCGCGCAGAACCATCCGATCATCATCGAGGCTCGCGCCCTTTTCGGAGGAGAGCTCGGACCGATCCAGCTGACCGACGAGGAGAACGGAAATGGCTAAGGCCGATCCCGTCTCGCGGCTGATTTTCGAGCTCTCGAAGCTCCCGGGCATCGGCGAAAAGACCGCCACTCGCCTGGCCTACTACATCCTCAAGCAGGACGAGTCCTACTCGAGTTCCCTCGCGGAGGCCCTCGTCAACGCCAAGCGCCAGATCGTACTCTGCTCGCGATGCTATACCTTCACGGACGTCGAAGCCGATCCTTGCCGGCTCTGCGCGAATCCGGCGCGGGACCAGACCCAGATCTGCGTCGTGGAACGGCCCTCGGACGTTTTCGCCATCGAGCAGACCGGGGTCTTCCGCGGGCACTATCACGTCCTGCACGGGGCGCTTTCGCCGCTCGACGGAATCGGACCCGACGAGATCAAGATCCGAGAGCTGATGAGCCGCCTCGCGGGGACGGAAAGCCCGGCTCGCGAGATCGTCCTCGCGATGAATCCGAGTGTCGAAGGCGAGGCGACGTCGCTCTATCTCGCGCGCCTGCTCCGGCCGCTGGGCGTTCGGGTGACGAAACTCGCGAGCGGCCTGCCCGTCGGCGGCATGCTGGAGTACGCCGATCGCCAGACCATCGGCAAGGCGCTCGAAAACCGGCTCGAGGTCGGCGGATGAGCTTCGTCAATCCGGTCACCAAGGAAATCAACTGCAAGATCATCTACGCGGGCGCGGGCCTTTGCGGCAAAACCACGAACGTCCAGTACATTTATGAGCACACGCAACAGGACCAGCGCGGAAAGCTCATCATTCACAGCACGGAGAACGAGCGCACGCTTTTCTTCGACTTTCTTCCTCTCGCCGTGGGGGAAGTCAGCGGGTATCGCACCCGCTTTCACCTGTATACGATCCCGGGACAGACCTTCTACGAGGTCTCCCGGCAATTCATTTTAAAGGGCGTCGACGGCATCGTGTTCGTCGTCGACAGCCAGTCGGAGCGCATGGAAGCGAACATCGAGGCCTTCGAGCAGTTGGAGAAAAGCCTCGATCGGCAGGGGTATGACCTGAGCCGGCTCCCTCTTGTCCTGCAGTACAACAAGAGGGATATCCCGGGGGCGGTTCCCGTGTCAGAGCTGGAGGCGACGTTCAATCCGACGCGTCGGCCTCACTTCGAAGCCGTGGCCAACAGGGGGCTTGGGGTGTTGGAAACGCTCCAGGCAGTGAGCCAGGGCATCATCCGTGAACTCAAAGGGGGAGTGGTATCGTGAACAAGGAGAGACTGAAGAAGTTCAAGAAGATCTTCGAAGCGCAGCGCCAGACGCTGCTCTTCAATGACCGTGTACTGCGCGAGGATTTCAGCGTCTGCGGCGACGACCGTTTCGACGAGATCGACCAGGCCACGACCGACATGGAGCAGTCCATGCGGATGCGCCTGCGAAATCGCGAGACCCTCTATATCAAGAAGGTCGAAGAGGCCCTTCGACGGATCGAGGAAGGCACCTTCGGCGAATGCGAGGAGTGCGGCGAGGACATCGAGCTGCGCCGCCTTGAGGCGCGTCCGACGGCCACGCTTTGCGTGAGCTGCAAAGAGGATCAGGAACGCAAGGAGCACCTGACCTCCGCGGGCCGCCAATCCAAGAGCCTCGGGGACACCTTCTCGCGCAAGTTCGCCTGAACTGGCGCGAAGCTCATCTCATCATGGCGGCTCTCCTCCAGCGCCACTCGCCTGGGGAGAGCCGCTCTCATTTGTAGCCGTGGACGCAGTCTGCCCGGACAGAGTGGAGCAAAAAAGACCTGATCGGTATGATATTCCTGCGATTCCAATGACTTGAAATGGTATCAGTTCGGCCCTGCGCCCTTTCTTTCCAGTCTGACGGGGCGCTCTTTTCACACCCTTATCTAGGCAACCGTGCCGGTTTTTTCCGACTCCTCCTCAATTTGACTGGCAAAAATGACATGGCACATCGCTCGCAATCCTTTCCTTGCGGAGGCCGTGAGAGGCATTCCAGGAGGCCGATATGAAGTATCCAAACTCTGCAACTGGCAAATCCACCGGACTTATCCAAGTACAATTCCTCTCCCGTTCCGATCTATTCCATCTCCCGTACCGTCGTCGCTGGCTAGGGTGACCTGATCCGAAACCTCAACCGACCGAATAGCTGACGACCGGGCCCCCCCAGACGCGAAACCATGCCCACCCGCACGCGGTTACGGCTATAGGCCCGCGTCCGCCCGAAGCGACAGGAGATGACCATGAACGCCGAAACCATTTTCAAATTCAAAAAACTTTTCGAAATGCAGCGCCGCGAGCTCTTCGCCAAGGGACTGGGTGGCCAGGATTTCCATCTGCCCAAGGATGAAACGATCGATGATGCCGATATGTCGAGCACGGAGCTCGAGGCCGGAATGAAGATGCGCCTTCGCAGCCGCGAGGCCCTTTTCCTCCGGAAGATCGACGAAGCTTTGCAGCGCATCAGCGACGGCACCTTCGGAGACTGCGGGAGCTGCGGCGAGGAGATCGACCTGCGCCGGCTCGAGGCGCGTCCCACCGCGAGCCTCTGCGTGCACTGCAAAGAAGATCAGGAACGCCAGGAGCTCGCCCACATCGACGGGCACAAGCACAAGAGCCTGGGCCGAAAGTTGAGATTGATCGAAAGCGCGAGCTGAGATTCGCGCTCATTGAAAAACCTTGGTCGGGTGGCCACGGACGGCTCTCGACCCACATGGAAGTGAAAAACAGGCCCAGGGAAGGGCGAGGCAGCAGACCGCGCGAACTGATCCGCGCGCTCGCGGGCGGGCGACTGACCAAGGTCGGCCAGCCGCCCCCCCCATTTACCGCGAGATCACTCCGCGCTGATCATCAGCGCGTAAGCCTGCTTGTTATTCTTGCCGCGAGGCACGTTCTTGCCGGAAACCACGATCTGGTAGTCACCCGAGGAGAGGCCCGAGAGCTCGATCATTTCCGAGTTGTTCACGCGGTCGTTGAGTTGCCGGACCTGACCCGATGGGGAAACCACCTTGAGATCGAGATCGTTGACCAGCGCCTTCGCGGCCGACGGCGAAGCCGGCGCATCGGTGTAGCTCAGGGTCGCGCGCAGCAGCCCTCTGCGGACGTTCACCTTCACGATCTGCTCCTCGCCGGTAGCGACACCGGCGCGGTTGTCGATGGCCTGAGTCTCTTGTCCGAGGCTCGTCAGCAGGTCCATGTCCACGCGGCCGTAGCCTTCGTGAACGTTCGGGCGGCGGGTCGGCAGCTCCTGCTTGGCGCCGATGCCGTACTGGCCCGGGAAGAGATCATGCGCCGTGTGCATCAACATCGCCTTGACCAGAGCGGCCGAAGGGGAGCTGATCGCGAGCTCCTTGATCAGATACTCGCGCGCCACCGCCGCGGCACCCGCGGTCAGCGGCGTCGACATCGAGGTGCCGCCGCTATAGACGTAATCGGCGCCGCCGAGGAACTCGCCCCAGAGCTTCTCCGCCTTGGGATGCCGCGACTTGACGCTCACGATGTTCGTGCCGGGAGCGACGATCTCCGGCTTCAGACGACCGTCGCTCGTCGGGCCGCGCGAGCTGAACGCCGCGATGCCATCCGGATTGTTGGAAAGGAGGTCATCCTTCAACGGAGGAACGCCCCATTTCTTGTCACCGCCACGAAGCTGGCCATGCGGTCTCTGGATCCCGCCCACGAGCAGGAGGTTCTCCGAAGCACCGACGGTCAGGACGTTTTTCGCCGTGCCGGGCGAGCTGACCGAGTTCTCGTCGATCATGCCGTCGGCGTTCTTGTCCTCGCCGCTGTTACCGGCGGCGAAGAGCACGAGCATGTCCGGATTGTTCCACATGAACTCGTCCACGCGGGAGGCGAAGGTGTCATATCCGCCCAGGTTCGCGGCGCTACCCCAGGAGTTCGTGTGAATGCGCGCGCCGTCATTGTACGGCGTGCCCATCAGCTTGTTGAAGTCGGAGCCCGGAGCGAGGTTATCCAGGATGGCGCTCCAGAGTCCTTCGATGATGAGCTTCGACTCGAAGGCGCCGCCCTTGATCTGGCTCGAAACAGCGCCGCGGCCGGCGACCGAGCCCGCCACGTGTGTTCCATGGCCCATCGGATCTTCCCAGCTCTGCGCGCCCAGGCCCATCGCATAGCCCTTGATCACGCCGCCGGCGAAATCCGGGTGGATCGAGGCGACTTTGCCGGTGTCCAGACCGGTGTCACCGATCGCGACGATCTGGCCTTCGCCCATGAAGCCACGCTTCCAGGCCGCGTCGAAGTTCATGATTTTCGTGCCGGACTCATGACCCGTGTACTCGTAATCCGCGCCGATGCGGGCGAGCGGGAGGAGCTGCGCCAACTCCCCGGCCATCGGATAATCGAAGGTCACGAAGATCGGCAGCCGCTGGATCCACTCGACGCCCTCGATCAAAGCCATGGAATCGAGCGCCGAAAGCGGGGCATCGACGATGATGTCGGAGGTGCGGGAGTTGCGGACGGTGACGCCCGGAACCGACTGGAGCCGGGACACGACGCCGTGCACGGCGGCCGCGTCGACCGCGGTCACCACGAGACGCTCGGTGCGATCGGAGAAGATCCCCCGATTGCCGCGGAACTCGTCACTGATCTTCCATTCCGAGCGGTAGGCCGCCACGGCGCGTACGCCTTCGAAAGATGACTTCACCAGGCCCGCGGCCTGAAGGCTGCCGCGCACGACCAAAGCGTCGTCCGGCAGATAGCGGAGAGTCTCGAGGCCTTGGGCGGCAAGCGCGGCTTCAGCCCGGGAGGGAACCGCCCCTTCGAATTGCACCACGAAGTAGCGGGCGGAATCCGAACGGTCCTCGAAAGTGCCGAGCGCCTGCATGAGAAACGTCTCTGAAGCGTCCTCAATGGCGGCCACGCCGGATTTCAGGCGAAGAACCTCGCCCGCGGATGCGCGCAGGCTGAAGCCGATCCCGACGATTGAGGCCATGACGACCGGAAGGATGAGTGCGGAAGGAAGCGAGCGTACTTTCATTGAATTACCCCCCCTTGGGTATTAAGCGGCCATTGAACGACACAAAGGAGCGGCCGTAAAGGGGCGGTGGTTCATTTTGGAGAAAAAATTTTAACCTTAGAAAAACTTATATTTTCCCGGAAAAAGCGACGCAATCCGCCATAACCTTCGCCTGATCGGGAAGCGGGAATCACAAATTCAGCTGCAATGTCCGGTATAAACCGATGAGCACCAGCTCGGGCACGAGCGCATCGAAGGCCCCATGCTTTTCGAAAAGGCGCGAAAAGCCCCCAGTACCTACCACAAGCGCGCTCTGCCCATGGAAGTAATCCTGGCGGATCTGCTCGGTGATTCCCCGCAGCGCGAAGAGGTTTCCGTGAAAGAGCCCGGATTGGATGCTCTCCACCGTCGAGCGCCCGACGAGCTCGCCCGGCGTTAGGATCTCCACCGCGGGCAGCTTCGCCGTGCGCAGCTCCAGCGCTTCCATCGAGATGCGCAGCCCGGGCATGATCATTCCGCCGAGATATTCCTTTTCGGCGGTGACGACGTCGTAGGTCGTCGCGGTTCCGAAATCGACGATGATGAGGTTCTTGCCGGGAAAAAGATAGGTTCCCGCGATGGCGTTCGCGATGCGGTCGGAGCCGACCTCGAGGGGATTGCGGTATTTGATCTTCAAGCCGGTCTTGCTCCCGGGCTGCAGCTGCACGGGCTGGATGTCGAAGTACTTGATGCAGGCGCTGCCGATCGAGTGCACGATATCCGGCACCACGGAACACAGGACGATCTGCCGGATGCCCGCCGGATCGATGCCGTTCTCCCGCAGCACGGACTTGAGGAAAAGCCCGATCTCGTCGGAGGAGTTGGTGTTTTTCGTGTTCTTCCGGAACTGGAACCGGATCTCCTCCCCGACGAACACGCCGCCGTGGATCTGACTGTTGCCGACATCAAGCGCGAGAATCATCCGCATCTCTCCCGAAGCAGCCCGGCGAGGCCTTGGGCCAGCTCCTCGCGCGAGCGGAAAATCCGGAGCTCCTGGCAGGCCCCGTTGAAAAGACGAAAGGCCGGGCTCCCGGCTTCCCGGTCCCCGAGGTCGTTGTGAACGATGTAATCGGGCTCGCCGCTCGCGGCGAGCTTCCGGACCGCCTCGAGACGCTCCTGTTCGGAGGGCGTGCGGGTGAGCTTGAAAGCGATCAGCAGCGGCTTCGCGCCGGGCGCATAGCTCTTGAGGCGTTCGACGATCTTGAAGTTCGGCTTGAGACGGAGCACAAGCTCCCCTCCCGAGGCAAGCTTGCCTTCGCCCGGCGCGAAGCCGCGGCCGGCGCTTTCGATCGCGCCGACCGAGTAATCGCTCACCGCCGCGAGATGGATCACCGCCTCCACTCCCCCCGGCGCGAGCAGCTCCCGCAGCACGCGGTCCAGATCGGCGAAGCTGCCGAACTCCGCAAGACGGGCCGCGCGCGCGGGCCGGACGGAGCCCAGGCCGAAGACGCCGGTCACCTCGTGACCCGCGCGCGCCAGCTCGTCTGCGATGATCGCGGCGGTCTCACCCGTGCTGAAATTCGTGATGAAGCGCACGCCGTCGATCGGCTCGCGGGTGCCTCCCCCCGTGACGAGGACCTTCATGGAAGCGCGCCCGCGATCGCTTTCCGGATCGCTTCGAGGAGCTGTTCGGGCTCGAGAAGCCGGCCCGGGCCGATATCGCCGCAGGCCTGATACCCGCTGCCGGTGCCGAGGATATGGACCTTCCAGGACGCGAGCTTCGACAACGACTCCTGCGTCGCGGGATGCGCCATCATCTGCTGGTTCATCGCAGGGGCCACGAGATAGGGCTTCTTCAGGTCCCAGGCGAGGAAAAGACTGCCCACGCAATCGCTCGCGTTGCCGACGGCGAGCCGGTTGATCACGTCGGCTGAGGCCGGGCAGAGGATCGCGAGGTCCGCCCATTTCGCGAGGTTCACGTGATCGAGCATCCGACCCGAGGTGAACGTGTCGGAGAAAACCGGCTTGCCGGTGAGCCCCTCGAGGGTCGCCGCCCCGATGAAGCGCAACGCCCCTTGCGTGCAGACCGGCTGCACCTCGTGACCGTCCTGCACGAGTCGCGAAATGACCTGGCAGGCCTTGTAGCAGGCGATGGAACCCGAGAGCTGGAACAGGATCTTAGATTTCGACATTGTCGATCAGCCTCACTTCCCCGAGCTTCACGGCGCCGAAGCGGCGGCCGAAACGCTCTTCGACATAATCCACCGCGAAGCCCAGCGCCTCGAGGCGGGAACGGATCTCGCTCGCGGGCAGCCCGGAGCCCAGCAGCCGGGCGAATTCCGCCGCTTGCGCGCGCTGCCCGGGGTTCAGGCGCGCGTTTCGGGAGCTCAGCGCGAGCCCATCCTCCTGCCGTACCGTCTTGCAGGGAACGATCTCCGTCGGCAGGAAGAACGCCTCGGCCATCTCCTTCACGAGCAGCAGCTGCTGAAAATCCTTCTCGCCGAAATAAGCCCGTGCCGCGCGCGCGATGTTCAGCAGCTTGAGCACGACAGTCAGTACGCCGTCGAAATGGCCCGGCCGATGCGCGCCGCAGAGAAGTCTGCTGAGCTCGCCTTCCTGCACGCGGTACCGATAACCGTCCGGGTAGAGCTCCCTGTACTCGGGATAAAGGACACAATCCGCGCCCGCGCGCTCGAGCAAATCGAGATCCGCCTCGAGCGTGCGAGGATACTTCTCCAGGTCGCGCGGATCGTTGAACTGGGTGGGATTCACGAAGATGCTGACGAGGGTCGCCTCGTTCTCGGAATGGCTCCGCTCGACGAGCGCGGCGTGGCCGGCATGCAGCGCGCCCATCGTGGGCACGAAGCCCAGGCGCTTGCCTTCCAGCGTGGCCGAGTTGCGGAACCCGATCCATTCGGGGATGGATTTGAAAACCCGGATCATCAGTAGCTCTCCTTTTCCGAAGGATAGGTGCCGCCGGTCACCTCCGCGTGGTAACGGTCGAGCGCGCTCCGTACCGCGTCGCGCCCGTGGAGGAACTGCCGGAGGAACTTCGGCCGGAACTCCCCGCTCATTCCGAGCAGGTCCTGCAGCACGAGCACCTGACCATCGGTATCCGGCCCCGCGCCGATCCCGATCGTCGGGATCGCGAGCTCGCGCGTGATCCGCGCGGCCACGGGCGCGGGGACGCATTCGAGCACGAGCGCGAAGCAGCCCAGCTCCTGGAGCAGCCTGGCCTGCGAAAGCAGCTCCGCGGCTTCCGCTTCCCCCCTGCCCTGCACCTTGAAGCCCCCGAGCCCGTGGATGGACTGCGGCGTGAGGCCGATGTGGCCCATCACGGGCACGCCCGAGCGCACGATGCGATCGACCGTGTCCTCGTGCCCTCGGACCCCCTCGAGCTTCACGGAGTGGGCGCCGGCTCTCATGAGAACATCCACGCACTCGAGCGCGGCCTGCGGCCCCTTGCGGAAGGAAAGAAAGGGCATGTCCGCCACGAGAAACTTGCGCGTAAGACCCCTCGCGACGGCCGCCACGTGCAGAGCCATCATCTCGGTCGTCGCATGCACCGTCGAAGGAAACCCGTGCATCACCATCGCGCAGCTGTCGCCGACCAGCACGCAGTCGACCACGCTCTCGTCCACGATCCGCGCCATCGCGTGATCGTACGCCGTGACCATGCTGATCTTGCGATGCTCCTGCTTGTACTTCCGGAAATCATGAATGCCGGTCATGAGACCTCTCTTGGCGCTCGTGGGGACATACCGGGCTCAGCGCGGGAGCGCATGCCCGCACAAACGCCTGATAAACCTCCTGGAAAGCGTCGCCTTCCAGGGAAGCCAGGTTGGCGGCCACCGTCCCGGCGTCGCCGCGCGCGAGCGGGCCTGTCAGCGCCTGGCGGGGGTTCCGCTCGAGGTTCTCGAGAATTTTCCGCAGGTAGGGCTTGGCCGCGTCCGCCGGCAGCGAAAGGCGGGTTTCGAAATCCTCGAAAAGCTTCTGCCAAAGCAGCACGGTGAAGTTGCCCCCGAGCACGCAGAGCGCGTGATAGCGCCCCTTGAGCTCGGGTGCCAGCTCGTGATGCGGATTCGCCAGCGCCGGGAAAAGCTCCGGAAAGCGGAGCTCGCCCCGCTCGCAGACGAACACGATCCGCTCGTAGGTGGCGCGATCGTGCAGCTCGGGACCGAAAGTCATCAACGGATGGAAGCCCTGGGCGAGCGGCGTCACGAGGGCGCCCGAAAAGTGAATCGCCTTGCAGCGGGAGAGTCCCGGGCGCGCGCGCAGGAAAGGCTCGATCGCCGAGTCGCTCAGCAGTACCAGAAGAACGTCGCAGCCTCCGAGCTTTTCCTCGGCGGCAATGCCGTCGATCGCTTCCTGGCGCCGCGACCAGCGGGCGACCCGAAGCCCGAGCAGGTCGAGGTAATGGGCGAAATGGCGGGCCACGCGCCCGTCACCGGCTATCCCATAGCTCGGCGCGGCCGCGAAAAGCGCTGTGCCGGGCCAGCCGGCAGGGCAAGAATTTTCAGGTACCTGTCCCATGAGGTGATCAAGTCCTCTCGTGGGGCGAGAACTTAGCAAAACAAGCCTGAATTGCAACCCTCTAACCGGTCGTGCCGCGCGCGACCGTTCAGGCCGCTTCGAGCAGCATCCCGAAGACCGAGCGCGAGGCGAGTGGCGACTCTCCGAGCCTCTTCTGGAGCTGCAGGATCGCCTTGGTGTGTAGCTGGCTGATCCGCGACTCGCTGAGCGAAAGGATGCTCGCGATCTCCTTCAGGTTCAGCCCCCGAAAGTAATAGCACCGGAGCACCAGGCGTTCCTCCTCCGGGAGGTCTTCGAAGAGTCTCTCGAGAAATGCCCGCGCGTCCTTCCGTAGCACTTCCGAATAGGGATCCGCGCCCTCGCGGCTTTCCTCGATCTGCTGCACGGCTTCGCGATGGACTTCGGACGACTCGAGGCTCACGAGCGCCAGGGCGCCCGTGCTCCTGCGCATCCGATCGAGGCGCCCGCGACTCACGCCCAGCGCCTCGCTGAGCTCGGAGTCCGTGGGACGGGAGCCTTTTCTGCGCTCGACCTGGTGATAAGCGCGATCGATCGCCTTCGCGCGCCCCCGCGCGCAATGCGGAACCCAGTCCTGGTTGCGAAGCTCGTCGAGGATCGCGCCACGGATGCGGAACTCGGCGTAGGTCGCGAATTTCACCCCGCGCGCGGCGCAGAACTTGTCGGCCGCATCCATGAGACCGATGAAACCGACGCTGACGAGGTCATCCAGCTCGACGGAGACCGGCAGGCTCGCGATCATCCGCGCCGCGATGAAGCGGACCTTCTGGTCGTACTTCACGATGAGCTCGGCCTTGGTCATGCCTTCCACGAGCTTCTCCCCGCGGCGGGAACGGAAACCCGGCGCCGAGCGCGGGCGAAGGCGGCGTTCAGAAACGGACGAAGGCATGGCTCTGAGCTTGAGCGCGTTTCGCATGAATTCCCCTCTCACGTACCGAGTGACGGTTTTTGCTGACCTATGTGAACAGAGACATGGAGAAGCAAAGGTGATGCCTTGCGTCAACGTGCCCGTGTCGGGGAGGACTCATGCTGATCGGACACGAGAATTCCCGTGACCCTCAATGAAAGGAGCTGAAATTCAGGCTGAAAAACCGCCTAAGAACTGGACACTCTCAAAAACTTAGACAGCGGCCTTGCGGCTCTCGCGACGGGACGCCTTCGCGAACGCATCCATGAAGAGCACGAGCTGGCGATACGCCTGGTAGGAGGACAGCTCTTTCTCGACGCCGCAGCCGAAGCGCACGTATTTGAATCCCTGTTCCAGCATCGGGTTGGTGTTCGTGACCTTCACCGCGACCGGCAGGTAGGTATCCCGGCTCATGTAAAACCGAAGCTGGACGAAGCGCCCGGTATTGTCGAGATTCACCTTATCCGCAGACTCGAAAGGAACCCGGAAGGAGCAGCCGGCCTGGCTCAGCTCGACGATCTCGATGGGAAAGAGATCCCCGGTCTCGGTCACGCAGAACACCTGGGTCATCTCACCCAGGAAGAATCGCTCGAAATCACGTCGTTCCTTCGCGACACGCTTCGCGCGCGCCTCCGTGAGGCTGACGATCCGGGTACCTGAATTTTCTTTTTTCTTTCCCATGGGTGACTCCTGAGTGGATTAGGCCGCCTTGGCCCTGTTTTCTTCGACCGATTCGCGCGGCGACGGCAAAGAGCGCACCGCCTTCAGCGTCCGGCGCCTGGGCCGAGGCTTCGCCGGCGCAACGCCCGGCGAAAGCTCCGGAACCCATCCTTTTCCAGTGGTGACGAGCGTGAGCGCCCAGCGCCAGAGGTCCCTGAGCTGCTCCTCCCGGTCGCGCGTGCTGAATCGCAGGATGCGAAGCGCCCGAATCAGACGCGTGAGCTCGCGCCGAGTCTTTTCGGTATGGATGAATTCGATGCCGCAGAAATACGGTCCGTCGCCGCGCTGGTAGACCCGCTTGCCTTCGACGGCGTAGTGACGCCCCAGAACGGTGAAGTGGAAATCGGCGCGCTCGTCGAGCTTCGCGGAGGTGCCGATCATGAGCCCGCCCACGGAGATATTGGCGATCGCGCCCCGGTCGGCGCCCTTGCGGCCCGGATACTTGATCCGCACGGGCAGCCGGATCTGATAGCGCGGCTGCGCCTCCCACCAGCGCAGGCGGGGGTCCATGTAGGCGGCTCTCACCGCCGGCAACAGGAAATAGCCCACGAACAGCGCATCGAGCAGGCTGAGCGCGAGCAGGAGCGGCAGCGGGAACAGCTCCGGAGACTGCCTCCAGGTCATCACGTTCACTGAAACCGTCTCGAGCGTGACGAGGAGGAAGATCGGGTAGCTCCATTTCTTGCACGAATATATGGCGAGCCCCCCGATCGGAAGCAGCAGGAAGAAATCCACGTAGCCCAGGAGATCCGTGCTCTCGCGGAACTGCGCCCAGTAAACCGCAAGCGTTACTCCTTCGAGCCAGGCGCTGAAGAGGAAATTCCCGAGTGGCGCGAGCCAATGCAAAACGGCGAGAATGACGATGGGCCACGGCCGGAATCTCATCAAAAACCTATCGGTTTTTGTGCCGACCGTCTTGAGTCCGACAGGTTCGGATCCCGGGAAAAGAATGTTCTTACGGAAACTTACGGTGTTTTCGGAACGAGATAATAGAGTCGCCCCCGGTTCTTCATCGCTCCGGCGTACAGCTTGGCCTCCATGCCGCGGCCCCAGAAAAGATCCACGCGACCCGGACCGCGGATATCCCCGCCGATATCCTGGTCGAGAACGAACCGAGCGACGGGCTCGCCTCCGGCCGGGACCAGCTCGCCCGGCGCCGTGAAGCGCGGCTTTTCGAAGCTCAGGAAGGCCAGCGCGCCTTTGGGAAAAAATCCGGCGTCGGTCGCGATCGTCCGTCCGTCCGTCGCGGGGACTCCGAGATAAGTGAGAGCACTCTCTTCCAGCGGCTTGAAAAAGACGTAGCTGGGATTGAGATTCAAAATGCGCTGCATCTCCTCGCGCGGGAGCTTGCGGAGATAAGCCTCGATCGTGTGCAGGTTCATCTGCTCCGGAGGGATGACGCCGCGAAGATACTTGCTGATGGACTCGTAAGGCTGGCCGTTTTTTTCCGCGTAATTCAGGCGCAGGAGCTTACCGTCCGGAAGCTCCACCGTCCCGGAGCCTTGGATCTGCAGGAAGAACGCGTCGATCGGATCGACCCAGCACAGCTCGAGCTTCCGCCCCTTGAGCGCGGCGCCCGCATCGATCTGCTCCCGCGAGTAATAAGGTATGAGCGCCTTGCCGTCGAGGCGCCCCCGGAGCTTCCGGGTTCCGGCGAACCGCTCGCCCCAGAGCCCGAGATCCAGCGAGATCATGTCATCCGGCATGCCGTAAAGCGGCTGCGTGAGGCGCGCCGTGGGTCTCTCCGATCCCGGGATCCGCGGCTCGAAGTAGGAGGTGATGAAGACGTCGCCCCACTCCTTCTGCCCGTAGACCTCGAAGAACTCGAATTCCTCGCGCACGGAGCGGAAAAACTCCCCGGGATCCGCCCCCTTCTCGCGCCCCAGTCGCTCGAAACGCCGCAGACCGGCGAGATATTCGGCCTTGGTCAGCGAACGGTCCCCGAAGACGAAGCCGCGCGACGAGGGATCCTTCTCGAGAAAACGGATCTGGGCATCGACCGCATCAAGCAGCGCGGGAATCGGAAGGTCATCGCGCAGCTCGGGTGGAGAGGACCTGCGCATCGCTCCCGTTCGGTCCTTCAAGGGCGCGCGCGCGCAGGAGAGAATTCCGACCAAGGCGAGAGTCAGCGCCGCGAGGAGGCTCCAGCGTTTCGGCATTCCCCGATTTTAACCAGCGGCGGCCCCGGCGTCGACGAAATTGGACAGCGCCTTGCGCTGCGAATCGTCGAGACAGATGAACCGCACCCCGAACCCCGCCGGGTAGCTGCCCGTCGGCTGCGCGTGCCGCACGACCTCGGCCGCGCACTGGATCACGTGGAGCTGATCCAGCACCAGCCGGATCGAGCAGCGGGAGCCCACCTTGAGGTTCCTGTTCATCTCCGCCCCGAGCGCGAGGAAGGCCCCGCCCACCGACACGTCGAAGGTGCTCGCGCGCACCTCCCCGCCGAGAACCGGCCGGATGATCGCCGTGACGCTCGCGCGGCGCCGCTTGGCCGTCCTCCACCAGCGCAGCCTGGGATTAGCGAGCACGCGACGGGGCGCCTGCTGCAGCAAAGGCAGGTGGACCGCGAACGCGCCCAGGGTGGCCAGCGCGGCAACGGCCGTTGAGACGTTCAGCCCCGCCGCCGCCGCCACCCAGTTGTTCCAGACGACCGCGAGCAGGAAAAGCGGGGTGCTTGCCAGCACCAGTGGAGAGGCCTGGTATACCAAGGTCGCGTGCACGAGCGCGCTCGCGAAGACGAGCCAGTTGAGCGGCGCGAGCCCGGCCATGAGCTGATCAAATTCGGCGAGGGTGTAGCCGTAGCCCACCATGACCTGCACCGGAAAAGAGGCCGCGACCGCGACCAGGATTGCCGCCAGTAGCTGGAACTGCCTCGGGCGGTTAAACATCGGATTCCCCTTTCTCGAAATAGCTGCAGTAGCTGTAGATCTTGTTGACGTACTTGCGCGCTTCCCGGAGCTCGGGCGATTTGAGCCAGTCCCGTCCGCGCGCCTCGAGCGCGCCCGAGACCCGCGAGTAGCCGGAATGATAGCTGGCCAGGATGAGCTTGCCATGCTCGATCTCGGGATCGGGAAAAAGCTCGCGGATTCTCGCGAGCCGCTCGGGCGAGGACCAGCGTTCCGCGAGCAGGCGCGCGAAGACCGCCCCGCCGCGCAGCGAGCGCGCGGGATCGAGCCGCCATTCGTTGACGGCGTTCATCCTGCCGCTGACGACCAGGAGACGGACCAGCTCCACCCGCATGCCTTCCACGCCGGGATACCGGGGCCAGTCGGCGAAGATCGCCGCGATCTCTTTTTCCGCGCCCGATGTGACCTGCGTCAGGCCGACCGCTTTGGCCCAGCTCACCGCAGTCGGGACGAAGCGCGACTCCTGCGCGACCAGCCCGGTGAAGAAGGCGGGATTGAAACCCTCCTCACGAGCGATGGAGTCGATGGCCGAGAGCAATCCGGAGGAAGGCGAGAAGTCCCCGGTCGTCGTAACCGGCTTCGGACGAAAGGCGTAGCAAAGCGGCGGCGAATAGCGCACGCTCGCCGCGTCCCCCGAGGCGCTCATATAGCTGAACTCGATCTGGTGGTCCTCGTTCGCGGGCAGCCGCAGGACCGGGTTCTCATAAACGATGGAGCGCTCGCCCCAGCGCTGCTCGATCCGACACTGCCGAAGGAACGATCGGGTCACGTCAAAGCCGTTGTAGCGCACCGAGATGCGAAACCGGTCGAGATCGCCCGCAGGATCGCGAACGATGACCTTCAGCGCCGAGGGGCCGTGCAGGACCTGGGTTCCCGGGGTGACCCGGATCTGCGGCAGGTGACGACCCAGCGCCTGCTGCCCCGGATCCGTCAGGTTTTCCCGTGCGATCTGACGATTCCCCAGCGCTTCAGTGGGAGTTAGAACCCATAAAGCGCCAAGCGGTGTGTTCGGCCCTGCGCAGCCGCCCAAGAAACCGCTCAAAGTCAGTGAAATTAGTTTATATCGTGATGTAAAGTACATACTGTTAATATATTTTAATAACAGAAAACATAAGAGTCAATCCCTCCCGAAGCGGATGGAAATGCCTCAACTTTTCGACAAACCGCGGAATCAGCCGCTTGTCTGGCTTGAATCGGCTTTGAAATGCCGGAGGCCCTGAAAGCTTTCCAGCAGGGCGTCCTTCTCCGCGAATCGCGCCAGAAGCCAGTTCGCGAGCGCCTCGCCTTCCATGGGAAGACTTTCGATCGGATGCCGTCGGAGATGAATGTGGATCGCGCGCGTGCGCCCCAGGATCAGATCCGCGAGGCCCGCGCCTCCGCCCTCATAGCCCAAGGTCACATCATAGACCGCGTTCAAGCGGGGCTGCAGCGACTGCACGGCCGCGACGAAGCCTTTGCTCCGCGGGAGCAGCACGTGCCGGAACGGAACGAGCCCGCGTCCCCGCGCGTATTCCTGGTTGCGTGCGAGCTTGGCCGGGGTGCGGCGCGTGCCTTCCGAAAACGTGACCAGCCAGAACGGCTCGGGATGCGCGAGCAGCCGCGCGAAGGCGCGCTCGATGCCGGCGCGATCCTCGGCCCAGCTCCTTCTGAGGAACACGCAGTCCAGAAAAAGCATTCCCCAGCCGACGAACGGCACGTATTTGAGCGGCTCCTTGGCGAACCACTTGAGCGACGACAGGCGCCCGGCCCGCCAGGCGAGCGGCAGGAGCGCGAGGGGATCGGTGGCACCCTGGTGATTGGCGAAAAGCAGCGCATTCTCGCCCCCGGCCGGCAGAGCATCTCCCGTCACCGCGATTTTCACCTGGAGAGGTTTTTCGAGGCAAAATACGCAGAATCGCCACCACAGCCCGGCGCAAGCCCGGTTGATTCGGCGAAAAAACCGGCCAGAAAACGGCAAAACCGCCACGCTCGCCAGCTGCGCGAGGTTCAGCGGCGGCAGGGTCAAGCCCAGCAGTAGGACCGAAAAAGCCGATTTCAGCGGAAACAGCGTCATTCCCCGGAAGCTTACCATAGCAATCCGGGGAAGGCGCTGCTACACTGGCGACGCTCTATGGAAAACACTGAAAGTCCTCAATGGGAGTCCCTGGGTCTCTCGAACGAAGCGCTTGAGCTGATCCGCAAAGCCGGGTTCGCCAGGCCCACGGCCGTCCAGGCCCAAGCTATTCCGGCCGCCATCGAAGGCGCCGACATCATCGCCTCCTCGCAGACGGGAACAGGCAAGACGGCCAGCTTCGTCCTGCCCATGGTGGAGAAGTTCAAGGGCCGCGAAGGCACCTTCGGAATCGTCCTCTGCCCCACGCGCGAGATCGCGCTGCAGACGCAGCAGACGCTGGAGCTTTTCGGCACGCCCCGTGGCGTGCGCTCGATCGTGCTGATCGGCGGTGTCGCGATGACGGCCGACGCGCGCGCCATCGACACCTATCCCCAAGTCATCGTCGCGACGCCGGGTCGCCTCTGCGATCACCTGGATCGCGGCAACATCTGGCTCGACTACGTCGAGGTCGTCGTGCTCGACGAGGCGGATCGCATGCTGGACATGGGCTTCGCCGCGCAGCTTTCGCGGATCATGGAGGACGTGCCGAAGAAGCGCCAGACACTCCTCTTCTCGGCGACGATCACCCCTCCCGTCGAAAAGCTCGCCCGCCGGATCCTGCACGAGCCCGAGATGATCGCGATCGGCCGGCCCACCTCGGCCGCGACGACGGTCGAGCAGCGCCTGATGTGGATGGAAGACAGCGACAAGATCCGCCAGCTGCGGCGCCTGCTCCGCCATGAAAAAGGCAGCGTGATCGTTTTCGCGCGCAGCAAGGATGGCGCGACCCGGATGTACCGTTCGCTCCACAGCGCCGGCTTCTATGACGTGACCTACATCCACTCGGACCGGCCCCAGGCGCATCGCGAGCAGGCGCTCGAGGAGTTCAAGTCGGGTAAATTCCGCATCCTGATCGCGACGGATGTCGCCGGACGCGGGATTCACATCGACAACGTGGCGCACGTGGTGAACTACGATCTGCCGCTCGAGCCCGAGGACTACGTCCACCGGATCGGACGCACGGGCCGTGCCGGGGCTTCGGGCACCGCTACCAGCTTCGCGACCCGCCGGGACCGCCCCCTCCTTTCGCGCATCGAGAAGATCCTGGGCAAGTCCATTCCGGAGATCCGTGATTTCGAGCGCGCGGAGATCGACGAAAGCGACGTGGAGGATTCGGTGGAGCTGCCGGCCGGAGCCGAAGTCGCTGCCCCGAAAAACGGCGCGAAAAGCGCCGACCAGCCGGGGCCGAAGCGCGAAGGCGAAGGGGGCGAACGGAAACGCCGTCGCCGCAGGCGCGGCCGCCGGGGAGGCCGCAAGGGCGAGAGCGCGGCACGGCCCGAGTCGCCCTGAGCTGCGATCTCAGTTGGCGAGCGCCCCGAACTGCCTGAAGCATTCCTTCGTCATGACCGGGGATCTCGGAACCCATTTTTCGGGCTTTTCCTCCTTCATCGAGGAAAACGCCTCGTGCACGCGCCCCTTCGCGGAGGCGACCAGCGTCTCATGAAAGCCGCGCTTCGGCGCGATCGTCAACGCCATGCGCTGGACGTGGCCCGTGAATCGCGCATTCTCGCGGTGATAATATCCCAGCAGGTCATAGGCCTCCGTGATCACGCCCTGCTGCTCTCCCACCGGAAACCCTCCCGCGAGATACCTCTCGAAGCTGACCTTGGCATCCATTGCGCGCTTGCCGAGCTCCTCGGCGGAGATCGGGTTGCCCACGCGCTCGACGTTGTCCGCGATCTTCTCCAGGCGCTTGAGAAGCCCCACGATCCGCCCTGCTTTGGCGTTCCGCGGCGAGCCATCCGGCTTGATCAGGCCCTTCTTGATGAGCACCTCGTGCTTGAGCGCATCCTCGGTCTCATTGAGCCTGTCGATGATGGTCCGCCGAAGGCGCGCCACCTCCTCGCGCCGCTCGGGCGTCCAGCTCTGCTGCTCCTCGAGATTCATGCCGTAGATCGAGCAGAGCAGCTCGGCGATCTCGCGATAGGATTTCGGGACGTCATGAGTCCCCCCGAAAGGCGCGATATAGGGGATCGCCTCCGCGTAAAGCTCAGGTCGCGCCTGAGCAGCGCGGAGCATCAGCTCCTGCACGTTGTAGGCGTGGATCCGCTCATGCGTGACCAGCCCGTCGAGCGAGCGCACGAAGCGGTTGTCCGCGGAACGGCAATCCGCCAGGGAAAGCTCCCCGGACGCGAAAAAAAGAAAAGCGATTGCGAAAACACCCCGAAGCCTGAGCACCTAGCCTATTCTAAGCTGAAACTCCCCGACTTCAAAATCGATCCCAAGGTGGCGGAAATTGCAGCCAAAGTTGCTCCGGCTCCTCTTCCCCGCGCAGACCGCTCACCGACACGCCGATGAGCCTCGCGGGTCGATGTCCCGCCTCCGTTCCTTCCCGAAGCAGCCTCTCGGCCACCTCGAGGATCCTCGCCGGGTCGTCCGTCGCGACGGGCATCGTCTTGCTCCGGGTGATCGTCTTGAAATCCGAATAGCGCAGCTTCAAGGTCACGGTGCGGCCGGGACGTCCCGAATCCTTGAGCCAATCGGCGACCTCGGAGACGAGGCTCCGCAGGATTTCCACCAGCTCCGTGAGCTCGACCAGGTCGCGCTCGAAGGTGCGCTCCGCGCCGCAGCTTTTGCTCTCGCGCTCGGACTCGACCGGACGGTCGTCCTCGCCGAAGGCCAGGCGATACAGGAAAGCCCCGAAGGAACCCAGCACCTGCTCCAGCTCCGCCACGGGGCGCTTGCGGATCTCGGCTGCGGTCCAGATCCCCATTGATTGCAGCTTCTTCTCCGTGACCGGCCCCACGCCCCAGAGCTTGCCGACCGGGAGCTTCTCGACGAAAGCCAGGACCTTCTCGGGCGGCACGACCACCAGCCCGTCGGGCTTGCGGAAATCGCTCGCCACCTTGGCGACGAACTTGTTGGGCGCGACTCCGGCCGACGCGCTCAGCCCCGTCTTCGTCCGGATCTCGCGCTTCACGTATTCGGCCACCTTGCGCGCCAGCGGCTCGTTCAGGAGATTCTCGGTGACGTCCAGATACGCCTCGTCGAGCGAAAGCGGCTCCACGAGCGGCGTGACCGACAGGAAGATCTCCCGGATCTGCCGGCTCACCTCCGAGTACTTCCTGAAATCCGGCGGAAGAAAGACCGCCTGCGGGCACAGGCGCCTGGCCTTGGCCGCGCTCATCGCCGAGCGCACGCCGAAGCGCCGCGCCTCGTAGGAAGCCGCCGCGACCACTCCGCGTTTCTCCGGGCTCCCGCCCACGACCACGGGCTTGCCGCGCAGCTCGGGCCGGTCCCGCTGCTCGACCGAGGCGAAAAACGCATCCATGTCGACATGGATGATCTTGCGGCCCGCCCCGCTCATTCGAATCTCAAGGCGTCGATCGTCTCGATGCGCGCCGCCTTGCGCGCAGGCCAGACGCCAAAGAGAATGCCCGTCAGCGCCGAGATCCCGAACGCGGGAATCATGATCCAGACCGGCGCGCGCATGTCGAACTTAGGCGCGGCGAGATACACCAGGTACGTCAATGAAACCGAGCCCAGCAGGCCGATCGAGCCGCCGATGAGCGAGAGCGCGATGGCCTCGGCCAGGAACTGCTTGAGGATGTCGAGCTGGCGCGCGCCCACGGCGCGGCGGATTCCGATCTCCTTGGTGCGCTCGGTCACGCTCACGAGCATGATGTTCATGATCCCGATCCCGCCCACGACCATCGAGATCATGGCGATCCCGCCCAGGACATAGGTGAGCATCCCCAGGATCGTTTCCATCGTCTGGAGCATGGAGTACTGCGTGAGCACCGTGAAATCCTCCTCGCCGTTGTGGCGATGGGTGAGGATCTCGGTGATCTCGGCCACGGCGTCGTCGACGCTCACGCGCGACTTGGCGCGCGCGCGGATGCCGAAGAGGCGGTCGTCGTTGAAGAGGCGCATCGCCGTGCGCGTGGGCACGAAGGTCAGGTCATCCATGTTGAAGCCCAGGCTCTGTCCGGACTTCGCCGTCACGCCGATCACGCGATGCTCGCTGCCGTTGATCTTCACGAGCTTTCCGATGGGATTTTCCTCGTCGAAGAGCTGCCGGGCAACGTTGAAGCCCAGGACGACGACGCGGCGGCCGGACTCGACCTCGGGCGAGAAGAACTCCCCGGCCTGGATCCGGATATTGAGGATAACCGTGAGCTGCTCGTTGGAGCCCAGCAGGCTCGTGTTCACCGTGCGATCGCCGACCTTGACGCTCGCCGAGCCGAACATCACGCCCGTTACGGCCTCCAGATTCAGGCTCTGGCGCTCGAGCGCATCGACGTCCGCCAGCGTGAGCTTCTCCTTGGCGCCCCCCACCGGCGGCCCCATCGTCTTCTTGTCGGTGCGGCCGGGCTGGACGGAGATCAGATTGGTTCCGAGCCCCTCGAACTCGCTCGTGATGTAGTTGCGCGCGCCGTTGCCGATGGAGACCAGGAGCACGACCGCGCCCACGCCAATGATCATGCCGAGCATCGTCAGCCCGCTGCGGAGCTTGTTCGCCAGAAAGGACTCGAGCGCCAGGACCAGGATCTCACGAATGGGCACGGCGGCGATCCTCCGTGATCTTCCCGTCGAGCATCGCGATCACGCGCCGGGCGCGCTCCGCGATCTTGGGATCATGCGTGACCATCACGACCGTGACCCCTTCCGAGTTCAAGCGCTCGAAGAGCTGCAGGATGTCCTGCCCCGACTTCGAGTCGAGGTTGCCCGTCGGCTCGTCGGCGAGCACGAGCTTCGGTCGGTTCACGAGCGCCCGCGCGATCGCCACGCGCTGGCGCTGCCCCCCTGAAAGCTCGTTGGGCTTGTGCGCCACGCGCTGGGAGAGCCCCACGCGATCCAGGGCTTGAAGCGCCATCTCTCGCATCTTCACAGGGGAAAAACTCCGATCGTAGCTGGCGGAGTACACGAGCGGCATCTCCACGTTCCGCAGGGCGCTTGCCCGCGGAAGCAGGTTGAACGTCTGGAACACGAAGCCGATCTTCTGGTTCCGAAGCTCCGCGCGCTGATTGTCGCTCAGGGTCTGGACCGGGTGCCCTTCGAGCGTGTACTGGCCCTCGTCGGGGCTGTCGAGCAGCCCCAGGATGTTCATGAGCGTCGACTTCCCGCAGCCGGAAGGGCCCACGATGGAAACGAAATCCCCCTCCTCGATCGTGAAGGAAGCCCGGTCCAGCGCATGGATGACCTCGTCACCCATGCGGAAGACCTTTCTGAGATTCGAGATCTCGATCAGGGCCATGGGGTCAGCTCGAGCTTCGCTTTCATCCCGTCCTTGAGATCCAGGTCGTTCGGCGGGTAGACCACGACCTCCCCGGCGTTCAGGCCCGAAACCACCTCCATGCGGACGTAATTCCCGAGGCCGGTCTTGATCGCGCGTTTTCGTACGCGATCGTCCTCGTGGACGTAGACATACCGCTGCCCGCCGGTCCCCAACACCACGCGCGCGGGCACCGCGAGCGCGCTCTCCTTCGTCTCGGTGATGAGCTCGATATCCGCGGAGGCGCCGACCGGGATGCGCTCGGTGCCGCTCCCCGTGAACTTGAGTTCGATTTCCGAGGTCCGGTCCTTCTCCTTGACCGTGCTCACGAAGGCGACGACCTTGTCGACGACGGCCGGTATCCAGTCCGGCCCGAGCGCCTGGATCTTGACCCGCGCGGGCGTGCCCGATTTCACGCGCGAGAGGTCGACCTCGTCGATGTCCCCGCGCACGCGCCGGGGGCGGTTATCGGCGATCCGCATGGGCGCCTTGCCGCTGGAGAGCGCACCCGCCTGGGAGAGTTCGCCGAGCTCCAGGTTCATCTCGGTGATCACGCCTTCGAACGGCGCGCGGATGACCGACTTGTCGTAGTTCGCGCGCGCGATCTCGCGGTTGCGCCTCGCCTCATCGAGCGCCGCCGAGGAGACGAGCCCCTCGGCGAAGAGCTGGCTCGCGCGCTTGAGCTCCCGCTCGGAATCCTCGAAGACGGTGCGCAGATCGGTGTTCTCGAGCTCCGCCAGGAGCTGGCCTTTGCGGACTTTCGCGCCGGCGCTCACGAGGATGCGCGCGATCCGACCCGTCGCGCCGAAGCCCAGCACCGCCTGCTGCTCCGCGATCACGGTGCCGGCGCTCGTGGTGGTCACCGAGGTCTCGACCGAGGTCAGGACGGCTTTCGCGCCTTTGACGACGGTTTTGGCCCCGCAAGCTGTCAGAAGAAGAACGAGAGGAATTCCGAAGGGGACGAGCTGGACGCGTTTCATTGGATGGCCACTCCCAGGCTCCAGGCGAGCTTGCGCAGCGCCACGGAGAGGTCGATTTTGGTTTTCGCGAGGTTGACCTTGGCTTCGATCAGCTCATCCTGGCTCGTCAGCAGCTCGAGGATGGTCGCCTTGCCAAGCTGATAGCTCTTGAACGAGAGCCGCACGATCTCCTCGTTCTGGGCGCGGCTGAGCTTCTGCGCCTCGAGCATCGCCTGAAGCGAGCGGATCCGCAGCCGGTCCGTCTCGATCTCCTTGCGAAGGCTCAGGATGTCCTTGCGCGCCTTGAGCTCCCCCGCGCGCTGCGCGTTGCTTTTCTCGTAGTAGGTGCTCACCAGGCTTCCGCCCGAGAAGAGCGGGATCGAAAGAACGAGCGCAAGCGAGTAAGAGCGGTCGGAACCCGAGAACGCCGTGGTCCAGTCCCGCGCCTGCTTGTTGAGGCTCCCCCGGAACGATAGTTCCGGCCATTCCTGCGACATGGCGCCGCGGGCGCGCGCGTAGCCCGACTCCTCCTCCGCGAGCGAGGCGCGATAGCGCTGGCTCGACTCCACGATGTGCCGCTGCAGCTCCTCCTCGGGCATCTCCCCCTGGGCGGCGCCGGGCAGAAACGGCTCGACCGACGCGAGCGCCTTCTCGGGCGCGGTGAAGCGATCGATCCCGCTGAGGACCTCCTCTTCCGATTCCAGGAGCTTCTCGAGCCCGACGCTCTCGAGCACCTGGTTTTCCAGCCCCGAATACTCCAGGAAGTCCCGGAGCGCGGTGGCGCGCTCCTGCGCATAGGCGATCCGGCGCGACTCGAGCGTCGCCAGGTTCGCCTTGGCCTTGAGGACATCGACCTTCGTGCGCTGCCCGAGCTCAAAGCGCAGCTGCGCCTCGCGCAGGCTGGTCTTGGCGATCTCGATGGTGTTGCGAAGCGTGGCTTCCTTGTAGCGCGAGAGCAGGTATGCACCGAAAAGCGAGCGCAGCCGCCAGTCGAGCTCCGCGCGCTGCAGCTCCAGGCGCGCCAGGGTAAGCTCCTTTTCGGCCGCGGCCTGCGCGAGGCCCAGATGGATTGACCGGCGATAAAGCGGGACGCTGAGGTCCAGCTCCCAGCGCATGAGCGAGAGCGCCTGCGGCGTAAACGCAAAAGCGCTTCCGAGCGCGCCCAGGGATCCGCTCGTCAGGATCGAGAAGTCCTTCGAACGCGACTGCGAGAGCTGAAGATCCAGCCGCGGCAGCCAGCGCGCGACGCTCGTGTAGTGCGCCGCCCGCGCCTGTCCCGCCGAAGCCTCGGCGATCCGCAGATCATAGGCGGACTGTGTCGCCTGGCGCCTGAGCTCGCTGAAGGCTTCCTCGAGGTCCCCGGCCGCACGGGCCGATCCGGCCGTTAGCCATAAAGTGATGCTGAGGAACGATATAAGCGGCACCGGCAGACGCATCGCTCTGAAAGTATCCCTGGATTGAGCGGGAGGAAACGAAAATCCTCCCTCCGGGTGCCGGTCAAAAGCGACACATTCCGCCTGCGGCCCGCTCCTCTTAGAATCTTAAGTACAAGGGATACGTTTTGAAGCACGTCGCTAGGTTTTCTTTACTCCTGATCGCCACGAGTTTGCTCGCATGCTCCAATGCTGTGGTGCAGGTGTCTGACTTGAGTGGTCGACCGATTGTCAGCGAGCCCGATCCTGCCGCGACCTCGACCCCGGCGCCGACCCCGACGTCCAATCCCGTTTCAGGCGTGCCCGGAATTCGCGCGGGGAGCGCCGGAGGCACCGCTTCAGGCGGCAGCATCTCGGCGAAGCTGGCTATTTCACCCGTTTCAGCCCAAGGCAGCGGCTCCGGTGTCATCCTTCGACGCCATTCCATCAGGTGGGTACCATGAAGTTCGCGCTCGGCGTAGTCCTGCTTTCCTTATCCGGCACCCTGGCCTGGGCCGCGGATAACGCGCGCGGCTTCATCCTGGATGGACATCTGTATAACACGGATGGAACGGCGGCCCTGACCGAAGTCGTGAGCCTGACGATCGGGATCTACTCCCCCGATGGCGCCTGCCTGCTCTACGAAGAATCGCAAAGCGGCATCGACCTCTCGGCCACGGGCGGCGCCTTCAGCGTGCAGGTGGGCTCTGCCGTGGGCGCGGATAAGCGCACGGCCTCGGATCCCGGCAAAAGCCTCGCGCAGATCTTCGCCAATAGCGGCTCACAGCTGCGCTCCGTGGGGTCAACGAATTGCCTCCCCGGATACACGCCCTCCTCAGGCGACGGACGCAAGCTGCGGCTCGCGGTCACCCATTCCGGCGGCACCGTCACGCTGAGCCCTGACCAGGACATCACGAGCGTCCCCCAGGCCACAGTCGCCGAGACGCTCCAGGGCCTGGCGCCGCTGGATCTGCTCCAGGTCACCGGCAATGCCTCTCCGTATTCCGTGAATAAATCGGCGCTGGACGTCCTGCTCGGAACCAGCGGGATCCAGGACGCCTCGACGCTCCATCATCACGACTCGCTTTATGCCAAGGCAGGCACGGCCGCTTCGTTCACGAGCGTTTCGGTGAGCAGCGCGCCTTCGGCGGCGAGCGACGTCACGAACAAGTCCTACGCCGACTCCAAGCTCGGCGGCAGCGACCTGAACCTCGCGGGCATCGGTAATGGCCAATCCATCCGCTGGAACGGTAGCGGATGGGAGATCTTCACGCCTTCGACGAGCTCGGGTACCGTCTCGAGCGTTTCCGCGAGCCCGCCTCTGAACGTCACCAATGCCACGACCACTCCGGCGATCTCGATGACGGCGGCCACGAGCGTCGCGGATGGTTATCTCACTGCGGGTAATTTCCTCAATTTCGATGCCGCCTACTCCGCGACGAGCTCGGCTACCAGCGCTGAAGTCGCGAACACCCTGGTCAAGCGGGACGCCTCCGGCAACTTCAACGCCGGAATGATCACGGCCAGCCTCAGCGGCACCCTCGTCGGCAAAGCCACCTTGGCGGCAGGCACCTTTTCGACAGCCCCGCTGAAGTTCACCTCGGGCACCTCGCTCTCGACCCCCGTTTCCGGCGCGATGGAATACGATGGGAGCCATCTTTACTTCACTCGCGTTTCCACACGCGAGAAAGTCTGTACCCTGAGAGCGGATCTAGCCCCCTCTTCCGGGAACGTCCTGACCTGGAACGGGTCGCAATGGGTACCCCAGATGCCGATCACAGGCAGCAGTCAGTCCGCCAACCAGGTCCTGGCCGCCCCTGACGGAGCCAGCGGAGCACCGACTTTCAGAAATCTCGTATCTGGGGATCTCCCGCGCTCGGCGATGCATCTTCCTTCCGCCAGTGGGAACGTAGGCCTTTCTATCAAGGCCCTTGCCTCGCAGACAGGCAATCTCCTCGAGGTACTCGATTCCGCTGGTGTACCAAAAGCCTCGATCTCTCCCGGCGGGGGCATGACTTTATCCGAGCCTCTCGTCCTGCCATCGGGCGCGCCGACCGATCCGGTTCATGCCGCCAACAAGCAGTATGTCGATAATCAAGTCAGCGGCTTGAACATTACCGGAACCGCGCTTTCGGGTTTCAGCTCTGCCTCGGGCGGAAACGTCACCGCGACGGATTCGATCCTCTCGGCGCTCGGCAAGCTCGAAAACCGCACGGCGATCAATGACGCCAAGACCGGCTATTCCGCGGCGACCGCGCAGTCGGACGCCAGAAGCGCGCTGTCCGCGACCGCGCCCCTGAGCTACAGTTCGGGGACCGGACAGTTTTCCATCGCCGCAGCGAGCGGAACCAACGCCGGCTCGATGTCCTCCGCTCATTACGACGACCTGGCGAATGCGAGCTCGGCGAACTCAGTCGGCAGACTGGTCAAGCGGGATGCGTCGGGGGATTTCAGCGCGGGGACGATCACGGCGACCAGCTTCTCCGGCAGCGGAAGTTCACTGACCAATCTCGATGCGAATGCGCTGAGTTCAGGTATGGTTTCCGCCGCGCGAATGCCGGCTTTCTCGGGCGATATCACGACTACGGCAGGATCAACCGCGGCGACGATCCCGGCAGGGACTGTCACCGCGGCGAAACTCGGCTCGGATGTGGGCATCTGGGCGCCGAGTGGGAGTGACCTTTACAGAAGCTCGGGAAAGGTTGGGATTGGCACAGCAACTCCCGCAGCGACACTTGATGTCGTCGGATCGATGAAGGCGTCGTCGCAGATAAGCGCCAGCGCCTTCCAATATTCGAGTGCTCAAAATCGCTATCTTTCGATCACCGGAGCCTCTTGTACCGGAAGAAGAACCATTTACGACAACTACGCCTTTGAATGTGCGATTCAAGACACGGTAAACAGCTCTGTTTACTGGCCTGTCAATCTCCCCAATAATGCCATAGTTCAGGCATTCAAGGTCCGCAGCTATTTTTCAGCGGGAGTCACCGTTGGCTGCAGTCTTGTTCGAGGTGTCGACACTTTCTCTACTTCCGGCGAAGTATTGGCGAGCTTGGCAATTACGGGGACAGCAGGTACTCAGAACGACGAAACGAGTACCATCGTCAATTCAACGATCGACAATATGACTTACGCGTACGCGGTCGTCTGCACTCGATCGAGTTTGGGCACCGCCTATATCGGCCACATCCGAATCAGCTATACGGTAACCCAACCTGACTGATCACCTTACCCGCTTGTGGATCTCATGCCACTGCCGATCCAGGAACTCCCGATCCGCCGGATGCGCGATCGAGATCAGCGCGCGGGCGCGCTCGTTGAGCGTCTTGCCGAAGAGATCTGCGATCCCGTGCTCGGTGACGACGTAGTGGACGTGCGCGCGCGTGGTGACGACGCCGGCGCCGAGCTTGAGGGTCGGCACGATGCGCGCGATGCCTTTGGTCGTGCGGCTCGTGAGCGCGAGGATCGGCTTGCCCCCCGGTGAGAGCGCGGCACCCCGCATGAAGTCCATCTGGCCGCCGACGCCCGAGATGATGTTCGGGCCGATCGAATCAGCGCAGACCTGGCCGGTGAGATCGACCTCGACCGCGGAGTTGATCGCGGTCACCCTGGGATTGCGCTTGATCGTGGCCGGGTTGTTCACATAGTCGATCACGAGGTTCACGACGGACGGGTTGTCATGGACGAAATCGTAGAGCTCCTGCGAGCCGATCACGAAGCCCGAGACCGTCTTGCCCGGATGCACGCTTTTCCGGGAGTTGTCGACCGCACCGCACTTGATGAGCTTGAGCGCGCCGTCGGACCACATCTCGGTGTGGATTCCGAGGTGCTTGTGACCGACCAGCGCTTCGAGCACGGCGTTGGGGATCGAGCCGATACCGGCCTGGAGGGTCGCCCCGTCCTCGATGAGCGAGGCGGCGTTGCGGCCGATGGCCTTCTCCTCCTCGGTCAGCGCCTCGGGCGGGACCGCGTGCAGCGGCTGATCCACCTCGATGTAATGATCCACGTGACTGATATGGATGATCCCGTCGCCGTGGACCCGCGGCATGCGCGGATTGATCTGCGCGATGACCATGTCAGCGGACTCGACCGCCGCCTTGCTGACATCCACGCTCACGCCCAGGCTGCAGAAACCGTGCTTGTCCGGCGGCGAGAGCTGCACCATCGCGACATTGATGGGGCGCTTGCGCGAGCGGAAGAGCTGCGGGATCTCCGAGAGGAAGATCGGGAGATAGTCGTTGTGATCGTAATTGATCCGCGGACGCATGTTCGAGCCCACGAAGAGATTCACCACCCGGAAGCTCTTCTTGAGCTCGATGTCGCCGTAATGACCGGGATCGTGGGTGTGGATATGGATCAGTTCGACGTCGCGCAGGCGATCGGCCTGCTCGACGAGCGCCTTGATGAGCACGTTCGGGGTCGCCGCCCCGCCGTGAAGGAAAACCCTTTGTCCGGACTTGATCTGCTCGATGGCTTCGGCGGCCGAGTGGTGCCGTTTCATGTGGTGCTGTCTCCTGTTGCGTGTCCCTGCTGCGGCTTTAACGGAGAGCAACCTCCGTGCCGTGCGGCTAGACCATGCGTTCATGGACCGGATTCTCGGCCGGTTATCCACATTTTGCAAGGACTTCGCGTCATCGGAGCCTGCGCCCGTCATCGCGACCATCTCGACCCGGGAGACAAACGCGTTTACGGGCGGGAACTTTTGTCACCCGCGTGACAGCTCGGCGGATGCCCGCCATGCTCTGATCGCAACGCGGGCGCGAACTTCATTCCCAAGGTGGCGAGCCCCGCGGCGACGAGCAGCAAGGCCGTTACGCGCGGTGCGCGACGCGTCGCAGGTGCCAGTACTTTCAGGACGACCGCGGGCGCGGCAGTCAGTGCGGGCAAAGTCCCCGCCCAGAACAGCGCCAGGAGCGCGGACCCCGCCCCGGCTTCCCGCGCCGTGACCGCGGCCAGGACGAAACCATGCAGCCAGCCACACGGCAGAAGAGCCGAAAGCGCTCCCGCGGCCGACGCGCCGAAGCCTGCCCGCCCGTGCAAAAATTGCGGGAACAGGCGCGCGAGATAACGGGGCATCCCCCAAAGATGCGCGCCCCTCCCCCGCCAGCTTCTGAAGCCCAAGTGAAAAAAGGCGCCCGCGATCGCCAAGGCCGCGAGCCACTGCAATAGGCGCGGAACCGTTTCGCTCGAAGCCGTCGAGAAGATCCGCTCCCCGGCATAACCCGCTAGCGCGCCCAGACCGGCATACGAGAAAAGCCGGCCAAGCTGATACAGCGCGACCGCGCGCCAGCCCCGGGCCGCCGCCGTGACCAGCGGGCCGCACATGCCCACGCAGTGGAGGCTCCCGGCGAGGCTCGCGCCGAGGACCGCGAGCGGAATCAGGCGATGGCTCTCAGAGATAAGGCCCGACAAGGCGCACTCCTTCATCGAAGCGGGCTTGGATTCGCCCCCCTTGCGCGTGGATCCGAAGCTTGAGCTCCGCCCGCCCGCCCTTCACCTCGCTCTTGGGGAGGCGGACGAAGAAATCCACCCGGCGCGACTCGCCCGCGGGCACGGTCAGCGGATTGAGCTGCAGGACCAGCTCGCGGTCCCCTTCGAGGCGCACGCTCAGCTCCTCGAAGCTCTGGTTCGAAAGATCGATCCTGAAATGATTGATCACCGAGTCGCCAACCACCTCGTAGGGCGCCCCGATCGAGCGCAACACCGTGTAATCGAGTGGCTCCCGTCTCAAAATCGTGTAGGTCAGCCCGGCGCCGAAAAGTCCCAGGAGCGCCAGATACGCAGCCGCACGCGCGCTGAAGCGCCGCCTCTTGCCGCCCTCGAGCTCCGCGAGCGAGCTGTAGCGGATCAGGCCCGCGGGCCTTTTCATCCGGGCCATCATGTCATCGCAGGCGTCGATGCACGCAGTGCAGGCGATGCATTCGAGCTGCAAGCCGCGCCGGATGTCGATTCCGGTCGGGCAAACCTGCACGCAGCGATTGCAGTTCACGCAGTCGCCGCGCGGGCCGCCCATGGGGATGGCGGCGCCCTTGCGCGGCTCGCCCCTTCGCGCGTCGTAACCCACGATGAGCGAATCATCGTCCATCAGCACCGACTGGAAGCGCCCGTATGGGCAGGCGATCGTGCAGAACTGCTCACGAAACCAGCCAAAATCAAAAAGCACGACACCGGCCGTGACCGCCATGACCAGGAAGCTCGCCGGATTCTCCAGCGGGGAAGTCGCGATCATCCGCGCGAGCTCCGCCGTTCCGACGAAATACGCGAGAAAGCTGTGCGAGATCACCAGAGAAGCCAGCCCGAAGGCGGCCCATTTCGCGCTCTTTTTGACCATTTTCGCCATCGTCCACGGCGCGCCGTCCAGCCGCCGCCGCTCGGAGGAAGTCCCCTCGATCCAGCGCTCGAGACGGCGGAATACCCCGTCGATGAACACCGTCTGCGGACAGGCCCAGCCGCACCAGACCCTTCCCCACACCGCCGTGACGAAGACGAGCGCGAGCACGAAGCCGCCGAGCACGAAAAAGAGCATCGGCGCGTCGTGCGCCCAGAAGGTCAGGCCGAAGAAGCTGAAGCGCCTTCGCGGAAGATCCAGCAGGACCGCCTGATGCCCACCGATGCGCAGCCAGGGCAGCGCCAGGAAGACCACGAGCAGGACGTCGTAAAAGCGCGAGCGGAGCGCGCGGAACCGGCCCCGCGCCTCTGTCGGGTAGAGCGTGAGGCGCCGACCCTTCTCGTCTGTCGTGGTCAGGCGGTCCTTCGGGAGCTCGCGCGCGCGCTCGATCATCCCCGCATCACTCCTTGAAGACCTCCCCCTGCGGGGCCTTCGGGTTGGGCGGATTCGTGCCTTTGAGGGACTTGACGAAGCCCGCCACCGAGATCAGCTCGCGCGAGTTGAGCATCGGCGCCCAGGGCGGCATGCCCTTGGCCGGGACGCCTTCGGCGATGGTCTTCGCGATCGCCAGAAGCGAACCTCCGTGCAGCCAGTGCTCGTCGGTCAGATTGGGCCCGATCAGGCCCTGCCCGAGCGGGGCGTGGCACGAGGCGCACTTGGAGAGGTAGACGTTCTTGCCGAACTGCAGCTCCGCCGGATCCTTGTAGGCGGCGAGCAGGACGTTCTCGTCGGGCCCCGACTGGCCCCCCTGCTTCGGGGCGAGCTCCGCCGCCGCGCGCGCGCGCTCGTAGCTTTCAACCAGCGTCGGCCCGGGGCCGAGCTCGTAATAGGCGAAGTAGCCTCCGGCAAACACGATCGTGATGTAGAACAAGTTAACCCACCAACGAGGGAGCGAATTGTCGAACTCCTGGATGCCGTCGTACTCATGGCCGGAGAGAGGCACATCATGCTTTTCGCGATTCTTTTCGGAGCTCATTTCTCGTTTCCTTTCTCAATAGCGGTTTCGGCCTCCGAGGAGAACGGCAGAGCGGAGAGCCGGGCGTAGAACTCGCCGCTCCGCCGCCGGCACACCCAGGCCACGGCTCCCAGGAACACGGCGAAGAAAAGCAGCATTCCCACGCCGCTCAGCGTCCCGTACGGATAATGCGCGAGGGTTTCCCGGATCATTTGCCGCTCCGGCTCGTAAAATCACGCCCCAGCCGCTGCAGATAAGCGATGAGGGCCACGATCTCCTTCTCGTGCATTCCTTGGGGCGTGCCGGAGCTCTCGAGCCCCCGCGCGATCTCCAGCGCTTGCGCACGCGCCTCGACTTCGGCGCGCTCGATGTCGTGATCCGAGTAAGGCACGCCCAGCGAGCGCATCACCTTGAGCTTGCGCTCCAGGGAGGAAAGATCAAGCCGGTCCTTCAGCAGCCACGGGTACGCCGGCATGATCGATCCCTGCACCATCTCACGCGGATCCGCCATGTGGCGGAAGTGCCAGAAGTCCGGATATTTACCGCCGACTCGCGCCAGATCGGGCCCCGTGCGCTTGGAACCCCACTGGAAGGGCCGGTCGTAAACCGACTCCTCCGCGCGCGAGAACGTCCCGTACCGGAGCGTCTCCGCCTGCGTCGGGCGGACCATCTGCGAGTGACAGACGTAGCAGCCTTCGCGGACATAGATATCCCGGCCCGAAAGCTCCAATCCCGTATAAGGCTTGATCCGCCGCTGACCGTCCGCCCGCACCGGGTTGGCCTCGACGTAATCATGCGCGAGGAACGATGGCGCGATCTCGATGAAGCTCCCGACCAGGATCGCGAGCACCGACAGCACGGTGAAGACCATGGGCAACCCCTCGAGCATCCGATGGGGCGTGCGATCCGCGGCGATCAGCGCCGGTACCGGCAGGGGATGCAGGGCCGGAGCCGCGAAGACCTCCTCTTTAGCCTCCTTCGGAGCGCGCGCGATGGTGAGCCACAGGTTGTAGATCATCAGCACCGAACCCGATAGGAAGAGCAGGCCGCCGACCATCCTCACCCAATAGAGCGGCACGATGCGCACGACCGTCTCGACGAAATCCGGGTAGGCCAGCCGCCCGCTCCCGTCCAGCGCCCGCCACATCAGGCCCTGGGTGATGCCCGAGACGTACATCGAGGCCATGTAAAGAATGATGCCCAGGAAGCCCAGCCAGAAATGCGCCGTCGCGAGCTTCACGCTGTAGAGCTCGGTCTTCCACAGGCGCGGGACGAGCCAGTAGATCATCCCGAAGGTGATGAAGCCGTTCCAGCCCAACGCGCCCGCGTGCACGTGGGCGATGATCCAGTCGGTGTAATGCGCGAGCAGGTTGACCGACTTGATGGACATCATCGGGCCTTCGAAGGTCGCCATCCCGTAGAAGGTGATGCCCGCCACGAGGAACTTGAGGATCGGATCCGTCCGCAGCCGGTCCCAGGCGCCACGCAGCGTGAGCAGCCCGTTGATCATCCCGCCCCAGCTCGGCGCGATCAGCATGACGCTGAAAACCATGCCCAGCGTCTGTGCCCACTCGGGCAGCGCCGTATAGAGCAGGTGATGCGGTCCGGCCCAGATGTAGATGAAAACAAGCGACCAGAAATGGATGATCGACAGCCGATAGCTGTACACCGGGCGCTCGGCCGCCTTGGGCATGAAATAGTACATCAGGCCCAGGAACGGGGTCGTCAGGAAGAACGCCACGGCGTTGTGGCCGTACCACCACTGCACGAGCGCGTCCTGCACGCCCGCGTAGACGGGGTAGCTCTTCCAGAAGGTCACGGGAACGCTCACGCTGTTGACGATATGGAGGATCGCCACCGTCACGATGGTCGCGATGTAGAACCAGATCGAGACGTACAGGTGACGCTCGCGCCGGCGCACGAGCGTTCCGAAGAAGTTCACGCCGAAGGCCACCCAGACCACGGCGATCGCGATATCGATCGGCCACTCGAGCTCGGCGTATTCCTTGCCCGTGGTGAAGCCCAGCACGAGCGTGACGGCCGCCGCGACGATGATCCCCTGCCAGCCCCAGAAGTGAAACTTGCTCAGCGCATCGGAGAACATCCGCGCTTTGAGCAGCCGCTGCGTGGAGTAGTAGATCCCCGCGAACACGGCGTTGCCTGCGAACGCGAAGATCGCCGCATTGGTATGCAGCGGACGAAGCCGCCCGAAGCTCGTCCAGGGCAGGCCGAGGTTGAGCTTCCAGCTCGCCAGCTGCGTGGCGATCAGCACGCCCGCGAGGAAAGCCACGAAACCCCAAAGCACCGTGGCCACGACGAACCTCTTCACGATCGCATCGTCGTACTTGAAATGCTCCAAACCGGCCGTGTCGGCCGCACCTTTCAGCATGCTCATCTCCTACGCCTTTCTTTGAGAGCCCGTCTCCGCGGGCTCCTCCTCCAAAAGAAGCCGGTATGCCGGCGTCTCCAGATCATCATACTGCCCTTTGGCCGCCATCCAGATGAAGGCGGCCGTGAAACCGAACCCCAGCAACAGCGCGAGCGGAAGCATCACCGTGATCACGCTCATCGCAAAGCCCTCCGCATCGTCCGCGTGCCGGCGATCGACGAAACGAAGACGGTGAGCGCGCTGAGCGGCATCAGCACCGCCGCGAAGAGCGGATCGACCCAGCCCAGCAGGGCCGCGCCGCCGCCGATCACGTTGTAAACGAGCGAAAACGCGAGATTCCGCCGCACGACCTTCATCGACTCGCGCGCCGCCGTCACGAGCTCCAGCACCGGGCCCACGCCCGGCCGCGCCAGGTACGCGTCGGCCGCCCGAAGGCTGACCTCCATTCCGCCATGCACGGCGACTCCGACGTAAGCCGACGAGAGGGCAGCGGCGTCGTTGGCTCCGTCGCCCACCATGAGCGCGCGCGCCTCCCCCCGGATCAGCTCGCTTTTGCGCTCCGGCGTCGCGCGCGCATGTGTCTTGTCCGCTGGAATCCCGAGCGCCGCGGCCACCCGCGCGACGGGCCCTTCCGCGTCGCCCGAGAGGATCGCGGGCTCGAGGCCCGAGGCCCGCAGCCGTTCCACCGCTTCGCGGGCCCCTTCCCGCAGCTGATCGCCCAGGGCGATCCGGGCGATCGTTTCGCCGCCGGCGCTGAGGACCACCTCGGTCCCGCTCGCGCCCGGCTCCGCCTGCCGCAGCTCGTAGGCGACCCCGCCGATGCGGCCCGAGACGCCGCGGCCAAGCCGCTCCTGGAAGTCGTGCACCTCCGCGATCGCTCCGGCCTCCGGCGCGCCTTTCGCCGAGAGGTGCCGCACGATGGCCCTGGCCACGGGGTGATTCGAGCGCGCCTCGAGAGCGAGCGCCGCGCGCTCGGCCTCGCGCTCGCGTCCCGCGGCCGCCGACCACTCGAGCACGCCGAACTCGCCGCTCGTGAGCGTTCCCGTCTTGTCCAGGTAAACCGAGTCCGCCGAGGCGAGCCGCTCGAGCGCATCCGCGCCCTTGATGAGCATCCCCTGGCGGGACGCGCGGCCGATCGCCACGCTCATCGCGAGCGGTGTAGCGAGCGCGAGCGCGCAGGGACAGGTCACGATGACCATCGCCAGCGCGCGATTGAGACCTTCCTGCCAACCGGAGCTCCATGCGCCCCAAGCGAAAACCGCTCCGGCCAGGGCCACCGCGACTGCCACGAAATACCGCGAGATCCGGTCCGTGAGGTTCACGATCGGCGCCTTGCGCCCCTGGCCCGTCTCGATCGCCCGCAGGATCGCACCCAGCCGCGTGGCGTAGCCCGAAGCCTGCACCCGGATCTCCAGCACCGAATCCAGATTGACCGTTCCCGCGAAAACCGTCTCCCCCGCGCCGACCGCGACCGGGTCGGATTCTCCTGTCAGCAGCGCGCGATTCAGGTGCGAGCGCCCGCTCGTCACGATCCCGTCGATCGGAACGGGCTCCGAGGGGCGCACCTCGATCAGATCGCCGGGCTGGAGCAGATCCATGGAAATCTCTTCATAAGGAGGTGCCTGCACGCGCTTGCGCCTGACGACCGAAGGCGCGAGAAAATGCAGGAGCTTCGTCGAGTGCAGCGCCCCCTGCTGCGCCCGCCTCATGACGTACCGGCTCGAAAGCAGCAGGAAAACCAGCGCCGAAAGCGAGTCGAAATAGACATGACCCGACCCGCTCAGAAGGTTCGCGAAGCTCGCCGCCGCGCCGACCGCGATCCCGAGCACGATCGGCACGTCGATGGAGATCTGCCGCCGGCGCAGGGCGCGCCAGGCTTCCTGATAGAACGGGACTGCGCCATGAAAAAGAACCGGAAGGAAAATGACGAAGCTCAGCCAGTTGAACAGCCGCGCCCACGAACCGTCGGCGCCGCCGTAAACAGCGAATGCCAGCAGCATGATGTTGCCGGTGCAGGCGCCCGAAAGCCCCACCCGGATCAGCATGCGGCGGTTCTCCCGCGCCTGAAGCTCCTCCTGCTCCGTCCCGCGCACCGGATGCGGGCGATAGCCCAGGCGGTGGAACTCCCGCGCCGCTTCAGCGAACGAACCGCTCGGCGGAACCCGCACCACGGCGGTGGAGCTGCCCAGGTCCAGACTCACGCTTCGCACGCCCGGCACGAACTCCGGGAGCTTCTCCAGCAGCCACACGCACGCGGCGCAATGGACGCCCTCTGCGAAAAACGCCATCTGCAGCGCGCCCTCTCCGGCGTCGCTCGCGTAGAGCTTCCGGAACGCAGGATCATCCAGGTACGCGTAGCTCCGATCGAGCTGCGGCGCGGGCGCGGGCCTGCGCAAGCTGCCGCCGCGCTCGCGCAGCGAATAATATCCCGTCAGGCCGCGCGAGCGGAGGATGCCGGAAACGGCCTCGCAGCCCTCGCAGCAGAAGGAGTCCCGCGCCGCGCGCACGCGCTCTCGCGCGACGCGCGAACCGCAGTGCGCGCACGCGACCTGCAAAACGGGAGGCAGCGCTGAAACCCCGACACTCATGAACCCTGGCCCCTGTATGCGCGCGTCAAGGGCGGGCATAGGCCCACGCCTAAATACGCGTAGTATAAAAAACAGAAAGTCAATGCTGAGACTAGGGGGATTATACGGAAAAATCAGCGAAACAACAGGGTGGAGAGAAGCCGATTTTTGCTCTCCGCCCCACCCGGGCATGACACCACGCATGGCCGCCCGCCCCTTTCTCCCGGAGCGTCCCGGGTGTAAGGTGGCAGGAGCGAAACGGAGCGCGCCATGAAAAAGATCCTTTGGTCCGTCGATGCCTTTCAGGAAGACGCGAACATCCAGAAGCAGTCGATCGCCTTGCTGGGGTTTCTCGCGCGCAAGACCGGCTGCGCGGTCGAGCCGGTGTACGTCCTCAGTCCCGACCAGGTCAATGTCACGGTGGAGTTCACCCCGCCATGGGTCGACCAGTACCTGCCGGCCGCCGAAAAGGCCCTGAGGCACTCCCTCAAGGAAGTCGATATCCCGGGGTTGACCCAGCCCAAGGTCATTGTCCAGAACATCCCTTCGGTGAGCCGCGCCGTGCAAGCTCTCAGCAACTACGCTACCGCGACCTCGGCCGACGTCATCGCGGTGGGAACCCATGGCCGGCACGGCCTGCCCCGCCTCATCATCGGCAGCTTCACGGAATCCCTTCTGCTGAGCTCACGCGTCCCCATCCTCGCCATCAGCCCGGGATCCCGCACGCCCGACCGCTGCGAGCACATTCTCTTTCCGACGGACTTCAGCGAGGCTTCCCGGTCGGTATTCGGCAAGGTGGTCGCCCTCGCGCGCGATCTCGGGGCGCGCATCACCCTCTTCCATCACCTGCAAAGCCCCATCGAGCCCATCCTCCAGTCGGGAGTCTACCTTCTGGGAGGCGGCTGGATCTCCACCGCCTCGTATCTCGACGAGGCCTCCTCCTCCCAACGCAAGCAGGCCGATGCGATGGTGGCCGCCGCCGGCCCGGACGTGCGCATCGACGTACGGATCGAGAGCGGGCCCAAGGGCATCACGCAGACGACACTCGAGCTTGCCGAACAGGAAAAGATCGATCTGATCGCCATGGCGTCGCAAAGCGGTCCGGTGGCCGCCGCGCTCATCGGCAGCGTCACGCGCCAGCTGGTCCGCGTCGCGCCTTGCCCGGTCTGGGTTCTCCATGCCTCCGGCGCGGGAAAATAGGGCCTTCGCTTGAGTGGCGCGTCCCCCAGCCAAGCCGCGGCCCTGCAAGCCTGGCGAGAGGAGATCGTTTTCCAGGATGGCGATTCTTATTTCGCCGATCTTCTGGAGGGGATCGCCGCCGCACGCGTTTCGATCGATCTCGAGAGCTATATTTTCCAGCCCGACGTCCTGGGCACGAAAGTCCTGGACGCGCTGGCCGCGGCCGGCGCGCGGGGCGTGCGCGTGCGCCTGCTCGTCGACGGCGTCGGCGCACCCTCTTTCGACGAGCGAAAGGTCGCGATGCTCCAGTACCGGGGCATCCAGGCGCGCGTCTATCACCCGCTGCCGTGGGTCTGGTTTCGGCTTTCTGCTTTCCTGCACCTGCTGCTCCGGCTCAACCGGCGCGACCACCGCAAGCTTTGCCTGATCGACTCCGCGATTGCCTGGGTCGGAAGCATGAACATCAGCGCCGAGCACCTGCGCTCCCTCAAAGGCGAGGATGCCTGGCGCGATACCGCGACGCGGGTGCAAGGCCCGGGTATCGACGAGCTGCAACGCGCTTTCGATCGCGCATGGCTGCGAGGCGCGGGCGCACGGCGCCCCCGGGGCGTCGAACGGACCGGGCGGGCGGAGCTGCTGGCCCGGTGGACTCCGGCGCGGCTTCGGAGGCCCGGAAGCCAGAGCGCCTGGATCCGCCTCAACGCTTCGCGCTCGGCCCGGCGGCGCTACTTTCGCGATCTTCTTCGGCGCGTTTCCGGCGCCAAGCGGCGGGTGTGGATCACCAACGCCTACTTCGCCCCGGACCTGCTGCTCATGCGCGCGCTGCGCGTGGCCGCCTGGGGCGGCGCCGACGTGCGTGTCCTGGTGCCGCGCAAGTCCGATGTCTTCTTCATGCCCTGGATCACCGAGGCCTTCTACCAGCAGCTCCTGAACGCGGGCGTGCGCGTCTACGAGTATCTGCCTTCGTTCCTGCACGCCAAGACGATGCTGATCGATGACTGGGCCACCGTCGGCTCGAGCAACCTGAACCATCGCAGCATGCTCCATGACCTGGAGATCGACCTGGTGCTCGGACAACCCGCGTCGCTGCGGAGTCTCGCCGAGAATTTCGAGAACGACCTGGCGCGATCGCGCGAGGTGTCGCGCGCTGAATGGAGAGGCCTGCCGCTCAGCCACCGCGCTGTCGCTAAATTTTTGCTTTTTTTCCGCTATTTCATTTAGATTCCTCGCATGGCCGTCCCCAAGGCGCCGAAGCTCCGTCCACTCCCCTCGCAGGCGATCCGGCCCATCCTGGTTGCCGACGATCTGGGCGGCAGCACCCCTTCCGGCCAGCAGCGTTCCCGACTGGTGGAAATCTACGGCGAGTACCTCGGCGCCGCCCTCCAGGCGCCCGTGCTTGCCGTTCATGTCGAGCGCTCGGCGCTCCCATCGCTCGCTTCCAGCGCCTTTTTCCGCTCGAAATCGCGACCCGTGATGCCGGAGACGAGCCGCGACGGACCAGGGGAAAGCTTCCGCCGGCGCATCGTGGGCGGAATCCCCTCGCAGGAGATCCTCAAGCTTTCGCGAATGCGCCCGCCCCCGCTCGTGATCGTGATGGGCACGCGCGCGCGCGCGGGACTGAAGCGCCTGCTGCTGGGTGGCGTGGCCGAGAAGGTGATCCAATCCTCGCGCCGGCCGGTGATGACCGTCGGACCCGCGCTGCTCGGTCCGCCGCCGCGCAACCCGTTCCTGCCCGAAGCGCGGGCCGAGCTCCTCGTGGCGACCGATCTCGGCTCCGCCGGAACGCAGGTCGAGGCCTTCGCTCTCACGCTCGCCATGACCCTCGGCGCGGGGGTGACGCTTTTTCACTCCCCTTTCAATGATGAGAAATTATACGCGAAGATCGGCGCCCCGCTGACAAGGACCGGCCCGCTTTCGGGCCGGATCCGGGCCCTGCTTGAGAAACGCCGGGAGCCCTTCCTGCGCGCTGGCGTGAGATGCGATGCCGCGCTGGACGAGGAGACGGTCTTCATCCCGCAGGCGATCAATCGAGCCGCCTCCCGTTTCACGGCCGTGGTCCTGGGCACGCATTCCCGCTCGTCGTTTGCCAAAGCCCTCATCGGCAGCACGGCGCGCGAGGTGATTCTGGATTCGCCGGTACCCGTCTTCACGCTTTCGCTTCGGAAATAAAAAGGGCTCCGGCGGGTGGGTGCCGGAGCCCTCGGATGCCGCACGAATGAACCCGTTTCAAAGATGTCTGATCTCAGTTGCTCAAAGGTGCCGAATCAAGCTGCTGATTTCGAGCTCCCTTTCCGGGCGGCGTCTCTATGCCCTTAACTAAAGCAAGGGGTAGGCCAAGCCGCTTAAGATAGATAAACCGTTGAAATTATTAAACCAGGTAAAAACCTGGTTAACCGGTGGTTAAATTTTTGAAACCGAAATGAGCCTCAATACCCCGGTGATGAGAGATTTCGTCCCAAGCCCCCACGGCTGACTGTTTAAACTACGTTGTGACTTTTTGTCTCTAATTTCATGTCCCATCTTCAATTGACTTCATATTTGATGAGCACTAAATCTTGTCCAAACCGCTCAAAGGTCTCAACCCTCACAAAGGAACCGACCATGGCCCCCACCTCCTCCCCGCACCAGAAAGGCCGCATCGTCATCATCGATGATGACGCGGAAATGAGATCCCTCCTCGAGGACTTCCTGACCAACCAGGGCTACCACGTTTCGCCGTTCGCCTTGGCCGCTGACGCGCTTCAGGCGCTCGAAACGGGCGGAAGACTCGCCCGCGACAAGGCCGAAGGGGATGTCGACGCGATCATCTCCGACATCAAGATGCCGCAGATCGACGGGCTGGAGTTCACGACGCGGATCAAGAACTCACGCCCCGAGCTCCCCATCATCCTCATCACCGCGTTCGGCAGCATCGAGACGGCGATCGAGGCCATGCGCCGCGGAGCCTTCCATTACGTGGTCAAGCCTTTCAAGCTCGCCGAGATGGGCGTGCATATCGATCGCGCGGTCGAGCATCGCAAGCTTCAGCGCGAGAACCTCGTGCTGCGCGAGGAGGTCAAGCGTCACTGGGCGATGGGCGATGTCATCGGCAAGAGCCCGGGCATGCGCGCCGTGTTCGACCTGATCTCGCGCGTCTCCCAGGCGACGGCCAACGTGCTCATCACGGGCGAAAGCGGCACCGGCAAGGAGATGATCGCGCGCGCGATCCACCAGAGCGGGCCGCGCTCGGAGCGCCCCTTCGTCGCCATCAACTGCACTGCCATTCCCGAGACGCTGCTCGAATCCGAGCTTTTCGGCCACGCCAAGGGCTCCTTCACCGGCGCGATCCAGCGCAAGCGCGGCCTCTTCGAGGAGGCCGATGGCGGCACGCTCTTCCTCGACGAGATCGGCGACATGAACGTCTCGCTGCAGTCGAAGCTCCTGCGCGTAATCCAGGAGAAGAAGGTCCGCCCCGTCGGCGACAACACCGCGCGCGACATCGACGTGCGGATCATCGCGGCGACCCACAAGGATCTCAAGACCGCGATCAAGGACGGGCGTTTCCGCGAGGACCTTTATTACCGCCTGAGCGTGATCCCGATCGTCGTTCCGCCGCTTCGGCACCGCAAGGAGGACATTCCGCTGCTGGCCGAGCACTTCCTGAAGAAGTACGCCGCGACCAACGGCGCGCGCGTGACCGGCTTCACCAAGCGCGCCATGGCGAAGCTCGTGAACCTGCGCTGGGAAGGCAACGTCCGCGAGCTCGAGAACGTGATCGAGCGCGCAGTCGTGCTCGCGGCCGGGGCCCTGATCGACGAGCAGGACATCCCCTCGCCCGACACCGCGAGCGCCGAGCAGTTCTTCGCGAGCGGGACGGCGGACTTCCCCACGCTCGACCAGCTCGAGAAACGCTACATCGCGCTCGTGATGGAGAAGACCGGCGGGCGCAAGGACAAGGCCGCGCAGATCCTCGGCATCAACCGCCGCACGCTTTACCGCAAGGAAAGGGAATACGGCCTGGTCTCGCGCGATGCCGCCGACGAGCATCACGAGGACTTTCCCCACGACGACGATCATCCGAACGGGGATCAATCGACGGATATCGAAGGTGAATATTTCAAGGACTGACTGAGGCGCGGCCATGCCCATCACACCGGAGTACGATCCGCAGAACCTTTTCTTCCGCTGCGTCGAGGATTGCAGCGAGGCGATCATGTTCACGGACACGCAGGACCGGCTGATCTACGTCAATCCCGCCTGGCAGAGCATCTACGGATACACGCGGGAAGAGGCGATCGGGCAGTCGCCGCGGATCCTGCATTCGGGCCACCACCCGAAGAGCTTCTACGAGGAGATGTGGGACGCGATCAGGAATCCGGAGATCGCGCATTGGAAGGGCGAGGTCATCAACCGCGCGAAGGACGGAACCATCGTCCCCGTGCTGCTCACGATCACGCCCTTCAAGTCCCCTTCGGGCGAGACGCACGGCTACATGGGCATCGCGCTCGACGTTTCTTCCCGCAAGGAGCTCGAAGCCAAGGTCGCGCAGCAGGATCGCCTGGCCTCGATCGGCCTGCTCGCCAGCGGCCTGGCTCATGAGGTCGGCACTCCCCTGGGCGTGATCCGCGGTCGCGCGGAGTTCCTGCTGATGCAGGCCAGCGAGCAGCTGCTGCGAAAGAATCTCGAGGTCATCGTCTCTCAGATCGATCGCATCTCCAAGCTCATCCAGTCGCTGCTTCGGATCAGCCGCGGGACGACCACGCCCCGCCTCGAGGAAGTCCAGCTCGCGGCGGTCATCGATGACGTGATGGCGCTCGTCGCGCAGAACCTGCGCGCCGACAACGTGGCGGCGATCGTCGAGATTCCCGAAGGGCTTCGCGCCTTCGGCGACTTCAACCGCCTGCAGCAGGTTTTCCTGAATCTCCTGATGAACTCGGTGTACGCGATCCGCAAGGCGATCCGGGACGGGCGCAAGGAGCCGCATCGCCTGGCGATCGAGGCTTCGCGGCGCGGGCGCAAGATCGCCATCGAGGTGCGCGACACGGGTTGCGGCATCTCGCCCGAGGACCTGAACAAGATCTTCAAGCCGTTTTTCACGACGAAAGACGTCGGCGAAGGCACCGGCCTGGGCCTGGCCATCGTCGCGCAGCTGCTTCACGAGATGAAGGGCGAGATCTCGGTCGAGAGCACCCAGAATCAGGGCACCGCCTTCACGATCCTGCTCGATCCGATCGACCCCGCGCCAAGCGATCCCACCCAGGTGCCATGAGACCCTCCCTGAACCAGGTTGCCCTGATCAACGGCGCCGCGACCGCCGAAGGAGCGGCCATCGCCCGCGCGCTCAGCCGCCAGCGTCGCTCGGTTGCGCTCGTCGATTCCGAGCTCGAAACCATCAAGGCGCTTGCGGCCGAGCTCGTGGCCGAAGGCGGCAAATCCGTCGCGATCGCCTGCGAGGCGGGCGACGCCGGGGGCGTGCGCTCCGCGGTAGCCGAGGCCCAGGCCTGCCTGGGCCCCATCGCCATCCTGGTGCATTGCGGAAGTGCCGGTCGCCCCGCCCGGGAGCTGGTCCTTTTCTCACGGGAGCTGCTTTCAGGAATGCGCGAACGCGGCTTCGGCCGGATCGTCACGATCTTTCCGGCCCGAGGGGGCGAGATGCCGGAATATTCGGGTCTCGCCGGGGAACGCGAACGTCTGCTCGGCTCGACGCGGGATATCGCCGCTCAATGCCAAAGCAGCGGCATCACCTGCAACCTGATCATGCCGCGGGAAGGGACCGTTCCGGCATCCCCCGAGCAGATCTCCTCCTGGATCGGGCACCTCATCAGCGAGCAGGGCGATTGCATCAATGGCGCCTCGATACCGCTTTCGCGCCCCTGATCTTCCAGTGGCATTCCGCTTTCGCTGCGGTTAAGATCAATAACCGTGCTTAAGCTGCTCTCTTTGTCCCGCTCCCAGATTCAGAAACGCATCGACGCCGCGCTTGGCCGCGTGCCCTCGGACCTCCTTATCCGGGAGGTGACCTATCTTGACGTATTCTCTTTGAAATGGCGCCAAGGCGATGTCGCGATCGCCGACGGGGCGATCGTCGGCCTCGAACCCGGCCTCAAGGCCGCACGCGAGCTCGATGGAAAAGGCAAATGGCTCGTCCCGGGCTTCATCGACGCCCACGTCCATGTCGAGAGCTCGCTGATGATCCCCTCGAACTTCCAGCGCGCCGTCCTTCCTCGCGGAACGACGACCGCCGTCTGCGATCCCCACGAGATCGCGAACGTGAGCGGCCCCGAGGGAATCGAATATTTCCTGGACGCGGCGACCCGGCTTTCGCTCGATCTTTTCGTGATGCTGAGCTCCTGCGTCCCGGCCACCGACTTTGAGACCAACGGCGCGGGCACGATCGAGGCCAACCAGCTCACGACGATGCTCTTTCACGCCAAGGCGCTGGGCCTGGCCGAGATGATGAACGTGCCGGGCGTGCTCAACGGCGATCCCGAGGTGCTGCGCAAGCTCGAGGCGTTCTCCTTCGGCCCGATGGACGGCCACAGCCCGCTTTTGCGCGGCAAGGAGCTTTCGGCCTATCTCACCGCCGGGATCTCGAGCTGCCATGAGTCCTCGGGGCTCGATGAGGCGCGCGAGAAAATTTCCAAGGGCATGTCGGTCTGGATCCGAGAAGGAAGCGTCGCTAAGGACCTCCACGAGCTGGTCCCCGCGCTCGATGCCGCGACCTCCACGACGATGGGCTTTTGCACGGATGATCGCAACCCGCTCGACATCATCGAAGAAGGTCATATCGACCATCTGGTCCGCAGCGCGATCAAGCTGGGCGTTACGCCAGAAGTGGCTTATCGGAGCGCTTCGTGGAGCGTGGCTCGGCATTACGGGCTGCTCCGCCGTGGCGCGATCGCCCCGGGCCATATCGCCGACCTCGTGCTGCTCGACGATGCCGCCAGCTGCGCGATCAACTCGGTGATCAAAGGCGGCTGCCTGGCCTCCGAGCTCGAGCTCAAGGACGGCCCCGAGACCTCTCCCGCCAACACGATCCAGGCAAAAGCGCCCGAGCTTGCCGACCTCGAAGGCCCCAAAGGCCCGGTTCACGTGATCACGATCCTGCCCGGAAAGATCATCACGGGTCGAACCGTGCTGCCGCACGACGCCCCGGGAGTCGCCCGGCTCACCGTGCTCGAGCGCTACGGCCAAGGCGGCAAGCCTTCGAACGCCTACGTGCAGGGCTTCGGTGCGAAGCTCCGGGGCGCGATCGCCTCGAGCGTAGGCCATGACAGCCATAACCTGATCGTCGTAGGGAGCGATCCCCGCGACATGCGCGCGGCGCTCTCCGCGCTCATCGAATGCGGCGGCGGCTTCTGTGTCGCGAGCGGCGGCGAGGTGCGAGCGAGACTCGCGCTCCCGTTCGCGGGCCTGATGTGCAACGAGGATCCCGCGAAGATCGCCGCGACCTTGCGCGAGCTCAAGCAGGCCAGCCGGGCGATCGGCTGCGAACTTCCCGAGCCCTTCCTCCAGCTCGCGTTTTTGAGCCTTCCGGTCATTCCCTCGCTCAAGCTCACGGACAAAGGACTGGTCGACGTGGACGCGTTCCGCATCATCGACGTGCGGGCCTCATGACCAGCGAAGAGACGCTCAAGCGCGCGCTCGCCGATTTCAATCGCGCCTATCCCGCGCAGGAGCAGGCGCTGCTTCGCCAGCCCGTCCACACGGTCTACGGCGGCGCCCATCTTTTCAAGGCCGGGTCGCTCGCCAAGCTCGGTGCGCTCGCGCTCAAGGCCTTTGACGACAACGCACCTGACCCGGGGGCGCTCGGCCGCACGCTGGGCTACGAGGCCGATGCTGCGCTTGCCCGCACAGTCCATGAGCGCGTGCGGGCGAAACTCGCGCGCGAGGCGATCGAGGATTACCGCATCGACTTCGAGGACGGCTACGGCTATCGGACCGATGACGAAGAAGACACCCACGCCCGCGCGGCGGCCGTGGAGCTCGCCACGGCGATGAGCTCAGGCGCGCTCCCGCACTTCTGCGGGATCCGGATCAAGGCCTTCTCTGAGGAAAACCACGCCCGCGCCGCGCGCACACTCGAGCTTTTCCTCACCGCGCTGTCGGAAGCGGCTTCTGGCCGCCTGCCCGAGAATTTTCGCGTGACCCTGCCCAAGGTGGTGATCCCCGAGCAGGTGTCCGCACTCGGCGAGCAGCTTTCCCAGCTCGAGAAGCGCCTGAGCTTTCCCGCCGGCGCGATCCGCATCGAGCTCATGATCGAGACTCCGCAGGCGCTGCTGGATCGCCACGGACGCTGCACCATCCCGGCGCTCGTCGCGGCCGCGCGCGGGCGGTGCGCTTCGGTGCACCTGGGCCCTTACGACTACACCAGCGCGCTCGGGATCAGCTCCTCCCGCCAGGATCTGCTCCATCCCCTGTGCGATCTGGCGCGCGGGCTGATGCAGCTCTCATTGGCCGGAACCGGCGTCCTCGTTTCCGACGGCGCCTCGCATCTGATCCCCGTGGGCTCGGGCGAGGTTGTCCGTAAGGCCTGGGCTCACTCCTACCGGCAGATGCGCCACGCGCTCGAAAACGGCATCTATCAGGGCTGGGACCTCCACCCAGCGCAGATTCCCGCCCGTTATGCGGCTTTTTACGTCTTTTTCCTCGAAAACCTGCCTCAGGCGACGGCCCGGCTCAAGAGTTTCCTCGAAAAAGCCGCGCAAGCCTCGCTCTCGGGCCAGCATTTCGACGACCGCTCCAGCGCCCAGGGGCTCCTCAACTTCTTCCTGCGCGGCCTACATTGCGGGGCGCTCACGGAGAGCGAGCTTCTCGAGGCCGGTCTCAGCGCGGACCTACTCCGGACGGGCAGTTTTGCCTGAAAATCAGCCTTAACGCATAGAATCATCATCCCAAGCGTTGACCCTGGGAACGGCTCTCTGCTATGGTGGGTCGATCGCGATCACAGACCCTTCTCAGCGGAGAGATGGCCGAGTGGTCGAAGGCACACCCTTGCTAAGGGTGCAGAGGAGAAATCCTCTCGAGAGTTCGAATCTCTCTCTCTCCGCCATTTTTCGAGTCAAGTCCCAAGCAAGTCATCAGCAAATCAAAACAAACCAAGTAGTTGAAATCACAAAACCGGGCCTGGCGGTCACGGCCTGAATCTTTCGCGAAATTTCAGAAAATTTCGTGAGTATGCTTCCTTTTTGCTTCCTCGATGCTTCCTGCTAAAAATGAAAAAGCCCTCCGGTGCGAGCTATGCACTCTGGAGGGCTTCTTGTTTATGCAGCGTTTCCGGCCAACTCGGTGCCGGCTGCTTAGTGATTTAGAACACTAATTACAAGAGTAGAGAAAGTTGCAAGGGACCATATATCATCTGCAAATGCCTGCATTTACTAATTCAGCTAACGCATTCTGGGCATATCCTAAGTCCGTATTGGACGGGTGAATCAATGGGCCTTTGGAATGGAGGACTTGGTAAGCGGTGTAAGTCTTACCTTTCTGTGATCCTTCATCTGGCCACTTGCCCTCCCAGATATTCAATTTACAGGGATCTGCTTCTGGCTCGCAAATTTGATATTTTTTGAGTTCCGAAACAAAGATTGTCAGCAAGCGATAGTTAAAAGGGTCCGTATACCAAAAAAATGTTCGCCCATTATGGATAACATTAAAATAGCCCGTCAAATAATCAGGGTAAACACCACTTGGTATCCGAAGATTACATTTATAAAGCTCACGACGCATACACTCGCCAGACTGAACCATTTTGTCTCTTGCCAAGACAGCCTCGGCTAACTCAGTAGTCCACTCTGATACTCGGACGCCATCCTTAGTTGCGGCATAGCAGTCAGGGCAAGTTGGAGCTTCGCCAGCCTCCGCGCGAGTCACGTCACAGGTGCTAGTTGCGGCGAACACATTGGTAGCAAGTAGAAAACTAATAATTGATAAAATGAAATTCATCCGTAACTCCTCCAAAATTAGCAGTCCGATGAAGGTAGTATTCTGCTGCCAATTTTGCAATGACCTCGTACCAATAGGCGGCAAGGAATACGTCCGCAAAGCGAACTCCGAAATGATCTTAAACCATTTTCATTACACATCCTTCGGAGGCTGGCCCCGCTTCATCAGAGAGCGGAGTAATCTTCACCAAAACCCCTGCGCCAATGCAGCAGTTTTATCGCACAAAACCTGTCCCAAAGCACCGGACTCGTGGAGCTCGTGCTCTGGGAAACCGGCAGGAAGATCAGAGGACATTTCGCTCTTGCTGATGAGCCGACGCTTGACGCGCCCGATCTGATCTGCCGGAAGCGCGAGAAGCGATCGGAGCTTTAAGCCGAAGCGTATTCTCGCAGTCTTCATTTTGTATTCTCGCCTGTTTACCTGCCGCCCGATCTGCCGTAAAGATGAAGTAAGAAGCTTGGATGAAAACAGGAACAAAAAGGAGAATACCGTGCTCAAGACTCCGGTTTCAGCATTGGTCGTGATCGGGATGCTTTCAACATCGGCGCTCGCCGCGCAGCGCGGTTCGCCGCAGCTTCAAACGGCGGTTCAACCTACCTCGCAAGACGAGCTTGAGCCTGGACCGATACTCGCTCCGGCAAAGCCCGCGGTACCGGTTCGCATGGCTCGCGCTGACGTCAAGGTCCACAAGACCAGTGTCCGCATCGTGAATGACGTACCGCATTTCGAATTCAAGGAACTCTGCACCGTCTCCGGCGAGGTGCCGGTTTATGACTTTCGGACAGACGAGCCTGAGACTGGCCCGGTGCTCATTGGTTACAACCAGATCGCCGATTGCCAGGACACGCTCCAGACCGGGAGATCGGTGTCGATCACGGCGGCGGGCCTGATTAGCCTCAGGGGAAAGAAATCGGGAGCTGCGGACAAGAGCTTCAGCGGACTTTTCCATATGACGACTGGCGACATCTCGCGTGACGTATTCCTCACCGACTCCGTTGGGGCGTCCACCGAGGACTTGGGCATCAAAACCCTCTCCCTCACAGGTGCGGGCCTCAAGTACAAGGAGAACGCATGCTCCAACGATCAGGAAGTCGAGGAAATTTATGCCGTGAACATTCGCTTCAACGACGCCAACGCGGTGGAGCGGTAAATGCGCCTTCATCACCTGATCGTGAGCGCGATCGTCTCGATCGCGGCGATCGCTTCGTTCCAGGCCAACGCGATCACCCGGGTCGGCAACTCCCGTTTCGGAAGCGACGACCAGGGCTTCAGCAGCCGGATCGCCCCGGAATTCTGCCGAAATGGCTTCTGCTCGACCCGCTTGACGCTCGAGGGCAGCCTGATTCTCGAGGACCACGCACTTCTGATCCCGATGGCTTCCGGAATCTTTCTGCCGGCACGAGCGGTCGTGGCGGACTTCGCGGCGAAGTACCCGAGCTGGGTCTCGCTTTCGAGGGAGGAAATCCGGAACCGGCTCGCAAACGGCCCCTGGGTGAAACTCGTGCACTCCGACCCCTGTGTTGAAGCCTGGCTTGTCTCACAGGACGGGACGATCGCGACCGTCGCGACCTGGGGAGGCGGCAAAGGAGTCGTGATGGTGGCACCCGGCGCTGAGCCGCTCCTACGGGCGATTGAATCCATGAACCGGGACATCGAGCTCATTCCTGGAGCATGCGCATGGAAGTGAAACGTCGCGGGGGGG
>JAMPXJ010000033.1 GCA_023701205.1 Oligoflexia bacterium
CGCCAGCGGAGTAATTCTCACACCGTCACTCCGCCAGCGGAGTAATTCTCACACCGTCACTCCGCCAGCGGAGTAATTCTCACACCGTCACTCCGCCAGCGGAGTAATTCTCACGCCACTCCGCCAGCGGAGTAATTCTCACGTCACTCCGCCAGCGGAGTAATTCTCACGCCACTCCGCCAGCGGAGTAATTCTCACGCCACTCCGCCAGCGGAGTAATTCTCAGCCTAAATCCCGCGCAATCGCTCTATTCAGAATCAATGCAGCCACGCGCCTGGACCCGCTCGAACCTGTCTAACTTTTGGACATGCGATCGAAGAGCTGCGGCCCGAGAAGGCAGGGATTCGAAGCACCTGCACCGCTCCGCCGCGACAAGCTACTTCACCTCAATCACCCGCACCGGCTCCTGCGAATACTCCCCGCCCAGCGCTTCAGCCGCGATCCCCAGCGCGAACCCGTGCGTGAGAAAAGCATAAGGAACCGCCCCGAAGTGATAAGACATCGCGTTCCCGAAATCCGAAGACCCCGACGCGAGCCGACTCCGCGACGTTGCCCAAGGATTGGCGTCCACCGACCTGGAAGAAGCCACGAACGTTCCGCCGTTCCGAAGCAGCACTCCCGCAAGCTCCTGAACGAGCGCCTCACCCTTTTCGCCGCGCGCCACCTTGCAGGAGACGAGATTGATCCGCGCGTCCGAGGCGAAGAGATCCCCGGGCCACCGCTCGATCGAAGGCCTCAGGCGCTCGAGCGAAGCGCGATTCAACTCGCCGCCCTGCTCAAGCCAGCTCGAAGGCCGGACGATATCCTTGGCACCACCGCTCTTGAAATTGAACGAGCCGGGGCTTCCATGGGCCACAACGACCAGCTCCCGGATTCTGCCTTTCTGGCGTAGCGCCCCCAGCTTCTCCACGAAATCCTCGGGCGAGGAGACCACGAGCGGAACGACCCCTGAAGCCTGCAGCTTCCGCCGCTCCGCCTGCTTCGTGAAATAGGAAATCGGCTGTTTCGCGATCTCCTGATCCCCTTCGGGCACGACGATCGCCATGAGCTCGCCTTCGCGAAAAGGCTCTCCCCCTTCGGGCTCGCCCTCACTCAAGGCACGATCGAGATCCTGGATCGTCGCTGTGCTGGATTGCCGCAGCAGGTCCGGAACATTCCAGCCCGCCGCGGTGAGCGCGGAATAGCCGATCAGGTGCGGCGCATTCCGGTAAACCACCTCCGTCGGCATGATCAGGATTTTTCTCACCTGCTCCGGCGTGGGATTTTTCGCGGTCGCGGATTTCACCATCATGGTCCCGAGGCTCCGAAACCCATCCCAGATGACGAAGGCCGGCGAATAACTCAGCCGAATCCCATGCCCCGCGAGGCAGGCCGCCGCGGCGCCACAGGAACGGATCTTCGCCGCCAGCTCATCGGCCAGCTCGGCATCCGGCAGCTCGGGCCGCTCTTTTTTGCCGTTGAGGAAATCGACCACGGGGCGGGTCTTTTTCTCCCAATAATCCTGGGCCGCCCTGGATATCTCGTTCCGAATCGCGAGCGCGGAGAACTCTTTTCCACAATCCGGAGCTGAACGCGCCGAATGAGCTCCCGACAGGAGGGCGATCAAAAAAAACAGCCCGACTTTTCTCCGAACCGCCATTCACTCAGTTTAGGGGTGAATCGCCGACCACTCAATGTGAATCGAACGCTCCGCTCCCGGAGCAAAATTTGCATCACGACCCAGGGACGTTGAACGAAAACCCGCGGAGGAACCCCATGCGCCAGGACGACATCATCGGCAAACTGAAGAAGCTCGCTCAACTCGACATCGACGCGATCCATGCCTATGACCACGCTGTGGAGAATATTGACACTCCGGAGATCAAGAACGCCATGCTCGGCTTCAGGCAGGATCACTTCCGACATGTCGAAAACCTGAGTCGCGTCATCGCGGGGCTCGGCGGCACGGCTCCCGCGTTCAAGAAGGATTTCAAAGGGCACGTGATCGAAGGCTTCACCGCGCTCAGAAGCAAGACGGGTCCCGAGCAGGCGCTCAAGGCGATGCGGAGCAATGAGAAGCTCACCAACAGCATGTATGGCGAGGCGCTCACCTGGCCGGTGGACCCCGCTGCGCGCGCCGTGATTCGCGCGAATGCCGAGGACGAGCGCCGTCACCTCGCCTATATCGAGCAGGTACTGAATGACCGCTCCTGGGAGTCCACCAGCCGCGATAAACGAGTCGCCTGAGCTTTATCTTGCGCTGCGTCATCAATTGAGATATAACCCGTCCCCGATGGGTGCTTTGAATCGTGGACAGGTTTTACGCAGTTGTTTCATGGGGATCGCATTGCTTGCAGCCCTGGGAAGCCTTCCCAGCGCCCACGCCGAGGCCACGCACGTGGTTCTCAAAAAGAGCCTCACCCTGAACAGCTCCTTCACGGGAGGCCACGGTGGCTATAGCGCCATCTCAGGATTCATGATTCCCGGGGTGGAGCGCCTCCAGCCTGACCATCCATCCGGGGATTTCTGCACTTTCTTCCTGGCCAGCGCCAGCGACGACGCGTTCCGCGCCGGAGAAGAGCTTCTCATCACCGACGTCCAGGCCGACGTGACGCACTCCTGGGCCCCCATGCCGATTTCTTATCTGCTGATTTACCTCGATTCCGATAAGGCGCTTACCGGATCTTACCTGCAGTGCGAACGGACCGCGCCCTCCGGGCAGCTCCCCGCACCCTGGACCCTCGAAGAAGCCGAGCGGATCTCCGCGCCCTTCCTCACCTTCGTGCGGAATTGAACCTCTCTTACGCCATGCGGCTCTCCGCGCCGCTCAGGCGGCCCGGAACTCGCGTCCACGCTTGAAGGGCGAGCTCTCGAAATGCTCCAGGAGATGCTCCGGATCGCGGTAAATCTCAAGTGCGCCCCTGAGCTCCTCCCCGTCCCAGCCCCCGCACCGGAGGGCGATGATATCGACACCCGCGCGCATTGCGGCGCGCACGTCATGCGGTGAATCCCCCAGCATCAGCACCTCGGAAGGCCGAAGCTCCAGCCGCTTCAGCGCGAGCTCCAGAATTTCCGGATCGGGCTTGGAAGCACGCGGAGTAGCCTTCGGAAGCAGCCAGGGCACCTCCTCCTCGGGATCCACGATGCGCAGGAGACGGCGCAGCTCTCCCGACTCCGAAGAGCTTGCCACGGCCAGACGCAGCCCCTCATCCCGCAGCCGGAACAGCAATGCGCGCGCCTTGGGAAAGGGGCGAATCCCGCTGAGATACTCCCCATGAAAGATTTCGCTCTTGCGCGCCACAAGCCTCTTGCCGCGCGGCGAGTCCCGGGAAACCCCAGCCAACCGCGGCAGCAGCTGATCAGGCCCCATTCCGATCAGCGCTCGTATGTCGGAATAGGGTTTTTCGATGCCTTCGGCGGCAAGAGCGCGCTGCCAGGCCGTGGCATGCTCCTCATTACTGTCGACCAGGGTTCCGTCGATATCGAGAATCACGCCTTGGATTGCGGCCATGGCCTTTGTTTCTGCAACCGGCAGGCCTTGAAACACCTGATATCGCAGGTATTTGCCCTGAGTCCTCTCCGACACTTTTCAAGCCCAATTTGTTTATATACACTAACATTATTAGGGCTAATTAACTTTGCGGCACGTACGTTGGAATTCAGCCCTCACCATGGAGGTGAGATATGTTGTGGCGCAATACTCTGACTTGGATTTCTCTCGGTTCCGCTCTCATCGCTCTCAACGGGTGCCAATTCCCATCGCAAGACTCCAACCCCGCTGAACGCTCCAGCCTGTTGGTCACGCACGGGAAGCTCAAGGTCCTCACCCGGGCTGAAGGCCGCGAGAGCGTTCCTCCCAGCATGATCGCGGCGGAGATCGGCATTCAGAAGATCGAGGCTCGCTCGGTGGAAGGCAACTGGTTCCGTTTCGTGATCGAACCAGTCCGGATCGACCTGCTCAACCCGAGCCTGGAAGCCGGGATGGTTCTGGCCCGGGCCAAGCTTCCGATCGGGTCCTACGATCTGATCCGCTTCGTGACCGAGGCCTCGGGCACCGCCCGTTTCGACGACGGCACCGAGCTTCCTCTCACGATCCCGAGCGGAGAGCAGAGCGGACTGAAGGTCTTTTTCGATGGTGGCGCCCTGGCCATCAGTGACAGCCAGGCCCAGCAGGCGACCTTCACGTTCGATCTGCAGGACGTCTTCCACTTCGGACGCGACGGAGTGATGATGAGACCCGTGCTTCGCGTGGAAGTCAGCGTGCTGGAGATCCCGACCGGCGACTCCGGCTCGACCGACAGCTCCACCGACGGCACGGTTGATAATGGCGACGCTGGCAGCGCCGACGGCTCGACCGATAGCTCCGGCTCGAACGACGGCTCCGCGGGAACCGAAGATCCTGCCGCGGGCGACGACTCCAGCCCGACCGATGACGGCGGCTCCGACCCGACCTCCGGCGACGGCAGCTCGGGCTCGACGGATTCCTCCACGAGCGACCCGACTTCCGGCGGCGACAGCACCAACCCGGACACGATCGACTCCGGCTGGATCTCGGTCATCGGCCTCTGATCGAAGACAGAAAATCCCAACCAGGGCCCGCCTTGAGAAATTTTCCCTCAAGGCGGGTCCCGTCTTTTCCGGGGCCGGGACAAATTGACCGCACGACGGGCGCTTCTGTCTGTCACTCTCGCCCGCCCACTCGCTTTAGATCGCATTTTTAGCGGAAAAACCGCACTAAAACCAAAACCTCAACCCTGGCGTCCGCCTTGCATAAGCGGCTCGAAATGACGAACCCTACCCCGTTGGCACCTTTCGCGATGGTCATGGCCGCATTCCTGCTCGGATTCACCGGCTGCGGTGATCCCCAGCACATGTCCGCCCAGGACAGCTCCGCACCTCCTGCGATCCTGAAACAGCGCTGCGAAGTTTGCCACAACGCTTACACGCCGGAACGCAACTGGCAATCCATCGAGCTCGCCAATCAGAAGCGGGACCTGATCTACGAACGCGTGGTGATCCGCCGCGATATGCCGCCGCTGTCGTTCAATCCCATGACCGAGGAGGATCGCGCGGTGATCGCCGAGTGGGCGACCTCCGGAAGATGATCAGCTGAGCGCGAGCACCTCGGCGACGAGCTTCCGGATCCCCGCGAACACCGAGTGAAGCGGAGCGTCCCCGTACATGTAGGCGGGAGCGGTGACCACGCGGTTGCGCGCATCCACGTGACAGTCATCCACCGCGCAGGTCACATGGCGATGCCCGAGTTTCTCGAGCTCCGCCGCGGTCTCTCCCGCCTCCCCCACCGTGAGCTCGAAGCCCTTCCCCCGAAACGCGAGCGCGACGATCGCCGGAGCGATGCAGATCGCGCCGATGGGCTTGCCGCGGGCATGCAGCCTTTCCAAAGCCTTCTGGAGATCTTCACGGACCGAGCCGCGAGCGCCTTCCCGGGCAAAGGAGCAGAGGTTCTTCGCGGCGCCAAAGCCGCCCGGCAGGATCAGCGCATCGATACTCCCCGGATCGAGTTCGGAGAGCGACCTCACCTCTCCACGCGCGATGCGAGCGGCTTCGACCCGCATGTCGCGCGCCTCACCCGGAACGCTCTGCCCGGTCAGGCAATTGACCACGTCCGCCTGCGGGGCATCCGGAGCGAAGCATTGGGCGGACGCGCCCAGCTCGCTCAGAGCCAGGAGCGCGGCGACCGACTCACGAATCTCGCTTCCATCCTTGAAACCGCTCCCGCACAGAATCACGGCGACCTTTTTTTTCATTCGCTTAAAATACGCCGACTCGCCGGACCTTGCAAACCCGAGCTTCCATCGCGCCAGGAAAGCCCCTATCGACCGGAAACTTTTGGATAGGCTTCGCGTCAAAAGACATGATAAAAACTTAATAAGTCGATTACCCTGGAACTCAGCGCACCTCAACCTCTCGATACTCGATGCTCGACGATCAGTAATCGATAAAGGATGGCACCATGAAACTCTCCCTCCTCCAACGCCTTCTCTCCCCCCTCATTCCGCTCATTCTCGTCGCCACCCTGGTGGCTGCCATCGCTTATCGCTCGCTGGGCGGCGGGAATGACGACCTCATGAAGGCGATCCAGGTCCTCGAACAGGGTTTCCAGGCGCAATACTACGCGTCCGAGATGTCGGACGCGATGAAGGGCTATCTTCTCAATCCCGCCAACAAGTCCGAGCTGCAACGCAAGCTCGACGCGGATTCCAAGCTGCAGGGCCTCTTGCGGGAAGTCCGGGGAACCATCCAGTCCAAGGAGATGCTCGCCACGCTCGAGCGCCTCGGCGAGGCCGATGACAAGGAACTCAATCCGTTCGAAGAAGAGATCGTCCGGATGGTCGATGCCGGAAATACCAAGGAGGCATTGGCCCGCTTCCATCGGGAGTACGGCGCCAAACGGGCCAACTACGACGCCGCCCTCCGTCGGCTCGTGGATCTCGGAAAAACGATCGCCATCTCTGAGGCCGCCAACATCCGCGAAAACATGAGCCGCGCCTTCGTGCTGATCGTCGCGAGCCTCACGATGGGAATGCTCGCCATCGCGGCCGTCCTGGTCTGGATCGCCCTGAGCCTCTCCCGGAAGCTCGGTGCGCTCACGGAGCGTTTTCACGAGGAAGCGGGCTCGGTCAACTCCGCCTCGCGCCAGATCCTCGAGGCCAGCCAGTCGCTTGCCCAGGCGGTCAGCGAGCAGTCCGCGGCACTGCAGGAAACCGTCTCTTCCGTCGAGGAGATCAACGCGATGGTGGCTCGAAACGCTTCCAACGCCCAGAAATCGCAGGAGACAGTTGTGGCCAGCCGCCAGACGTTCGAGGACGGCAAGGTCTCCGTGCAGGCGATGGTCTCCTCGATGAGCGAGATCCAGCAGGGCAACGAGCGGATCGTGAGCCAGATCGAGAAGAACAACTCCGAGATCGCCGACATCGTGACCGTGATCTCCGAGATCGGCAGCAAGACCAAGGTCATCAACGACATCGTCTTCCAGACGAAGCTGCTCTCCTTCAATGCGTCGGTCGAAGCGGCCCGGGCCGGCGAGCATGGCAAGGGCTTCGCGGTCGTCGCCGAAGAGGTCGGCAATCTCGCCCAGATGAGCGGGAACGCCGCGAAGGAGATCGCGGCCATGCTCGAAGGCAGCGTTCAGAAGGTGCAGGAACTGATGACCCGCCGGAGCAGCGAGGCTTCGGAACTCGTCGCGGCCACGAAGCGGACGATCGCCACGGGCAGCGAGAGCACGCGCAGATGCAGCGAGGCTTTCGACAGCGTCATGAAAGACGCGGAGCAGGTCGGCGGCATCATGGGCGAGATCGCGACCGCCTCCCAGGAGCAAGCGCAAGGTCTCGCGGAGGTCACCAAGGCCGTGGGCCAGCTCGATCAGGTCACCCAGCAGAACAATACGGTCGCCCAGCGCTCCAACAATCTCGCCGAAACCCTTCTGAAGCAGGCCCAGAGCCTGCGCTTCATGGCCGAGGAGCTCAAGGCGACCGTGCAGGGCGCCACAAGCTCCGAGGGCAGCCCTGCACCCGTCAAGTCACGTCCCGATCCGGCCCCTGCCCGCCCGGTCGCGACAGGCCCGGCCCGTGTTTCCGCGCCCGCTCCGAAGGAAGCCCCGAAGAAAGCCAGGCCTCAGCCGGCCCCGCAGACCTCGGCCACGGGACAGGGTGCGGTGCCCTCGGCGGACGATCATCGTTTCATCGACCTCTGAGCGCCCTCCCCGCGATCAAGGCGAGGGGATCGAAAACCAGACATCGAAGATCGCGCGGTAGCCATTGTGCGTCGCCACGACGGAGCGCTGCCGGGTCTCGTTGCCATGGGCATCCCGTTCGTAAATCGAGAGATAGCCCGCGACCTCGATCTCGGTGATTCCCGCCTGATCGAGCGACCTCAGCTCGGCAGGACCCGATACGCCGTCGCGATTCTCGTCGATCCAGATCCTGAGCTTCGAGAAAACCGGGTCCTTGGCCGAGATCATCCCGTCGCGGTTCGCGTCGAATTTCGCCAATGCCTCGAAGCCGTTCGCCGCCGTCCGGCCATCCGGTCCGACGGTCCGATCACCGAAGAGCTGCTGCACGCCCTGCACGGACTCATTCCCGCTTGCGTCCCGGAGCGGCAGCGCCAGGAACGCGTTGCGCGCGGGCGCCGTCGGCCAGGAAATCTGATCCCGCACGGCAAAGCCGGATAGATCGAAGCGGTTCAGGATATTGAACAGCACGCCTTCAAGACGCGAGCTCAGCGAGACCGAGGCCTGGGCGAGGTCGGCGGTACCCAGATCCAGCATCAAAGGCGATGCATTGGAATCGCAATCTTCGATACCCGAGGGATGGTATCGCAACGGGATAGTGGTAGCGGGCCTCATCGCGTTTGTCGCCCACAGCACGTTGATGAAGGTGGAAGACGAGGTTAGCTGCACATCCACGCCGATGACGCCGCTCGGGACGGATGCCGGCTGATACAGGTCCGTCGGATGCCCGAGTTCGCGGAAGCGTAACGAAAGCTTGCCGCTGCGCAGCCGACCATTTTCGATCGCGCCGCTGAACGGCCCAGAGACCCGGAATCGCAGCTTGCGGTTACGGATACTCTCCCGGAGATCACCGACTACCTGAGCCGTAAGCTGTGTCTCTCCCTGCGAAAGGTAGAGAACCGGCGAAAGCGCGCCCTTGATATTGAATCCTACCGACTTGGTGCGCACGTTGCTGCAATAGTGACGTACCGGGATGACGATCTCATCCTGCCCGATCGGATCCTCCATGACCGGGGAACTCACGGTGGTGCCGGAAGGATCATTACTGATAACCGAAGATTCGGTCGCGCCCGGAGTGCCGGAACTCACGGTCGGTATCGGTGTCGCCGTGATCACCGGCGCGATCGTCGCGATCGGTGTCGCCGTGATCACCGGCGCGATCGTCGCGATCGGCGTCGCCGTGATCACCGGCGCGATCGTCGCGATCGGCGTCGCCGTGATCACCGGCGCAACAGTGGCGATGGGCGTGGGCGAAAGGATCGGCGTGAGGGTAGGCGTTCCCGTCGCCAAGCTGGTCGGCAGCGGCGCGGCCGTGAGCTCGGCTTTGGGCGCGAGCAGGGTGGGGCTCGGACTCGGCGCCGGAAAGAGTCCCGGAACTCCGAAGTCATCTCCCCCTGAAGGCAAATCATCACCTGCCGTTCCGGCCGGGATCGCGCTCTTGCCTCCTGAAAGCAACAGCGCCCGACTCAAGTCCGCCTTCGCGCGCGCGATTCGGCGGGCCCTCTCCGGGCCGCAGCCCATGAGACCGAAGGTCACGATCAGCGCAAAAACGCCTGGCCTACAAAGCGCGGTATATTTCATTGATTCCCCTCTTCTGCCCGAAAGCAGCCCCAAATGGGATCACTGCAAGCGATGTTCCCTGACCGTATGCCATAAAACCGCGCTCGGCCGGCTCCAGGTGTCCAAGACATGAACACCTGTCAGCGCCGGTCGTGAGTCGCTTTGGACACAGGCCCGTGACTCGGAATAGGCGCGTTTCGGGAGGCGATCCGAGTCCGATCGAGCTTCCGAATGTCCGGCTTCCTGAAGCGGAACTCGTGAATCACGCGAAAAAAGGCTCCTCTCTTGCTCAAAGGCACGCATGCCCATCCACCGCAGTCCGCTCGATCGCATCGGCGCCCCACTCAACAGCGAGCCTATTCCCGTTCTCCAATGGATCGAGATCGCGAGCTCCCTTCAGATCCCGAGCTTTCACATCGTGGGACTTCCCGGCCCGGAGGTCGCCGAGGCGCGCGAGCGCGTGCGCGCCGCGCTCGAGGCGCAGGGGTTCGAGTTTCCGCGTCGGCGCGTGGTGCTGAACCTTTCGCCGGCCAGCATCCGCAAGCGCGGGACCGGGCTGGATCTCGCGATGGCGCTCGCCGTCCTTTGGAACAAGGAGGCGGCTCACGCCAGGCCCCTGAAGATCGTCGCCTGGGGCGAGCTGGGGCTTGACGGAAAAGTGAAAGCCGCGGGCCAGATCACCCGCACCCTGTACGCCTGCTGGCGCGAGGGCATCTCGCACCTGGTGATTTCCCGCGATGAAGAGCCGCTGGCGCGCGAGCGCCTGCAATGGATCCAGGAGGGCGAAGACCTTCCCGGACTGCCGCCCGTGCTGGTTCCCGTGCGGGAGCTGCGGGAGGCCTGGGAGGTATTCTCGGCCCGCTCGCCGCATGCGTTCGAGCCGGAGATCTCCGGCCCGGCCCCGATGGCCTCGGGCTCGCCGACTCCGGAAAACGAATCGACGCCCGAGAGCTTCAGTAACCTCCTTGCCCTTCCTCCTTCGCTCGAGCGGATCGTGGGCGTCTGCGCCTCTGGAAGCCATCATCTGCTTTTGCTGGGCCCGCGAGGCACGGGCAAGAGCCAGGCGCTCGAGTGGCTGATCGCGCTGCAACCGCCTATTTCACCGCGCTCCCGCCTTCACTCCGCGTTGCTGGCGGAGCTGAGCGGGGGACCCGGCCTCGCGCCTTCAGCCATCCGGCGGGTCAGCCCGCAGACCCGCCCTTCGGCTCTTCTGGGCGGAGCGAATCCCTTGTTCATCCGTCCCGGGGAGTTCTCGCTGGCGCACGGAGGCCTGCTAATCGCCGACGAGCTTCCCGAATGGCCCCGGGACTCTCGCGAAGCGCTTCGTGAGCCGCTGGAGCGGGGCCGGGTCACGCTGACCCGGACCTATGGTTCGCTGGAGCTTCCCGCCCGCTTTACCCTGGCCGCAAACGGGAATCTATGCCCTTGCGGGGGCTGGCCACCGGAGCTCCCCAAACCCCTCTCTCTCCCGGGAAAGAGGCTTCGCATCCCGCGCTGCAAGTGCACCCATTCCATGCGCCGCGCCTATCTTCAGCGCCTTTCGGGCCCGGTGCTCGATCGCATCGATCTGGTTTACATCGGTGCCGGAGCCGGCCTGCCTGAAAAGCCCCTTGGCGGCTCCAACCGGGTCTGCGAGCTCTTTCTCTCGCTACAGGCCAAGGTCAGATGCGCGCGTGAGCTCACGCTCCGTCATCGGGGCGTGCCCGCGGCGCTTATTCCCGCGTCGGACCTCGAGCTGCTGCTCGAAAACCATCCGGACTGGAGCGCGATGATCGAGCAAAGCGAGCAGCAGAGCCTGCGGGCACGCCACAAGTTGCTGCGGGTGGCGTTGAGCCTCGCGGCATGGGATGGCGCGAACGAGCCCTCGCCAGCGCATTTCACGGAAGCGGCCTGTTATCGGCCCGATCGCTTCGGGTTAGCGGATTGAGAAAGCAGCTGGGACTTCGCGGAATTGATGGCCTCGGCGATTTTCTGCGCATCCTTCCACTCCCGCGTCCCCGGACGCCCGACCCGATCGGGATGGTAGCGTTTCATGAGCTCGCGGTAGGCGCGCTGAATCTGCTCAGGGGTGGCTTCCCTTGGAACGCCCAGGATCTCATGGGCGGGCCCGTCGATTCGGATGCCCGAAAGCCGGAGCGGCTCATTGCGTTTCATCCGGGCTTCGGCCAGCTCGTCTTCATTGTCTTCGGGGTCTTCGGGGTCTTCGGGACTTCCCCGTGCCGCTCCCGCCGGGTGTTTTTTCCGATCGGCCTCGCGCAAACGGAAATTCGAACGAGTCTGCCCGCGCCCGTAAAGCCACCACAGCGCAAGGATGAAAAGCCCTCCCAGCGCGAGCTGGATCAGGAGAAAAAGTCGGCGGAGCCCTTCGGGAGTCAAGCGGTCGGACACCCTCCCATTCTGCCAAAATCCTTATCCGGGCGCCCCCACTTTTTTCCGCTCCTGCCCCCGCTGCTGATCCTGCTTTGTGCCCGCTCCGTAGAGGCGGCCGTTCCCGCTCACAGCCCCCCCTCAAGGCCCTCCCGGCAAGAGGCAATCGCCACCGTCGAGCTCAAGGTCCGGGTTCGGCCCGGCCTGGTTCGCCGCAAAGGGACCTCCGGGTGCTGGGTCAGCATCAGCTCTGATCAGGGCGAGCTCTGCCTGAAGCGGGAACTTTGGCTGGAGTGGCTGGCCCGCACGCCCCCTCCCGCTCTTTCGGGGACCTGGAAGGGAAATTGGAAAACCAGCGCGCCCCCGATGAATCGCCCCGGGGGTGAAAAGTCATTTCTCCACCGCTTCCATGCCAGCGCTCTTCCCGCTCGCGCTCCTGGGCCGGCGAGTGGACTGTCGCGGCTTCATCAGCGTTTCGAACGCCTGCGCGAACGCAGCTCGGCACTTCTGGCGCCCCATGACTCTTCCGGCATTTTCCGGCAGCTTCTCCTCGACGAGCGTCCGCCGGAAAACCGGGGCGGGATGTTGCGGCTACTGGGCTTCGTCCACCTGCTGAGCGCGACCGGGATCCATCTTTACGCGCTCGCGGATCTCTGGAGCGGGGCGCTAAGGTTCCTCGCCACGACCCTCGGAATTCCGGTTCGCATCGCCCTTCCTATTTCGCGGGCCCTGGCGATCACCAGCTGGTGTTTCGCCTGGCTGCTGGCGGGAGGTCGGCCGGGAATGCTGCGACCGTGGCTTGTCGTCATGGCCCGCAAAACCGGCGAGGCCCTGGGCTTTCGCTGGAGGAAATGGTCACCGCTCGCCTGGGCGCTTCTGATCGACGTGGCGGCCCAGAAGCTCCTGCGGCCCGACAGCCCCTGGGAAACCTCGGGTCGCATCCTCTATGCGCTGGCGGTCGGCGGCGGAATGCTGGCGCTCACCTCCGGCGGCTCCCGCCTCCTCGCGCATGCCCGCCTGGCGATCAGCTCCTGGATCTTCACCGCGCTCTGGGAGGCGCAGCATGACGGGCTCACGGCGCTGGCCACGCCGCTTCTGAGCCTCGTCACGATCCCGTTTTTCTCGCTCGCGCTCTTTCCCTCGCTTTGCCTTTCACCGCTCTTTTCCTCGACCTGGCTCTGGGATGGAGCAACCCAGGGCGTGCTCTGGCTTGCGGAAGGCTGCATGCGCGCCGCGACGGTCTGGGTGGTTTCGTCACAAAGCCTCCTTCCCGGCGCGCTGCTCTCGGCGCTCCTGCTCGCGGCAACGCCCGCGCTGAGTTTCCGGGCCAGATGGAGCTCGATCATCGCCTCATTGCTGCTGGCAGCGACGCTCGGGAGAGCTTACTTCGCCTCAGTGCCGGCCGGGCCGAGCGAGGAAGGCGAGGCACGCGCCGCGAGCGTGGAGCTTCTGGACGTGGGCCAGGGCGATGCCGCTCTCATTCGTGAGCGCTCGGGGCGCGCGGGCCTCATCGATACCGGCGGGGAGCGGGCACTATCGGAGGACGCTTGGCTGAGACTGCTGGCTAGCCGCGGACTCACGCGCCTGCATTGGATCGCGCTCACTCATCTGGATGAGGATCACTCGGGCGCCGTGAGGAAGCTTGGTCGGCTCGTTCCGATCGACTGCCTGGCCACCTCGCGCGCGGAGCTCGAGACGGAGCGCGGGCGCGCGTACGCGGCGGAAGTCCGCCGGCTCGGGATCCGCGTGACCGACTGGGAGGGAGGCTGCGTTCCCTTTCCCGCGCGGGAGCTTTTTGAGAAGAAAAAAGCGGGTCCCAATGCGCTCATGAGCGCGCTTTGGATCCCCCTCCAAGGGGGCGGATATTTTCTGTCCGCGGGAGACGCGGATCCCGCGCAGGAGCTTCGCGCGGCGACCTGGGCCCGCACGCTGAGCCGTGAGCTCTCTCGACCCGCGCCGGCGATCCTCAAGCTGAGTCATCACGGCTCGCGCCATTCCAATACCGAGGCATTTTTGAGCCAAGTCAGGCCTACCGAGGCCTGGGTTTCGGCCGGAGTCGGAAATCGCTATGGGCACCCCGCCGCGGAAGTTCTGGAAAAGCTCACTCGCCTTCAGATTTCCTTACGTCGCACGGACCAGAATGGCATTATAACCCATTGATACTAGGGATATTAAACGCTTCTTGCACGCCCTCATTAATAGCGTACTATTATAGTGTAGCATTAAACTCTCTTCCATCGAGTGTATGACGACACGGCTTTCGGGGCTCAACCCTCGCACTCTCATGAGATCCACGGCGATCCTGGTGATCGCGGCCATCGCGATTGCGTGCGCCCCTCAGGCGACCCGCCGCTCGGTGGTGCAGGGCTGCGTGCTTCCCAAGGATCAGCTCGGAACGCTTTACGGCAAATGGCGAAGCACCCCGCTTCCGCTCGCCTTCCACCAAGGGGATTTCTCGGCGGCCGAGATGCGGGAAATCATGCAGGCGGCGGACACGTGGAACGAGTTCTATGGCGCGAGCCTGGGAATCGAGACCACGCTGGATTACGGCGATCCCGCGAATCCCCGCACCTCGAGCCTGGCCCGCGTGGACAGCTCGCTGGTCTGCAACCAGACGATCGTCTCGGGGAACTCCTACACCGGCAGCGTCGTGATCTACAAAAACGCGAGCTGGGCTTACTCCTCCATGACGAACGTCATGGCCTTCACCTCGCGTTGCCGAGTGCCCGCAAGCCCGCTGCCGACGTACTTCAACTCCGCCATCGAGCTGAACTACAAAGACTTCTTCGTCGTCGGCAAAAAGGTCCCGGACCTCCAGACGATCATTCTGCACGAGCTGGGGCACCTGCTCGGACTCGACCACAGCTGCGAGGCCGGCGGAAAAGTCGGGATGCCCAACTGCCAATCGGGCTCGATCAATCCGGATTACACCGAGGCGGTGATGTTCCCCACGTTCAGCTTTGATTCGAGCGGTTACGGGATCCGCAAGCGCGAGCTGCAGGAGAATGATGAGGGGCGGGCGAATTGCCTGTACCTGGAATAGGGTTCGGGGAATCGGGAATCCGTTTGCTGTGATCGGTTGGCTGGGTTCGGTTGGCTGAGCCGTTGGCTGGGCATCTGGATCGGTTTCGGACGCTCGGCATGGCGCTTCCCGCCCTTTTGATATCGCAGATTGCGATATCAAAACCCGGTCGCGGCGGCCGCCGCAAGCCTCCGATCGCGTCTACAGAACAAGGGGTAGCGATGTGACCGAACCGGACGAATTCAAGATGACCGAAGAAAAGGAGCGCGCCTGGATCCAGCGACTCAACGAGGCGCCTCAGGACCTGGCCATCGTGGCCGAAATCAACGGCGCGATCGTCAGAATGCTCTCATTCCAATGCCGCAAGCAGCGCCGCCTGCTCATTCGGGATCTTTTGGCATGGGCTCCCTGATTCAATGGGCTCAGGCGGCTGCGGAATGGTGAGTTCATCGACGATGATCTCATGTATCGGTGGGTGGAGTAACGTCGAGTTCATATGTTGACACATGACGCATCACGTCATATGGTGCGGCCACATCCTTATGCAATTTGACTCCCTTGGACTTATCGAGCACTTATTGAAGGCCGTTCACGCGGAAGGCTACGAGACGCCTACTCCCATTCAAGCCCAGGCGATTCCTCTCGTTTTAGCCGGAAAAGACGTTCTGGCCTGCGCACAAACGGGCACGGGAAAAACCGCGGCCTTCGCGCTCCCCATTCTTCAGAACCTGGCAAAACAAGGCAACAGTACGCGTGATATCCGGGTCCTGGTCCTGACGCCGACTCGGGAGCTCGCCTCCCAGATTGGCCAAAGCTTCACGAGCTATGGCCAAGGTCTCCCTTTTCGAAATGCGGTCATTTTCGGGGGCGTCCCCCAAAAAGCGCAGGTTAGAGCGCTCAAACAGGGCGTCGACATCCTGGTCGCGACACCTGGGCGGCTCTTGGATCTCATGAACCAAAGACTCGTGGCCTTTCGCGGGCTACAAGTCCTGGTTCTCGATGAAGCGGACCGGATGCTGGATATGGGATTCATTCGCGATGTGAGGCGAGTCATCGCCGCGCTGCCGAGAGCGCGACAGACGCTGTTTTTCTCGGCCACCATGCCCCCTGAGATCCGCAAGCTCTCGGAGCAGATTCTCTCGAAGCCCGCTCGGATCGAAGTCACGCCGGTTTCTTCGACCGCCGAGAAAATCGACCAGGCTGTATTCCATGTCCAAAAACGCAATAAGACGGCTCTGCTCATAGAGCTTCTGGAGAAACATCAGATTGAGCGCGCCCTGGTGTTCACCCGAACCAAGCGGGATGCCAATCGCGTTGCAGGCTCGCTCAACGGCGCTGGCATCCGGGCCGACGCCATTCACGGCAACAAGTCCCAGTCGGCGCGCGAAAGCGCGCTGGATCGGATCAAAAAGGGACATTGCCGAGTCCTCGTCGCAACCGACATTGCGGCTCGCGGAATCGATATCGATCGCGTCACGCATGTCTTCAACTACGACATCCCCAACGTGCCGGAAAGCTATGTCCATCGCATCGGCCGCACCGCACGCGGAGGTGCCGCGGGCGCCGCGTTCGCTTTGTGTTCCAGTGAGGAACGCGGGTTTCTCGCTGATATTGAAAGACTGATTCGGCTCGAGATCCAGGTTCTGCCTACCCCCGAGGGGTTAGTCCGGGAAAGCGCGCTTCAGTCGAAGTCGCGTCCGGCCCATCCAGGGCAGCAGATCCTTCAGGCCAATCCGGGCCAGCCAAAGCACACTGGCGGAGCAAGCCATACGGACGAGAAGCGGAAACCTTTTCATAATCCGCCGCCTTCCGCTAATAACCGTCGTCAACGCCGCCTGCGTGCTCGCGCCGAGAGCGGCCGCCTGACGCAAACGGCACTCCCCTGACCGACGGAAAAAGACGCCCCCATGCACCCAAGAAGCAAGCACAACGGCAGATACGATTTCAAGAGGCTCACGGCAAGCTCCCCCCCTCCGATCCCCGGACGCGCCGACGCCCTTCACGCGGTCGCGGACCTCCTGGCTTCAGGCAATGGCGGCGAGATTCCTCGAGGCCAATCCGTTCGCGTGCTCGACATCGGCGTGGGCGCCAACTGTGTTTATCCCCTGATCGGCCAGGCCGAATACGGCTGGTCTTTCGTGGGCTCGGATGCTGATCCGGTCGCCTTGGAATCGGCCCGCAGTCGCCGCAAGTGGAATAACCTCGGCAAAGCGCAGCCCAGCTGGGAGCGCACGCGCCTGAACTTCGGCGGTCGCGGCACGGAGCTTTGGTGCCCGGGCGGTGAAGTGGCGTTCATCCGCCGGATGGCGCAAGAGAGCGCGGAATTCCCGCAGGTCTGCCGCTGGTTTTCGACCTTGGTTTCCAAGGAAACGAACCTCCCCTTGATCGACGAGGCCCTCGAACGCGCGGGCGCACGGGAAGTCCATACGCTCGAAATGACCCAGGGCCAGAAGCGAAGCCGAATCATCGCTTGGACCTTTCAAAACTTCAGGAGAACCGCATGAGCCTTTTCACCGAATTCGATTTGCTTCCCACTCTTCAGGCTTCACTTGCGGAACGCGAGCTGAGTGTTCCCACCGAAATCCAGCAACGCGCGATTCCGCTTCTTCTCGCGGGTCGCGACCTGGTCGGCGTTTCGGAAACCGGAAGCGGCAAGACCCTGGCGTACGCACTCCCGGTTTTGCATCGGCTCAAGAGCCTCGAGAACGACGGCGATCGCGTGACGGTTGACAGCCGCCCGCGGACCGTGGTGATCGTTCCCACCCGGGAGCTCGGCGAGCAAGTGGCACGAGTCTTCAAACCCTTCACGCATACGACTCGGCTCCGCGTGCGCTGCGTTCTGGGTGGAACCGATTTTGACGTCTCCAAGCGAAATATCAAAGGACCGCTCGAGATCCTGGTCTCCACTCCGGGCCGTCTCATCAAGCTTCTCGCTGCCGAGCTGGTCGACCTAAGCGACGTGCGGACCCTCGTTTTCGACGAGGCGGACCAGCTTCTGGACCAGGGTTTCATCAACAGCGCGACCCGGATCGCCAACGCCTGCCAGGGCGATCGCCAGATGGCGCTCTTTTCCGCGACGGTTCCCCCCAAGGTGCAGAGCCTGATTTCCAATCTCTTTTCCGAAGCCGAAGTCATCCGAAGCGAAGGCAGCCACCAACTCGTATCCGGCCTGAAGACCGAGAATCTCGCGGTCAAAGAAGGCAAGCGCTTCCCGATTCTCGAGAATCTCCTGACGGCTCCGGTCGAAGGGGGCACGATCATTTTCACCAACACGCGGGAGCAATGCGACAAAGTGGCGCGCGAAATGAAGGCGATCGGGCACGAAGCCGTGGTTTATCGCGGCGAGATGGACAAGATCGAACGTCGCAAGAACCTCAAGCTCTTCCGCGAAGGAAAGATCCCCTTTTTGATTTCGACGGATCTGGCGTCTCGTGGCCTGGATGTCGAGCATGTGGGCCGCGTGATCAACTATCACCTGCCGCAGCAGATGGAGAATTACATCCATCGCGTGGGTCGCACCGCACGCGCCGGCCGCGCGGGCCTGGTCATCAATCTGGTCACCGAGCGGGATGAAGGATTCGTCGCGCGACTGGTGAGTCTCCGAACGAAAAAGACGGCGGCCGCGAAGCTGGATTCCGCTCGCAACTGGCCGGTCGAACCCGAGCACAAGAAGCCGGTTTCCAAAACCGTGAAGCCGAACAAGGTTATCGTTCGCCGGAAGTAGCTCGATCGCCAATGCCAGGCGGCGCCCGCGCTACCTTTCCCCGACGGGAAAGAAATCGAGGCAGAAGGAATGAAGCTCCTCTTCTTTGGAATCACGGATCAGCGCTTTGGCGCTCTCGATGGACTTTACAAGCAGGGACTTGATCCGGGTCGCATCGTCCCGCGAGATACTAACGACTGACGAGTAATGCAGGGACTCCGAAGCGTCATCGCGCTCCAGCGCGCGGATGGCCTGCAGGCGCCAGTTCACGTGATGCTTGGAGATCATCGGGGAATCATTGCCCAGATGGACATGTGCGGTGCCAACCGTAAAGCGGCCCGCAGACTCCCGCGCAAGCCCAAGCGACACCAGGAATCCCAGAACTTCCGAGACGCGCCGGAGCGACAGCCCGAGATAGCGGGCGATGGCGTCCCGGGTCTGGTACCGTTCGATCGTGAGCAGGATGTGAATCGCTGCATAAAGCCAGCTCGAGTAAAAGCGGGCCTGATCCTGCTCACTCACCCGATCCTTCACCGCGAGGCGCTCTTTGAGCACAAGGCGCTTGCGTCGGATCTCCTCGATACGCGTTTGGATACGTTTCCGCAGTCGCGGCGTGCCCGCGCGCCCGAGCTGGACCAATAGCAGGAAGAACTCCGACTCCTCGGACGAGTGCCCTAGAAAGACGTTTACCTCTTCGGCCTGTTCAGGCGTGAAATGGGAAATCCCCCCCAGGACCTGCGAAATATGCGAGACCGGCCCCGAGATTGCGCGCGCCAATGCTGCTCGCACGCCGCGCCCCCGCTTGGGTCGGGTCGTGATCCAGGCGAGAAGATAGCCCCGGTAATCCAAGAACTCGAAAATTTCTTTATCCATTCCTACCAATACTTATCGCACGTTATTCATTTTTAATGAACTTAAAGGCATATTTTTCATGAAATTATTCTATCCCATACTGTACCTGTCAGTTATTAATTGACCCGCCGCATCTGCCTGAAGTAAATCTGGATCCACCGCGGCCGGGTCCTCCCCCTTTTCTCGGGAATTTTCCCGGAGGTTTTGTATGAAGAAGTTCGCTGTACCCATTCCCTTGCTCTTGGCCCTCATCGCTCCCGACTCGGTCTTCGCCGTCCAAGGCGGTGACCACAGCGGTGGTGGCAATGCCCTCGAATACAGGATCATCGAGTCTTATATGAAACCTGTCGAGGAGATCGACGGCTACCGGGGCTTCCTGGGCCCGATCCTGGAAGACTTAAGCGAGAAGATTCCCCTGTTCGCCGACTTCGCTCGCGACCGCCTCGATGAAATGGCCTGGTATGTGGTTCCTGCACGCCTGAAACCGGTGACTGAGAAATACACGGGATTACCCTTCAGCTCGGATCAGCTCACTGTCCAGAACACGCGCTCGAGCGAGGTCTTTATCGACCAGGAGTTCTTCGCGGGCATGTCGGATCGGGAAAAAGGTCGGCACCTGCTCCATGAGCTGATGGAGAACATGGCTGTCTACGGCAATAGGTTACCCATTTGCGGAAGTTACCAACTGAACGCCGAATGCATGAAGGCGGTGCGCCTTTCAGTGAATCTGCTGAGTCGCTCACGCCAGCTCACGGCCGAACAGCTCTCGGAATCCCTGTTCCGCCTTGGCTTCCGTTCCGCCGGGAAAACCAAGGCGCAGCTCGAACAGGAGGAGAAAGAAGCCATCGAGCAGGCGCGACGCGATCTTGAGGCCAACCGCCGCGCGTGGCCGGAATACAAGAGCGTGCTCGATCAGCTTTTCACGGGCTTCGATGCTTACTGTGCGACCGCCGGGAAATTCGGCGTGACTCACGCGCAAGTGCAGCACGAGCTCACCTGGAGGGAGCGCCGCCTGGTGAAGAAAGCGCTGATCGACCTTTCCCGCCAGACGCTCCCGATCGCTTTCCGCGCAGCCGTGCTGGATTCGAACTGGGCTCGCGACTGGGGGCTGACGACCGCCGAGGTCACTCCTTTCTACAGTCCTATCGTATCGGCTTGGGTGAAGCAGGACCTGGAGACCTTCTTTTTTCAGGGACGGACGATTCCCACGCTCCGGGCTGCCACGGAGCGTGACGTCGAGGACCTGAGCGAGAACGTCGTGAACCTCCACGCTGATGTTTGTCCGAAGCTCGAAGAGCTCCGGCAACGACTGTATTCGACCCACCAGTAAGCCGCTGTTGAATTGTCCGCCCCCGGAATGCCATACTGACTGCCCGGGGGCGGCAGGCTGGAAAATCGGATCGCCCAACCGCTCGACGATAGCTCTCCAGTTCAGCCCGCTTTAGCCCGACGGGCAGCCGACTGCCGGGCTTTACGGTGAACCTCGAGATCAAAAAACCAGCCTGCGTGTCCGTGATCAATAAATCCCTGAACGAATCCGGGCACGGTCTTCGTACGGTTCCAGTCGCGCTGAAGCTCACAGTGAACTGAATTCCATGTCGTCGGCTTGGCGCCGGCTTGAACCATGCGCTCGAGCGCAGCGCGGTGTGCTTCCGGGGAGGTGCCACCGATCGCGTCGGTCACGGGATAGACTTCGAATCCTTCATTCAATGCATCAAGTGCCGGAAAAAGAAGGCATGCTTCGGTCCAAAGAGCTCCCATCAGAAGCTCTTTGCAGCCTGTCGCTCTTACCGCATCGACGAAGTCCTGATCTTCCCAGGAATTAATGCTGGTTCGATCAATGGGCTGGATGCCTTTCAAGACTTCAGCAAGGGCTGGAATCGTTTCCTCGTTTATGCCGGTGGTGACGTTTACTGTCGATAATACGATCGGAATGTTGTGCAGCTTCGCTGTTTTGGCTAAAGCCACCACGTTGTTGACGAGCGTTTGCCTGTCCATCGACTCCACTGTGGAAACTTGCGGTGGCTGATAATCAATTAAAATCAACGCGGTGTCTCCGGGGGCCAGCATAATGTCCTTCTTGGGGTCACGCATGGGTGTACTTTTCATTACGATCCTCCGGCGTTTAGTCGCTTGGGCGGACTGCACCCAATTCAGACTTGCCTTGCCAGTCTGATGCCGCCGCATCCGGGCCATTGCCCCGCCGCATGACCTGGCTTACGGAGCACCGCAACCGGCAACGCGCCCAATACTCACCGCTTCACTCCCCCAAGACCCGGAAGGCCCCCCGCGAGCGGGGAGATCCGGACAGGGTTGGGAATCCGTTTGCTGGGAACGGTTCGCTGACGGGACCTCCTCAACGTGTGACTAAAGCGTGGACAGCACTACCCAGACGTGTCTTTTTGGACGCAAGCTGAAAAATGCGGCATTTCCTCCACGAGAAATACTGGCACTTGGCGTGCAGTAGCAGAGTATAGCCAATAACCACACTAGGGAGCGAACTATGAAACCCGTTGCCGCCAAATTCACGTTCACGGCACTCCTGTTTCTTACTCAATCTGTCATGGGAAACACCACTCATGCGGAAACGCGCCCTACAGCCGATTTTGGATTTGCGCTTTGTGAAAGCGTCACCTTCACCAGAAACGACAGACTTCGATGTGATCAGGCGATCCGGCAGAAAATGACGGCCACGCCTTCATTCATCAATATGGCGATAACTGCTTGCGAGGAGAATAATCACGGGGTCGGGGCGGCGCGGGCCGGCCGAGCCGTAGAGTGCTTTAAACAAGCCGCCGAGCTGAGTGCCGATCCAGCCTTATTGAAAGCAAGCGACATTTGCTCGCTCAAAGGCGGCTCATATCCGAGACAGCATTCCTGCCTTCGCAGCGAGATTGCCGTGGCATTAAACGAGGAGCTCCTCACCCTATTGTCAGCAAAGCGGGAACTACTGAAGAAACAGCGCCCCCAGGCGCCTGCGGTGAGCCCTAACACGCGGAAGCAGCTTGCGGACCCCGTGGCCAACTCCTCGAACGAAATCCGAAACAGTGCCTCTTCGCCAGCCCGATAAAGGACCGCCGGGTTCTGCAGCTGGGCGGTTGGGCTTTTTACGGAATCCGAGTTCAACGTGACCGAACCGCACGCACTGCAATGCCCTGCTCGACCCCCTGATTCAATGGGCTCTGCGATTTCCTCCCGACTTCAGGCTTCAGCTCAGCAGAGAGGAGATGGGATCTTTGCGGTTCCAATTTGAAACCCCAAAGCCAGGCCGAGGTGGAAGATGCAACTATCCGCTGGTCCCCGCATCTCCCCCGAGCGTTATCCCAAGCGAGCCAGGATGGCGAAAGCGTGGGTAGGGGGTCGGCCAGGTAGGCCCCCGCGAAGGGGGAGATGCGACAGGGTTGGGAATCCGTTTGCTGTGATCGGTTGGCCGGGTTCGGTTGACTGAACCGTTGGCTGGGCGGTTTGGCCGGGCGGCTCGGACAATTCTGGGTCAGCTTTGGAGTCTCTCCTTTTGGATTTTGTGGTCCCACTTTTTGTGGGGACCAACAAAATCCAAAAGGAGGACTCGTCTTATGTTTACCCAATTCCCCACTTACAATCTTGCCGTCCAGTTTCACCAGGCCTGTCGATCGGCCAAGATGCCGGGTTATCTCAAGAGCCAGCTTCTCCGGGCTTCCTCCTCGGTGGCACTCAACCTGGCCGAGGGCTCGGGCAAGGATTCGCCGCGGGATCAGCAGCGGTTCTACTCCATTGCGATGGGGAGCCTTCGCGAATGCCAGGCGGCGCTGGATCTTTCGCCTACCCGGTACTGCGAGCTTGTAGCGATGGCTGATCACTTGAGGGCGAGTCTTTATAGGCTTCGTCAGGCTCGATCGAGCTCGTGAACGGTTCGCCGGGTTCTGTCGGCTGGGCGGTTGGCTGAATCAGGGATCAATCGCGAACAGGAGTTACGCGGGTCGAATCAGCTGGGCTGTGGCCAGCGAGGAAATACTTCGAGGCATGCCACTTGCTTTCTAAGTGCTGAACCATGAAAGAGCTCGTGGAGGCTTTTCCATGCGATACATTGAGAGCGCGCTTGTATATCACATGACTAACCGTCAAACCTTTAAACACTCCCGAATTTCCAAGTTTAAGGCAGCCGTTTTGTTTGGCGCCGCTATTTCCATTTTATCGGGTGGATTAACCTGTCCGCGTTTTAACAGCGCTTTCGCCTCGGAAGCAGCCGTCTCCGACTCGAGCAGAGTTTCGGAACCGATTGAGCTAAGGAATTTTGGGCGTCAAGACACGGATAAATTGGCCGCGGCACTCGATTTACAGTCTATCGAGGTAATCGCGAAGCGCTGGTCTGAGGCCGAGCGCGAAGCCGTTAATCTTTACACTGACGAGGGATACGGAGCCCTCAATAGAATCCTGAGAACTGGACAGTTGCGTGACAATCAATCTTTTTTAATTAGCGTTTGCCACATGGATTCCGCAATTTTCAAAGGCACGATTTCCGGTCCCCTCGTATTGTTCCGAGGACACAACTTCCTTCCAGAAAAAGCGAATGAACCAGGTTATGAGTTCACTGATCCGGCATTCGTTTCTACGTCGCTATCGATGGAAACAGCCGAGCTTTTCGCGCATCGAGCCGGTAAGCCACGGGTAGTAGATATTGTCAGCTTTAGCACGGAGTCAGTCCCAGGAATATGGATTGATCCGGTTGCGCACTACCGAAATAGCGACCGTGAATTCGAAGTATTGCTGGCAAGAAATCTCAGGTTTCGTGTCGTCTCAGCTCAAATGCGCAGCGGCACTCTCTATCGGCAACTCAAGATTGTTGGTGAGACTCCAAGCGACAAATGGATCGCGTCTTCTTGCCAATCGATTTACTCCGTTTCCATGAGTCCCTGCCGATCTGGAAACATCCACCCGTAGCCCCACCACTCCCCTAAGACCCGCTACGACGGCTGCCGCAGGCCCGGGGCTGGTCCCGGCATCGCCCCCGAGCGTTATCCCACGCGAAGCCAGGAGGGCGAAGCGTGGGTAGGGTGTGGGCCAGGAAGGCCCCCCGCGAGCGGGGAGATGCGGGGACCAGCCCCGGGCCTGCGTGAGCCTACGTGAGCCGCTCGATGACCTCGCGGACCAGCTTATGCGACCCGATCGACCGCAGCGCCTCTCGGATATCGCGACTGAGGTCCTTGGGATTGCGCTCGAGATCGACCATCTCGATGATCGGCAGCACGGCGGACTTGTCCTTGATCTTGCCCAGCGCGATCACCGCCTGACGGCGCACGATGGGCTCGTTATCCTTGAGCAGCGCGACGAGCATCGGCACGCATTCCTGCAGCTCGGCCAGGAACATCTTCATCATCTCGTCGTGGTGGCGCCAGCGGCGCAAAAGCGAGCTGTATTCCGCGATCAGCGTGAGCTCGCCGATCGCGAACGCCGCGCTCGAGCGCATCAGGTGGTCCGAGTGCATGAGCATGGGCTTGAGGGTGTCGATGACCTCGACATGGCCGGCCGCGAAGAGCGCCATCGCGGCATTGGCCTTGATGCGGTTGTTGCGGCTGTTGAGCTTGGGAAGGATCAGATCCGAGCAGCGCGGGTCGCGCGCCTGCGCGAGCGCCTCGATGGCGTTGGCGACGATGCGCTCGTTGGGGGAGTCCAGGTAAGGCACGATCTCGAGGATCCGCTCGCTGGAGCAGATCCGGCCCGCGGCCGCGATGAGGGACGAGAGCACCTTCTCGCTCTTTTCGGACTTGAGGCAGGAAAGCAGCGCATCGACCGCGCGCGGATCATTGGGTGAAGCGAGCTTCCCGACCGCCGTGACCGCGCAAAGGCGCGTCCCCTCGTCGGCATCGCGCAGGCACTCCAGCAGGTACGGCAGGGCCTCGGGGTTACGGGATTGGCCGAGCAGCTCGACGCTCCGGCGGCGGAGCGAGAGGTCCGGCCCGCGCAGATGCGCGACCAGGACGTCGAGGTCGCGGATCCCCACGAGCTCATAGACCGTGACGTCCTCCTGCTTGCCGCGGACGCGCTCCTTGGAGTGCTCCACGTACTCGAGCAGGCCGCGGATCTTCTCCTCGACGTGGTTCGAGAACACGATCTTCGTGTGAGTGCCCGTCTTAGAGAGCTTCTCGATGCGGTTGGCGAGGTTCACCACGTCGCCGATCACGGTGAAATCCATCCGGTCCTTGGCGCCGATCGGGCCCGAGATGATCTCGCCATGAGTGATCCCGACGCCGATCTCCAGCGTGCGCTTCTGGAGATTCCGCCGACGCTCGTTGAACTCCGCCAGCCGCTCGCGCATTTCCAAGGCGCAGTAGATCGCCTGCAGCGCCGTGCCCGCGGAGGTCGGGCCATAGAACGGCTCGGCCGGGCGGATCGTGCGGACCTCCTCGCCTGCGTAGAACACCGCAAGGAGCGCGTCCCCGATGAACTTGTCGACCTCGCCGCCGTATTTATAGACGACCTCGACCATCTCCGAGAAATACTCGTTGAGCATCGAGGTGACCTCTTCGGCGTCCAGGCTCTCGCAATGGGCGACGAAGTCGCGGATATCCGAGAAAAGCACGGTCGCCGCCACGCGCGAGCCGCCGACCTTGAGCCCGCCGTCGGGGCTTTCCATGGCGTTCATGATCTGCCGGTAGGTCGAGTCCGAGAGGTACTTGCGCAGCTCCTTCTTTTTCCTGAGCTCGTTGGTCATCCCGTTGAAGGAGCTCACCAGCTCGGCGATCTCGTCCGACCCCCGCGCCTCGACGTGCACGTTGAAGTCACCCGCCGCGACCTTCTGCACGGCGCCGGCCAGGCGTCGGATAGGGCGGATCAGCAGTTGGGCGAAGACGATGGCGATCACGAGGCCGAGCGCGAGCGACGGAACGAGGTCGATCAGGATCTGCTCACGGATCGCCTGAATGCTCTTCCGGAGAGTCTGGAAGCTGAAAACGTACTCCACCCAGAAGAGCGGCTCCTGGCTCTCGTTGCGATACGCGCTCACGACCGAAAGGAAGCGCTCGCCGTTGCGCTCCAGGTAGCGGGTCACGTAGCCGCGCGCGTTGAGCAGCTCCTCGGTTTCCGGCGAGTATCCGGCGTTCATCGCGCCGCCGGGGCCGTTGAGCGGGCCGATCGAAGCCTGCTCGCTGTCGAAAAGCACCGCGCCCGTCCGCCGCGAGATGATCCGGATGCTCACGAGGTTCTCGTTGCTCGCGAAGATGTTCTTCACCTCGGGGAGGAAGCGGTCGAGATAATAGAAATAGTAGTAATTGGTGAAATCCGAGATGACCCGCGACGTCGAAAACTGGCCGAAAAGCAGCGATTCCTTCTCGATCCGTTCCGTCTGCTCGCGCGTCTGGAGCGAGGCAAGCGTGGTGAAGACGATTGCCGCGGTGACGAGATTGATCAGGATGATCGTCACGATGAACTTCATCCGCAGGCGCCAGAACCGCTGAAAGAACTCGCGCGCGGCGAACAGCGCGATCTGGAGCCGCCCATGGCGCAGCAACCGGAAGATGAGGAGCCCCAGGAGCATCCCCGCCGCGAAGAGCGCGAGGATCCGGCCGCGGACGGCGGCGCCCTCGAACTCGTAGAGCACCCCGTACTGCTCCGCGGGCATGACGATCTCGACGCGGAAGCCGCGGATCAGGATGCTCGAGGAGCTGGCCGTCAGCCGGGAAACCACCTCGCCGTCGGGATAGCGGCTGCCCTCCCCTTCGGCCTTGGGCGTGGGCGAAGGCGCGCGCGAATCGAAGAGCACCGATCCGGAGCTCCCCAGGATGACGATCCGCTTGAGCGGCGGCTCCAGACTCTGGCGGATTCCGGGAAGGAACTGGTCCTCATAAAAGAAATAGAACGAGCCCTGGAAGTGGCTGAGTACCTTGGAATGCCGTTCCTGGACGGCGCTCATTCCCTGCCGGGCCAGCTCCCCCAGCAGCGCGTCTTTGTAAAATGAGAGCGAAATGACGTATGCTGTCGCAAGAAGGGTCCAGACGATCGCCGTCTTGAACGGAAATCGGCGCTTGCTGCGGGTTTCGCCGGGGGCGGACATGGATCTTCATTGTAATGCGGCGTGAGGAGCTCTGTCCAATGCCGGATCGTTTTCCGGAAAGTTTGATTCCCGAGGTAATTTTCGAGGATACTCATCTCATCGTGGTATCCAAGCCCGCGGGGTTATTGAGCCAGGGCGAGGAGACCGGCGGCCCGAACCTCGTCGACTGGCTCCGGGAACGCTTCGGCCGCAACTACGTGGGGCTCGTCCACCGGCTGGATCGCAATACCTCGGGAATCATGCTCGTGGCCAAGCGGACCAAAGCGGCTGAGCGCCTGACGCGCGCGCTGCAGGAGGGAAAAATCTTCCGCTCCTACCTGGCCTGGGCCGAGGGAGAGCTGCGCGAGCCTGTGCGCTGGCATCACTTTCTCTGGAAGGACGAGGCCAAAAACCGGGTCCTCGTCGTCGCGCCCACGCACCCGAAGGCCAAAGAAGCCGTTCTTTCCGCCAAACCTTTGGCGCGAGGCCATTGGGGAGGTCGGCCGCTGACCCTGCTCGAGCTGGTGCTCGAGACCGGCCGTTCCCATCAGATCCGGGTGCAGGCGGCCAAGGAGAAGCTGCCGCTGCTGGGAGACCGCAAATACGGCGCGCGCGGGGATTTTCCCCGGCCGGCGCTGCATTCCTTCCGCCTCGCTTTCGAACACCCGATGAGCCAGGAACGCCTGGAGTTCGAGGCGCCGCTGCCCGCGGACCTCGCACGGATCAGTCAGGAGCCTTACTGACGGGCCCGGAGGATCCAGCCTTTGAGGTAACGGTCCTCCTCCGACCCCAGGCGGGTCGGGAACGTCTCCGGAAGATCGATCCGACTCAGGATCTCGAACTCCCTTCGGCACTCGCGCGCGGCGGAGAGCACGTCGGCCTCGTAGCGCGACCAGCTGATCTGCGCGGAGTTGATCGAAGTCACGAGCACTCCGCCCGGAGCCAGGAGCGCCATGGCCTCGGCGTGGAGCTTCTTGAGATCCTTGGCAGTCGAAAAGCTCCCCTTCTTCCCGCGCGAGAATGACGGCGGGTCCAGGATCACGCAGTCAAAGAGCTTTCCTTCCCGGCGCAGCCGCGGGAGCCACTCGAAGACATCGCCGGCGATGAAACGCGCGCTCTCGGAGGCAAGCCCGTTGAGCGCCCAGTTCTGCTCGGCCCACTGGATCGCGGGCTTGGCGAGATCCAGCGTCGTAACGTGAGCGGCGCCGCCCGCGCCCGCGGCGACCGAGAGGCTTCCCGTGTAGGAGAACGTATTGAGCACCCGCCAGCCGCGCGCGCGCCGGAACAGCCACTGCCGAAGCGGCGCATGATCGAGGAAAAGCCCCGGATGCCGCGCCTTGAGCATCTGGACATGGAACTTCAGGCCAGGCTCCTTAACGGTGAAGCGTCCTTCGGGTGGCTCACCAAGAAGCACCTGCGGCTCCTCGGGCACGCCCTGCTCCGGCCGCGAAAGCGTCACGACCGAGGCCGCGCCCCGAGCGCGGAGGAAATCGAGGATCTTCGCCGGCACCCCGCCTCCGGCCGCACGTTCCCACTGCGTGACCCAGTAATGCCCACCGAAGCGATCGATCGCGAAGGCGCGGAGCTCCTTGCCGCCCTCGCCGGGGCCGTGAAAAACCCGTAGCGCCTGCAGCTCACCGAAAAGACCGCGTTCCTCCCGCCACCGCCAGGCGCGCTCGAGCTCTTTCATGGCTTCCCCTTCTCCTCGCGCAGCCTCTGAACCCAGCTCTTGAAATCGGCGGGCCAGTAAGCTTCGAAAACCTCTTTGGTCGGCAGCTCCAGCCGAGCGGAATGGAGCGCCACCCGCCCCACGCCCAGGATCCGCTCGCCCAGCCGCAGCTGCGTCGGACCGCCGTACTGCACATCGCCCAGCAGCGGGTGCCCCTCGCCCGAGAGGTGGATCCGGATCTGATGGCGACGTCCCGTATGCAGAAGCACCCGCGCGAGAAAGCTCCCCTGGAAGAGCTCCTTCACCTCGATCTGGGTGGCCGAAGGCATTCCCTCGATCGGCTTGGAGATCCGGAGAACCGGCGCACGGGGCACGCCCACGGCCAGGCAATCGTAAGTCTTCTTCACCTGGTGTCTTTGAAACCAGTCGTTGGCCTGGCGATGGCTCTCGGCAGTCCGCGCGAAGAGCACCACCCCGCTCGTCTCCCGATCGAGCCGGTGCACGACCCAGATTTTGCCGTAACGCTCCTCGAGCCAGGAATTGAGAATTCCCAGGGGAACGGGCGCGCTCGCTCCCGGACGTCCTGGAATCGTGAGCCATCCGGCGGGCTTGTAAGCCGCCACCCACTGCTCCGTCAACCCGATCACCGCCGGGGTGTCTTCCGCCAGCAAAGCCATACTTGCTTTTAAAACTAACATGGGAGTAAACCGGGGGGAACGGATTTAACCATGATCAAATTCAGCCAGAAACGCGGTTTCTTCGGTGCCTTTTTCGTCCTGCTTCTCGGAACCCTGCTGCTGCTCGCGGGCAGCATCGCCAACGGTCCCGATCGCGACCTCGAGCTTTCGCGCGAGGTGCCGTCCCGGACCCCGGTGGGGGCGCTCGGGGAGCGCCTCGGGGACCTCAAGAGCTGGCCCGCGTGGTTTCACTCGCTGAAGGAAGCCGTGAGCCTCGATCCGCTCCCTTTGCATGAGGGAAGCCGGCTCAAGCTCCGCATCGAGCCTCCCAAGAAACCCTGGAAGCGCTTCGAGCTCACGGCGCGCGTGATCGCGTTCGTACCGGGCCAGCGTCTCGCGCTCCGGATCGAGGAGGATTCCACGGAAAGGCTCACCCGGCTTTTCGATCGCCTCGAATGGCGGGTGGAGGTCCTGCCGGGACAGGCGCCCTTCGCCTCGCTCGTCCGGGGCGTCGCCTCGGCTCATACCGCCAGCTGGCGCGCCCGCCTGCTCGGCACGATCGCCGAGCGTATCGTCCTGCACCAGGTCTACTACCCGAACCTGATCCAGCTTGCCGAACAAGGCGAGACAGTCAGGGCGGAGTGAGCTCCCATTCTTTCAGCCGCCGGAAGAGCCACCCTCCGGCGTAAAGCAGTCCACCCGTGAGCAGCAGGCAGAGGATCCGAACTCCGGGCGTCGCATTGCTCACGTCATAGAGCAGCGCCTTGCCCGCCGCGAGCCCCAGGACGATGAGCGAGGAACGCGCCCAGACCGCGTCGCGTTTGCGTGCGGCGAGTGCCAGGATCAGGCCCGCATAGCCTGCCCAGCTCGCCGATACGGCGAGCGAGCCTTGGGCCTCGACGAGCCGGTAGAGCCCGAGGATTCCCTGCAGGTGCGCGGCGAAGAGCAGCAGCTCTCCGGGCTTTTTCGGGAAAGACGCGCCGACGTCCCCGGGACGCATCGCGAGGACCCCCATGCCGAGCGCGAAGAGCAGAGCCGGAATTCCCGCCCAGGCCTCGGAGTGGCTCAGAGCGCGATTCGCGAGACTCAGGTACTCGCTCAGGGCGAAGATGCCGAAGACGACGAGCAGAAGCCCGCTGGCGGGGCCGCCTTCGCGCCGGCGCTCATCGCTCAGGCGCGAGCCGGCTCCGAGCACCAGGGCGGCGACGAGAAGTACGAGCGGAATTCCCCGGTAATCCGCGGGGAGGAGCACGAGATAGCCCGAATGCAGGAGCACCAGCGCGCCGAAGGACGCCGCAAGCTCGCGGCTGGCTCGAACACCCTGGTCCAGCTGCTTCCCGGCGACGCGCTGAATTCCAAGCAGCAAGAGCGCGAAGCCGATGCTGAGCCAGGGAGCCCACTCCGGCGAAAGCAGCCGAAGGTGGCGATACTCGATCGCATAGAAGAAGATCAGCGCCGGAAAATACGCCCAGGCTTCGGCCGCGTTCAAGGCCATGCGATTTCTGACGGAATACCAAGCGGCTCCTCCGGCGAATATCAGGAACTGGAATGCCTGCAGTGCCGCGAGCAGGAGATGATCCTCCGAACGCGTCCCGAGCGCCCAGAACTCGGTGCAGGCGATCGCGAAGTAAGCGGCGGCCAAGGGAAGCGCGCGCGAGCGGCGCGCGGCCGCGACGGCGCCGAAGGTCAGCGATGCCAGCACGAAGTACACCGGCAGGAGGGCGCCCGGGGAGCGCGTTCCGGCCAGCAGCGGCACGAAGTACGCGCCGATCGCCGCGGTCACCGCGTAAAGGTCGCTCCTGAACTCCCGCTGCAGCATAAGACAAAGCGTCGAGACGAGGCCCGCAAGCAGGACCGCGCCTTCCCAGGGCACCAGGCCCAGGTAGGAGTGGGCCGCGAGGGCGGCCGCGTAAAGAACGATCACCCCGGCCGCGGGCAGGTAACCTGAGTAGCTCGCGTCGCGCCTGCGCAGCAGGAGCCCCGCGCCCACCAGGCCCAGTCCGAAAGTCACGGCCAGCCCCAGCTGGCGTAGCGGCGTGAGCCAGCCCTCCTCGATCGCGAGCTTGACGAGGAAGATCCCGGCCAGCGCGAAACAGATCACGCCCACGGCGCCGAGCGCGTTCCCCGCCGAACCGGATTCCCGTCCCGCATCGCTCGTCGCGCGCGCCCGAGGCGCCGGAGAGGCCGGGAGCGTGGGCCGCGGCCTTGCCTGGCCGGTTCTCTCAAGGGCGACGACGCGGACTTCGATCTCCGCCAGCCGGTTTTCGAGCCGACTCAAGGCTTCCAGTGCTTCGGAAGGGTTCGTATCGGGCATGCCCTGATTGTAAGCCCGCGAACGGGAATTACAACCGCCCATGCATTCGGCCGCCAATCAGCCGGTCATGCGCCAGTCGGTTTTCTCTTCTGACTCAGGCGAAATCGGCTCCACGCTCTCAAGCACGGTCCCGGATAAATCGGCCCCGACCGAATCGGCGATGCCGGGCGCCTCACCGGTCTCCATGGGCGCCGCTTCCGCCGTCAACGCGCGTCCCGCGATCCACTCCCCGATTTTTTTCCACCCAAGGACCGTGCTGCGCTCGCAGACGAAAGAGTCGGCGCTCAGCGCTCCGCGAGCGATCGCCGAGGCGAGGAACGCCTCGGTCATGGGTCCGTGGATCGTGCCGGCCTCGAAGACCCAGAGTTCGGCGCCCTCGCTCCCGGGGTCGCCGAAGACGCCCGAGCTGCTGATCCGCGCCGGGACGCCCGTGCCGTCGGCCCAGCACTCGCAGTCGAAGTCCAGCTCCTGCGCGAAAAGCCGGGTCGCGAGCTCCGTCGCGCTCAGGGGCCCGACGATCTGCGAGCCGTTGTTGACGAGCCAGCCGCGCTCGCCGCCCAGCGGCTTCACGTCGCGCCCGCTCACGGCCACCTCGGACGCGACGAAGGATGAGGCCACGCGCACCTCGTGTCCTTCGCCGTCCCGATAGCCTTCGATCGAAAAAAGCGATTTCAGGCCGCTGTCAGGGCTCAGCAGCTCCTCTCCGGCCGGCGTTCCGAGGAACAGATCCTTCACGCCATCCCAAGCGTCCTCGGAGAGCAGGAGATCCGTCCGCGCACGCGTGCTCAACTGATCGAGCTTGCGCGCGCGGTTGAGCACGTCGCCCACCACCGAGAACTTGCCTTCGGAGGCCGGGCCGATCTTGCCCGCGAGCGCGAGCCCCGAGTCGACTCCCATCCCGAGCGCGAGCGGCTTCTCGCCGTCGGTCTTCCGAAGCTCGTTGAAGCGATGGAACTCCCGCCTGAGCTCGAGCGCGCAGCGGAGCGCCGGGACGGTCTCGCTCCCGCCTTCGGCCCGGCGGCGCCAGATCGCCACGAAGGAGGAGCCGCCTTCTTTTTCGAATTCGCCCCCGAACTCCTTCACCCGGCTCGCGGCCAGCGTCAGAAACTCGTTCAGGGCGGTTACCGCGACCTCCGGGCCCAACGAGCGCACCAGCTCCTCGACCTGGAAAACCGAGCCGCAAAGGATGGTCACCATCCGTTCCTTGGGGATCTGAAGCGTCGACGCCTCCTCCGGCGGAGCGCTCGCCGCGACAGGCGCGCTGCCCGTCGCGGGCAACGCCTCGATCGCGGCGGGAAGCCCCAGGCTGGGCTCGAAAGCCGTGTCGGATGGCGCGCTCGGGCGGTCGAGGAGCGTCGCAAGGCCCGTCCCGAACGGCAAGGCGCCGCCCCGGACCCGCGGAAGCACCGCGCCGGCCACGAAGGCGAGAAGCACGAGAAAGATCGAGAAGTACGCTTCGCCGCCCACGTCGAGGACAACCTCGAGATCCGGCGAAAGCACGATGACCGCGAGGCGACCCTGGCCCAGGATGCGATAGCCTCCGAATTGCCGCGCGCCGCGCGAATCGCGGAATTCCATCGTCCCGCCGCCGCCGGCGCCCTGATCCTGCCTGAGCGGCTGGACCAGCGGATGCGCGCTCATGTTCTCGCGAAGCCCCCCGGCCTCGGAAAGCTTGAATCCCGAATGCGCGAGCACCGCCCCGTCGGTGCTCACGAGAAACGCGCGCACCGAGCTTTCCCAGCGGAATGCCCGCTGCAGCCGCGAAGGCCGCAGGTGCGCCGTGAGGACCTCCAGCGGCTCGCTTCCCGTCCCGATGGGAAGGGCGACCCAAAGCGCGCTCCCGCCCTCGAAAAGCGGCGATGGCGCGATCAGCGCCTGACCCTGGAACGCCTTGAGCGCGAGCTCCGAGGAGCGCGTGACGAAGACCTGGGTCTCGACCTGCGTCACCTGCGCCGGCGTCAGATGCTCCGAATTCACCACGATCGCGGCCCGACGGGGCGCCGCCGTCGGATCGCTCCTCGTCCAGAGCGAGATCTCCATGACGTCGCGGTCGAGCGCGCCCGGAAGCGCCTCGGTCTCCCCGCTCGCGAGCCGCGGCCGCAGCTTGCCTTCGGCCTCTTCGCTCAAAGCGCGCAGCAGCTGTTCGAGCTCGCCCCGCACCTGGCTTGCCAGCACGTTCGTCAGCTCGCTCACGTTCTGGTCGACGAACTCGCGGCGCTCCCCCCGCGCCAGATGGTACGCGTTCAATCCGCCGACGGCGCCGAACGCGCAGAGCGCGAGCAGCGTCCAGCGGTAGGCGCGCCACATCTCACGGATTTTCAGGACCTGTTTCATCGTCAGCACGCAAGGGACTCCTGCAGTCTTTTCGGCGCCCGGGCCGGAAATCATGAGAGAAACCATGAGAGAAGGTCGAATCTGTCAACGCCTTGACAGCCAAATCCCCCCCGGAAGCGGTATCAATGCCTGACGAGGGCGCGTAGCAGGCATCGCGAACCAGGAGCGGTATCTTGAAATAGAACAGGCGCTTGATCTCCCCGCTCAGTATCCGGCGAAACTCCTGCGGTGGGACATAATCCTCACCAGAGAGAAGCATGAGACCCTTGAGCGCGGCGGAGTCCTTTTCCGACAACGTCCGCAGGAATCGGGTAAAAAGAATTCGCTCATCCGGACTCCAGGGGCCACTCTTCGAAAGCGTAAAGGCCTGCCCGAAATCGATCACGGCGACCTGGATCCCCTTTTTCCCTTCCCCTACCAGGAAGTTCCCAGAATGCCGGTCGGGATCAAACCACCCGTGGCTAAAGAGCTGCGCGAGCGAGCCCTCGACGATGGGGCGCCCGGCCGCGCCGCTCGGTGGACGAGCGAATGCCTTGAGAGCCCGGGACGCCCCAGCGAAGGGCGCTATCTGGTTTCGCAGTGTGGACGTGCCGTAAATCGTCGCTACTCCCATCGGCATCTACCGCAAACGAGCAGATCGCACTCCCTGTGGCAAGCGGAGTGAGGCAAAGGCAAACTGAACCGGGATTACGCCTCTGTGCGGGGCTCATGGCGGCGATCATTGCCGGCAACTACGACTCGAGGGAACGTCGGCGAGTCCGACGCTCGCGCTCCCGGTCGTGATCGGCCTGCCCCTCCAGAACTCACGAATGGCAATGAATACATGAGCCTGCTCAAGCGGACTCCTGAATTGGCCGATACTTCAACAGATGAGGCGACGAGCGTTCGCGGTATTCGCGGCGGTGGTTTTTCTGGCGGCTCCCCTATCGGGGCGTGCCGCCGTTTGCCCGCGCCAGTTCGCCGAGCTGGCGGATTTTGAAAGCGATAGCGCCAGGACAGATGCTGTCCTGGAGGAGCTCGTCGAACGGTCGCTTCCCAACTCGAAAAACCCGCCGATTGGCCCCTCGGCTCCGCTGGATGAGTTTCTATTGCGTAGCCTCGGCAGTGGGGATCCTTTGGTGGCAAGGCGCGCCGCTTTCCTGATCGGCTACCGCTCCACTCGAAGCCCACGATCTCCATTCTCGGAGCAGCTTGCCGTCTTTCTCGCTCGGCCCGACCGGTATCCTCACGGTCGCGATGCGCTGGCGCGCGCTCTTTTCGAGCGATCTGAAACGGATCGGGCGATGGAGCTTTTCGAGAAGAATCTTTTTCCCCGACTTTCCGTCGAAAACGATCCCATGGTCCTCATCGGCTACGAGTTCGGGCTCAGGCGGATGGCGAACGATCCCGCACTTTCTGAAAAGGCCGCGCTCTACCGAGTCGCCGTACGGGAGCGGCTTCGCCGGCTCCGGGAGCATGCGGAACCTGCCGTCTCCGTCCTTGCCGATCAGTTGCTCAGAAGCCGCCTGTCGAGCCGCTCCGTCGGCGAGGACGCTGTCCTTCGCGAAGGCCTGGAGGCGTCGCTGGGTCGCTCCGTGCCGCGCTCCCTGCGGCAGGAACCCGAGCGAAGGGTGGAGTTGCCCGCGTTTCCGTTCCGGGCCGGGATCCCGGAGGGGCCGTCGGTGGAGGTGCGCGCGCCGGAGGACATCGTCCGGGTGCTGCTGGATCGCTTCCATGCGCTCGAAAGCGACAGCCTCGGCCCTCTCAGGTTGCGACCGCTTGATTCCCGCGTGGGGCGCTCCGAATTCGGCCATCTGCCCAACGGTAAAGGCTTTCCGGAGCCCCTGGGCAAGGGCGTCGCGATCCTGAAGAGCCGACTGAACCTCGGAGAGCGAAGTGGAAATCGGAGCTCCCGCGAGTACCTGGTCACTCATCGGCGAGAGAGGTCGACGGACTTCGACAAAGAGAGCTTCAGTGTCGACTTGCTGTGGAGAGGCGAAGCGAAGATCGGAACACTCACCGTGGATGCGGTGGTCAAGGGAGAGGGCAATCAACCGGCGCTGCAGTGGGAGGTGCAGCTGCTTCCTCAGTGGCGCAGGCTCGCCGAGTCCAGGTCGGAGGAGTTCAGCAAGTTCTATGGGGGGATTCAGGGAATCTTCGGAGGGAAGCCGAATCCTGTCCCCGCGCACCTGCGGCCGCCCCGGGTGCTCCCGGCCGGGTTCCGCGACCCGGTTTCCCTGCACGCGGCGTCGAAGCCGCCGTCAGCGCCGCTGAGGACCAAAGCCATGACCGCAAGCAGTCTCGAAGATGACCGTTCTCTCGGGGTCAACTACCTCATGACCGAACGGGAGCGCGAGCGGTATCGCGTCTATGCGAGCGATGGAAGGCTTTACGACGCCTTGGGTATTCCCTTGGATACCCGGAACAAGAAAGCGATCTACGTCATGGATCGGGACGGTAATCTCTATGTGGACTGCGAGGGGAGCGGCGAAGTCGGCCATCACTCCTCGTTTTTCGCTGGGCAACCCGTAGCCGCGGCCGGACAGCTCGAGGCGATGGATGGCGTCATCGAGTCGATCGACAACGCGAGCGGACATTACCAGCCGCCGCGCGAATTTCTCGAGCAGGCGGTGGCGAGACTCCGAGAGCTGGGAGTCGCGGTGCCTGATTCGGCCGTTCATCTCGCCTACTGAAACAGCCACGCATCGTGGGGTCAGCTTTCTGCGAAACAGCGTTTATTCCGCCTATCCACGCCACGCGCCAGCGGGTATGCGTTCAACCCACCGACGCAGCCGAACGCGCAAAGCGCGAGCGGCGTCCAGAGACAGACGCGCCAGATGTCACGGATTTTCCAGACGTTCATCGTCAACACGCAAGGGACCCTGCAGCCCGGCCGCCCCTTTCGCGCCGGCTTCCCCGGATTTCCGCGCGACAACGGATGAGATCCCTGTCTATAACTCCCAGGCGCAAGCCCTCACCTTCACCCAGCTTTGCCGCATCTTCAACGAAGGCAAGGTCGACCTGGGCAAGGGCACGAGCCTCAGCTGCGAAATGAGAAGCGGCGACGTCGTGCAGCTCATCGCCACCCACCGCGCCAAGCAACTCTCGGGCCTCCGTGCTCGCGCACGCCGGTGACAAGCTGGTGCTCGAGTACTTCGGCGACAATGAGATCCACCGCTATCGCAACAGCCTCGGTCAGTCCCTTCTGGTGGAATTGACCTGGGTGAACTCGGGCGTGATCTGCGGTGCGGATGGAGCCGTCGTGAAGGGATCCTATCGCGCGGATCTGATCCTTGAAGAAGCCAAAGGCCGCTTCCGTTTCGGCTACTTCCGGAACGAGAAGCTCTAATCCCGCAGCCGCTGCAGCCCCTTAGCCACGAGCAGGAACACTCCTGCTGTCGCCGCCATCGAAGCCCCAGTCGGAAGCCCAAGCAGGAACGACGTCACGTAACCCAGGAAAGCCGAGAGCGCCCCGATCACCGCCGAGGCCCAGAAACTGCTCCGGAGATTCTCGAATAGCGCGAGCGCCGCGATCGGCGGGAGCACGGAGAAGCTGAACACCGGCAGGGCGCCGATCGTGCGTGTCCCGATGCTGATCACCATCCCGAGCGAAACCAGCAGCAGTACCCGGAGCCAGGTGACCGGATAGCCCAGGGTCGTGGCCATGACCGGATCGAAGGAAACGAAGAGCAGGTCCTTGCGCAGCCAGACATGCAGCACGGCGATCGGCAGGCTCACTCCCGCGAAAAGCAGCAGGTGCGGCAGATCCACGATCACCGTGTTGCCGAAGAGGATATTGGCGACATCATGGGCGCCGCGCGTGACCTGATCGCCCACGAGCACGAGCGCCGCCGAGGAGAGCAGATAGACCGAGCCGATGAACGCCTCGCTCGATTTCGTCCGGTCCGAGAGCCGCGCCGAGGCATGCCCAGCCATCGCGGCCGAGAAAACGCCGGTGAAAAGCGCGGCGAAAAGCAGCGGCAGGATATCCTCGGAGTGATGCGCGGTCTCGATCGCCTGCGCCTGCACGAGCCAGAACGCCAGCATCACGCCCAGGCTCGAGACCTGCGACATCGCCGCCGAGACGAAGACGATCCGATGCAGGACAACGTAGATCCCCACGAAGCCGCAGACCGCCCCCGCCACCACGCCCGCCGCGACCGCGCCCCGCCAAAGCTCCCAGGAGGCGGCAAAAAGCGCCAGCTTCTCGCTCATGACGAGTACCTCCCCTGTGAGCCCCGGCCTTTGAGCACCTCGGCGGGAGGTCCGATCGTGACACGCTGATGGTCACGGTCCAGATGAATCACCTGATCCGAGACCTCGGCCACGAGATCGATGAAATGGTTCACCATCACGATCGCCGCGCCGTGCTTGCGGGCGAGCGCCAGGGTCAGGCCCATGGCCTCGTGCGCGCCCTTCTCGTCCATGGAAGCCGTGGGCTCGTCCAGTACCAAGACCGAAGGCTCCGCGCAGAGCGCGCGCGCGAGCAACGCCCGCTGCTGCTCTCCGCCCGAAAGCGTGCGAAAAAGCCGGCGCTCGAGCCTCGCGGTGCCGGTAGCCTCGAGCATTTCGCGCACGCGCGCGCGGTCCGGAGGAGTGAGCCGCCGGCCGACTCCACGGATCCCGTAGCGACCGGTCTCGACCAGCTCGCCGACGGTCACCGGGTAGATCGGGTCCATCGTTTCGCGCTGGGGCACGTAGCCCAGGCGCGCGTCCCGCCGGATGCGGATCTCCCCTCCGAGCTTCGGGGTCAGGCCGAGAATCGTCTTGAGCAGCGTCGACTTTCCCGAGCCGTTGTGACCCACGATCGAGATCACCGTTCCTGGCGCCACGGCAAACGAAAGCTCCGGGAGCATGGACGTTCCGCGATAGCCGATCCGGAGAGCTTCCGCCGACAGCAGCGCCGCGCTCATTTCACCGCCTGGAGCTCGCGCACGATCGCGTCGAAGACGCCGAAGTAGCTCTTCACGCCCTCCGCGCCGTGCACCTCCGTGGGCAAGGTCACGAGCCGCGCGCCGGACTTCTGCGCGACGTTCTCGGCTTGGGCGCGCGGATAGTACGGCTCGATGAGGATCAGCTTCACGCCTTTTTCCCTCATGAGCCCGATGAGCTTGACGACATGCTCGGGCGACGGCGGGATCCCGGGCTTGGGCTCGATCGTGCCGGCTTCCTCGAGTTTGAGCCAGCTCGACAGATAGGTCCAGCTCTTGTGGTAGGTCGCCACCAGCCGCCCGGCGAAAGGCTTGAGAGCTGTTTCCCAGCCTTTGATGCGCGTCTCGAGCTCCTTGACGTACCTGTCGGCCCGCTCGTTGAAGCCCACGGCTTTCTCCGGCCGAAGCTGTCCCAGGCGTTTCGCGAGCGCGCGGGCGATCAGGATCCCGTTATGGGGATCGAGCATGAAATGGGGGTTTCCGCCCGGATGGACGTCACCCATGCTGCGGTCGATCTTGCCGGCAGGCACGTCTTTGAGCGGAATCACCGAAGAGGCCTCGAAGTTCCCCGATGCCCCTGTCTGGATCTTCGCGTTGCGCGAGCCCACGAGCAGCGGCGGTAGCCACCCGTCCTCGAGCCCGAGCCCCACATGGACCAGGAGATCGGCCCGATTCAGCCGCAACACCAGATCGGGCCGCGGATCGATGAAATGAGGATCCTGCAGACCTTTGGTGACCGAGGCCGCCTCGACCTCCTCGCCCCCCACGTTCTGCGCGATATCAGCCAGGCTCGGAAGCGTGGTGACGACCGTGAGCTTCGCTTCGGCCGACGAAGCCGTCAGCAAAGCAAGAGACACGAGCCCGACATGAACCACGGACAAAGCCGACGCTGCTTTCTTTTTCATCACTCGCTCCTTCAGAACTTATGAGCGCCATGCGCGCCCATCAGGAATTCCCACTGGACGGTGAAAACCTGCTGCGCCGGCCCGTCCTCGCCGATCCGGTCGTGATTGTACTGCAGCCGCAGCTTGCTGAACTCCGACGGATAGAAGGTAACCACCGGCGAGAACCGCGTGCGCTCCTCCGCCGCCTCCCCTTCCGCCCCGATCTCCGTCGCGCTGACCCGGTCGGCGCGCAGGCCCACGAGCCAGCGGTTCCAGTGGCCATGAAGCCGGTAATTCACCTGGGCATAGCCGCCCCAGTCGGAGAGCCGCTCCTCGCTCTCGCGATCATAATAGCGCTTGAGATACTCCGCCTGGAAGCTCAGATACGAAAGATCCGAAAGCTCCCGAAAGCGAAGGTAGACATCCCCGCCCAGGATGCGGGTCCGCGAGGAGCCGCCCTGATCATTGGGGCCATTCAGGTACGAAACACCGAGATTCAGCCCTAGATCCTCGCTCAATGAGATGAAATTCCCCCAGCGCACGAGCGAGAGCAGGTCCGCGGCGCCGCGCATCCGCGCGTCCTCTTCGGGACGGAAGCTCAGAGCCGTTTCGCCTACCGAGTTCTGCGCCGAAACGACGAGCTCCGAGAACCAGGGTAGCGGCGAAAGCCAGGAAAGCTGCGCCCCGGGATTCCGGAGCCCGTCTCCGCCGAAAACGCGGCCCAGCACGAGCGGCTTGTCCACGAACTCCCAGGCATGCGGATGCTGCGCGTTCTGCCGCCCGAAGCCGGTGAAGAACTGCCCGGCCTTGAGCTGGAGATTCGCCGGGAACTCGAGCGAGGTCGCATACACTTCCTCGATCTCGATGCCCTCGGGCGTGAGCACCAGCGACGCGTCACCGCGGAAATAAGGATCCACTGCCGCGCCGAGCGTCAGTTCGACTTGCTGGATCGTGAAGCCCGTGCCTTTGGGATCATGGCCGCCCTCGAACACCAGAGGCTCGTCGCGGTTGAACTGCGAGAACGAGAACAGGCCATCGACGCTCACGTCGGGATTCAAGCCGCGGCCGGGACCCTGCTGGGCCCCGGCCGGAACGGCAGCCAGAGAAATGGACGAAAGAACGAAACAAAACGCGCGCGCGCGCGAAACGAAAAACATGGGTTTCCCTTTCAACAAAAGACAGGTTTTCAGAAAAGCAGGACAAAACGATACTGTCGATCAGAGAAGGGAAAAAGGAGGAGCGCGGGCATCCGCGACGGAATGACTGAAGTGCGACGGGGCGGGGACGCCGGCGAAAACCAGGCGGCCCACGCTTGTGAACTCGAAACCCGAGGGCCGTAGCTCCGGTCCGATCGCGCTGAAGTGATGCCCCAGGCAGAGCGAGCAGTCCGAAAGCTCCAGCACCGGGACCCCGGCGGAAGTCTGGTTGGAGTGCTGAGCCGCATGAACCGACTCATGGTAGGTGAACGCGCCCGCGGTAACCGCCGAAACGGCGATCAGAAGAGCAGCAAGCCGCTTTTTGAGCCAGGACGTCCGCATAGGCGGATTTATAGCTTGGGCAGCCCGGCTTTGGCCAGCACCTTTTGTCGCAGCGCTCTTTTGAACTCAACCAGCCGTTGCGTGAGCGCCGGATCGGGCTGACTTCCCCCCGCGGCCAGGATCTGCGCGGCCAAGATGCCCGCATTGTAAGCGTTGCCGATGGCCACGGTCGCGACCGGCACTCCGCGCGGCATCTGGACGATCGAGTAAAGCGCATCCTGGCCCTGCAGCGGACCGCCGGGCACCGGAACTCCGATTACGGGAAGCTCAGTGAGCGAGGCCACCACGCCCGGAAGATGGGCCGCCCCCCCGGCGCCGGCGATGATCACGCGGATTCCCCGCCCTCGGGCCGACCGGGCGTACTCCGCCGTATCCTCCGGCGCCCGGTGCGCCGATAGGATCACCGTCTCGGACGCGATGCCAAGCTCGGAGAGGATCTCGGCGGCGTCCTTCATGACCGGCAGATCCGATTCGCTTCCCATCATGATACTGACCTGAATACTGGCTTGAGTACTGGCCTGAATGCTGGCTTGAGTCCCGCTCGGCATGGTTTTCTCCTTACCCAGTTCATGCTACCTTCTGGACCATGAAACAAGCCCCTTTTCACGCGAGCCCGACCTTCACGCCGCAGTTTGTCGCCGATGCGCTGGGAATCCCCCTGCCTCCCATCCCGGCCAAGCAGAAGGGCAACGGTTTGGAGCCCTTCACCTTCGTGACCAGCGACTCGCGCAAGGTCCAGCCCGGCTGCGTTTTCGTCGCGCTGCCCGGCGAGAAGTTCGACGGGCATACCTTCATCCAGACTGCCATCTCCCAGGGCGCGCGCGCGGTGGTTTGCCGGCGCGGCTATCCCACGACGCCTTCCGCCTCGGCACTGTATTTCATGGTGGATGACACGCTGGCCGCGTACCGCCGGCTCGCGGCGGCGTGGCGGCGGGAGTTTTCGGTTCCGGTGATCGCGGTCGCGGGAAGCGTGGGCAAGACGACCACCAAAGAGATCCTCGCGGCGTTGCTGCGCGGCCGCTGGAAGAACGTTCTCAAAACCGAGGGCAGCCAGAACGGCTTCGTCGGAATTCCCATGACCCTGCTCGAGCTCAGGCCCGAGCACGGCGCCGCGGTGATCGAGGTGGGCATCGACGAGATCGGCGCGATGGCCCAGCACATGGAGATCGTCGGCGCCACGGTCTCGGTTCTCACCGCGATCGGGCCTGAGCACCTCGAGAAGCTCCAGGACATCCCCACCGTGGCGCGCGAGGAAGGCATCGCGCTCACCGCGGTGGCGCAGGCCGGGGGTTCCGTCGTCATCAACCTGGATGATCCGTGGATCCGCCCGTTCTCCCTCACGCTGCGCACGCTCAAGAAGCAGGTTTTCAGCCTGCCCGTCGACCTGCCCGCCGAGGCGATCGCGCGCCTGCCCAAGGAGGCGGTGATCGGCACCGCCAATCGCGACGCGACCGAGGTCGAGATCCTGGGCGGCGGGATGACCGGCGAGAGATTCACGCTTCCCCTCCCCGGCCTGCATAACGCGCGCAACTTCCTGGCCGCCGTCGCCGTCGCGCGCCACCTCGGCCTGAGCACGCAGGAGATCCGCAAGGGCCTGGCCACCTTCCAAGGCGCCGAGGGGCGCTCGCAGATCCGTGAGCTCCCGGGCAAGACCTTCGTGCTTTGCGATTATTACAACGCCTCGCCCGCCTCGATGGCCGCGGGCCTGGAGCTGCTGACTCAGGTCGCAGGACGCGCCACGCCGCCCGCTCCGCGCTGGGCGTGTCTGGCCGACATGCTGGAGCTGGGACCCGACGAGGAACGCTTCCACCGGGAGCTGGCCGACAAGCTCGTCGCGCTCGGGATCGAGCACGTGCTGCTTTTCGGCCCGCGCATGGCCGCACTGGCCGATGAGCTTGGGAATCGCGGCTTCAAAGGCGAGGCGATCCATTTCCCGGGACAACGGGAGCTGGCCGCGCATCTCCTCTCGGGGATCGCGCCGGGCGACGCCATCCTGATCAAAGGTTCGCGCGGAATGAAGATGGAAGAGATCTGGAAGATCATCGACAAGACCGCGCAGAGTTACGCCAAGGCCGAGACTCAGGCGTTGGCCGAAGCCGCCAAGCATGCGCCCGGGGGCGCGGGCGAGGAACTGAAGTGATCCTGGAACCTTCCTCCGCGAACATCGCGCTTGCGGCCGAAGCGCTCCGGCGCGGCGAGCTCGTGGGCATGCCGACCGAAACGGTCTATGGCCTGGCCGGCGCGGCGCTCGACCCCACCGCGCTCGCCCGGATCTTCGAGACCAAGGAGCGTCCGACGTTTGACCCGCTGATCGTGCATGTGGAACGCGCGGCGCGCGGGCTCGACAAGCTCGCCGAGCTCAGGCTCATCGCGCTCGAAACATTCTCAGAGCAGGCACGTAAGCGCGCGGAGCGGCTGATCGCGGCCTTCTGGCCGGGGCCGCTCACCTTGGTTCTGCCCAAGAGTCCCTCGGTGCCCGATCTCGCGACGAGCGGGTTGCCTTCAGTCGGACTTCGGATGCCTCGCCATCCCGTGGCCCAGGCGCTGCTCGCGGCGGCGAGGATGCCGCTTGCGGCCCCGAGCGCCAATCGCTTCGGCAGAATCAGCCCCACCACCGCCCGCCACGTCGAGACGGAGCTTGGGGATCGAATCGATTTCATCCTGGACGGCGGCCCCTGCGAGATCGGGCTAGAATCCACGGTCCTCGGCGTGGGCGCCGATGGAACGCTCACACTGCTCAGGCCCGGAGCGATTTCCCGGATCGAGCTCGAGCAGGTCGCGCAGGCGCCGGTGGGTTCGCACGCTGCCTCCCACGCGGGCTCCGCTGCCGCTCCGGCGCACGCGCAAACCCCTGCCGGGCTTGCCGCCCCCGGAATGACCGAGAGCCACTACGCTCCCAGCAAGACGCTGCTTTTGCTTTCGAACCCGGCGCCGCTCATCGACGCCGCCTTCCTGAAATCGCTCCCCGCGCTCCGGATCGGCCTGCTGCTCATGGCCGATGCCTCGCCTGAGGGCCACGCGCGCCTGCAATCGCTCGCGCGCGAATCCGGCAAAGAAGCGCTAAACGTGCGCGCCCTCAGCGCCACGGGCTCGCTGCGCGAGATCGCGCGCAACCTATTTGCCGGGCTGCGTGCGCTGGACGAAGGTGATTCGGAGCTCCTGCTTTGCGAACCCAGCCCCGAGGGCGCGCACGGACTCGGACACGCGATCGCCGATCGGCTGCGCAGGGCCTCGGCGAGACGGGAGTGAGGCGCGAGATCGCGACGCCGATCACTCCGCCGGCGGAGCTCGATTGAGTACGCATCCAAAGACCGGCTGTGGTTCACGCCCTTGACTGAGCGACCCGTGAGTACGTTACACTCAGGCGATGATCCTTCTTCTATTCAGCGTGGCTGTTATGGGAACCTCTGCTTACCCGCAAACCGCTTGCGGCGACCTCAAAACGCTCGATGTCCGGAACACTGTCCTCGGCCCCTGGGTTCTCGAAAATGGGAAGGCTCTTGAATATGAAAACTCAAACTCACGGAATCCTGAGTGGGAAGTCCAGATCACGAAGGACACGATCTTCCAACCAGAACGAGGGATCCTGTTTCGAGTCCTGCAATTTGAAAGAAATCACCTGAAAGGCAGCGGGCAACTTCGTCCAATACGAATCATCCAGTGCCGAGACGGCGAAGTGAGCTTCGCCTATGCCAACGACAATGCCACCCTCCTTCTGATCCAGGAAAAGCGGATACGCCTGCAAACTTTCGGCAAATACCTGGGCGGCACAAAGGGATTCGAAACCGGGCCTATCCTGGACCTCACGTACCACAGCCAAACAAAGTCATTGATCGAGCTGAAGAAGTAACGCCCCCCTTTGCCTTCCCCTTCCGAATTCGCTACCCTGAAGGAGATGTCGCGCCTGCTCCGCTGGAAGTCCCTCACTCTCTCCGCTCTTCTCTTCACGGTTTCTCTCGAAGCAGCCGCGGCCCAGGCCGCCCCCGCACCCTGTTCCTCCCGGTTTTCCTTTCTCGCCTTCGAAGGAAAGCGCGTCGAAAATATCGCGGATGCCGACCGCTCGGCGGATATCTATCATCTGGGTTCGGGCATCGCAGGCGGGGATGTTTACCGCGTCGTCCCGCGCGACAAGCGTCTCCCCTCATACGTACGAAAGGACTATTTCGTCGAGAGCGGTCTTGTGAACGACCTGCGCGCGCTCGCTCAGCTGCGTGCGCTCCCTCCCGACGCGTTCCCCATTCGGATCGTCAGGACGCTCAAGGAATTCCCAGAAAAGAAGCGCCTACATATCGAGGACGTTCCCGGCAGGACGCTCAATGACGTGCTGCTGGATCCCGCGCTTCCCGCGTCCCTTCGGGAGAGCCTCAAAAACCGCTACCTCGACGCGATCGCCCGGCTCGAGCAAGCGATCGCCAAGCTCCCGGGGGCATCCCGCCCGAACCAGCGCGATTTCCGGGATCTCAAAGGCATGCCCCGCGCTTTGCTCTTTTCGATCACCAGGAATGACGGCAGAGGCACCTCCCGGATCGATATCATGCTCAAATCCGACAACATCATCGTCGACCCCGAGACCTTCGAGCTCACGCTCATCGATCCGTTTTGAAGCAACATGCGGGAAGGAACGAGCCCGGCTACCCAACCGCCCGCGCACAGGCCCTCGCTCCGGCTAACCAGCCTCGACCAGGAACATTTCTCGTCGGTCCGATCTCCTACCCAGCGAGGAGCGCGCCACCAGTCAGCCGGCGCCCTCGAGTCAGACCCTTCGCGGTAGCGCCTGAGCCACTGATATCCGGTCGGGTGAGCGTGCGAAAGCGCCGCTCTCCTCTCTCAGCTTCCAGCACGAACTTCATTCCTTCTTAACTCACGCCGACTTCCTTCTATGACCCAGGTCTCTGCTACTAAATGCTTGTAGACCCATTGCCCCAATGATATTCCACTCTCATGTCGAAAAAGCACAAGGAAGTCCAGCTCACGCTCCCCGGCCTGACCCGGAAAACCCGCAAGAACGCCCACGGCGGCGATGAGGCGATCGGAAAACGCAAGGAACGCCGCCCCTTCGATCCCAAGCAGGCGCTGCACGTGGTGCTGCGCTCGAGCCAGGCGCGCGGGGAGCTCTCGATGCTCCACCCGCGCCATCGCGATCACGTGCTGGCGCTCGTCAACCGCCTGAAAGCGCGACGGGGGATCGCGGTCTACCGCTATGCGAACGTCGGGAACCACCTGCACCTGCTCATCCGCGCCAAATCCCGAGCGGACTGGCAGGGCTTCATCCGCGAGCTCTCGGGAGGGATCGCGATGATCGTGACCGGTGCGAAAAAGGGCAACTCCCTGCCCCGCCCGCGAGGCTCCGAGCTACCCGAGAGCGCGCAGCGGGGCTTCTGGGACGGGCTCGCGTACAGTCGCATCGTGAGCTTCGGGCCGGACTTCAGGCATGTCGCGCAGTACGTGCTGATGAATCTCTGGGAAGCGGCGGGCGTGCCGCTTCGGGATTACCTGGAGCAGGGAATCCGCATTCTGGAGATCAGCGAGGACGGAGTCGTGGGCGTGACTCCCGAGCTGGCGGAGGTCCTGGCTCAGGCGGGATAGCTGGCCGGAACTCGACAGAGGCTGCCGGGATCGCTGGCCGGATTTTTAGCGGAGGCTCGTGCCCATTCAGCAAAGCCTCGCACCTCAACGACGCCCCACACCCGAGCTCGCTTCCTCATCTGAGCAGGCCAGACCATACGTCCCGCGCTCAAATCCCGAGTTTCAGGATCTTCAGCGCCTTCTCGAGCTTCTGCGGATCGAACTTCTTGAAGAGGTTCTCGTCGAGCTCCCGCACCGCGCGCCGCTGACGCTCGATCAGCGTGCCCTTGCCGTCGCCCACCAGCTCGTCGAACGCGTTCGCAATGGTCACGATCCGCGCGAGGTCATAGATGTGCTGGCCCCGAAGCTTCTTGGGATAGCCCGTCCCGTCGTGGCATTCGTGATGCTGCTCGACGATCATGCGAACCTCGTTGGGTATCTTGGACTGGCCCTCGAGCAGGCGCGCGCCCAGCGACGGATGCTCCTGCATCTTGCGCGCGGCTTCTTCGGGGCTGTCATTGTCGTCGATCTTGACCTTGAGCTTGCCCACGTCATGGAGCAGCCCACCCATTCCGACGTGCTGCAGGATCAGCGCGTGCGAATACCCCATCTGCATCGCGAGATAGACGCTCAGGATGCTGACGTTGACCGAGTGGTCGACCGTGCCCCGCGAGAAAGTCTGGAGCTGCGCGAGCGTCTGTACCGCGAAGGGGAACTTCATCACCTCCGTCACGAGATTCTTGCTCGATGCGAGCGTCTGCTCGACCATCCGATCCGGATGATTGGACTGGAAGATGTCCATGAGCTTGCGGTGCGCGTCCTGCCGCACCTGCGAAAAGGCCTGGTTTTCCCTTGGGAGCGGCGGCGGCGGCGCAGAAGCCAGCGTCTTCTGCGACCAGTCGGTGAAAGCTTTGCGATCTTTTTCGAGCATGAAGAGCGTGCGGATCTTCTTGAGCTCCAGACGCTCGAACGCGGTGCGGTCGATCACGTCACCCGCCGCACGAAAGGTGATGAATCTGAAGTCGATATAGAGGTAAAGCGAGCCTGGAAGCGGCTCGCCGACGAGGATCTCTTCCAGCCCGCAGCTGACGAATTGCTCACTCACCTGTCCAGTTTAGGCCGACGCGTCGAGGCTGTCCAGAGAAGCGGCTATGGAAATGCGCGAAAGTCTGGTTTACTTCGAGGAGATGGGTCCGCACGATCAAGCTCATAGCCACGGCAATCATGATCACCATTGCGGCCATGACAGCCTTCATGGCCACAGACACCAGGGCCACACCCACCACGGCCATTCCGCCAGAGCCCCGCGCGCCATCGTGCGCGCCATGATCGTGACGATCGTCTTCATGGCGATCGAGGTTGCCGGCGGGCTGCTCTCCAACAGCTTGGCCCTGCTCTCGGACGCCGGCCATATGCTGACCGATGTCGGAGCGATGTCGCTGAGCCTTTTCGCGCTCTGGTTCGCGCGGCGCCCTTCGACCGCCTCGATGAGCTTCGGTTATCATCGCGCGGAGATCCTGGGTGCGCTCGTGAGCGGCCTGCTCATCTGGCTCATCGCGGGGGTTCTCGTCTATGAGGCGATCGCCCGTCTCGGCAACCCCCCCGAGGTCAATGCCCGAATCCTGCTCGGGATCGCCGCGGTCGGGCTCGCGGCCAATCTCGCGAGCATGGGAATGCTGCACTCCTCCAAGAAGGAGAACATCAACGTCCGCGCGGCCTACCTGCATCTCGTAGCCGACTCGCTGGGCAGCGTGGGCGCGATTCTCGCGGGCGCGATCCTCTGGCTCACCGGCTGGCGCCCCATCGATCCGCTCATCACGATCGTCTTCGCCGGCCTGATGCTCTACAGCTCCTGGACGCTGATCAAGGAGTCGCTCATTGTCCTCATGGAAAGCGCCCCGAGCGGAATCGATCCTCTCCGCGTGCGCGAAGCCTTAGCCACGCTCCCCGGCGTCGAGGAGATCCATGACCTGCACATCTGGTCCGTTTCGAGCGGGCGCCTGGCCCTGAGCGCGCATCTGATCGCGCGCGAATCCGAAGCGATCCTCAGCCACGCCAACGAGCTGCTCGAAAAGCGCTTCGGAATCCGCCACACGACGCTGCAGATCGAGCACCCGGAGCGCTTCCGCTCCGAGCGCTGCTATGACTGCGGCGAGCTGAGCCGGGACTAGTACGATGGGTCAGCCGACTCGCTCCTGCGCATCGTCGACCTGGGTCATACGAGACACATTTCGAACAACGGCCAACTTACTTAAAATTAGGACAGGGTGGAACGTTTGCAGGTGTTTCGATCAGCAATCTCGACGATGCTCGTTCTTTGCGGCTTCGCGCTTGCGTTGTCGGCGTGTACCCCTAAGATCCTGAGCAATGTCGCGGAGAGCGAATTGGGGGTACCGTCTGGCGATCCTTCGCCTTCGCCCTCGCCTTCGCCCTCGCCTTCGCCCTCGCCCTCGCCTTCGCCCTCGCCTTCGCCTTCGCCATCACCCGAGCCACCGCCTCTCGCGGTTGCGAGCCTTTCGGACGCCGGCAGTCTCGCTCCGAACGATTATCCCGCCTTCACCTGGACCTACCCATCCGGCACCGGGAACGCGAATTCCCTCGCCGACTTTGAGATCGCGATCGGCAGCTCGCCTGGAGCGACCGATCTCGTGAGCTGGACCTCGGGCGGAACTTCTCTTTCGTACACCGCCGGCGCCACCGCGACCGGGCTCGGCATGAGCTCGGGGCCGACCTATTACGCAAGCGTGCGCGCGCTCGACTCGGGCGGTGGGCGCTCGAACGCCGTGACCTCCACGGGATTCAAGATCGTACCCGCCGTCACGGTGGGAGCCCGTTATCCGATCGCCTCCAACTGGAACGACTACGCGGTGACCGCCACGCCGACCAGCGCCTGTACAGGCGCGGAATCGGGTTATTTCTCCTGCATTCACGGCGGGGAACGCCGCAAGGTGGATTATCCCGCGGCCGCGAGCTGCGCGGGTTATTCGGTCTCGGACGAGCTGGGCGCTTTTGATTGGTCCTGCGATGACAGCGGCGGAGCGGGAAACGTCTTTTTCCATTCCAGAGGGCTTAAAAAGGAAAAAGCGCTCGCAGACCTCCTCAACGCCTCGAGCTGGAAGAATAACCGCATCGTGATCGCGCAAGCGGGAGCTCCCGTGGCCGCGAGTGTCCGTGGCGCCTGGTGGTCCAACTCGGTCCAACCCCTCCCTGACAACAGCGTTTCGGGCGTTACGGAAACGCTCGGGGCCGCGGGCACCCTGTATACTGTTGCCACGAGCCGCGACTCCGCCGGCTACCTGATCACTGCCGACAAGATCGGTTTCGCGATCTTTCCAGGCGCGACTCTGCGATACGTTCTACCTGCATCGGAAAATTGCCCGCTCATATTCTCCACTGTCTATTGCCTGGTCAACTCGGGCACTTCGACCCGCTACTTCCTGTGGTTCGAAGGAGATATCCAGGGCTCCGGAGACTCTTCTTCGTATGGCTTTGTCCCTGTGGTCAGTCATTCCGTTTTCCGTAAACTCCGCGTATCGCGATTCGGCCGTGCCTTGGGTCACGTCGATAGCATGATCAGCTCCAACCTGTTTTACCAGCTCACGGTCGTTCGAAATAATTCGGGCTTTTACCTCAAGGGAAATCTCAACATCCTGGCCGAGATGATCGCTGCGAACAACAGCTCGGACGGAATCTTGACCGGCGGTGCCTCGCAGGACAATATTTTTAATGGAATCGTTTCGACAAACAACTCAGGCCGGGGACTGTATATCGCCAGCGACGATAACACGCTCGTCGGGCTGACCGTCATGAATAACTCTCTCTACGGACTAGCCATGAATGGTTACAGAAATACGGTTTCGAATGCTCTGATCCACAACAACGGCGCAAACGGGTTATACGTTTCAGGTAGAGGGGATAATACGTTCAGCCAGCTCGTCACCTCCGACCTATACCTCTTCGGCACGAGCACCAACAAGTTCACCGGGAACCTCCGCATGGAGGCCGCAAGCTGCACGGTATCCGGAGGGACGAACCCCGGCCTGGTCAACGGCACCTGCGCCAACAACGGCAATTCCGACGCGACGCTCAGAGTCCTGGCTGGAGCGCCAGAGCTCGTGGGACAGCTCACCTCCGATGA
>JAMPXJ010000034.1 GCA_023701205.1 Oligoflexia bacterium
CAGCGGAGTCCATCACACCGTCACTCCGCCAGCGGAGTCCATCACACCGTCACTCCGCCGCGGAGTCCATCACACCGTCACTCCGCCAGCGGAGTCCATCACACCGTCACTCCGCCGCGGAGTCCATCACGCCGTCACTCCGCTCAGCCTTCCGGAATCAATCCCCGCGACCGCAGCAGCTCAAGGACCGCCTCCGCGGCCTCCTCGATCGAAACTTTCGAGGTATCGAGCCGCAGGGCGGGCGCTTCGGGCGCCTCGTAGGGCGCGTCGATCCCGGTGAAGTTCTTGAGCTCTCCGCGCCTCGCCTTCCGGTAGAGTCCCTTGGGGTCCCGCGCTTCGGCGACCTCGAGCGGAATGTCCAGGTGGATCTCGATGAACTCCCCGTCTTCGAGCAGGCCTCGCGCCAGCTCGCGCTCCGAGCGGTACGGCGAGATGAATGCCGTCAGAACGATCAGACCCGCGTCGATCATCAGCTTGCTCACCTCGGCCACGCGGCGGATGTTCTCGACCCGGTCGACGGGGATGAAACCGAGGTCCTTGTTCAAGCCATGCCGGAGGTTGTCGCCATCGAGGAGGTAGGTGTGAATGCCCAACCCATGGAGCCTGGTCTCCAGAAGGTCGGCCACCGTGGATTTGCCGGCGCCCGAGAGACCCGTGAACCACAGGACGCAGGGTTTCTGTCCCTTGAGCGCCGCGCGCGCCGTTTTCGTGACCTCCGTCGGCTGCAGATGGATGTTGGACGCGCGGCGAAGGGCGAAGTTCAGCAAGCCCGCGCCGACCGTATGGCAACTCAGGCGGTCGATCACGATGAAGCCCCCGGTCTCGCGGTTCTCGGCATAGGGATCGAACGCGATGGCGCGGTCGGTGTTCAGGTTGCAGATCCCGATCGCGTTGAGATTCAGGGTTTTGGCCGCGGTACGCTCCAAGGTATTGACGTTGATCTCGTGGCGAATCTCCGTGAAAGCCGCGCTCACCGTCTGGGTCCCGATCTTGATGAGATAGGAACGGCCCGGCAACAGGGGCTGATCATGCATCCAGACCACCGTCGCCTGAAACTGGTTCGCGACCTCCGCCGGCTGGGCGACGCCCGACAACATGTCGCCCCGGGAAATATCGATCTCGTCCTCCAGCGTGAGGGTGATCGACTGCCCCGCGACCGCGACCGGGAGGTCGCCCTCACGCGTGACGATCCGCGCGACGCGACTCTCGCGTCCCGACGGCTGGACGCGGATCCGGTCGCCCGGACGGACCCTGCCGCTCGCGATCGTGCCCGCGAAGCCGCGAAAGTCCATGTTGGCGCGATTGACCCATTGGACCGGAAGACGAAACGGGAGGGTCCTGGCATGATCCTCGTCGACCTCGACCGTCTCGAGGTACTCGAGCAGGGCCTGGCCCCGGTACCAAGGCATCGCGCCGCTCGAGCGCATCACGTTGTCGCCTTTGAGCGCGGAAAGCGGGATGCACTCGTGGTCCTTCAAGCCGATCTTCGCGGCGAACTCGGCATAATCCCGCTCGATCTCGCGGAAGCGCTCCTCGGAATAATCCACCAGGTCCATCTTGTTGACCGCGATGACGAGATTGCGGATCCCGATCAGGGAAACGAGGAAGCTATGGCGGCGGGTCTGCGTGAGCACTCCCTTGCGGGCATCGACCAGGACGATGGCGGCGTCGGCCGTGGACGCTCCGGTCACCATATTGCGCGTGTACTGCTCGTGGCCCGGCGTATCCGCGACGATGAACTTGCGGCGCGCGGTCGCGAAAAAGCGGTAAGCGACGTCGATGGTGATGCCTTGTTCCCGCTCGGCGGCGAGCCCGTCGACCAGGAGCGCGAAATCGAGGTTCTCGCCCTGAGTGCCCCACCTCCTGGAGTCTTTCTCCAGCGCCGCGAGCTGGTCCTCGAACAAGGCCTTGGACTCATAGAGCAGGCGACCGATCAGCGTGCTCTTGCCGTCATCCACGCTTCCGCAGGTCAGGAACCGGAGCATGCCCAAGGACTGGCTCATCAGAAGTACCCTTCCCGCTTCTTCTTTTCCATCGAGGCGGCCGAGTCATGATCGATGACCCGGCCCTGGCGCTCGGAGGAGGTCGCTTTCAGCATTTCCTCGATGATCGCCTCCAGGGTTTCCGCGGAAGACTCGATCGCCCCCGTCAAGGGATAGCAGCCCAGGGTGCGAAACCGCACGCGTTTCATCGCCGGGACCTCGCCCTCATTCAAGGGCATGCGCTCGTCGTCGACCAGGATCAGCGCGCCGTTTCGCTCGACCACGGGCCGCTCCGCGGCGAAATAGAGCGGGACGACCGGGATATTTTCGAGCAGGATGTACTGCCAGACATCGAGTTCCGTCCAGTTGGACAGGGGGAAGACGCGGATCGACTCGCCGGCTCGCCTCCTCCCGTTGTAAAGCCTCCAGAGCTCCGGTCGCTGGTTCTTGGGATCCCAGCGGTGACCGGCCGATCGAAACGAGAACACCCGCTCTTTCGCCCGCGAGCGCTCCTCGTCGCGCCGTGCGCCGCCGAAGGCCGCGTCAAAGCCGAACTGATCGAGGGCCTGCTTGAGCCCCTCGGTCTTCATGATGTCGGTATGGACCGCCGAACCGTGAGTGAAGGGATTGATCCCCAGTTTCAGTCCTTCGGGATTGATGTGGACCCGAAGGTCCAAGCCGAGGTCCTGGACCGTCTGGTCGCGGAAGCGGTACATCTCCCGGAACTTCCAGCCCGTATCGACATGAAGAAGCGGAAAAGGGAGCCTGGCGGGGTGAAAGGCCTTCATCGCCAGGTGGAGCATCACCGCGCTGTCCTTGCCGATCGAATAGAGCATGACCGGATTCTCGGCCTCGGCGACGACTTCGCGCAGGATGTGAATGCTTTCGGCCTCGAGCCGCTGCAGCGAGGTAAGCGATGGAAGCGCCTGACTCCGGGGCGTCGCGAGGCTCATCGGGAACCCGCCGCTTCGATCGCGCCCTCGCCGTCGGCCGGCCGCATCGCGTAGCCCCACGCTTCGAAATACGGCCGCCAGGCGGAGTTGATTCGTGAAACCGTCTCCGCGGAAAGGCGCTGATGGGAGATCCTGCTGAACGAGCGGAGGCCGCCGAGATAATCCGCCGTCGCCTTCTCGAGGCGCGACGAATCGCCGAGTCCCAGATCCTGATAGATCCTGCGAAGCGTGGGCACCGGGCTTTCGTCGAGCTCCCGGAAAGAGATCTGCGTGAATCGGCCCGGGGGAATCCGCTCTTTATCCTCGAGGAAGCAGTCGTACAGCCGACGGTACTGATCGAGGATCCGCTCGTCGAAATTCTCCCAGGTCCGGTTCTGAAGCCGCATCATCTCCAGCATGATCGCGGCGGAGCGCCGATAAGAGGAAAAGACCTCATAGGGATCGCGGTGGACATGGACGAAGCGCGCGTTCGGAAAAACCTCCAGGATCATCCGGATGCGCGCCGTATGCGCCGGCGACTTGAGGACGACGGGCTTTTCGCTCGCGATCGCGAGCTTCCCGACGAAATGACGGAGCGCGGCCTTCCAGCGCATCCGCTCCTCCTCGGTCGCTTCGCGAAAGCTCAGATAGCGGTCGAATTCGCCAGCCTCCTTCGGGAACACGAACCCCATCGCGAACGAGAGGCGGCACAGGATGGCGAGCGCGATCTCGTCTTCCGTGGGCGACTCGAGCGAGGCCGACATGTTGTCGATGAGCCGCGTCTTGGGCGTGAGCAGGCGCATCAGCCGGGACTCCCGGATCTGCTTCTGGCAGGACAGAAAGCCATGGGGCTGGGTCACGGCCACGAAATCCGGAAAATTCCACCGGGGATCGAGGGCCAGGAGGTTGTGCAGATGGGTGGTTCCGCTTCGCCAATGTCCCAGGACAAAGAGCGGATCGGGTGGCTTCGGCGCCGTGCGGGAAAGGATCTTCTCATCCTTCTTCCGATTCGCCGTGGCCTGAAGGCTCATGACCGTCATCAGGATGGCGCGAGGCCAATACCGGGGCGAGATAGAGAAGAAATGCCGCCTGAGAATCGAGAGCCAATCCGAAAAGGCGAAGCCGCCGAGAGAGGTGAAGAGGTGCCGGGTAAGGAAAACCCGGATGGTTTCGATCGTCATTTCCGTTCCTCCTCGAGTACCTTGAGCTCACTCCGAGCCCGGCCCTGCAGCTTCGCGGCGACCCGATTGATGAGCACGAGCAAGGGTATGGCCAGGACGAGATTCATCGCGATGCCGGTGATCGGCCGGCCCCCGATCCCTCCGGATAGGAGCCGGCCCATGAAGACGATCATCAGTGTACCAGGCAGGATTCCGAGGAAGCAACCCCGGGCGAACGCCTTCAGGGGAATGGCGCTCAGCCCGAAAACCCAGGCGACCGGCGGGGCCAGGTAAAAAAGCAGGTGGGCCTGAAGGGCCGCCATGAAGCTCCCGCGTCCGAGCAGCTCGCGTGCTCGCGCGAAGCGTGGGGGGATCCGGGGCATGAGCCAGGGACGCGCGATGGTCCGGGCCAGCAGGAAGCCCGTCAGCGAGGCGAGCCAGCCTCCGAAAAGCGCGAGACCGAGACCCAAGCCCGAAGACCAGGTCTGCGCCGCGACCGAAACGAAAATCATTCCCGGGACGCCGAGAGGCTGAAGCAGGACAAAGGCGAGCAGAAAGCCCAACATGCCTCTCAAGCCGGACGAGGCCAGCTGCGCGGCGGGGTCGCTTCCGACCAGCCACTCGCGATTGCTCACCGCGAAACCGATCGCCACCGCCAGACCGAAAAAGAGCAGCAGCCGAAGAATGCTTTGGGGAATAACCCGGCGCAAATCAAGAAACCTTTCTCTCCGAGCGAGCCACTCGTCCCAGATCGATTCTTTCCCAGACCCGCTCATGGACATAATAGAGTCCCATCTTCACGATGACCTCGAGCCCCCCGATCGCAAGTGCGACGTGAATCGCGCCCGTGGCCAGATAGACCAGGAACGCCGTGGCCACCGAACCCGAGACTCGCCAGGTGACTGCTTTGGCCAGGGAACGGATCGGAAGGTCCCGCGCTGCATGTGGAGCTGGATTCTGGATTCTGGGCATACCCCTAGCGTAGGGTTATTTTCCCGTTTTTTCCTGGAAAATTGATCCTTGGAAATCGATCCCAGAAGAAGGTAAAGGCCGGAGCGTGCCAAGCCTACACTTTGGAATTACTGAGGAAATATTTAGGGAGACCATTAGTTGACTTTTTTACTCCGTCCTGTAGACTCTAAATTACGAACAATTTTCTTTCAGTCGCCTTCGAAGAAACTCCACTCTTCGCGGCAGGCTTATCTGAACCTCGGCGGAGCGATTCCAAGCGCTCTTTCCAGCCGGGGATACCCGAATCTGAAAAGTGGTCTGTTCACGTTTTTGCACGGGCTTCGCGATCGGCTCTGGTTAGGAGCCTCCGTCGCGGGCGCCACGGGATGATCCGGGCATAGGGTAAGTCGCCAATGAGACATATTCACGGATTGCCTGTCTTTATCTTCAGCATGATCGTCACCGCGGTCGGAGGGTTCGCATTCCTTCTGACGAGCGGCCTCGGAGCGCTCCTGCCGGCATTTGAACTTCGAGGAATCCTCCTTCTCGCCACATTCATCACGGCTTTTTACGCGGCGCTGGTCACCGCCTATCGCCTGTTTCTCGCCTTCTTTCCCCTTCCCGTCGGGGAGATTGCCATCGGCTCGAAGGAAGAGCGGATCTTCATGACCTATATTCTCTTCTGGCTGATCTTTTTCCATCCGATCGTGACTCCGTTGTGGGTGCCGGTGCCCTTCACGCGCCTCCTCTACAAAGCGCTCGGCGCCCAAGTCGGCCCGAAGAGCTATTTCGGCGGCCCCGTCCTGGATGCGCACTTCGTGACCGTGGGAACCGGCACCTTGGTCGGCGCCCGCGCATTGATCGTGCCCCACGCCCAGGAAGGCCTGAAACTGGGACACTATCCCGTCTACCTGGGAGATCGCGTGACCATCGGTGCCGGGGCGATCATTCTCCCTGGGGTCACCGTCGGGAACGACTCCATCGTGGGCGCGCTCTCGGTGGTCGCCAAGGGAACGCGGATCGGCGAGGGCGAGATCTGGACCGGCAATCCCGCTCGATTCCTTCGCAAGAGGACGCCCGAGGAAATGGGGCACCGGATCGCCGAGAGAGCGCCATCCAAGGCGCCCAAGGAGAACGATCGCTTCGGAGCATCCGAACCGGGGCTTTACAGCTGAGAAATCTGAGGGAAGAGTCAGGCGCCCGAAGCGGACTTTGACTCCTTCTGGCCGACATCGGATACTTGAAGCGATGGCCCAGGGCTTTTCGAACCGAACTCGGAACGTAACCCTCCTGCTACTAGCCGCAGGAACGGCCTGCCTCCGTCTCAACGGCGGGGCCAAGCTGGAGCATTCCCGGGATCCGTACGCGAACCTGACGGAGCTCACGGTCAGCGCGCGCTATCCCGGCGCTTCGAACTGGAATGACTATGTCCGGACCGCCGACCCGGCCACGCCCTGCGATGGCATGGATTACGGCTACTTCGCGTGCATCCACGGCGGCGAAAAGCGGCAAGCCTTCTATGATGGCGCCTCGAGCTGCACGGGATATTCAGCCCAGGATCTCCTCGGCGCCTTCGACTGGGAGTGCGCGGTAGCGGGCGCAGGCCGGCTCGTATTCCGCTCCAAGGGACTGAAGCCTGGCAAAGCCCTCGCGGACCTCCTGGAACAAGGCGCCTGGAAGCCCCAACGCCTGATCCTCGCTCGCGATGGCGTCCCGATCGCCGCGAGCCCCTTGATGTCCTGGTGGACCAATGCCGTGGTGCCGCTACCGGATAACAGCACCTCGGGGACCCCGGAGACCTTGGCTTCAGCCGGAGCGATCTACACTCTGACCTCGAGCCGCGATACAGCGGGATATGTCCTGGATGCGGACCGGATCGGAGTGGTGATCTTCCCGGGAGCTCAGCTGAATTTCGTCGCCCCCGCTCTTCCGAACTGCACCATTTCCGGCTCGGGCGCCTGGTGCATCCTGAGCTCGCCCAACACGGTGAACTTCGCCTGGCTCGAGGGAGCCATCCACGGCCCCTCCGACGGTAATTTACGCGGCCTGACGGCTCGCCTGAGCCACTCCGTCATCCGGGGACTCCTGACTTCAGGCTTCTCCTACGGCATCGGCGCTCCGGACGAGCTGAATTACTCCAACCTCTTTTCGAAGATCACTGCCTCGGGAAATACCGAATATGGACTTTATCTCCGGGGCAGCAGAAACACCGTCCTCGATGTGAACGCGACCGGAAACTATTGGGGGGTCAGCACCGGGGACATCGCGCAATGGAATGTCCTGCAGGGGATCATCGCGGCCGATAACTCCATAGGCGTGAATCTGAGCTCGGGAAGCGATAATACCTTGTCTGCGGTGACCGCTCCGGGCAACCGGGTCTATAACATGACGGTTCAGCAGGGCAGGACCTCGATCACTCATGCCTTGATCGGGGCGAACGCAACCCGTTCCTCGGCGTTGACGATTCAAAACAGCGGCGAAAACACCCTGAGCCAGGTCACCACCGAAGCCGTCAACATGATTTCGACAAACGGGAACAAGTTCACCGGAGTCCTCCGCATTGGTTCCTACGGTTGCTTTTTCATCTTATCGGTCACTCCGGGCTTGACTTCCGCGTGCGCGAACAACGGCTTCTCGGACGCGACCTACCTGCCCGTCACTTGGTCTCCTTCTTTTCTGCCGGATTATCGGCTCAGCGCGAGCGACTCCTTCGCCCGCAACCTCACGGGCGATGGCTCCACTCCAAACGCCCCTTTCGTGCCCGGGCAGGCTTGCCCGGCGCTGCTTTCAGGCAATGTCGTCGCGGTCGATCGGGCCCAGACGCCCCGCACCTTCCTCAGGAACGCCCTGGAGTTCATCGGAGACGAGGTCGGAAACGAAGATGGGCTTTGCGAGTCAGGGGAGACCTGCTTTTACGCGCCTAACTTCGGAGCGTACCAGGGCGAAGGCGATCCGTTCTCCCAAGGCTCCTGCGTTTTCCAGGATGGGACCGTGACCGGCGTCACGCTGTACGCCTACCCCGTCAACGGCGGCTAGTACCACGGTACTTGGCTCAGAAGAGTCCCGCACCGACGGCGAACGCCCAGGACGTGGAGGAAAGCACGTGGTCCGCCGTCGTCTGGAATCTCTGCGACGAAAAATCCAAAGACACCGTAACCGGGGTCCCCGACCGCAGCACGCGCCCCCAGCTCATGCCGAACGCAATCTCCCGCTCCTCGGCATTCAGCAACGCCGCCGCCTTGCCCAGGGGTGCCCATTTCGCGTACGCTTCGAGCATATCGCCGTTGGCCAAAGTCCCGCGCACGACGGGAAACACCTGGGGATGAAGCAGCCGATCATAGCCAAACGCATCCGCGCGGACGATCATGTTCGCGTACCGAAAGCCCCCGCGGAGCAAAACCCGCCAGCGATCCGACTCCAGAACCCTGGCGTCCAGGGAGAGCTCCGCCGCGAGAAAGAGCGGTCGTCCCGCGTCGTTGACTTCCTTCAAGGACGCCGCCAAGGAGGCGGAGAGATGAAGCTCCCAGGCAGCCGCCGGAATCGGGTATCGGGCAGCGAGCTTCGCGAGTGCGGCGACCACGGAGAAATCCGCGTAACCCGGCTCCTCATACCGGATTGAGGAGGCGCCCAGCGAGACGATCGGCTTGAGCGCGAGCTCACGCGAAAGGCGGGATTCCAGACCCGGCCATTCGCGGAACCGGATCTCCAGTGACAAGGACTCCATCCTGGTCTGGCCGATCGCGAGCAGCAAGACGGACTGGCTCTCGCTCCGGATCGGGATCGTGAAATCAAAAGGCCTCGGCCCTTCCTCGGGCGAGGCTGCGAGGTTCTCGGACTCGTTGTAGACCAAGGACCAACCCGGCCTCTGGTACGTCCCGCGAAGGTGCGCGACGAAGCGCGGTTTGCCGTCGTGCCATTGCGCATCGATCTCCACGCTCCCAGGCTCGCTCAGGATCAGGCCTGAGATGGAGGAGGTCGCGGGCGTCGCGAGCTCCGCTTTCCAAGCCGGCCCGGCCCAACCGCTCGCCGACGTCGTCGCCCAAAGCAGCGCTAGGAATAACCGAAGCCGCTTCACGAGGCAGTCCTCCCCATGAGAAAGCTGGCGCGCTCGGGGACCGTCGCAACGACCAGGGTGATGTCATCGGGGCGATGCCGGGCGGGACCGAAAAATCCGAGAGCGTGCTCCAGGAACTCCTTGACCGCCTCGCCAGGCCGAAGCCCCGATTTCGCGACCCGCTCTCTCAAGTGCTTGAGCGCGCTGCGGGTGGACAGCCGCTGTCGATCCGGGAGCCGAGGAGCGAAGAGCCCATCCGTATACCAAAGAAGAACATCCCCCGCCTGAAGCCCGACCGAGTTCTTGGAGAATTTCAGTTCGGAGTCGAGCCCTAACAAGGAGCCCGGCGCACCCAGCGCCAGAACCTCCGTACCCGCGTCACGCGACAAAAGCGGCGTGCAATGGCCCAAGTTGAGAATTTCCAGGACTCCGCTTGCCAGGTCCAGCTGGCATGCGACGAGCGACATCGAAATCTGTCCGTGCCCCGCCGCGAGGACCGCCCGATTCATGCGCCGCGCGAGCTCCTCGAGCGAGAGCTGGCCCAAGCCCCGCGCGTCCTCCATGAAAAGCGTGAAAGCCCCGTGAGCCGCCGCCGTGACCAAGGCGGAGGAAACGCCGTGCCCCATCACATCGCCCAGCACGATTACCAGGCGATCGCCGATCCGGGCGAAGTTCCACCAGTCGCCCGCGCATTCCGAGGCCGGCGCGTAGGCACCGGCGAGCCGAAAGTTCGGGTGCTCGAAGCCGGTCGTGGGGAAAAAACGGCTCTGAAGGAGCTGCGCCATCTCAAGCTCCTTTTCCATCCTGGCCTTCTCGGCCGTCTCCAGCATCAGCGTATCGATCCGATCCGCCATGGCATTGAAGGACTTCGCCAGCGCGACGGACTCATCCCCCGAAGACCCGCGTGTTGCGACCCGCACGGAGAAGTCCCCTTGGCTCACCTTCCGCGTGGCCTCCGCAAGCTCGGTCAGCCGCTTCGTGATCCGGCGGACCAGGGCCAGCGTCAGGCCCGTCGCCAGGAAAAAGATGCTCACGCCCAGGATGATCGAGCGCCCCACCAGGGCTTTCGCGGCGGAAAACGCGACCTCCTTCGGGATCACCCGAATCACCAGGAGCCTGCCCGAGGCGATCTTTTCGTAGCTCACCAATTGCGGGGCCCCCGCGATCGAATACTCCCTCAAGCCGGAGGAGAAGTCGCCCTGCCACAACGCGCGAGCCAACGCGTCGATCTCGCGCGCGGGAGACACCGATACGGTACTCGTGCGCGAGACCACGATTCTTCCGACCGGATCGACGACATAGAGCTCGAAGCCCCGGGGATCGCGGCGCGCCTCTCCCGGCTGAAGCTCGAGCAGGCAGACATAATAAATCCGGACGCCCGAGGCGTCGCGCGTCCCGCCCCCGAGAGCGATTCGTCCCGGAAAAGGATGGCCGATCAGGAGCTCGCCCCTGGCGAGCGCCTCGCTGTTCCATCCCAGCTTGGCCAGTTCCGAGGCGAGCTTTTCGTCATCGAAGGTCTCGCCATAGCTGGCGCTGGCCCGCAGCTCCTCGCCTGTCCCGCGCAGGAATACCAAGGTCGAGACGCCCATAGGCGCGAATCGCTCGCGAAACAGCTCCTTCAGCGCGGCGGGATCGGTCCCGGGTCCCAGGAGCCTCCCCATCATCGTCGCATTGGAGACCACGCCCTCCAGCTGCTTGGTGAGGGCCGTGACCGCCGCGGTCGCATGCGCATGATTGTAATCGTAAATGTAGGTAGCCTTGTCCTCCACGATCAGTGAAGTCCCGATGAGCAGGTAGGAGGTCAGACACAGCACGAGCGCGCCCGTGATCAGCGCGACAACCCGAGTCCGAATCGAGAACAGCCGATCGATACCCCTCATCCTTTCTCTTTTCGGAACGCACCCGAATTATTTGAGGAATGAGATGAAGAGCCGCGGAAGGTCTCCGATAAGTTCCAAAGGGGGTTCGCACGAGAGATGTCGCAGAGCAGCAAACCCAGTGTCCTTCCCGTTCATGGCGACACGAGAGAACAGCTCTTGAGCGGCCTGTTCATTTCGGTGGGACTGCTTGGGCTGTGGTCTCTGAATCAACCGGATGCCTTGTCTTTTCTCAATGGGAACATCACCTGGCTGAACACGCGCCCTGCCCATCGACTGGGAACGATCACTCGAAAATCCGGCCAGGTCCGTCACCGCGCCGCGGACCATCCCGTCTGGTACGACCTCGGGGCCCTCGGACAAGGCGTCTCGGCGGGAGATCTCATCTTCACGGGAAACGAATCGTCCGCGCAGCTGGCTTGGGATGGCGGGACCCGCGCTGAAATCGGACCCAGTTCACTCATCCAGCTTCAAGATGTCCCCTTCGGGGCGCAACCCGTGGCCAGGCTGACCCAGGGGCGGATCCGTTTTCACTTCAAGGCGAAAGCCGCGATCCAGCCGATTTCACTCAAGGTCGGCGAACGAGTCGTGCGCCTCGTTCCCGTCATGGGCACTTCCGCGAACGGAACAGCCGAGATCGCCGTCGACCCGCTGGATTCCCGGCGCTTCACCGTGACACCCGGACGGGTCCCCCTGGACGTGCTTACGGATGACGCCAAAGTCAGGCTCGCCCCCGACCAAGCCGCGCTGGCGGACTCCGCCGGCGACCTGGTGATGCATCCCCGGCTGATTTCGCTGAGGGGTCCGCGGGATGGAGAGACCGTCCATATCCATCCCGAGCGACCCGAGGTCAATTTCAGCTGGAAAGCCGGCTCCTCTGACGGCTCTCGGTTCGTCCGGCTTGAGATCGAAGGCGAAGCTCCCGAAAGCCGCCGGGAGCTTGAGGTGGAAGCAAAAACCGAAGTCGCCCACGTCAGCCTCCGCGATGGCGCTTATCGCTGGCGGTTGAAAGAGCGGAGCCCATGGCAGTTTTTCAAGGTCCGGACGCTTCATCCGCCGCGCATCCTCGGGCCTCAGCCAGGGTCGATCATCGCCCCGGAGGCCAAGAGCGATCAAGCCCGAGTTCCCTTCACGTGGTCACCTCCCGAGGCGGGACTCCGGCCGAAACTCGAAATCGTGCTCCAGGAATCGCGAAAAGCGCCGGCTTCGCTGCGCGAGAGCGTCCCTCACCCGGCAGGCGAAATATTCGAGCTTGAGCGCGGAAGCTATCTTTGGCGCGTGGGCGTGTTCCGCCCCGGACAAGAGGAGGTCTCCTGGGGCCCGTGGTCCGACTTTAAGATAGGCGAAATCCTTTCCTCCGTCGAGGCGGCGAAGCTCCCGAGAATCGAGACCCCCGAGGCGGTCGTCAGCACCGAGCTCAAGGAGGACGGCAAGCCGGATCAGCTCCGGATCCTTATCCGATGGAAGGCCGTGCGGCTGGCCACGAACTACGAGGTCACCATCTTCGACGGCAAGGGAAGTATCCTGGAAAGAAAACCGGTCGGCGCTCCCACGATGACCTTCGTCGCAGCGGAGAAAGACCTCGCCGGACTCTCCTACGAAGTCGGAGCGGTGCTCGCCTCGGGCAAGATCGTCCGGAGCCAAAGAACGCCCATCCGGATCGACTTCAGCTCGCCCAGGCTCCTTTATCCGAAAGACGGTGACTCACCGGCCATCGGTGAAAGCGTGACGCTGGCGTGGAAAAAGACCTCGCTCACGCAGCACTATGAGGTTCAACTCGGAACCCACCCCGAATTCAACCGCCTTCTGGTGAATCAAAGATCCCAGCGCAACTGGACCCACTTTACGCCCGATGCGGTCGGAACTTACCATTGGCGCGTCCGAAGCATCACGCAGGGACGCAAAAGCGCCTGGAGCGAGACCCGAACGCTCGAAGTGCGTCAGGCTCCCTGAGGCCCCGTCGGCGCGCCTCGCCGGAGAAAGCGGAAATAATCCTGCTCGATCTCGTCCATGAGCAGGGGCTCGCCGCAAGTCCCGCACTTTCGCGCCGGAGGCTCAAAACCCGTCCCCGACCGGACGTCCTCGCAGCCAAGCCTCACCAGGACGCGGGAATCGCACGAAGAACAATAATACGGCAGCTCGAAGGACTCGACCGCGTTCTCCGGTCGCCCGAGCATCTCCGGCAGCTGGTTAGCCAGATGCAGGAAGGACTCGCTCAGCAGACGGAAGGAACAGGACTCAAACTGCGCCTGAATGCGGCTGATGAACTGGATCCACGCGCGAATCCCCGGAGAGTTGACGTAATGGATGCGCCCCAGGTCTAGCGTCAGCGACCGCGCTTCCTTGCGAACGGCCACGCAATAGTCAGAGACCTTCTTCAGCTCCGAATTCTCATCAAGATCCCCTTCCAGCTCGAGCAGCAGGGTCTTGGCTTCGAAGTCGAGGTTCGCCAGGATCTTGAGGCGCTCGGTCCTGGAGAGCGTGATCGGCAGCATACTCTATCGATATTCTCAACCTGAGCGACGGCTTGTCAATCTGAGCCGGGAAAATCCCTGCGTGATACCCGAATCTCCAGGTTCGCGAACAACCTTTGTCCCCCTCCGCAATGTCTTCTATGATCGGGAGGGAGGTCGTGATGCCAACGAATGTGGACGCGCTTGCTGAAGCCTCGCGACGGAGATGGGACGCCATCATCGTGGGGACTGGCATGGGTGGCGCAACCCTCGGCTATGCCTTGGCGAAGGCCAGAAAAAGCGTTCTGTTCTGTGAAAAGGGCAGGTCGTCCCGATCGACCAGCAGCTTGAAAGGCTGCTACGCGGAGGAACATTTGGCGGCCCTGCCGAAATCCCCGGACGTCAGTCCGAGCGCAGCGTTCAGGAATGCGGGCAGGGAGTGGACTGAAATCGATGACCGGACAGGCCGCAGGGTCAAGTCCTCCGTCCCCTTCATCGGGGCGGGAACCGGCGGTTCGAGCGCGCTTTATGGCATGACCCTGGAGCGTCTCTTTCCGGAGGACTTCGCTCCCGGGAATTGTTTCCCGGACGCGGGCGGCAGCACGCTTCCGGCGCGCTGGCCCATCGACTATGCGGAACTGGCCCCCTACTACGAACAGGCGGAACGGCTCTTTCGCGTCAGGGGCAGCCCCGATGTCCTGCGCGGCGGCGATTTTCGTCCTCCGTATCTGGATCCGCCACCGCTTTCGCCGGGCGCGAGCGAGCTGTTCCACTTTCTTGGAAAGAGCGGGTGCCATCCGTATCGCCTTCCGATGGCGTGCGAATACGTGCAAGACTGCAATGGCTGCCAAGGCTATTTGTGTCCTAGGGAGTGCAAGAATGACGGGGCCCGCATCTGCCTGGAACCGGCCTTGAAAGAACACGGCGCCAGCCTCCTGGAAGACTGCGCGGTACTCCGGCTGGAGGCGGGAGCCCGTGAGGTAACGGGAGTCGTGTGCAGGAGCCAGGAGCAAACCTTCACCTTGCGCGGCTCTGTCGTCGTCCTCGCAGCGGGCGCTCTGTTCACACCCGAGATCCTGCTGCGGTCCTCCTAGGAGATTTGGCCTCAGGGGCTCGCCAATCGATCGGGTCAGGTGGGCAGGAACCTGATGCGGCATTTCGTGGATTTGTATGTGATCAGGCCCAAAACGGCCGCCGTCCGGAATACGACGTGGAAAGAGCTCGGCTTCAGCGATTACTATCTCTCGCGAGGCGGCAAGCTCGGATCGGTGCAGGGATTCGGCGGGCTCCCGCCGCCGGCCCACTTGGTGGACAGCTTGGAGCATGACCTGCGCCTGGGCCCCTTGCCCTTCGCCGGCTTTTTTTTCAAACCGGTCAAACCCCTGGTCCGGCGTTTTTTGGAGACGCGTCTGACCGGTAGTCTTATACTGGCCTCTCTGGTGGAAGACCTGCCTTATGAGGACAATCGCGTGGAACTTGCCGCCGACGGGCGCCTGCATCTCCGCTATCGTATCCGGCGCACCGAAAGGAAGCGCGTGACGCAGATGCGCAGGCACCTGCGCCGTTTGCTCAAGCCGTATCATCCTCTGTTGATCAAGCAGGCGGAGAATAACGAGCGGCTCGCCCACGCCTGCGGAACCTGTCGGTTCGGCCTGAACGCTGCCGACAGTGTGCTGGATGGGGATAACCGGGCCCATGATTTAAGCAATCTCTATGTGATTGACGCCTCCTTCTTCCCCAGCAGCGGTGGGACCAACCCGAGTTTGACCATCGCCGCCAATGCTCTGCGGGTGGCGGAAAAGATCGCTGCCCGTATCTGAAGGGGGAATCCGTGTCCGCTTACCGATGCGTCATTTGCCACTACGAAACCGACCGGCCTGCGCCAAAGGAGCTCGGTGCCTGCCGTGGCAATACCGACCGATTCCGGGCGCGGCTCCATCACCTTTGGAAGTGTCCTCGTTGCCGCTCCATTCACAATGTGGATCCGGTGGACTTCAAGGACATCTACACGGATTACCCCTTGAACAAGCGGCGCCTGGATATCTACGCTCGTGGAACCCTGGGCAACCTGCTTCGGCGCCTTCGCCGCGCCGGGCTCACGCGACAGGCGTCCATCCTGGACTACGGCTGCGGCAATGGAGTGTTCATCGAATACCTGAAGCGCAACGGGTATGCGCAAGTCGCGGGCTACGACCCGTTCGTGGAGGCCTATGCGACGATGCCCCAAGGTCGGTTTGATTGCGTCGTGGTCAATGATGTCATCGAACACGTGGCCGACCCCAGGGAAGTGATCCGGGCATGCGCCGGGCTGATCAGCCCGAATGGCCTCCTCTACGTGGGAACCCCCGACTCAGAGCCGGTGGACATGGCGAATCTCGAGCCCCACCTCATGAGGCTGCATCAGCCCTTCCACCGCGTGATCATCACGGAAGCGACCTTAGGGACCTTGGCGAAAGTGACGGGCTTCGAGTTGGTTCGCGCCTACCGTCGCTCCTACATGGATACCTGGATTCCGTTTTCCAACTATCGGTTTCTCGATGAGTTCAGCCGCGCCCTGGATCACGACCTGGACAGGATGCTGCAACCGTCCGCGGCCAAGATCCTGCTGCGCCGACCGCGACTTTGGTTCTACGCCTATTTCGGTTACTTCTTGCCTTCCACCTTCGAGCCGGCGGTAATTCTGCGCCGGCCGGCCCTCGCCTCAGGAGAGCATCGATGAAGATGAACAGCATTGAAAAATTTCTGATGAACAGCCCCATCCGAGCGGCGTTCCAGGTTTGGTACGAGGCCCCCTTACTGGAGCGGCTGGGCGGCCGAACGGAGGGGATGAAGGTACTGGAGGTGGGGTGTGGGCGTGGAGTGGGTACCGAGCAGATTTTTCGTCGTTTCGGCGCGCAATCCGTGCGCGCCATCGACATCGATCTCGACATGGTGGCCAGGGCCCGCCGCCGCCTGAGCCGATTCGGCCCCGAGCGGCTCACGCAGGAGGTCGGTGACGTCACGGCCATTGAAGCCGAGGATGCGGCTTTTGACGCCGTTTTCGACTTCGCCATCATTCATCATGTGCCGGTGTGGCAGGATGCGCTGACCGAGATACACCGGGTACTGAAGCCCGGCGGCCGCTTTTTCTTTCAGGAGGTCACCCGCCACTTCCTGGAGAAGCGGTTCGCCCGCATATTTCTGGAACATCCCGAAGAGAACCGTTTCAGCGGGCGCGAGTTCGTCGACGAGCTGGAGCGGCAAGGCATCCACGTGGGGAGCAACTGGGTCGAACGGAGCAGCGGCGACTATGTCTTTGGCGTGGGCCGCCGCCTCTGATGGTGACCCTGCGGCTTGAGGAGTTGAAGGGCCATTGGGCGCTGGTGACCGGCGCCTCCTCAGGCATCGGGCGCGAGTTCGCCGTCCAGCTTGCGGCCGCCGGCGTGAATCTCGCTGTGGTGGCCCGACGCGCCGATCTCCTGAATGCGCTGGCGTCCGAGCTTTCGGAGCGTCACGGCATTCGGGTGCTCGCCTTGCGGCACGACTTGGCCGAGCCGGGGCAGGCGCGGCGGTTGCGGCAAAGGCTGCAAGACGAAGGGGTGACCCTCAGGCTCCTGGTGAACAACGCCGCACTGGGACGCTGGGCGCGCTTCGAGGAGACGCCCGCGGAGTCCTATGAGGAGATCATCCACGTCAACGCCGCGGCATTGGTCAGCCTATGCCGTGAATTCCTGCCCGATCTCAGCGCCCATCCGAGCAGTGGAATCATCAACGTCTCCTCCCCGGCAGCGTACCAGCCGGTGCCTTATATGGCGGTCTACGCCGCGAGCAAGACTTTTGTCCACAGCTTCAGCCAGGGCCTCCACGCGGAATGGCGGGCTCGCGGCGTGCTGGTCCAGACGCTCGTGCCCGGGCCGATTTCCACGGAACTGGAAGGAGCGACGGCTGGCAGACGCGCCACCAGGCACCGGTCAACGCCGGACAAACCGGTACGTGCCGCCCTTGCCGGCTTGGAGGAAGGGGCGACAGTGGTAGTCCACGCCAAAGGCACGTATTGGCAGCGCTTGTTCGCCCTGCTGCCAGCGGGGTTCGTCATCCGTCAAGTCGGAAAGATGTTCGCCCGGCCCGATCATGGGAACTTGCTAGACCGATCGTAAAGTGGGGGCGAATCGACTCAGGTGACTGGATAAGCCTAGCGGCCGACACAACGAACGGCGAACGTAGAATCACGCGTAGAGTAGAACACGCCGCCAGTGTAGCCGTTGAACAGCCACGCGCTCGAGCGATTAGGGGAGTCCAACGAAGCGGACCATTCGTAACCCGAAGATGCTGGCCCCATGTCAGGCATCACAAAACGGATGCCGTTGTTGTCTGCCTGCTGGTAGTCATACTTCGTAGGATTCCTCCACCCTATCACCGGCGTTGAAGCCCGGTTCAGCCCACCCTTACCCGCCGAATCTATCCCCGCGTCGGTTTGCGTGAAGTAGGTGCCGTCATCCTCAAAACAGGCGCTCTTGGCTTGGCCCGCGGTATTCTGATAGGTAACATTGTCGCAGTAGTTGCTAGGGTCATCCTCAGCCACGGGATTACCAGCGATGAAGTTGCTTCCCGTCGCTTTGCACCAGTTCAAAGCCGTTGAAACGAGAGAGCTCCAGGTGAGCCCCGTCCTTTGATCTTGCCAGACTTCGCGCCCCTTGCTGGCGCTCATCGCGCCCGTCCGGGTCACAAGCTTCCATTGGCCTTGACCCGCATTGCCCTTCGTCGTGCCATCCCAGGTCGCTTCCGTACCAATCGTCCCGTGAGAAGCGCAGTCGGCGATCCGAGCCGCGAGCGATCCGCTCAATCCGCACGTACAAGGAGAGTTCGCGCTGCCACCTGTTTGACCGGTGACCGAGTCGCAGGCTGTATCCCAGTTTGTGCGACTGACATAAGTCACGCTGCCGCCCGTGTAACCCTCATCATCTTTGGAGATCTTGGGAATCGCGCGGTAGCCGGGATCCGAATTGGTATAAACCGTCCCGCCCGCCGTGGTGGCTTCCGCTTTTTGGGTAACTTGCGTGGTCGTTTTGTCGCGATGCTGCTGCGATGCGGTTTGGGCCGCGAAGCTCGCGTCCACGCTCCCGCTCACCCCCAGGATCGTTTGTCCGAGCGCGATTTGTGACGCGATCGGCGCGTTGTTCACTGTCCCGTTATAGTAACCCGCGCCCGGAAAGCTTGCCTGCGCATCGAGCGCACCGTGATTCGTCATGACTCCGGTGATCTTGGTCCCCGTGGCGTCCCAGGCTTCATAAGTCGCCAGGATATTTCCCGCGCCGGCCGGAGCTCCGGTCGTTCCGCTTTGGCAGACCGCACTCCCTGCCGTGCCCAGGATGTTCTTGCCCGTGCAGACATTCGTCGCCGCGAGATCCGTGTCCACCACCGTCGCGGTCTTCGAGCCGTCGTAATAGCCCGCAGGGATCGCAAACGTCAGCGAGCCATCCGCACCCGTGACGTTCGAGCCTGCGACCATCGTTCCCGTAAGCAGCGCTCCGCCTGCGTAAAACTCCTTGCCCAAGAGCACGTCGCCAGCAGCCGCCGGTGTCGCAGGCGCGGACTGCGTGGGATACGTCGCGCTAGAAATGCAGCCTGTTTGGTTGGCCGCCGAGCAAGCGCTATGAGTTTCAACTCCTGCCGTTCCGGTCACTCCGAAGATGGTGACCCCCGAGGCGATATTCGTCGCAAGGAGATTGGAATCGCTCATCGTGCAGCTCTGGGCACCGCTATAATAGCCCTCGGGGATCGTCGCACTCAGCGAGCCGTTTGCTCCGCTCACGTTAGAGCCCAGCGTCGTGCTCGATGAGACCCCTTCGACAGCCGACTCCGAAAGTATTCTGGGCTGGCAACCCGACAGAAGCAGGGCTAATCCCAGGATATGAAAAAAGGAAATTGAACCCCGGTCCAAGAACATACGTACCACCCGTGGTTTCAATTTTACCCCAATCAGACTTAAGCGGTCAACAATTAGGGCGAACTACATCCATTCAACGACGTATAACCCAAATCACTGCTTTTAATGGGCAATTAACTCCGCTCTCCATCCACCCGTTCAACCACCGTGGCGATCCCCTGCCCCATCCCGATGCACATCGTGGCCAGGCCCGTGCGCGCGCCGCGCGCCTTCATCAGATGAAGAAGCGTTGCGATGATCCGCGCCCCGGAACAGCCCAGCGGATGCCCGAGCGCGATCGCACCGCCGTTGAGGTTGACCTTCTCCTCCATCTTGGGCAGCAGCCCCAGATCCTTGAGCACGGGGAGCGACTGCGCGGCGAACGCCTCGTTGAGCTCGACGAGGTCGATGTCGTCGATCTTGAGCTTCGCGCGCGCGAGCGCCTTCTGCACGGCCGGCACCGGCCCGTAACCCATGATCGACGGATCGCACCCGGCCGAGGCCATCGCCCGCACCCGCGCGAGCGGCGCGAGACCCAGCGCCTTCGCCCGCTCGGCGGACATCACGAGCAGTCCCGCCGCGCCGTCGGAGATCGCCGAGGAGTTCCCCGCCGTGATCGTTCCGTTCTTGGGATCGAAGGCGGGCCTGAGCTTCGAGAGCGCTTCATAGCTCGCGTCCGAGCGGATCACCTCGTCATCGGAGAAGCGGCGCAGGAAGCCTTCCTCGTCATGCCCCTCGATCGGCGAGATCTCCGCGTGGAACCGTCCTTCGGCCTTGGCGGCATAAGCCTTCTGGTGCGAGCGCAGGGCGAAGCGGTCCTGGTCCTCGCGTGAGATGCCGTGCATCTTGCCGAGCAGCTCGGCCGTGAGCCCCATCGCGCCCGAGCCCTTGGCGAAATGCTTGCTGTTCTTCGGATTGAGATCCACGCCATGGGTCATCGGCACGTGGCCCATGTGCTCGACGCCGCCCACGACGAAGACCTCGCCGTTGCCGGTCATGATCGACATCGCGGCCGTGTGCAGGGCCGTCATCGAGGAGCCGCAGAGGCGGTTCACCGTCTGCGCCGAGGCCGAGTGGGGGATCGGCGTGTTGAGCGAGGCGAAACGGGCGATGTTGTACGCCTGCTCGAGCGTCTGCTGCACGCAGCCCCAGATCACGTCCTCCACCTCGCTTGGGTCGACCTTGGGATTGCGCGCGAGGAGCGCGTTGATCACGTGCGCGGAGAGATCCTCCGCGCGCACATGGCGGAACATCCCGCCTTTGGAACGGCCCATCGGGGTTCGGACAGCATCAACGATCACGACGTCTTTCATGGAGTTTCTCCCAATACTCAAGACTGCTTCTCGGCGTAAAAGCCGCTCTGCGTTTCGGCGAGCTTGCGCATCTGCGCGGTCGGCTCATAGAGCTTGCCCAGGCTCCCGTACTTCGCGGCCGTTGCGCAAAGGTTCGCCAGGCCCACGGAATCGGCGTAGCGGAGCGCCCCGCCGCGGAACGGCGGGAAGCCCAGGCCGTAGACCAGGCCCATGTCGACCTCGATCGGCGAGGCCACGATCCCGTCCTCGAGGCAGCGCGAGCACTCGATGAGCATCGGGAGCATCATGCGTTCGACGATCTGCTCGTCCGTCACGTCGGCCCGGCCCTTCACCAGCGGCTTGAGGATCTCATAGGCCGCGGGATCGGGCTCCTTCTTGGGCGCGCCCTTCTTGTCGGGCGCGTACTTGTAGAAGCCCACGCCGTTCTTCTGCCCGAAGCGCCTGGCCTCGAACATCGCGTCCACCGCGGTGCGCCCCTCGGGCGCCATGCGGTCGGGATAGGCACGCGCCATCACCGCCGTCGCATGATGGGCCGTATCGATGCCGACCACGTCGAAGAGATAGGCGGGGCCCATGGGCCAGCCGAACCTCTCCATGACCTTGTCGATCCGCTGGAAGTCCACGCCATCGGCGACCAGGCGGATGAAGCCCTCGAAATACGGGAAGAGCACGCGGTTGACCAGAAAGCCCGCGCAGTCGTTCACCACGACCGGGACCTTGCCCATCGCGAGCGCGTAGGCCACGGTCGTCGCCACGGCCGCTTCGCCGGATTTGCTCCCGCGAATCACCTCCACGAGCGGCATGCGGTGCACGGGATTGAAGAAGTGCATCCCGCAGAAATTCTCCGGGTGCTTGAGCCCTTCGGCCAGCCGGGTGATCGAGATCGTGGAGGTGTTGCTCGCCAGGATCGCGCCGGGCTTGAGCGCGGCCTCGGTTTCGGCGAGCACGGCCTTTTTCACGTTCTCGTTCTCGACCACCGCCTCGACGACCACGTCGACTTCCTTGAAGTCGCCGTAGGAGAGCGTCGGGCGAATTCGGCCCAGGGTCTCCCCCAGCTGCGCCGCCGTCATCTTGCCGCGGCTGACCTGTTTTTCCAGGAGCTTCGTGGCCTCGCCCATCCCGAGCTCGAGCGCCTTGGCCTGGATGTCCTTCATGAGGATCGGAACCCGCTTGGAGGCCGACTGGTAAGCCACGCCGCCGCCCATGATCCCCGCGCCCAGCACCGCGCCCATCTGGACGGGCTTCGCGCTCTTGGCTGCGCGCTTGCCGACTCTCTTGAGATATTGGTCGCCGAGGAAGACGCTCACGAGCGCCGCCGCCGTCGGAGTCTTCGCGATCCGGGCGAACGCCGCCGCCTCGATCGGAAGCGCCTCGTCGCGCGTCTTGCGCGCGCCCTGCTGCATGACCTCGATCGCGGTGACCGGAGCCGGGTAATGCGGCCCGGCTTTCGCGGCGACGAAGCCTTTGGAGCCCTCGAAAACCATCATGCTCTCGACTTTGTTGAGCTTGAGCGGCGCTTTTTTTTCCTCGCGTCGGGCGCGCCAGTCGAGCTCGCCCGCGATCGCGCGCCTGAGCAGGTCGAGCGCCGCCTCCCGCGCGCGCCCCGGAGCCACGACCGCGTCGACCGCGCCGATCTTCAGCGCCGCGTCCGCGCCCTGCTGCTCCCCGCCCGCGATCCACTCGATGGCGTTGTCCGCGCCGGTGAGGCGCGAGAGCCGCACGGTGCCGCCCCAGCCCGGAAAGATTCCGAGCTTCACCTCGGGCAAGCCGACCTTCGCGTCAGAGGACATCACGCGGTAGCACGCGCTCAGCGCGAACTCGAAGCCGCCGCCCAGCGCGAAGCCGTTGATCGCCGTCACCGTCGGCACGTCGAGATCCTCGAGGTCCGAGAAGATGCGATCCACCCAAAGCAGCCACTGCGCGATCTCGGCCTCGGGCTTCTTGAAATGCTCGAGGAACTCCGTGACGTCCGCGCCCACGATGAAGCAGTCCTTGCCGCTCGTGAAAAGCGCGCCCTTGAGGCCCGGCTGCGCCTTGAGCCAGTCCACCGCCTCGCGCAGCTCCTTGAGCGTCTGCGCGTTGAACTTGTTGACCGAGTCGCCCTGAAGGTCGAAGCGCAGCTCCGCGATTCCCCCTTCGAGCGAAGTGCACTGCACGGCCTGGCCTTGAAACGGTGACGTTGAGCTCATGGAGATTCCCTTTCCTGAAAAGGGTACTCCTGTTCTCAGGACTCCTCAAGGGCGCGCAGCTCGGTGTCGGTCTGGCGCAGCCGTACGGCCAGCACGGAGGCGAGCCGCGCGAAAAAGCGCGCCCCGAGCTCGGGATGCGCCCGGGATACCCGATTGAACTCGTCGCGCGACACGACATAGAGATCGGTCGCCCCCGAGGCCACCGCGTCCGCCGAGCGCACGCCGCGGTCCAGAAAGGACATATCGCCGAAGAAATCCCCTCTTCCGAAGGAAGTCAGGTGGTGAAACTGGCCTCCACCCAGAGGGAGCAAGATGCGTACGGTGCCGCGTCGGATCAGATACAGCTCTCCGCCGCGGTCACCCTGCGTGAAGATCCGCTCGCCTTCCCTGAAGGAACGCTCCTGCGCGCAGGCCGCGAACGCCTGAAGCGCCTCGCCGCTCAGCTCGCGAAGCAGGTCGATTTCGGCCAGCGCCAGCGGCGAAGGTTCTCCGGCCGGAAGCGCCGCGGCTTTGCGCAGCAGCTCGTCCTCGATCCATTCCAGCGCATCATTCAGGCGGGGAAAGGTCCTGACGCCATGCCGGGAAAGCTCCGTTCCCGCGAGCCCGAGCTCCAGGGCCTGCGAGAGATGCGTGAAGACGAAAACCCCGCCATTCTCCCGTACCCGCACCGCGATCTGCTCGAGCAGGTGCGCCGCGGTGAAATCCAGCGAGCGCACGCGCCGAAGATCCAGCACGACGTAGCGGCTCTCGCCGAGGTGCGGCTCGAGCTCCGAAAAAAGCTGATCGGTCGTTCCGAAAAAGAGCGAGCCTTGCAGCTCGAAGACGACCGTTTTGCCTCCCTCGGCCTCGAGGATCGCGCGCTCCGCTTCGAGGCGTTTCTTTTTCGAGAAGATGCGGTTACCGAAGAACCTCCGGCGCACGACCGAGCCGCGGATCTGCTCGCGCAGAAACAGCAGCACCGCGAGCCCGAAGCCCACGCCCGCCGCCGCGATCAGGTTGAGGCTCACCGCCGTGAGGATGACCGCCGCGACCACCGCGAAATCCAGCACCGTCGAGGAGCGCCCCAGGAGTTTGAGGCTCTGACGGTCGATCATGCGGAAGCCCACGACGAGCAGGATCCCCGCCAGCGCCGGCACCGGCACCCAGGCCACGAGCCGACCCAGAAGCAGCAGCACCGCGAGCGCGAACACGCCGCAGAGCGCGGAGGACAGCCGGCTCTTTCCGCCGCCATGGAGATTCACGAGCGTTGCGCCCATCGTGCCCGCGCCGGGAATCCCGCCCAGGAACGCCGAGGCCAGATTGCCCAGGCCCTGCCCGCGCAGCTCGCGGTTGGAGTCATGCCGGCCGCGCGTGAGCGCATCGACGATCACGCAGGTCTTGAGCGTATCGATCGAGAGGAGCACGGCGAGCGTCGCTGCCGGGACCAGGATGAAGCGCCCGAGAATTTCGCCGAGATTCGGTGAGACCGCGAGACCGCTGAAGGAACCCAGCCTCGCCGTGAAATTCCCGAAGAAAGAGCCGCCAGCCGCGTCCGCGATGGGACCGATGACCAGCGAGTTGCCCGCGAGCGCCCAAAGCTCCGGCCAGACCGTAGCCGCCAGGCCGAAATAAAGTGCAAGCGCGCTCCCCAGCGCCAGGATCGGCGCGGGAACCCCGCGAACGAGCTTCGGACCGAAGATCATCGCGCCCACGGCGGAAAGCCCGACGAGGATCGACTCCGGCCTCCAGCTCTCGAAGGCCAGGAGGCCCTGCCAGAGCGGGAGCCCCTTGGGAACGCCCAGGAACTTCGGCAGCTGCGCCCCGATGATCAAGAGCCCCACGCCGCTCAGGTACCCCGCGACCACCGGATAAGGGATATACTTGATCAGGCGTCCACCGCCGAAATAGCCGAAGAGAAACTGAAACACGCCGCAGAGCCCGGCCACGGCCATGAGGATCGCGGGCACCCATTCGAGCGCAAGCGTTCCGCTCGCCCCTTTGCCCGCGAGCTCGATCGTGAGCGCGGCCAGCACCGCCGCCGCGGGTGCGCACGGCGCGGTCACCAGCCGCGGGGTTCCGCCCAGGGCAGGCGCGACCAGGCCCAAGGCGATCGTGCCCAGGATGCCGGCCATGGCTCCTTGGGCGCCGAGCTCGCCCCCGAGCGGGGCGAAAATCAAAAGCCCGAACGCGATCGCGGAAGGGAGGGCGACCAGCATGGCCGAGAAGCCTCCGAACACCTCGCCCAGAAGCTCCGCGGCCTGCAGCGAGCCGCCCTCTTTCCGTCCGATCGATTTAGCCGTGCCCTGCCTCGCGACGTCTGCCATCCCAGGCCCCCTCCGGAAGAAAAGTCGTTCCTCCCTGAGGATAAGAAGCGCGGGCGCGGAAGGCTACTGGAAAACCTCCGAGTCCGTTCCGTAGCTACAGGTCCCGGGAGCGCGCTTGAGCTTCTTGAGTGCCGCCCCGAGATCGTTCACGGTCTCCCCCTTGAGGAGCGCGGCCAGCAGCTTTCGCTTATGAAGCACGGGCAGCTCCTCCTTCGCGGCGTCCCGGTAGATGACCGTTCCGCATTGGGAGAACTCCGCCTCCTCGACCTTCTTCACCTTGTCGCCGTCGAACTTGTAATAGCTGATCGCGTGCGCGGACCCGGGGAGACAAAACATCAACGTCAGGATCATTGCTCTTTTCATTCTTCTCTCCTCGCCCGTCAGTTGAAGAAGTAGACAAAGCCCAGGTTCAAGCCCGTCTCCTGGACCGAGTTTCCGGCCTTGAAGGTCCGGATCAGCTCGCTTTTGAGCGCGATCGTCGGGATCGGCTTGTAGTTCACGCCCACGGCCAGCCGCTTCTTGGCCTCGCCACGGGTGGCGGAGTCCGCCTCGTCCGTATAGGAGTCATGGAAAACGAAGGGAGAGAGAACGCCCTCGGCCCCGGCCGGAAGGCCGTACGAAAGCACGCCGTAGTATCCCTTGCGGGTTTCGTTCTTGTGATACTCCGCCCAGAGGAGGAAGTTCTCCCAGCTGACGTTCGCGTCAAAGCCCCACGGGTTGCGCTTGCGATCGGCGTCGTTGTAATGGCCCGCCAGCACCCCCAGCGAAAGCTGCCCTTCGGGGAGCTCGCCCGCCCAGCTGAGCTTCCCGCCGTAGTCGAGCTCGCGGTCCGTCTCGTTCGTGGCCGTGAGGTTGGAGTTCGACACCCAGGCGTCATAGGTGAAGCCCGCGAGAATGTCCCCCGAGGCCAGCAGGCCCGTGTTCTGGAAGCGGAAGATCTTCTTCATCATCAGCGGCCGGCTCACCTGCATCGAAAGATTCGGATAATGGTAGATCCACCAGACCGTCGGAACGAGTTCCTTGCCGAGCTTGAGCCGGAAATGCTCGCCCCCGTCCACCTGCGCCCAGGCGCGCTCGATCACGATATCGCCGTTGCCGGCGCCGTCCTCCAGGAGAACCCCGTCACCGACATGCTCGAACTCCAGCTCGTTGAAGAACTTGAAGACGCTGATCTCGTGCTGGAGGATGAGGCTGACGTGGTGGATGTCCATCCACCCGCGCTTCTGATCCACCTTGGAGTTCAGGTACTCGAAGTTGTAATAGCCCATCCAACTCACGGCACGCGCCTGCATCGGAACGATGCAGAGCATCCCCGAAACCAAGGCCAGTGCCGCGCCGATTCTTCCGATTCTACCCATAGGTCTCCTCTCGACGTCGTGTCTGTGAGTCATGCTCAGATGTGGCCGGAATACACCTTCGCCCACCGGGGCCTGTGCGGTTCAGGGAAATCCTGGAGTAGCGCGAGCGGAGAAAGAAGATCCGTTTCAGCGGAGGTATATTTAAATTAAATTAGGATGGAATATCAAACCATCCTACCGCCCGGCTGATTTCTCGCGAAAGTACCGGACCACGGCACCGAAAACTCCCGCTTGCGGAAGTCGCCTCCCGGAGCGAGACTGGCCCCGAGGAACTTCCCCATGCTCACGCTCAAAGACTGCATCGACTTCGCCGGCCTCACGCCCGAACAGATCGAGGCCATCGCCCGGCGCGAGGGCCTTCCGGAAATTTCGGCGACCTGCCTGGCCAGCGCGCTCGCCTCGCAGCTCGAGGACGCGCTCGAGCGCGGTGACGGCGAACGCGCCTGTGAGCTGCAGAAGCGCCTCGAGGGCTTCGTTCGTTATAATTGATACCGGCACGAGCCAGATTTCGCGCGGCGGTCAGCCCGAAGGCGCCGCCGATCAGGCCGCGGACTGATCGCCCGACCCGCGCTCACGATCGCGTTTGGTCTCGATCCGCGCGGCCGGCACTCCGCCCCAGGTCTCCCCCGCGGGCACCTTCACGTTGGGCAGGACGACCGAGTTCGGCAGGATCCGCGCCCGCTCGCCGATCTCCACGCCGCCCATGATCGTGGCGCGCAGGCCAATCGTGGCGCCGCTGCCGATCTTGACGGGCGCGATGATCAGGAAGCCGCCCACGCCATAGTGCGCGACGATGGTCGCCGAGCCGCCGATCGTGACGTTATCGCCCAACTCGATCATGCCGGGATCCGAGATGTGGGAGGTGTTGATCTGCGCGCCCTTACCCATCTTCATGCCCATCAGGCGGTAAAAGAGGTTATTGAACGGGGTCGGCGTGATGAACTCCAGAAAGGTGTAGCGCGCGATATACGTCAGGCCGTTGTGGATGTACCAGCGCGCCGTGGCCAGCGAATGATACGGCCCGCGGAACGGCCGCGGGCGCATGCGCAGCGCGAAGTTCAGCGCGGGCAGCAGCAGGATCAGCGTGGTGCCGTAGAGGAAATAACCCGCCGCCGCGGTCGTGCAGAGCACCGGGATGCGAAACAGGCTATCCATCTCGATCTTCCCGGCGACCCAATTGAAGAGCAGCACTCCGGGCACGAGCGACAGGCCGATGCACAGCGACCCCACCGCGTAGAGCGGCAGGAGCGAAAGCGCGTGCATGGCCGTCTGAAAGCGCCGTAGCGTCGCCTCGTAGAGACCCAGGATGCCTTTTCGGGGTGGCCGGACGGGAACCATGCCCCTCTTATCGGACGGATGCGCCCGGGAGGTTATGACCTCAACAATTCCGGGGAGCCGATCCGTGTCGCCCCTGACACCCTGCTCATGACGTTGGCCATTTGATAAAATAAATGGCGTGAGATCCGATCGGGTCAGTCGCGCATTTGCTCTCTTTTTCCTCGCGCTCACCAGCGGGTGCAGCTTCTCCTTTTTGAGGGAACCCTCTCAAGCTCCCCCGGCTGCTCCGCTGCGCTCCGACGCAGCCGTGCGCGTGATGGAAAAAGCAGGACTCATTCCAACGATTTCAGCAACCGATCTAAACGGAAAAACCCTCTGGTTTTTCGTGGACAACATCACCAGTGAACCGTGGCGGACGGATGGAACTCCCGAAGGCACTTTTCAGCTTCGGGACATCAACCCCGGCGGATACAGTACTCCCAGATTTTTCCCGGCGGCGGGCGGCACCGTCTTCTTTTCCGCAGACGATGGAGTCCATGGGCGGGAGCTTTGGAAGACGGACGGTACCCCCGAAGGCACCCAGCTCGTCAAGGACATCTGGCCCGGCAGCACCGGCTCGGCACTCGAGTACTCAACTTCCGCCATCCTGAACGGGCAACTCTTCTTCACGGCCCAAACAAGCGCGAATGGCTTCGAGCCCTGGATCAGCGACGGCACCGAGGCGGGAACGATGATGCTCAAAGACGTCTTTCCAGGTTCGGCGAGCGCTAATCTGGCCAGACTCACGATCTTCAAAGGCACTGCCTACTTCGAGGCCTTCGATGGGGGGGCCTACGATATCTGGAAGACAGATGGAACTCCCGCGGGAACGGCAAAGGCCGGGCTTCCGGGCTTGACGGGAGCTTTGGCGGCCGCAGCTGGACCTTGGCTTCTCTACCAGTCAGGAACGGAACTTTGGAGGACGGATGGGACCACCGAAGGGACCGCAAAGCTCGCGGACGCGAAGATGGAAAGGGCTGGCCAACCCGCTCCGATCGAGATCAATGGCCTCGTTTTCTTCACGGCTTTTCAAAACGACTCGGGCTGGGAGCTCTGGAAAACCGACGGCACTCCCGAAGGCACCCTCCAGGTCAAAGATATCCATCCGGGTCCCGAGTCCTCCTACCCACGCGCCTTGACCTCGAAGGACGGCCTCCTCTTTTTCATCGCTCAAGATCCCGAGCATGGCCATGAGCTCTGGCGCAGTGATGGCACCTCGCCGGGGACCTGGCTGGTCAAGGACCTCTCTCCAGGTCCTGGTAGTTCGTTTTCGTGGTTTGTTAACCCAAACCATCGAACTCACCTCGAGAGCTTCATCACCGCGAACGACACGCTCTGGTTCGCGGCTGATGACGGCGTGCACGGGACGGAACCCTGGAAAAGCGATGGTACCGAAGCGGGGACGCTTCTGATGCAGGACCTCAACCCGGGAATCGCCACCTCGATGACTTCTTCAGCCTTCATTGGGGATCGGCTTTGGCTGAACGCGGATGGTTTTGTCTATTTTTCAGCATTTGACGGAGAAACAAGAGGTCTCTTCCGGATGAAATTTTGATCACCGCGAATGTCCGGACCGATGCCGCCAGTGACTGGATTCAATCATGCTATGAACCACCCACCTCGATGAGTCAAAGCGAAGTCTTCGCCGCCAGGATCCCCGCGAAGCTCTTGCGGTACGCGAAGCCCAGATAAGCCATGAGCGCCACGAGCAGGACGTTCATCCCCATCCCGCTCGGATCCAGGAACGCGTGAAAGAGCACGATCTGGATCACGATCGGCGACAGGATCACGAGCGCCAGCGGCACGTAAACCCCGGCCAGCAGCAGCGCGCCGCAGACCACCTCGGTCGCTTTCAGCACGGGTAGGAAATAGCCGGTCGCCATCATGGCGCCGAAGAACTGATAGGCCGGATCGGCGGGCTTCGGCATCGGCAGGAACTGCAGGAAGCCGTTCAGGCCGAAGACGAAGAAGATCAGTCCCAACAGGATGCGAGCGACGAGCGGAGCTTTCTGGGTCATGGCGAGTCCTTTCGATGATCTCAGTTTAAAGCAAAAAGCAGGAACGCCGCAGCTTTTTCCGCTCCGCCCGCTTCAGCGCCGTTTTCCCGGGGTGCCGCCACCGCCCCCCCCGAGGAGCGCGGAAAGCAGCCAGAGATCCCCCGCCAGGCAGATGAGGAGCCCGAGCGCGAGCAGGCCGCCCAGCGCCTTGGCCTGAAGGAACTTCGAGAAAAGAAAGACCAGCGCCGTGACCGCCATCGCGAGCGTGATCTGGACGGAAGCGCCGCCGAATCGTCGAAGCCCGTGGCCGAGGTCCTTGCGGTAGCCGGCGAAGATGAACTGGATCGCGTTGTCGCCGGCCAGGCCCACGAGCGCCGACACGTAGATGCCCGTGAGGAAGTTCACCCGGAATTGGCTGGCCGCCAGCAGCGCGAGCGAGGCGAGCGGGCCCCAGATCGACGTGTAGAGCACGGGAAGCAGGGGCCGGGTGCCGGTGGCCAGGCACAGGAACGCGAGCACGCCCAGCACGAGACTCAGGCAGAGCGCGAGGCTCGAGATCAGCGTCAGCGGAACCCGGTCCCCGAATTCGGCGTACGAAGGCACCTCTCCCGCGAAATGGCACACGGTCTCGTTCTCGCAAAGCGGCGCGAGCTCGGAGAGCAGCCGGCGCACTCCCCGCACGTCCGAGAAGCTCAGCAGGAGGTTCGCCCTCACCTGCCCGTCGGCCGAGAAGTAACGGCGCGAGAAGGAGGTGCTCCGGAACTCCCGGCGGACGAGCTCGCTCGTGAGCCGGGGCAGCCCTACGGCCATCCAGCTCTCGATCTCGAACGGGCTCTCGATCCGCTTGATTTCTGGGCGCGCGCCGATCTTCGCGAGCACCGCGCGCATTTTTTCTTCCGGCACTCCGGGCTCGAACACGACGCTCATCGAAGTCGACCAGCCCAGGCGGCGCGAAACCTCCTGGTGATCGCGCGAAAGAGGATGCCACGGCGGGAAGGCGCGGGCCGGATCGTCCTGGAAATTGAGCCAGGGAGAAAAAGCGATCCCCCCGACAAACAGCGCCGCCGCGCCCCAGCGCAGCCAGCGCCCGGGCCGCAGGGCCGCGACCTTCGCCGTCAACGATCTCAGGCGCGCGCGTTCGGGCCGCGTCCAGGTACGAAGCCGCGGCGCGAGCCGGAGCACCGCCGGCAGGACCAGAAAGAGCGTCGCCCATTCGATCGCGGCCGCCGCGGCGGCAAGAGTCCCGAAGCGCCGGATCACGGCGAGGTCCGAGGCGTAAAGCGAGCCGAAGCCGATAAGCGTCGTCAGCGACGTGAAGAAGCTCGCCACGAGAATCACGCGGAACTGGCGCCGCCAGGGCCCGCCCTCGGTCATCTGCAGATAGCTCAGGAAGACGAAGTCCTCGAGCGTCGAGATGGCCATCAGGAGAAAGAGCCCGTTCGAAAGGATGTCGATCGGCGCTCCGCTCCAGCCCATGAGGCCATAGAGCAAGACGCCCGAAAAGAGCAGCGTCCCGACGAAGAGCAGCCCGCTCCTGAAGGTTCCGAAGAGAATCCGGAAAACCCCGAGCAGGACGCCGATGGCGATCAGGTTCAGCACGCGAGTGAAGTTGAGGCCCTGAAGCGCGTGGTAGAGATATGGCGCGCTCCCGAAGTGGAGCGCGCGGATGCCGCTGTCCCCGAAGTCCGCCTGCAGGCGCGCGATCAGCCGCTCCACCGGGCCCGGATCGAAAAGTCCGCGCTCGCTCCGGGCGTCGCGAAACACCAGCTCCGCGCCGACGAAGCCGGCCCCCGGATCCAGAAGCAGGCCGTCCCAAGGAGAGCCCGCCAGGCGCGCGAGCTCCGCGGGCTCGCAGCTTTCGCTGAGCACCCGGGGGAACCACAGACGCCCGTTTTCCAGCGAAGCCTGGCGCAGGTGAAACGGCGAGATGACGTTCGTGAGCTCGGGTTCGACAGCGCTCTGCCGGCGGAGCCAGCTCCGGATCGCGCAGAGCTCCTCGCGCCGGAACGCGCGTCCCGTGCCGTCGGCCGGAAAGAACTGCACGAGGCTCGACTTCCCCTCCTTGAAGTCGCGATTCAGCTCGTTGAGCCGCGCGAGGCTCCCGAGATTGGACTCGACGAGATCGTGGATCGACAGCACGAGCTTGATCCGCGGCAGGCCCAGGCCCAAGGCCAGGGCGCCCAGGAGCGCGATCGTGAGCGTGAGCTTCGGCCGGCGGATGCCACCGCGGAAAATCCGCAGCAGCCGGAGCGAGAAGCCTCGCAGAAGCCTGCCTGCCGATGCCGCGAGAGCCTCGAGCATTCAGCCGCGGCCCTGAGCGGCCCGGATCTCCGCCTTGTAGGACTTCAGGCCGAAATGGCCATGCGCCCAGTAGTGGATCGGCAGATACAGGAGCGGCGGCATGACAAAGCAGAACGCGACCATACCCGCCCAGAGCGGCCAGAAAAGCTCCACCCTCCCCTGCTGATGCAGGAGCAGCTCGGCCACTCGAACCGCGATCCCGTAAGCGAAGCCATAGCCCCCGAAGCCCATCGGCGCGTACTCGGACACGATCTCGGCAGGCGATTTCCCTTCGAAGGCGGAGCGATTGTAGATGGAGATGAACTTCGATTTCACCGCCCACAGATCGTAGTACCAGCCCCAGAACGCCGTGACCGACCCCAGGGCGAAGCCCGCGCGCAGGATCTCGCCCCAGCCGATCGGCCCGGAATGCGGCTGCAGCGCGAGCCAGGACACGAGGCTGTTGAACGCGCCGAAAACGAAGCCGTTATGCGGGCGGAACGCCCCGATCTTGAAGCCCGTGTTGAACTCCCAGAGCTTCAGGACGTTGGTGAAGAAGCCCGGCAGCAGGTAACCGTAGGCGACGGGAACGGTCACGATGAAGAGCGCGAGCGTGGAATCGCCGGTGGAGCGAAGCCAGAGATAGTAGGTGGCCGGGAGAAAAAGAAAGGGCGCGATGAACTGGTACGCCGTGAAGAAGAGTCTCATGCTTCCACCATAGCAGCTTCAGCCTGAAAAGCCTCGTCCCACACCGCGAACCGGCTCAGATGGCTGGGCTTGATCTCGCCGGCCCGCAGCCCTTCCTTCACGAGCGTCCTCTGGTAGATCGTCAGGCCGTCGGAGACCCTGCGGAAGGAAAGCGGGCCCAGCTGGCCCAGCTTCCGGCAATAGCTGTAGTGATGCCCGCTCGCGAGGTAATCCTCGAGGACGCGCGCCGTCCTCTCGATCTTCTCTACGGGCGCGTCGGTCTCGACATAGAGGCGGTAATGCGGCGGCTCCCCCCAGACCGGCGCGAGCAGCGCGAACTCGTAGCGCAGCCCGGTCGTGCCGCACGCGATCTCGAGCCCCCGATCCACCTGCCGCGCATGGAGCTTCTCGCCGCAAAGATCCCCCACCGCGTCGAGCTTCTCCACGAATTTCACCATCGGGGTGCGCTGGTAATAACCCACGCATTCGACGATATCCTTCAGGTGATAACGGTAAAGCCCGCCCGAGGTCGTCAGCACCGGCGAATAGCTGCCCCCGAGCGCGAGCTCGTGCGAGAGCAAGGGGTGCCGCGCGGGCTGATCCAGATCGATGAACTCCAGGAAGTGCCCGCCCACGGCGAGAACCGATCCTTCGCGGCCCCAGAGCGGAAAGGAAACCACGCCCTCGGTTGCGAGCAGTCCCTTCCCCTGGATGGGAGTTCCGGGAAACCAGCGGCGCACGCCCGGGAGGAAGTCGCGCGCGATGCCGTCGGTCCAGCAGGAAACGAGCTGAAGCCGCGGCCAGAGCGTTTCGCCCGAGAAACCCCGGGCGTCCACCGCCGAGCGGAGCTCGCGGGCGCGCGCCACGGGAAGCTCGGAAAGCAGCTTGTCGAACTCCTTGGCGATGGCCTGCATGAGCAAAGTCAGGAAGCTCGGGTTCCACACCGAGATGAGGCCCAGGTCTCCGGCCGCGAGCAACGCGAGCGCGGTCTGGCGCCGCCACTCTCCCATATCGGGAATCCTCGCCACCGATGACGGGACCGCCATGAGCTTGCCCAGCGCCCAGCGCGAGACGGGATCGAAGTAATCCGTATCCTGCTCGAAGCCCACGGGCAGGCCGCCCGCGGTCCGCTCCGCCTGGCGCGTGGCCGGTGAGAGCGCCCAGTAGCTGCGGGTGCCCCGGAGCCCCGGCAGGCTCTGAAAAAGATCGAAAAGCCAGGGCTTCGTGGCGGAGGCGAATTCCGCCAGCAGCCCGTCGGTATACGGAATGAGCTTGTTCGTCGCCGTGGAGCCTCCGGAGCGCTCGAGCATCCTCACGGGCGCGCCCGTCAGCACTTCCTCCTCGCCGTCCGCGACTCTTCCGATCCAGGGCTCCAGCGCGTCATAGTCGACGATGGGCACGCGCTTTTGAAACGCTTCCACGGAACGAAGCCCCCCGAACCCCTGCTCCGCGCCGTAGCGGCTCCGGGCACCGCTGCTCAATATCCTTTTCAAAATTTCCGCCTGCGCGCGTTCGGGATTGCCCGCGGCGCGCTGGAAGCTCACCCAGGCCCCGCGCAGGCTCCTCGCGTACGCCGAATGGATTCCCGAAAGGAGGGTTTTTTCCCAGAAGCCCGTCATCGCAGCCCGAGCGCCTTGCGCGCCGCCTTGATGCTGTAGAAAAATCCGAGCCTCGCATCCACGCGTCCGAGGCAGCACAGCTCATCACCCTGGGCATGGCCCGGATTCCTCTCTTGGAAGTATCGGATGTCGGCGTTCCCCGGCCCCGAAAGAAGCGCGGCCTCGATCGGAGCGACTCCGCTCCTGAGCCGATCGCGAGGGCGCTCGAACCGGAGAATGCCGAGCTCAGGCTTCCAGTCCGCGCCGTACTTCTCGCCGGCCAACGCGTCGAGCACCGCCTGCTGCCATTCCGGAGTGGCGCGATCATGCCGGGGCCAGTACTCGGGAAAGTTGCGGCTGAGGAGAAGATAGGTGCGGTAGCCCTTGGAGATCAGGAACCAGTAGACCGGAACTGCCGGGTTGAGCAGCTTCGTTTTCAAGATGTAGCGGAAGAACGCCCACTGGAGCGCGAGCTGTCCCCAATAGGCCGGGCTGATCACCGTGTCGCCCGAAAAAACCACCACCACGCGGCGGCCCCGGATCTCGCGCCGGTAGACCTGAAGCGTGGAAAACCCCTGGATCGAGCCGTCCTCGCGGTCGCGAAGCAGGATCACCTGGTCCTTGGTCGCGAGGTCTCGCTCGAAGACCTCGCGCTCGATATTCTCGTAGTAAACCGAGAAAAGCGCCCACATCGCCTCCCGCGCCGGCGCGCCGAGCGCGCCGACCGGCAGCGTCCGGGCGGTCAGGGTCTTTTTGCGGGCTGCGAGGAGCGGCATCCGTCTCGACGATAGCAAAAAATCAGGCAGTTGGTTAGACTACGTCCACCTATGGCCAAACCGTTCCGCCTCACCTTGATCCACCCCTGCATCGGGCGCCGTGAAGGCGAGAAGTACATCCGCCTCTGGCAGATGGAGCCGCTGCCTCCGGCCGTCATCGCGGCGCTGACGCCCAAGGACGTCGAAGTTCGGTTTTACGATGATCGCCTGGAGCAGGTCGCGTATGACGAGCCGACCGACCTCGTCGCGATCTCGATCGAGACCTACACGGCCAAGCGCGCCTACCAGATCGCGAGCGAATACCGCTCCCGGGGCATTCCGGTCGTGCTCGGAGGCTTTCACGCGACGCTCTGCCCGGACGAGGCCGCCCGCTACGCCGAGAGCGTGGTCATCGGCGAGGCCGAGCGGATCTGGGAGAGCGTCATCGATGACTACCGTCACGGCACGCCGAAGAAATTCTATCAGGACCTGTCGCGGCCGACGCTCGAGCGCTCGACGCCGGATCGCCGCATTTTCCAGGGAAAAAATTATCTCCCGATGCGCCTGGTGGAATCGGGCCGGGGCTGCCCGCTCAAATGCGACTTCTGCGCGATCCAGACCGTGTATCAGCGCTCGCAGACCCGGCGGCCGACCGAGGACATCCTGCGGGAGCTTCGCGCGATCGGGGCCAAAGGGAAGCTCGTTTTCTTCGTCGACGACAACGTCATCTCCAATCCCCGGCTCGCCAAGGAGTTCTTCCGCGAGCTGATCCCGCTGAAGATCCGCTGGGTCAGCCAGGGCACGATCAACGCCGGCTACGACGAGGAGCTCCTGGAGCTCATGCGGCGAAGCGGCTGCCAGGGAATCCTCGTGGGCTTCGAGAGCCTCGACCCCTCCAACCTCCGTTCGATGGAGAAGGCGGTCAACACCTCGGGCGCGGGCTACGAGCAGGCGCTCGCGAATCTCCACCGATACGGCATCCGGATCTACGGCAGTTTCGTCTTCGGCTACGATCATGATACGCCCCGGAGCTTCGACAATGCCGTGGCCTTCGCCCGCCGGCACGGCTTCTGGCTCACGGGCTTCGCGCATCTCACGCCGTTTCCCGGAACGCCCCTTTACCAGCGGCTCGAGCAGCAGGGCAAGCTCCTCTATCGGAACTGGTGGCTCGACGACGCTTACAGCTATAACCACATCCCGTTCCAGCCCTCCTGCATGTCACCGCAGGAGATCCATGATCACTGCATCCGCGCCCGCAAGGCGTATTACTCCTGGCCCAGCATCGTGGAACGCGCCTTTCACCCGGTGAATCGCACCGATCTCAAGATGCTGGCGAGCTATTTCATGATGAACGCGATGCATCGCAAGGACCACGGCCTGCGCGACTCCTATCCCCTGGGCGACCGCTCCTGGCGCAAGCCCCTGCTCGAGGCCGCCCGGTGATCGACTTCCGGGTGGCGGAAGCTTCGGATGAAGCCGACCTCCGCCGCCTCCTGCGCGAGAATCCGATGCCCGGCTCCGTGTGCCTGAGCCTGGAGCGGGAACCCGACTTCTTCGCGGCCCAAGACCTCGAAGGCGACCGCCACACCACCGTGATCGCGCGCGATTCCGAAACGGGACGGGCCGTCGGAATGGGGAGTCGTTCCGTCGCCACCGCGTGGATCAACGGCGAGAAAAAGAGGCTGGGCTACCTCAGCCAGCTTCGCGTCGATCAGGCGCTCAAAGGCCAGCCCTCCGCCGTCACCCGGGCCTACACGAAGATGGAGGAACTGCACCGGGGCGGCGCCGAGACGCCTTTTTATCTCACGACCATCATCGAGGAGAACGCCTCCGCCCGCAAATTCCTCACCTCGCCCAGGCTCCGGCGCATGCCCGTGTACCGCGAGCGCGAGGCCTTCAGCACGCTCGCGATCCCGGTCTGGCGCAAGAAGCGCGAACCCGGCTTCACCCGCTGGGAGATCCGCCGGGCGGAAGCGTCGGAGCTCGAGGCGATCTCAAGCTGCCTCGAGCGCAACTACCGGTCCTTTCAGTTCGCGCCGAGCCTGAGCGCCGCGGAGCTGGCCGATCCCTCTCGCTCTCCCGGGCTTTCCGCTTCCGATTTCCTCGTGGCGATCCAGGCCGGCCAGGTCGCCGGCTGCGTCTCCGTCTGGGATCAGCAGGCCTTCAAGCAGACCGTGGTGCGCGGCTACTCCCGATCGATCCGCCTCGCCCGCGCCGCGCTCAACGCACTCGGCCCTTGGCTCGGCGTCCCGCGCCTTCCGCGCGCGGGCCAGCGGCTGCCACATGCCGCTCTTTCCCACCTCGCCGTCGATCACTGCAACGAGGACCTGCTCGTCGCGCTGCTCACCGCCGCGTTCAACGCCAGCGTCGGCCAAGGCTACTCCTACCTCACGCTCGGGCTCGCGGCACGCCACCCGCTGCTCGCGGCCGTGCGCTCGGAGTTCCGGCCGCGGGAATACCGGAGCATCCTCTGCACCGTCCACTGGCCCGACGGCGAGCGCGCCGTGGCGGCGCTCGATGACCGGATCCCTCACCTCGAGGTCGCCAGGCTCTGAACCGAGAGCTCGCCTGCCACCGGCATTTCGAAGCCCCGGTTCAGGTACAGCCGGTGCACGAAAAGCTTGTAGGTGAGATTGCCGAAGAACGTGATCGGAAAGCGCGTGCCCGCGGCCAGCGCGCGCGGGAGGATCCGGCCGACCTTGAAGGTCTCGCGATAAGCCCAGCGGAATCCCTCATAGAGCTCCACCGGCGACATGTTCTTAGGCCGGTAGACGACATTCATCGTGTTGTAGTCGGCCCAGTTGTAGCTCAGGATGCGCTTCTCCTCCTCCAGACGCTTGAAAAGGCGCGTTCCCGGATAAGGCGTGTAGATCGAGTAGCGCGGGATATCGATCTTGAGCTCCTGCACCCGCTCCACCGTCTGCCGGAAGATATCGCGCGTGTCATGATCGAAGCCGAAGACGAAGCAGCCTTGCACGATGATCCCGGCCTGGTGCATCTGCCGCATGACCTCGGCGTAATGATCCGGCTTGTTGAACCGCTTGGCGATGCTGCCGAGGGTCTCGGAGTTGGCCGACTCGAAGCCGATCAGCAGATACTGGCAGCCGCTCTTCACCATGAGGTCAAAGAGCTCGGGATCCTCGATCACCTTCGTCGTCGAAAGCCCGCCCCACTTCTTCTTCAGTGGGATCATCGCCCGGAAAAGCTCCTTGGCATACTCGACGTCATCGACCGGGCTCACGTCATTGAGCGCGAAACGCTTCGAGGGAATGCTCCGGATGTCGCGGATGACCTCGCCGACGGGCCGCCGGATGTAGCGGTTGCCCCAGATGACCGGGACCGCGCAGAAGTCGCACGAATGCATGCACCCGCGCGTGGCCTGGATCGTGTACGGCATCATGTAGCCGCTCTTGCGCTGAAGGTCGTACCGGGGCGCCGGAATGGGAATCGTCGTGTAGCGCGAGGCGAGCTTCTCCTCGCGGTATTCCGCCCGGAGTTTGCCCTCGCGGAAGTCCCGGAGCAGCTGCGGCCACAGGCCGTCGGCCATCCCGATCACCAGCGAGTCGGCGAAGGGTCGGGCCTCCTCCGGCAGAATCGTCGCATGAACGCCCCCGAGAACGACGGGGATCTTCCTGCCGCGAAAGTGCTCGGCCAGCGCGTAAGCGCGGCGCGCGGTGCCGGTCATCACGCTGATTCCCACGAGATCCGCCGGAAAATCGAGCGGCACGCGGTCCACGCTCTCGTCGATGAGCCGGTATTCGATCGAGGGATCGTCGCGCGTCAGGGCGGCGAGCGTGGTGAGCGTGAGGGGCGCCTCGCGCGCCGAACGGACGAAGCTTCCGAAGCGGAATTTATGCATGCCGGCATCGGGCATGATGAGCAGGATTTTCATTGAAATGAGTGTACCACCCAGGGGGCGGAGCGCCAATTTCTGTTTGGTGCCCCGCCGCCCAACAGTTAAGCTTAGGCCACGGAGACGGAATCTATGAAGACCTTTGCACTGGTTTGGATCGGCCTCGGCTTGGGCTTGAGCCTGGGCATGGAGAAGACAGCAAGCGCCGCGGCGGCCGTGCCGCAGCTTCCGGCAGGCGTGGCGGAGTACCCCTGGCTCGGAGACAATTACCTTGCGACCGAAGGTCCCAAGGCTCGCAAGCGCGCCAAGCGCTCAGTCGCCAGCATTCGCGCCGTCAACGAGACGCTGATGAGCTCCGAGCTCAAGGCCTTCCGCGACAAGTTCCTCTCCGTGAAAAAGGCCGAGGAAATCGACCCGCTGCTCGTCGAGCTCGAAGGCAACTATGAGAATTACCCGGCGGACCTCAAGTTCGTCGCGGCTCAGCTGATCCCGCTCAGGACGCTCAAGTCCATCGTCTGGCGGCTCGCTCCGGTGGTGGACCGCCCGAAGATCACGCACAGCATGCTCCTCTCGATGGTCCAGGGCTGGGCCGCCCGCATGAAGATCCTCTTCCCCACCGAGCAGTGGGACGCGGGCTTCGCCTATGTCACCGAGCCTTTCGAAGGCGGTCCCGCCGCATTCAAGACGCTCGAGGATTTCCAGGCCTATGCGGGCGCGGCCATCTATCGCGAGATGTTCGTGGCCGCCAAGCGCATGGAGAGCCTCGACTTCTCCCAGGCCCCGGCGGTCTTCGACAACAAGCTGCTCTACGGCTCGGCTTCCTTCCAGGACGATCTCGACCGCTACAAGGAGCTCAATGAGGCCGAGCGCCATGCCGCGCTCGTGACGGCTCACGCTGGCCTGGCCTCGGTCGCGATCTTCTGCGCTTACCAGGTCACCGGGACGCTGGACCTGGCGAAGGACCTCGGCCAGATCTACGGCGTCGACTCGCTGTGGTGGGACATCGAGGGCGCCACGGCGCAGAAGCGCGCCGAGATCATCCGCAAGCCGAAGTACGCCGCGCTGGGCACGCTGACCGAGCATGGCGCGAAATGGACCCGGCAGGCCTTCCTCCACGTCAAGCACTCGGTTCGCAAGACCCGGCTCGTGTGGGAAGAGCTCCGCGGCCGGCCGGCCGACGAGTTCGCCGTGCTCGATCCCGCCAAGGTCATCCCCTGGAACCGCGAAATCGAATCGCGCCTCAAGGAGATGGAAGCGATGATCTCGGGCGAAACCGAGCTCCGCAGCCGCGTGACCGGCGAGGTGGTCCGGGTGAACCTGCCCAAGCTCTTCCTCGAGCCCCCGCAGGACCTCAAGGCTTTCCTGCCCACGAGCTTCGAGAATTCGTCGGAGTATCTCTCCAAGGCCCGGTTGAGATATCGCAACTACTTCCGCGGCCGCGCGATCGATTGGGATCTCAAGACCTATCAGGCCTATCTGCCGGGCCTCGCTTCCGGCAAGGACGTGGCCGCGCAGGTCCGTATCCTTCGCCAGAGCTGGGGTGGCTGGGCGACGGGCCTGCCGCTGGCCGGCAGCGGCCGGTAGCAGCAAGGCGTACGCGCGCTTACTTCCCCGCCTCTTTGGCCCAGGAGTCGCGAAGCGTGACCGTGCGGTTGAAGACCAGGCGGCCCGGCGCGCAGTCTTTCATATCGGCCACGAAGTATCCCTGACGCTCAAACTGGTAGCGCTCCTCGGGCTTCGCCGACGCGAGGTTCCGCTCGACGCGTGCGTCTTTGATGATCTCGAACGACTTCGGGTTGAGATTGGCGATAGTGTCGTCCTCGGGATTCTCCTTCACGAAAAGACGATCGTAAAGGCGCACCTCGGCCGGCACCGAGTGCTGGGCTGAAACCCAGTGGATCGTGCCCTTGACCTTGCGCCCGTCCGGCGGGTTCGTGCCGCGCGTCTCCGGGTCATAGGTGCAGCGGAGCTCCGTGACTTCACCCGTCGCGGGGTCCTTCACTACGCCCGTGCACTTGACGAAGTAGGCGAAGCGCAGCCTCACCTCCTTGCCCGGGGCGAGTCGGAAGAAGCCTTTCGTCGGCTCCTCCATGAAATCCTCGCGCTCGATGTAGAGCTCGCGCGAGAACGGCACCTTGCGCGTGCCCAGCTCGGGCTTCTGCGTGTGGTTCGGGCCATCGAACTCCTCGACCTGGCCTTCGGGATAGTTCTCGATCACGACCTTGAGCGGCCGGAGCACCGCGAGCGCGCGCGGGGCGCGCCGGTCCAGATCCTCGCGGATGCAGGCCTCGAGCTGCGCGACGTCGATGACGTTCTCCTTCTTGGTCACGCCGATGCGGTCGCAGAAATCGCGGATCGACTCGGGCGTGTAGCCGCGGCGGCGGAACCCCAGGATCGTCGGCATCCGCGGATCGTCCCAGCCCTGGACGATCTTCTTCTGGACGAGCTCCAGGAGCTTGCGCTTGCTCATGACGGTATAGGTCAGGTTCAGGCGCGAGAACTCGATCTGCTGCGGATGGCAGGGCGTCTTGAGCGTCTCGAGGCACCAGTCGTAAAGCGGCCGATGGTCCTCGAATTCGAGCGTGCAGATCGAGTGCGTAATGCCCTCGAGCATGTCGGAGATGCAGTGGGCGTAATCGTACATCGGGTAGATGCACCACCGGTCGCCCGTGCGGTGATGATGGGCATGGCGGATCCGATAGAGCGCGGGATCGCGCAGGTTGATGTTGGGCGAAGCCATGTCGATTTTGGCTCGCAGCACGTGAGTCCCGTCGGGGAACTCCCCTTTGCGCATCCGCGCGAAGAGCTCGAGGTTCTCCTCGACCGAGCGGTTGCGATAGGGGCTTTCCCGCCCCGGCTGGGTGAGCGTGCCGCGGTACTCGCGGATCTGTTCGGCCGTGAGGCTGCAGACGTATGCCTTGCCGAGCTTGATGAGCTGCACCGCATAGTCGTAGAGCTTCTCGAAATAGTCCGAGGCGTAATACATTCCTGCCCACTTGAAGCCCAGCCACTCGACATCCTTCATGATGGACTCGACGTACTCGACATCCTCTTTGGTGGGGTTGGTATCGTCCATGCGCAGGTTGCAGGTGCCCTTGTAGTCGCGTGCGATCCCGAAGTTCAGGCAGATCGATTTGGCGTGCCCGATGTGAAGATAGCCATTGGGCTCGGGCGGGAAGCGCGTGGCCACGCGCGTGCCGTTCTTACCGGTGCGCAGATCCTCGTCGATGATTTGCCGGATGAAATTGGTGGGAGCGGGAGCCTGGGAAGCCGTGCCCGAGGTGGCCAGGGTAGCGTTCGTTTCAGCGGTATCTGTCGGCAATGTCATCGGAATTGGACCTCTCGTCCCGACCTTAGCAGACAATTCCGGCCGGGGGAAGCCGGCGGCATCCTCCGTGCATCGGGCCGCATGATGTCCAAACCCGCCCTCAGACATCCACGCTGGACCCGCTGGGCGCATTGGCTCAACTTCCCGCTGACGGCGCTTCTGGTCTGGAGCGGAGTGCTGATCTACTGGGCCAATGACGTCTACCCGCCGTTTTTCCCGGAGGCCTTTTACAATTTCTTCCGGATCGACCACCGGCTCGCCGAAGGAATGGCCCTCCACTTCACCTTCGGCTGGCTCTTCGCCCTGAACGGCTTGATATACTTCTTTTACATGCTCGCCTCGGGCCGCTGGCGCGAGTTCCGTCTCACGCGCTCCTGGCCGCGGGAGGCCTCCCGCGTCCTGCTGCACGAGCTCGGTTTCCGGGTGCCGCTTCCTTCGCAGGGAAAATACAATGCGGCGCAAAAGTTCGCATACTCCGCCACCTTCTTTATGGGAGCCGGTTCGGTTCTGAGCGGCCTGGCCATCTACAAACCCGTCCAGCTGCACGCGTTGGTTCGCGCTCTGGGCGGGTATGACGGGGCGCGCTCTCTCCACTTCTGCCTGACACTGGGCTTTTGCGTTTTTTTCCTGGTGCACGTCATCCAGGTCGCCCGCGCTGGCTGGCGAAACTTCCAGTCGATGGTCACCGGCCAGGAGCACCCAAGCCCCTCGCACTCACGCAGAAGTTTCCTCGCGGCGGGCGTTTCGGTCACCGCCGCGCTCTGGGGTTGGAGCTGGCTTGGCTCCCGCAGTCTGATCGATGGGATTCCCTGGCCCCTGCGCCGGGTACTGGAACTCAATGGCCATCTCTGGCAGGCGCTCTTCGATCCCGCGCGACTGGGCGAAAGACCGCCCCTCCCACCGCGAGGCCGCAAGGTCCGCCTCAACGGTGAGCTGGGACTGCTCGGACCGCTATCGCCGGCGGAATGGCGGCTCGAGCTCCACGGACCGGCCGGGGAACTCCTGACGCGCCTGACGCTGGCTCAGATCCGAGCCCTCCCTCGAACGGAAACCACCTCCGAACTCAAGTGCATCGAGGGCTGGAAAGAGGACATCGGCTACGCCGGCGTGCGCTTTTCCGATTTACTCTCCCGACTGAGCCTCGCTCGAGACTACCGTTTCGTCGGTCTCGAGACGCCAGATCGCGAGTACTATGTTTCGCTCGATCGCGCGGCGATGCTGCACCCTCAAACGCTGCTTGCTTACGAGCTCAATGGCGAACCGCTCACCCCGACGCACGGAGCGCCGCTTCGACTCCTTATTCCCGTCAAGTACGGGATCAAAAGCCTCAAACGCATCGGACGGATCCGGCTGGCGCGCGAACGGCCTCCCGATTACTGGGCCGAGCGGGGCTATGACTGGTATGCGGGACTTTAGAAACCCATCCGGGTTGCCACGCACGCCCAATCGATGTTAAATCACCGATAGGAACCGCCTATGAAAATCACCTGGCTCACCCTGCGCGATCTCGAGTACCTGGTGGCCGTCGCCGAGCACCGGCATTTCGGCCGCGCGGCCGAGAGCTGCCATGTCAGCCAGCCCACCCTGAGCGCGCAAATCCGCAAGACCGAGGAGTTCCTGAAGGTCGAGGTCTTCGAGCGCACCAACAAGCGCGTGAGCATCACTTCGCGCGGCGAGGAAATCGTGCGGCAGGCCCGCCACGTCCTCGAGGAAGCCGAGAAGATCGCCGTCATCGCCCAGCGCGCCTCCGAGCCGTTGTCCGGCCCCTTCCGACTGGGGGCGATCGCCACCATGGGCCCTTACCTCCTGCCGCATCTGCTCGGGCCGCTGCGCAAGGCGTTTCCCAAGCTCGAGCTTCGCCTGGTCGAGGGACTCACCGACGGGCTGCTCGAAGACCTGCGCGCGGGCCGGCTCGATGCGGTGCTTGCCGCCCGGACCTTCGATCCCGCGGGGCTCCGGGTCCAATCGCTGTATGACGAGCCATTCGTCGTGCTTGCCCCGGTCGGCCACCCGCTCGCGGCCAAAGCCGAGGCCTCGCCCTCTGATCTCAACGCCTCGCAGATGGTGCTGCTCGCCGACGGGCACTGCCTGCGCGACCAGACCGTGGAGCTCTGCCCGAGCAACCGCCGGGGGAACATCCGCGATTTCCACGCCACGAGCCTCGAGACCCTGCGCCATCTCGTCGCCACCGGAGCCGGCTACACCCTGATCCCGCTCCTCGCCGTGCGCGAGGACGCTAGGCTAAAGAACCTCGTGCGTTATATCCATCTTCGCGGCAAGAAAGTCGGCCGCGAGGTGATCCTCGTCTCGCGTCCCGGTTCGGGCCGAAGTGCTGACGTCGACCGCCTGGCGGAATTCCTGCGCGGAGTCGTGCCCAAGGGCTTGTCGGCGACGCCGGCGTGATCGTCAGTCGAAAAGCAGGACCTCCGCCGGCATCTCTGTTGATATTACAAGGCCTTTGGATTTAAGCCGAGATGGCTTTAACCCCAAACTCCAGCAACCAAGGCGCGAGCCCCTCCCTACGCCTGTCAATCGAGCCAGACCAACGTGAGCGCGCGACGCTTTTCTTTCGACCCCAGCTCACGCAGATCCTTGAGCGACGGCACGGCGAACGAGCGCTGCCATCGTAACCAGGAGGCCGTGCGGACCCGGGCTTTCCCCTTTTCGAGCGCGGGCTGGAACGCCTTCGCCTGCGCGGCATCGAGCACGAGCATGGCGCCACCGCGCGCGGCACGAAGCGCTTCCTCGCGCGAATAAAGACGCTGCGAAGGCCTTCCGACCGCGGCCGAGAGCAGCCCTACCTCGTGCCAGATATTGCGTCCCTCATCGAGGAAGGCGAGCTTGCGCCCGGATTGCGCGGCCACCGCGTCGCGCAGTCCTTCGAGATCGCGCTCACCCATCGACACCGCGCAAAGGCGGAACGCGAAGATCACGCCGAGCGCCGCCGACGCCAGGCCCCTTCCCGCGTTCCCGAGCGAATTCCAGGATGTCACCAGAAATACGAGCCCGCTCAAGCCCAACCCAACCGCCCACGGCCAGGCCACGAACCCCGCGAGCCCCACGAAGGCCGCGACCGCCAGGAGCAGCCCGCAAAGCAAGGCGCCATTGAGCCGCGCGACCCATTTCGCCGGCCCCGCCCCGCGCCACGTCCAATCGAGCCAGATCGCGAGCGCCGGCACCAGAATGTAAAGATAAGTCTCCGTGCGGTACGGGAAATAGCTGAAAAAAGCCGCCGGAATCACTGCCCACGCCGCCAGGAAAGCCAGGCGCTTGCGCCCAAGCTCCGCCGCCCGCGCGAAGGCCGGCACTAGCAGCAGCAGGAACGGCACGCAGAACGTCGCGAAATCTGCCCACATCCTCACCACGCTCGAGCCGTTGCCGCCGCACTTGCCCAGGGTCTCCTGCAGGACGTACTGGCTCCAGAACCGATCGCGATCCGTATGCCAGATGGCCGCGTACCAGCTCAGCCCGACCGCAACGCCCAGGAGATGCGCGAGATAGAAATCCGGCCGCAAAAACCAGCGCCGCGCCCCCTGCCCGGGCCGTGGCCCCGCGCCACCCGGCGCGAACGCGAGATAGAGCCAGTAGCCCAGGACCGAAAACACGGAGTAGAGCGGACTCTTGTTGAGAGCGGAGAGCCCCGAGACGACAAGACCCGCCGCAAGCCACCTCCACCGCCCGCTCTCGTGATGATTGAGGAAGCACCACCAGCCGAGCGCGTAAAAGAAGACGATCCAGATCTCCATCTGGGCAGTCGTGCCGTAGGTCACCGTCCCCGCGCAGCCCGCGAGCCACAGCCCGGCCGAGGGCGCCCAGCCGCGCGCGTCGGTGCGCCGCCAGTCCACGCGCCGGGAGATCGAGTCCACGAGCGTCGCCGTCGCGGCCGTGGCTACCGCCGAGGGGAAGAACGCCCCGAAAAGACCGAAACCGAAAAGCTTCCAGCCCGCGAGCGTCGCCCAGAAAAGCCAGGGCGGCTTGAAGTAGCTCGTCTCGCCCATGAGATAAGGATGGAGGAAGCTCCCCCGCTCCCACATCTCCATCGCGGTCGCGAGATAGGTCTTCTGGTCACCGACGAAAGGAACCGCGTAATAAGCCAGCCCGATCGCGTACGCCGCGAGAACCAGCAGGAAGGTGCGCATTCCTGATTTCTAGCTCGCGTGCCGGGTTGCTGCCATTAAAAAAACGGCCGCCGGCGCCGCCGCTCAGTATTCAGCGCGCCGCCGCTCAGTTTTCGGCCGGGCCCGCGATCACCTCGCGCACGATCGCGGCCTCGGCGCCGGGGATCTTTCCTTCGCCGATCAGCAGCTCGAGCACCTCGCGCGCCTTGGCGGCGGGGACGGAGTAGCTCAGCTCCGTCCAGATCTCCTCGGTCGGCGCCTGGAGCAGCTGATCGAGATAGGCAGAGCTCTGCACGCGGGAGGACTTCGGAATGCGCCCGGTCCATAAGATTCCGATCGGACGCCCCGTCTTGCGATCCACGATCGCCGAGCCCGAGTCGCCATGCGAAACATCGCAGCCGTTGGCAAACGACCACGCGCGATAGGGCCCCGGATTGTAGTCATCGGGATCTGCCAGGAGGCGAAACTCGTTTTCGCCCGAAAACACCTTGCAGTCATGATCCTGATTGCCCATGAGCTGGCTTCTTGGGTTGTCATAGCTTCCGAATCCGACCGTCAGGAGTTCCTGGCCCGCCGTGATCGGCGAGTCGAAATCGAAGTTCGCCGCGACCTGTCCGAGCGTCTGCGCATCCTCGGCTTTCGGGACCTCGATGAGCAGCAGCGAGAGATCGATCTGCGGCCAGCTCCCGAGGCTTCGCGTGACCTTGAATCGCAGCTTCAGGAGCGGGAAGCTCACGACCGAGCCCACACAGGCCCGCACGCTCGGGCACACGTGGTGATTCGTCGCGACCACATGACTCCCCCCGAAAACACCGAGGTAAAAGCCCGTGCCGCCGCCCACCCGGGCCGTCGCCATCGCCGCGCGCGCGAAGACCGGGTCCCGCAGGTCCGCTTCGCTGACCGGCTTTTTGCCCCACTCGTCGCCCAGCTGGTACGCGTTGCTGCCGGAAGGCAAAACGGGAGCCGGCCCGTTCCTTCCGCCGAGCTGGATCGGCCATTCAGCCGCGAGGCCGCGCTCTGCCCCCCTCGCCAAGCCCAGAAAGCCGGGCGCGCCCGTAGCGACCGCCGCGGCGGCGACAAAGAGACCGAACCCGAAAACTCCCACCCGAAGCGCCAACCCGTTGAAGATTTTCATTCCGGTAGAATCACGCTGGGATCGCGGATTGTCAAACCTCACACCTTGAAAACGTCGCAATTGACGGTCACGAGCTCGTCCTCCTTGGCGGGGCCCGCGATCTTTACCGCCTCTTCGATCGTTTTGAGAAAAAGTCCCTTGATGCTCATGAATGCCTGCTCGGTCATCGATTGCACATTCGTGTAATGAAGTGCTCCTGTGCCGGGGCCCTGCAAAGCGTCTTGTACCGCACGCTGCCGCCAGTTGCCGTGATGCAGGCTGACCCAGGGTGAATCCGCCGGCACGTGCAGCTGGGGAGAGCTGTACTTCCAGCGATGCGCTTCTCTGCGGATTAGACCCATGCGCTCCAGCGAGAACAGCACTGATTCGACCAGCGGCTCCGGAATCTGCAGGCGTCGCGAGAGCGCGGATACCGTCTGCAGCTCCGGGATGCTTACCGCGATGTGAATCGCCGTCCATTGCCAGCTCGAGTAATAGAGCGCTTCCCGCTCTCCCGTAAGAACTTGCGTGCGGCCCTGTCGTTTGGAGGCCTCCTCCCACTGCGCACGCAGCCGGGCCAACTTCTGTTCCAGATAATCGCGATAGGTCCTGGAGGCACATCTGGCCAGCTCCAGAAGCGCCAGAAAATACTCGCTCTGCTGGGAATCAAAACCCCAGTATCGGCATAAGCCTGCGCCATGGTCTGGCGTCAGATGAATATGCGCATTGATTACTTTGGAGAGATACGAGCGCTGACAGCCCGCCGCTGCGGCAAGCCTCGAAATCTCTCCCCACTCGCCTTTTTGACTAAGCATCTGACGGATGACTTGCTTGTAATCAGTGTGTTCGAAGATGGCGATAGCGCTCACGTAATAAAAACATACGCCTATCGTATTTATGTAACAACATAATTATATAATGCCTTTCATTTTAGTGGGATACTGCATCTTGTCATAGCATGAAAGAGCCCCATTTCGGGCTCAATCAAGCCGGGAAGCCGGCATGCGAATCGCACTATCGGAGGTAAAATGAAAAAGCAGAACCTATTGAAAACCACTATCGTCGTGTTGCTCCTTTCGCCGATCTTCAGTCCGGCTTTCGCCGATGAGGGCCCTGGAACCAGTGGCGGCGGCGATCACGAACGCAGCACTTACGAAAATGTCGAGAGCTCCATCGGCCAGGCAACCCTGGACCTCGTGCACCACCTCCACCACTTTGCTAACCAACCGAATGGCGCCCGAATCAAGAACCCGCGCATCCAGGAAATGGTCGAAACCATTTACCGGAAGCTCTCGTTGCCCCTGATCCGCTTCGGTTATCCGGACACCGGCAAAATCCTAAGCTCGATCAGGGTTGAGGAGCTCTGCCGGGATGAAGCCGGCCGTTCCAAAGCCGGCAGCGCCCGTATCGGCGATATCGGCGGGCCCATCTGCATCAGCGGCGAAGTCATGGGCCAACTCCCCAAGGAAACTCTTTATACCCAAATGACTGCTCTCATCGGGCACGAGATCGCTCACCAAGCCGGCTACGGCGAGGCGGAAGCCCAGGAGTTCCAGAATTACCTGAAGCACCATTTCAACCACTCCGAGGGCAAGGGCCAGCTCTCGGCCGCTGTGGACTGGCTCGAAGACTCTCTGAAGAAACTTCGGGACCTCCTCAAAGCCAAGGCACCGAAAAATCAGATCTGCACGGAAGTCGGCGTGATCTCAGGTTACACCATGATCGTGAGCCACATGGGCTGGGTAATCAGGCCTTCCGGAGACCCCACCCTGACCAATGCGACGAAGATGGACAACCTCGCCTCGCATCTCCTCTCGCGCTTGAGCTTTCGCGAGCTCAGGACGTTCTGCGGAGCGAAGCCGATGGAATCAGAGCTCCCCGATCCGGAAGTCTGCAGAGGCGACGTGAAGGATCTGAGCGCAACAGTAAACACCCTCTCGGAGATGACCCAGTCGATCACCTCGATGGTTGAACAAGATATCTCCGCGATCACCCAAGCGGAACGCCTGATTCGGGAAGTCGACGAACTCGTCGCCAAGAGACGGCAAGACGGCCGAGTCTCATGCACGGCGGTTTCCTCGAACTTCCGGCCCGCCGGCAATCCGGTCGACGCATCCTTCCCTCAATCCGTTGAGCAAGGCGCCTCTGCGGCACGGTAAGTACTCGATCGCCCCGGCGTCCTCACGTGAGCCGCCGGAGACCTACGAGCAGCCTCCGGAGCTGGTGACTCCCTCCGGAGGCTCTCTTCATTCAAGTCGCCAAAGCCACGCTATCCTCCCACGTATTTCTCCATAGTTCGCTTGCCCAAGACCTGGATCGCGCTCTGAATATTGTGCGTACGGCATCTCAACCGAAGATTCCCGGCGGTACTCTGCCCCCCATGCGCGATCGGAACGATATGATCGTACTGCAGCTGGAATCGGATTCCGCATTTCCTGCCGTCCGGGCCGACGAAGGTGCAGGTACCCCCATCGCGCTTCCAAACGCTGCGCCTGATGAAAGCCGGGACATACCGTTGCCTCGGCACGAAGTATCTCTTCGCTGAACTCGGAGCGTTATGAATGCTCGATTCCGATTCGACGCTGGGCTGCCGCACTTTCGTCACGACTGGCAAAGGCCTCGTCTCGGCCTGCGCGGACACTGTGGCGGCTGGCGCCGCCCTGACCGGCACCGACTTAACCGGCACCGACTCCGCCGGCGGAGCCAGCCCGGGCTTCTTCTGCTTTGGATCGAGCTTCTTCAGCGCGAGATCCGCGAGGCGGTGAAACAGCTCCAGGTACGACGGGTTCGGGTTCACATGCGAGTCGAGCTCC
>JAMPXJ010000049.1 GCA_023701205.1 Oligoflexia bacterium
AAGGCGAGCCTATGGCTTCAGGAACTTTAAGAACTACCGACTCAGAGTGATTGCGCTGTGTGGGTGGGATGGAGTATTTGCGATCAGGAATTGATTCGATGCAAAATCGACATGCCCCTCGTAATGGGGAAGAGCCTTTGCCATCTAACTGGTCAATCGGGCTGAGCAATCTGAGAGGGATTGAATTGGAGCGGGTTAAGGGGTTCGAACCCTCGACCTCCACGTTGGCAACGTGGCGCTCTAGCCAACTGAGCTAAACCCGCGTCCTAACAAATGAGGCTTGGTTATACACTGCCACCAAACGCGGTCAAGGATTTTTTCGGCGACTGGCGCCCCCCTTCTTCAAGTGCTATGAGTCGGGCCAAGACATGAGCAAAACGCGCTATTCACGTCAGGTGCTCCTGAAGGAGATCGGAACTCAGGGACAGGAGGCGTTCCGCCGAGCCCGGGTGCTCTGCATCGGCGCAGGAGGACTCGGCTGTCCGGCCGCGCAGTACCTGGCGGCCGCGGGAATCGGCACGCTGGGCCTGATCGATCCGGATCGAGTCGACGAAAGCAATCTTCACCGTCAGATCCTTTTCGGAACGCGCGACCTGGGTTTCTTCAAAGCCGAAGCAGCGGCCGCGCGCCTGCGGGAGCTCAATCCTGAAATCAATGTCCGCGCCCATGTCGACCGCCTTTCGGCCCGCAATGCACAGTCAGTCCTCTCGCAGTACGACATCCTCATCGATGGAACGGACAACTTCGCTTCGAAATACCTGATCAACGACGCGGCCGTGAAGCTCGGGCTGCCTGTCGTCTTCGGCTCGATCTCCCAGTTCGAGGGTCGGGCCTCGGTGTTTTGGGCCAAGGAAGGACCGTGCTATCGCTGCCTGCATCCGCACCCTCCTAAAGCCGCGATCCAGAACTGCGCCGAAGCCGGCATTATCGGTGCTGTCGCCGGAGTCATCGGAGGCATCCAAGCCATGGAGGCGCTGAAGCTCGCGCTCGGGGCCTTGCGTCCCCCGTCGCTCCGGCTGCTTCTGGGCGAACTTTGCGTGGTGGACTGCGGCTCGCTGAGCTTTTCCTCTTTCGGAATCCGAAAGAATCCCGCGTGCCCCGTCTGCGCCGGCGCCCCGGAGTCGATCGAGCTCGTCGACGAGCCCCTGCTCTGCGCGGCCACGACGGATCCGCAAAGCCTGGAGATCCCCGAGGTCACGGCCGAGGAGCTGGGGCATGCTTCGACGCCAGGGACCGTCTTCATTGACGTGCGCGAGCGCTCGGAGTGGCGCCTGGGCCACATCCCCGGCGCACTCAACTGGCCGCTCTCGGAGCTGCGCGCGGGCGAGGAGTTCCCGCTTCCTGAGCCCCCCTCTCGAATCGTGCTGTATTGCCAGGCCGGGATCCGAAGCCGCGAAGCGCTTCGCCTCCTGAATTCGGGCGCCGCCCGCCTCGATGCCAGTGCCCCCGGGTATTATTCCGATCGGCTTTGTCACCTGCGCAACGGGATCCTGAGCTGGAACGGGCCGCTCGCGCGCTGAAATATCTTAAACCCGCCTGCTCTTGATCTGGGTCAAGGCACACGGGCCGCCCACTCATTAGGGTTTCCCTCATGCTCGAGAACTTCGACATCGAGGACTTCCATCGTCGCTGGCAGGCCGCTCGCAACGCGGCTTTGAAAAGCGTCGGCGCCACTTCCGATGAGGCGGCCGCCAAAGCCGCGGACCGCGTCCTCGCGGAAACCTCCCTTCTCTCCGCGCTCAGTCCCGGGCAGCGGGAGCTCGCGTTGCGGGCGGTTTTCGACCACAGCCGCATGCTTGGCCTGAGCGCCGTGCGACGCTTCGGGATCGTCTGGGAAGCCGCGGATCTCGGGTCCCTTGTCGGTCAAAGCGGTATCCCCTGCTTCTTGGGACAGTGGAGCCGCCCGGAGTCGGCGGGCCAGCCTCTTCGCGCGCGAATCCTCACCCGCACGCCCACGCCTGAGCACTGCCCGGGAGCGGCGCAGGGCGGTTCCTTCATCTGCGATTACTGGAGGGAGGCGATCGATGGGCTCGTGATGGGGCTCGGCGAGGAGCTGCGGCACCGCCGCCATGAAAGCGTGGGCCACGGCGATGCCCAGTGCCTCGATCTGTTCCTCGACGAAAACGGGCCTGAGCTCCGCTATGGCCCCATCGATGCGGAGATCGCGGCGGCGCTCGAGCCGCTTCGCGCGCGCATCCCGGCGCTGGTACTGGTCGGCTGCTCAGAGGGCGTTCTTTACTACAAGCTTGAATCCGCCACCGGCCCGCTCTGCGGCCCGGGCGGAAAGCTCCTGCACGAGAGCGTTGCGCGCGAGATCTCCTCGCGCTTCCCGCGGCTCAGGGCGCAGGACGCCTCGCCTTTGGCCGTGTACGGAGGCCCGCAATGACGGAGCTCTCCCGGCGCGCTTTCTTTTCGCGATGGAAGGAGCTGGCGCTGGAGCGGCTCCGTTCGCCTGAGGCGCCCGCAGCTGCCCGCGCCGAGACCGCTTCGGCTTGGATTGCGCTCGGCCCCGTCCATCGATTCCGGCTCGGCCCCTGGATCCAGGACCCCGTCAGCGGAATCGAGGTCCAGGCCCTTTCCGAAGGCCTGCGCGCGCGCCTCCACGGAGTCGCGCGGCCGCTCAAGCTCGATGGCCGCGGACGCCTCTGGGCCGACTCCGCTTCGGAGTGGCCCGCCCATGCGGTGCTCTCCCTCATGACCGGGGAACAAATTTCAGTGACCGAGGAAATTCCAGAAATTCACAAAAAGGAGCCAGAAACCCGTGACCGATCAGAATGACACCGATCTCAGCCGGAGGAAGTTCGTCCAGGGAGTGGCCGTCGCCGGAGCCGCGCTGTCCTCGCGCATGGCCTTCGGAGCGCCGCTGCGCTACTTCAAGCCCACCCAGATCGACAACCCGCTGGCGCATTATCCGGATCGCGACTGGGAGAAGACCTATCGCGACATCTTCCGGCCCGACTCGAGCTTCGTTTTCCTCTGCGCGCCCAACGATACCCACAACTGCCTGCTCAAGGCTTACGTGAAGAACGACGTCGTCGTGCGCATCGGCCCGACCTTCGGCTACGGCAAGGCGACCGACGCCTACGGCAACGGCGCCTCGCACCGCTGGGACCCGCGGATCTGCCAGAAGGGCCTGGCGCTCACCCGCCGCATCTACGGCGACCGGCGCGTGAAAGCACCCATGGTGCGCAAAGGCTTCAAGGCATGGGTCGATGCGGGCTTTCCGCGCGATGCCGCCACCGGCAGGCCGGACGCGAAATACTTCCGGCGCGGACGCGACAAGTGGCTCCGCGTGAGCTGGGAGGAGGCCTACGCGCTCTCGGCCAAGGCGCTGGCCAACATCTCCAAGACCTATTCGGGACACGGGGGCGCCAAGCTGCTGGAAACCCAAGGCTACGATCCGGCGATGATCCAGGCCATGCACGAGGCGGGAACCGAGACCATCAAGCTGCGCGGCGGCATGGCCTTCCTGGGCGCCACGCGCATTTACGGGCTTTACCGGTTCGCCAACATGCTCGCACTGCTGGACGCGCATAACCGCGGTGTCGGCCCGGACAAGGCCGCCGGCGCGCGCGGCTGGGACAGCTACAGCTGGCACACGGACCTTCCGCCCGGCCATCCGATGGTCACGGGCTCGCAGACCAATGACTTCGATCTCTTTGCCGTGGAGCACGCGAAGGTCCTGATCGCCTGGGGCATGAACTGGATCACCACCAAGATGCCCGATTCGCACTGGCTCACCGAGGCGCGCCTCAAGGGCACCAAGACCGTGGCCGTGACGGTCGAGTACAGCGCAACCGCGAGCAAGGCCGATGAGGTCGTGATCATCCGTCCCGGCACCGACCCGGCGTTCGCGCTGGGACTCGCCCAGGTCATCATCGCGCGCAAGCTCTATGACGAGGAGTACATCCGCCGCAATACCGACCTTCCCTTCCTCGTACGCATGGACACGCTCCAGCCGCTCCGGCCCGAGGAGGTCATCGCCGCTTATCGCGCGCCCGAGCTCAAAAGCGTCAAGTTCGTCAAAAAGGGCGAGAAAACGCCCGCGGTTTCGGCACAACGCGAGCAGCTCGTTTCCGAGGAGCTCTCCGGGGATTTCAAGCCCTTCGTCGTCTGGGACGCCAAGACCAAGCGCCCGGTTGCGGTCACGCGTGATGACTGGGGCCCGAACTTCACGAAGACGGGAGCCCAGCCCGACCTGCGTGCGTCACGCAAAATCAAGCTCCTTGACGGCAAGGAAGTCCAGATCCGCACGATCTTCAGCCTGACCGAGGAGTACCTCAACCGCAACATGACTCCTCCCCAGGTCTCGAAGATCACCGGGGCGCCGATCGAGGGCATCGTCTCGCTCGCCAAGCAGATCGCCCAGGCGCGCGAGGGCACGATCTTCGCCACGGGCATGGGACCCAACCAGTTCTTCAACGCCGACCTGAAGGATCGCGCGATCTTCCTGGTCGCGGCGCTCACGCGCAACGTGGGCTTCCCCGGGGGCAACGTCGGAAGTTACGCCGGCAACTACCGCATGGCGATCTTCGGCGGCGTGGGCACCTACGGCACGGAGGATCCCTTCAACATCCAGACGACCGCCGGAGGCAAGGCCACGACCAAGAAGTACTCGCATTACGAGTCGCTGCATTATTACAACTACGGCGACCGGCCGCTGCGCGTGGGCAACAAGCTTTTCACCGGCGAGGGCCACCTGCCCACGCCCACCAAGGCGATGTGGCTCAACAACTCCAACTCCGTCATCGGCAACGTCAAGTGGCATTACGACGTCGTCAACAACACGCTTCCCAAGATCGAGTTCATCGCCTTTTCCGACTGGTGGTGGACGGGCTCGTGCGAGCACGCCGACATCGTCTTCGCGGTGGACAGCTGGGCGGAGTTCAAGCACCCGGACATGACGGCCTCCTGCACCAATCCGTTCGTGCAGATCTTCCCGCGCACGCCGCTTGAGCGGATCTTCGACACGAAAGCCGACATCGAGGTGATCGCGGGCGTCTCCGCGGCGCTGGCCGAGGAAACCGGCGACGGGCGCATGAAGGACATGTGGAAGTTCGTCCATGACGACAACGTCGAGGAGTATCTCCAGAGGATCATCGACGCGTCCCCTTCGCTCAAGGGCTACAGGATCCAGGACCTCGAAGAGAAGGCCAGGCAGGGCATCCCGGCGCTCGTCAACAACCGCACCTACCCGCGTGTCTCTTCCTACGAGCAGGCGCAGGGCGAGCAGGCGTGGCACACCAAGTCCGGCCGGATGGAATTCTACCGGCCCGAGCCGGAGTTCATCGAGCATGGCGAGAACATCGTCGTTTACCGCGAGCCGGTGGACTCGACTCCGTACGAGCCCAACGTGCTCGTGGCCCATCCGCACCCGGCGATCCAGCCCAAGGGCCCGAAGGAGTACGGCCTCTCGCCGGACGACGTCTCGACGGAAACCCGCCAGGTACGCAACGTCGTCTATACGCCCGAGGAGGTCCTGAAGACGAAGCATCCGTTGCGTTCCAAGAAGTTCAGCTTCGTCTACCACACGCCCAAGTACCGGCACGGCGCGCACAGCACGCCCGTGGACACGGATTTCACGAGCGTGTGGTTCGGACCCTTCGGCGACATGTACCGCCACGACAAGCGCATGCCTTCGGTGACCGAAGGGTATGTCGACCTGAACCCGCTCGACGCCAAGGAGATCGGGGTCGAAGACGGCGACTACGTCTGGATCGATGCCGATCCCGAGGATCGTCCCTATCGCGGCCACAAGGAAGGCACGCCCGAACACAAAGTTGCGCGACTGCTCTTGCGCGCGCGCTACTATCCGGGCACGCCGCGCGGGATCGCCCGCACCTGGCACAACATGTATGGCTCCACGCCCGGAAGCGTCCAGGGCCATGAGGAACGTCCTGACGGCCTGGCCAAGAGCCCGGAGACGAACTACCAGTCGATGTACCGCTACGGCAGCCACCAGAGCGCCACGCGCGCGTGGCTCAGGCCCACGCTCATGACCGAGAGCCTCGTGCGCAAGGACATGTTCGGGCAGGTCATCGGCAAGGGGTTCGCGCCGGATATCCACTGCCCCGTGGGCGCTCCGCGCGAGTCGTTCGTGCGAATCACCAAGGCCGAGGATGGCGGGCTCGAAGGCAAGGGCAAGTGGCGCCCAGCCTCCCTGGGCTTCCGCCCTACCTACGAAAATCCCGCGATGAAGCAGTACCTCAAGGGAAAATTCATCAAAAAGAAAACCTGAGAAGCGAGGACCTGAATCATGGCTAAAGTGAAGAATTGGCAGCTCAAGCGGGACATGGACTTTCCCTACGAGGAGAAGCGTCCCAAGCGCCAGTGGGCGATCATCTTCGATCTCAACAAGTGCATCGCCTGCCAGACCTGCAGTCTGGCGTGCAAGACGACCTGGACCAGCGGCAAGGGTCAGGAATACATGTTCTGGAACAACGTCGAGACCAAGCCCTACGGCAGCTACCCGCTCGCCTGGGACGTGCGCGTGCTGGAGAAGCTCGGCCACCAGGACTGGGCAAAGAACGGCGAGTACCAGGGCAAGACGATCTTCGAAGGGGCCGAAGTGACGGAGAAGGCCGTCCATTTCAATCCGAAAGACGAAGATTGGATGTATCCCAACGCATCCGAGGACGACTGCGCGGGCAACGTTCCCGCAGGCGACCATATCCAGCTGCCGCACGACAAATGGTTCTTCTATCTGCCGCGGACCTGCGCGCATTGCACCTATCCGGCGTGCCTGGCCGCCTGCCCGCGAAAGGCCATCTACAAGCGCGAGGAGGATGGCATCGTCCTGATCGACCAGGCCCGGTGCAAAGGCTATGGCGAGTGCGTGCGCGCCTGCCCGTACAAAAAATCCATGTACAACCCGCATACCCGCACCAGTGAGAAATGCGTGGGCTGCTATCCGGCCGTCGAGCAGGGACTGCAGCCGATGTGCGTCCAGAACTGCATCGGCAAGATCCGGATCATGGGCTTCATCAACCCGCCCTGGAAAGCGCGCGAAGACAATCCCGTCGATTACCTCGTGCACAAGAAAGGCATCGCGCTCCCCTATTATCCGCAGCTCGGGACGGAGCCCAATATCTACTACATCCCGCCCGTACATGCGGATCCCGCGTACCTCACGCAGATGTTCGGCCCGAACGCCATGGACGCGGTCGCAAAGTACCGGGCGCTGGCAAAGGATGGCGTCACCCAGGGGCTCTTCATGCTCATGGGCAGCACCGACCGGATCATGCACCGCTTCAGCGTGAAGGAGGGTCAGGCCCGCGGCTTCGACGAAGCCGGCACCGAGGTCGTCAGCGTGCCCGTGACCGAGCCTCTGCACGTCCGCGCGGACTGGGACCCCAAGCTCGGGGCCGTCCGCAACAACACTCCTTGAACCTGAACGGAGATCCAGACATGAGATTGCTCTTACTCGTTACCCTGATTTTCACCTGCGCCAATGCCTGGGGCGAGGGCCTGGTCTCGCGCAAGATCGACGCCGACCTGAGCCGACCCGACGAAAGCGCCTCCTACTGGTCGGGGGCCAGGGCGGAGACGATCCAGCTTATGGGCCAGCCCATGATCGCACCGCGCCCCAAGACGTCGGCGGTCTCGGGCCTGAGCGTCCAGAGCGTGCACAACGGCAAATGGATCGCGTTCCGCCTCAGCTGGAAGGACCCCTCCTACAACGAGGCCGGGAAGCTCGGCGAGTTCTCCGACGCGGTCGCGATCGAGTTCCCGGTGAAATCCAACGAGACGCCGCCCCCGGTTTTCATGGGCGGCAAGGATGATCCCGTACACGTCTTTCACTGGCGCGCGCAGTACCAGCGCGATGCCGAAAAAGGCAAGCCCACGATGAAAGAGCTCTACCCAAACATGAGCGTAGACGCGTACCCGCTGGAGTTCGTGGATTCCGGAAAGATCCGGGGAATCTCCGAGGAAAGCCGCGAGGCGTTCTCGCCCGCCAAGGCCCAGGGCAATCCGCAGTCCTATGCCAAGACCGGGGTCGACGAGCTCTTGGCCGAAGGCTTCGGGACGAGTTCCGTGCTTCCCTCCGACGACGCGCAAGGCAGAGGAAGATGGCGCACGGGGGAATGGTCGATCGTCATCGCCCGGAAGCTCACGCGCGACGGAGCCTCGAAGCTCGAGCAAGGCAAATCGAGCTTCGTGGGTTTCGCGCTCTGGGATGGCGGCTCAGACGAGGTCGGCTCCCGCAAATCGGTCACCATGAGCTGGACACCACTGTCGCTCGATGACGGCCAGGCCCCCAAACCCTGAAGGAGAATCGCGATGAACGCGCACGACTCTGATCGGCAAAACGCTTTCCTGGCCGCCTCGCTTCTCTGCGGTTACCCCGACGCGGTCTTTCGGGCCAACATGCAGGAGCTGCTGCGGGAGCCCGGCCTGAACCCCGGGGGTGACCCGGGCTGGGAAAAGCTCCGTCCGCTCGTCATCGAGCTTCTGAATTCGGAGAGCGCGCTCGAAGCCCTCCGCTCGGATTACATCGACCTGTTTGACCGATCGCGCGAGGCCAATCCTCTTTATGAAACCGAGTACGGGCGCGACCGCTCCATCGTCAAAGGGAACGACCTTGCCGACATCGCGGGCTTTTACCGCGCCTTCGGTCTCAAGCTCGATGACCAGGGCAGCACCAAGGAAATCCTCGACCACGTGGCCGTGGAACTTGAATTCTACGCCCTGTTACTGAGGAAGCAGACCCATCTCAGCCACGATACCGAAGGCACGGAGGTGGTCCTTTCCGCCCGGCGCAAGTTCCTGCAGGATCACCTCGGGCGCTTTGTCGGGGCGATCGCGGCCCGCCCCGCGGTGGCCCGGCACGCGTATTATGCCTGGGTATTCTCCTGGTGCGCGGAGCTCGTGACGGCAGAATGCGCGCGGCTCGGGATCACGCCCGTGCCGCTGGCTTGGGATTCCGTGACCGCGGCGGAATCCGAAGTTTGCTGCGGAGCGCCAGCTCTCTTAAGGTGATTTTGCGCTCGCGGCTGCCTGGTCGGGCAGGTGCTTAGCGATTGAAGACCCTCTTTTCCTCCACTAGAATCAACTAGCGGCTCGGAAGCCATCCGGGCAGGAATTCGGTGGGCGACCGCCCGGGAAAGAGGAAAGCCGATGAGCGCTCAACGAAACGAGAACCGCATCCTCGTCGGGTTCGTGGGTGGCGGAAAAGGCGCGCTCGAGCTGTTGCGCGTCCTGAGCCAGAGTCCGCTGGTGCAGGTCATCTTTGTGTGCGACCGCAGCTCCAGCGCTCCGGGAATCGAGTTCGCCCGCTCCCACCAGATCCCCACCACGAGCGAGCTGCGCGAGGACTACCTCCGTGACGTGAACTTCGTCTTCGAGGTCACGGGCGTTCCGGCCGTGATGGAGCAGCTGCGCACGAAGATCGATCCGCACAAGATCATCGCGAGCGAGATCGCCTTCCTGCTCTTCAAGGTCATGGCCGACCACACGCGCCAGCTCAACTCCCAGATCAACCAGGAGATCCACGGCATCAGCGGCCAGATCACCCACAATACCGAACAGACTCGCGCGATCCTCGAGAACATCCGCAGCATCTCCAGCGAGCTCAAGATCATCTCGCTGAACATGTCGGTCGAGGCCGCACGCCTGGGCAGCCAGGCCGCGGGCTTCACGATCATCGCCACCAAGGTCCAGGAGAGCGTGCAGACGGTCAAGGGCCTCGCCGATCAGATCGAGAAGATCAACATCGACATGACCTCCACCATCTCCGGCATCGAGGCTGCGCGCGCGAAGCTCTTGGAGGAGGGGCGGTAGCGCGGCTCCGTCAATTTGCGCCTGAGAATTCGGCGTCGATGCGAGTGAGCCCCTTCCGTCGCTTTCCGTCCGGACTTGCGTTTGTCAGGCCTCGGTTCGGCGGCCGATCCCCGCACTCCAGAAGTGACTGGATCTGAACGCCCGCTCCATTCCAATTCATCCAGACCCAAATTCAGCTCCTTCCATCCTCAGTCAGCATAGGCCCTGGCGGCGATACCCGAAGGGGCGCGCGCATGGAAGCGCGCGAGCCGACAGGGGACAAGCCGGAAGCGCGGCAGTTAGCTGGAGAAAGTCATTTTCTCAATACCCGAATACAGGCTATGGAGGCCGCGTTGCAGCCAGGAGCGCCCATCTTTCAGCCCCCGCCCTACGCCATGAGTCTCGGAAGCTACAACTCCGGGACCGCCGTGGACGCCCAGGCCAATCGCGAATACCGCCTCCGCTGCGCAACCCTGTTCAGACGCTCCAAATCCCCAGAAACCAGAAGATGGGTCATCCAGAAGCTCAAAGAGCACTGGAGCCCGTCAGCTACG
>JAMPXJ010000005.1 GCA_023701205.1 Oligoflexia bacterium
ACCTGGGGGATCATCGGGATCTCGCTCGGCGGGATGGTAGCCATGGATTGGTGCCGCGAGCACCCCTCGGATTTTTCGCGCCTGATCCTGATCAACGCCAGCGCCGGTAATCTCAGCTTTCCGTTCGAGCGAATCCGCCCGCTCATGGTGACCCGGGGAATCCCGTCGCTTTTCTCTGCGGATCCTCTCGCGCGGGAAACGAGGATCCTCAGGATGACCACCCGCCTGAAACAGGCCGAGATCGCTACGTTGGCACTCGATTGGGCGAAGCTGGCCCAAGCTCGCCCGATCCGAACCCGGACCGTGATTTCCCAGCTCCTTGCGGCGGCACTCTTTCGCGCCCCCCGTGCCTTCACGATCCCCGTGCTCATCGCTTCCTCCGCGGCGGATCGATTCACCTCTCCCCGATGCTCGCAAAGCCTCGCGCATCGATTCGGCGCCTCGCTCGTCACGCATCCCCAAGCGGGACACGACTTGCCCTTGGACGATCCCGACTGGCTGAGTCAGCAAGTCCGCCAATGGTGCGACCTATCTCCTGCTGCCCATCATAATCAAACCGATTCCTGAAAATCGGGGCGACTCCCCAGTGCTAAAAGCCTTGCGAGCGACGCAATCAGGCGTCGTTGATTTTCAAAGGAGTACCGCAATGAAAGCACTTATCCCTGTTTTGTTTCTCTTCTCCGCGGCGGGAGTTCTGGCAAATACCCCGGAGACCGCTTTTCGCAAGGACTCCGCGGTACCGGATGAGCTGAAGATCTTGATCCTCGAGGAGCTCCGGTCCAGGTGCCCGGACGGAATCTCGTACGGCGGACTTGCCGAGCTCCAGACGGCGGTGCGGCAGGACAGGGTCGATCAGGGCGTTATCGACTCCTATTACGTGACGTCGTTCGCGTCGCGATATGCCGTCGACGGCGTGAGCCCGAAGCAGGCGATCATCGTCGTCCACTCCGCCGCGTACGCCCACTCGCCTTTGATCCTCGAAGTGAGCCGGATCATCAGCGAGGCATGCAAACTCATCTCCCGCTGAGATCGAGGATCACCACCGCATAGACATCCGAGAAGCCCCGGGTTCCGCCCTTCTTCACGCGAAGCAGATGGCTCTTGCCGGGTTTGGCGAGCTCGAAGAACTGGCGCACACTCGCGACCGGCTTGCGGTCGACCTCGAGGATCAGATCGCCCGGAGAGAGCCCGGCCTCGGTAGCGGGGCCTGAGGGCGCAACCGCGGAGACGGCGACCCCCGTGTGCCCCCGGGAGGTCTTCACCTCTTCGAGCTCCGCGCCGATGTCGAGTTGCTCTTCGGACGAGCCTTCCCCATTGCGAGTCGGCCTGGCCTCCCCGTTTGGGCGCTTGCCGGCTTTCACGGAGAGCCGCTTTTCCTTGCCGTCGCGCAGCAGCTCGAACCTCGCGGTCTCTCCGACGGGTATCGCCGTGACCGCCCCGATCAATGTCGAGGAGGAATGAACCGCGACGCCATTCACCTTGACGATGATGTCGTAGGGGCGGATCCCCGCGCGATCGGCAGGCCCGTCCGGCTCGACGCTCGTGACGAAAGGCGCGCGCAGCTCGCGATCGACTCCGAGCTTCTCGGCGAGCTCCGGATTGAGTTCGCCGATGACGGCGCCGATGTAGCCGCGCTCGACGGAGCCCTTGCTGCGAAGCTGGGGCAGGATGCGCTTGACGGTACTGATGGGGATCGCAAAGCCGATGCCCTGCGCCCGGGCGTCGATCGCGTTGTTGATGCCGATGACTTCGCCGCGAAGATTGATCAACGGGCCCCCGGAGTTGCCCGGGTTGATCGGCGCGTCCGTCTGCAGGTAGTTCGATAGGCCCGCGCCCAGGCCCGGTACGGTCCTCTCCTTGGCCGAGATGATCCCATGGGTGACCGAGTGGCCCTGACCAAAGGGATTCCCCACGGCCACGACATACTCCCCGACCTCGAGCGCCTCGGAATCGCCCAGGACGAGCGGAACCAGATCCTTCTTGCCTTTGACCCGGATCAGCGCCACATCGAGCTCGGCATCGCGCCCGACGACCTCGCCGTCGACCGGCTTCTCGTTGGCATTCTCGGTGAACGTGATCTTGATCTCATCGGCGTCGGCGACCACGTGGTTATTGGTCAGGATCAGTCCCGACGCGTCCACCACGAATCCCGTGCCGAGCGAGGTCGCGCGCGGTACCGGCTGATCCTGGCGCGGTCCCCGGCGATTGCCGAAATCCTCGAAGAAGCGCCTGAAAAAGTCATGAGGATCTCCCTGCCCATGACGGTTTCGTACGAGCTTCGCCGTGGAGATATTGACCACCGAAGGGACCACCTTTTTTGCCAGCGCGACGAAGATGTTGGGATCCCCCGTAACCGGGGGGGCCAGTGGCGCCGTGGCAGCGGTGACCAGCGGGGCCGCACGCGGTGGCGCCTCATCTGCCGTTGCAGCCGCGGTCTGCGCCGGCGAGCACCCCGGAAGCGCACTGGAAAGCGCGAAGACGAAAATCACACTGATTCCACCGGAAAAAATCGTCTTTTTCATGGAATCCAGGCTAACTGGAGTGGATGAATCCGGAATTAAAACGGGATTAAAATTTCTTTAGCGCCGGGAAAGCCGAACCAAGGAGGCCAAAAGCGCTTGGGAATCCACGGGCTTCTCCAGGTGCAGGTCGAAGCCTGCGCCCAGGATGCGCTGCTTCTCCTCGGTTCCGCCGAAAGCCGTGAGCGCGATCGCCGGCAGCTTCCTTGAGGCCCCGGACTCCGAGGAACGCAGTTTGCGGATCAGCGAATACCCGTCCTCCCCGGGCATGGCGATGTCGCTCACCAGCAGATCAGGCGCGAAGATCTCCAGCTGCGCGAGCGCCTCGGCAACCGAGCCCACCGCGGCGACCGCCGCTCCGGCTCCGCTCAAGAGCGCCTGCAAGGCGTTTCTCGACTGGGCATCGTCCTCGACCAGGAGAACGCGCGCGCCTTGCAGCGCCGTGTGCATGCAGGGCCCCTCACCCGAAAACGGAGCCGGATCGCGCGGCAGCGCACGATCCGCCGGCAGCCGCACCTCGAAGCAGGCCCCTCTGCCCGGGCCCTCGCTCCGGGCCGTCACCGTTCCCCCGTGAAGCTCGGTCAGGCTCCTGACGATGGCCAGACCTAGCCCCAGGCCGCCGTGGCTGCGCACGCTTGACCCATCCGCCTGAATGAAAGGCTCGAAGATGCGTTCGAGCAGCTCCGGTTCGATTCCCTGCCCCGTATCCGCGACCGTGAGACGCAGCTCCCCGGCGAGCTCCGTGACCGTGAGCGAGACCGTTCCGCCGTCGGGCGAAAACTTGATCGCGTTGGAAAGAAGATTCGTGACGATCTGCTTGAAACGCACGGGATCGAGCAGGATCGCAAACGGCGCGGAAGGAAACGAGGCGTTGAGGCTCAACCCTTTTTGCTTGAGCGGAGTCTCGAGCGCTTCCAGGGACTCGGAGACCAGCTCCACGACATCGGCCTCCTGGAGCTCGAGCCGCAGCTTGCCCGAGATCATCCGCGAGACGTCGAGCAGATCGTTGATGATCCGGCCCTGCGTGCGGGCGCATTTGTCGATCGTCTCGGCGGCATGCCGGGCCTGGGCCTCGTCGAGCCGCCCCGCTTTGAGCAGCTGGCTCCAGGTCTGGATCGCCGTGAGCGGCGTGCGCAGCTCATGCGAGAGCGTGGCCAGAAAGACATCCTTCGCCCGGCTTGCCCGACGTGCCGCAGCCTCGCTCCGCGCCAACTCGCCGAAGGTGCGCACGAGCTTCCGCTGGAATAGGAAGAACGTATAGCCCAGGAAAAGCAGGATGCCCACGTAGCTCGCGAAGTTCAGGATCTCGATCTGGCGAGGATCCAGCGGGATCACGCGGTAGGCGAACCAGACCCGCTTCAGGTAAAGGCTCAGCGGAAAAAACAGCAGACACACCCCGACCCAGGCCAGGGTTCCCGCGACGCCATAAATATAAGCCGCCGCCACCGCGACCGACAGTCCCCAGTAGATCAGCGGCGAGTCCTGTGCGCCCAGATGCACGACCACATTGAGCAGGCCCACATAGACCAGGACGAGAAAGCTCGTCGCGAGCCACTTCTCCATCCCGACCTTGCGGTAGAGGAGCCAGTTGGCGATGCACATCGCGCCGAAAAAGCAGTTCGAAAAGAACATGTAGGGGCTGCCGACGAGGAACAGGTAAAGGAGCCCGAAAATGAAGAAGCAGGCCGAACCGTAAAGGTGCACCCCGCCGAAAAGGAAGATCGGCGTCGGCTGAACAGCGGCGCCTCCACGTTGCTGATTCATAACCTCAATTTAACCGCCCGATGCATTACTGGATAGAGCCGTTTCGAGTCACGCTGCGTCATTCAGCTGCACCCCGGACCTGCCGATAAGCTGGCGATGAGCTTCAAGCGCCTCCTTCTCGCCATAGGGTTCCCGATCTCGGTTTTCGGGGCCGAGTCAGGGCCCTATAACGAGGTTTTCGACGCGACCGGCGCCCCTCGGCCCGGCTATTCGCAGATCCTTCCCCATTACGAGAAGCTTTCCGCGGAGGATAAAAAGCGCTTCGCCCGAGACACGCTCAAGGACTTCCGCGGCGACAACGCGCTCGATCCTCTGCCGCGCATCCTGACCGAAAGCGAACTCGCCCTCCTGCGAAGAGGCGTAGAGCAGCGCGGAACCGCGATCCGGCTTTTTCTTCAGGACTATTTCGCGGGAAACCGTTCGACCGTGGAGACGCTCATTCCCCGAATCGTGCTCGATCGCATCGTCGATCGCAGTCAGGACGCCGCCTGGGTCGGTCAGGTGGATCCGGCGCGCATCGCGTTCCCTTATGGCCCTGACATCATTCGCGATCCCCAGGGTGCCTGGCGCGTGATCGAGGACAATCCCGGCTTCATCGGCGGGCCCGGTGACCTGATCCATGCCCGCGAAACCCTGATGCGCAGGATGCCCGCATACCGGCAGGCTCTCCAGCCGGTGAATGAGCCCGAGCAGTTTTACCGCGAACTCGTCGAAAGGTACCGCGAGCTGACCAATCCCCCGGACGGACGCATCGTGCTTTACTCGACGCCCCCTTATCCGGATCGCGAAGACCGCCGGATCAAGCGGATCTTCTCGGAGCTCGACGTCGACATCGTCGGGCCTTCGACCCAAAAGCGCCTCATCGTGGATCAAGCCGGTGTCTGGGTCCGCGACGGCGCGGGCACCCGGCGCGCGGGCTTCGTGATTCTCAACGGGGAACATGCCTTTGTGGACCCCTCTCATCCCGCCGCCTACGAGCGCACCCTCGTCGAGGAAGCGCGCTCTCATCTATCTGAAGAAGGCCAATCCGCACGCGCAAAAGCCGCACTGAGCCGGGCGCTGGCGGTCGACCCGGCAACCGGCAAAAGAAATCCCGAAGCGATCCGCCAGGCACTGCGGCTTTCGGAGGTTTCCAACAGCCTCCCGTATTACAAGAAGGTCGCCGCCAAGGGCCTCAACGCAGCCATCCTGAGCGGGAAGGTCGCCACGAACTACTCGCCCGGGCTGGATTTCATCGGGGACAAGGAATTCTACGTATACGTGGACAGCCTCGTGCGCCATTACCTGAAAGACGAGCCGATCCTACGCAATATTCCGACCCAGCGTTTCGGTATCCCGGATTCCACCGGGAAGATCCTCGCCGACCAGGCGCTTCTGGAAAAGGTTTTTGCCGATCCCAAGCGGTACGTCATCAAGGCCGTGGACGGACGGGGCGGCGACGCCGTTTGGGTCGGCGCCAAGATTCCGGCCGAGAAATTCGAGTCCGCCAAACCGCTCATCCTGGCGGAGCCCGAGCGGTTCATCGTTCAGGAGTACACCCCGCTCTCAATCGCCGGCGACAAGATCGTCGACCTCAGGATGATCTCGGCCGTCGACTCCCGCGGCGTCATCGTCTCGAAAACCCCTTGGGCGCGCGCGCTGCCGCTCGATGGAGACGGCAAGGTCAACCTGAGCTCCTCTGGCCGCGAGATGACAGTGCTCATCGTGCAGGACCCCGAAACAGGGTGTCCGAGCCTCTTCTCCGGAATCTCCCGCTGAAAGCGGCCGGGCACGCGGCTTGAAACCTGCCGGACGATGACTCGCCCGTTTTCGTGCGTCCTGCTGCTGCTGTTGCCAATGCTCTGGCCTTCGCTCCTGTGCGCCAAATCCGACTTCAAGCTGAGCGGACGCGTGGCGTTTCAGCTCGAGTCGCGTGAGCGCTTCGAGCGCGCGGACCTCGACCAGGAAGCGGTGCTCGAGCTCGAAACGCGACGCCACGACGGACTCAAGGCCGGCGTCGACGCCCGGCTCACCAGTGACTCCGGAAGTCTGGAACTCCGCGAGATCTACCTGGAGAGCGAAAGCGACTCCGGGGACTCCCTTCTCATCGGGCGCAACCGCAAACGCTTCGGGCTCGACTGGGAGTACCCGCTCGAGGAGCGGATCGGGCTCGAGCGGGGGATCGTCAACGAGCTGCTCTCCCGCCTTTCGTATGCGGGGCGCGACACGACGATCCGTTTCCGCCCGGGGACCGATGACGACTCCGCTTTCGCCCACGATCTCTCGTTCCATACCGCCAACGGTCTCAATGCGGCGATTCTCTACGGCGCGAAATGGCGCCTGGCCAGCGGCGCGGTGCTGGCCAGCACGACGCTCGGCCAGCTCAACCGCGTGGAGAAGCGCTCGCTGCTTTCCGCCGCGCAGTCGTTCGCCTTCTCCAGCCGCGCGACTCCGCTGCGCTTCGACGCGGAAATCCTCATCGGCGAGGACCACCTCGAGACGGCCTACCTCGAGCTCGCGGGCCGGCCCCGGACCGTGCGCTTTTCCGCGTTGCAGGCCATGACGGCGCTGCGCCGCGGCCGCTTCGAGCCATTTGCGAGGACCGCGGGCGTGCTGCACGACCTTTCCCGCCCCGCGAACCTCTCGCTGGAGCTGGCCGGCGGAGCGCGGTTCTACTTCCAGGAGCGCTTCACGCTGGGGGCCCAGCTGCAGGCGCGCCATCTCCGCTACGCCGCGGATGCTCCCGTCGCGACGGAAGCCGAGGCGCTGACCTCCCTGAGGTACTTCTTCTGATGGGGAGCGGAGGCCGGGCGATCCTTTGGCTCCTGCTCTTCGCGACGGGCTGCGCCGGCGGGCCCGGTCCGCTCACCGATGGGCTCAAGACGGCGGAATTCAGGCTCTCGGAAGACAGCGCCGCGGGGCTCCTCATGGGCGGAAAGGAGAAGGAGTTCATCGCGGCGAGCCTGTGGCTCGAGGGCACTCGCATTCCCGGGCAGCTTTCGCTCGCGGGCCAGCACAGCCTCGATCACCCGAAAAAAAGCCTGCAGTTCGAAGCCACCGGGGAGACTCCGCTGGGCTTCCGCTCCATGAAGCTATCGGCGCAGGTGCGCGACCATTCCTTCCTGCGTTCGCTCCTCGGCGAGCGGATCTATGCCGCCACCGGCCTGAGCACGCCCCGGATCGAGCCCGTCGTCGTCTACCTCAATCGGCAACACCAGGGGCTTTACCTGCTGATCGAGCGCGTGACGCCCGAATTCTACCTTTCGCGCGGCGGCCGGATCGATCGGCTCTACAAGAGCAGGCTCCTGCGCTCGACGTTCACCGAGACGATGATCGCGGACCCGCGCTCCGGCGTCGAGGCGGTGCGAAGCCCGTTCAACGAAAAGGAGATCCGGCGCCTTGCCCTCTGGGCCAACTCGGCGCCCTCGCCAGAGTCCCTGGCGGCTCTGGAGGCGGGCCTGGAGCTGGAATCCATGCTGCGCTACTTCGGCGCCACGACCTTCCTCTGGAACTGCGACGGGCTGGACAACAATCTCCGGATCGCGCACACGCCGGCGTCGGGCAAGCTCTCGTTCACGCCCTGGGACTGGGACATGTCCTACAGCCCGCTTTGCGGCTTCGAGGCGCTGCTCGCGAAAAACCGCCTCCTCGCCAAGCTCCTCGAATACCCGGCGCTCCGGCTCCAGTTCAAGCAGATCCTCTCCCGGCTCTCGGGGGAGTTCCCCTTGGAACGCGTCGAGGCGCTTCTCGAGGCTGACTTTCACCGGATCCAGGGGGCCTACGCGCGGGATCGCACGCTGGGCGGCGGCGGAAGGGATGCCTCGCGCGAGAAAGAGGAGCTTAAGCGCCTGCACCGGGGCTGGCGCGAACAGCTCGATGCCTTTTTGGGCGCCTCGTGATGAGCCGAGGCTCAGGCACGGGCTCGCGCGCGAGAACGCTGCTTCCGTCCCACTCCGGCACGGGATCGAGCTCCAGGAGATCGGCGATGGTCGCCGCCGTGTCATACTGAAGCACCGGAACCCCGAGAAGCGATCCATTGGGAACCTCCGCTCCCACCGCGATCCAGGGAATGGCGCAGTCCGCCTCCGAATCGCCGCCATGAGTGCGCCCCTCCCCCCCGTGATCCGCCGTCGCGATGACGGTCGTGCTCTCGAGCAGCCCCTCGTCCTTGAGGCTGTTCAGGATGAAGCCCATCGCCTGATCGTCTTCCGCGATCGCCTCGAGCTGATCCTCGCTCAACCAGCCGTTCCCATGCCCTTCGCTGTCGGGATGGCGGAAATGCACCATCATCAGCTGCGGCCGCACCTCGCGGAAGACCCGCACGGCATCTTTGGCCACGGCATAAGGCGAGCCCTCCTGGAGCACGAAGCGGTCGAGCGACCCGGGACGATCCAGGTGCCGGAACTTCTCCTTCCCGGCGACCAGCGCGGTGACCAGCCCCTTGCGCCTGGCGAGCTCGAAAACCGTCGGAACGGTGATCGTGCCGAGCTGAGGCTCGTAGCTGTTCCAGGAGATCCCATGCTTGGCGGGACTCACGCCGGAGACCATGGAGGCGTGGTTCACCAACGTGATCGACGGCAGCACGGATCTCGCGCGCGTCCAGACGCCGGTGTCCTGCAGCGACCGCAGGTGGACCGCCCCCGCGCGCTCGATCGCGTCGGGCCGGAGCCCATCGAAGCTGAAGAGCAAGACCCGGCTCGTCTCCGGCTGGAACCGCAGCTCGGAGCTGTAAACCACCGGGCTCTTCGGAACGCCGCCACAGCCGCAAAGCAGGAGAGTCAGACCGAGCGCGGACCACGACACCAACGAACTTCCGATGTGCATCAGGATCCAGTGTGAAGGAAAACGCTTCCCGAACGCAAACGCGAAAGACAGGCGCGCTCAGGCCGCCCGGCGCCCTTCGCCAGCCCGGAGCTCGCGTCGCCGGATCCGCGCGTCGATCCCGAGCACGGCGAAGAGGAGAATCCCGAACAGCAGCGCCACGGCCCAGGCGATGTCCACGCGCGAAAGCCCGCAGGCCATCCCGGTGATCACCGCGTACAGGAGCGCGATCCCCAGGAACTTTCCGACCATCTTCACGCGAAAGCGGATGAGCGCGATCGCGGCCCCGACGGCGAAGGCCCGCGCGAGGTTGTCGTTCACGAGAATCATGACCGACGCCATCCCCACGCAAACGAAGAGGACGGAAGCCGAGGCCAGGAGCGGGCTCGACCCGCGTGCGATCGCACCCGCCGTCCGGCGGCTCACGCGCCACTCGAGCGCGAGCAGGTAGAAGCCGATCGCCGAGGCGTGGAGCAGAAGCGCGAAGCTCCGGAGCAGCGGAAGCTCCTGGCCGCCGCTCGCCGCCGTGAGCTGCCCCAGCCAGCCGCTCATTCGCTCAACGCTCCCGCCACGGCATAACAGTACTTCGAAAAACGCACGTTCTCGCCCGCCTTTCCGACGAGGAAATCCCGAAGCCAGAGCGGCACCTCGCGCCCATGTTTCACCTCGCAGATCAATAACGGGGCGCTCTGGAAGCGCCTTCTCATCGATTGCGCCTGCGGGAACCGCGCGCTTGCGCGAAGTTCGACCGAAACCTCGTCTGAAAGCGGCGCGACCAGCTCGGAGCTCAGCTGATCATCCACCGTGACGCGCACGCCCTCCTTTTCGAAGGCATGCCGGCGGTAGACGATCCGCATCCGGGGGCGCAGCGCGTGTTCCGCGATCGCGGCATTCACGAGCGCCACGCGCTGGAGAAGCACCTTCTTCCTCAGCACCGCGTTCCTTCGCCGCAGCAGGAAGCCGGGTTCGATAGGCCGCCCGGCGAAAAGTCCCCGCAAGTCCCCTTCATCCACGTGAAAGCGCGTCTTGTCGGAGATCTTCCCCTCCTTCGCCTTGAGCTCGATCAGGGCGCCTGATTGCGCCCACACCCCATCCGGAGCATAACGCCGGGTGCGCACCTTGAAGCGGCGGAGCGGGGAATCAAAATGCTGCCTGAACAGCTCCAGGCGGTCGGAGTCGAAATAGACGGACTCGATCAGATTGAAGCGCGTGCCTTCCCTCGCGTAATTCGGCGCAAGCCGCGCCCGCAGAAAAGCGAGCAGCTCTTCGCGAAGCTCCGCGGCGACGAAATACTTGTCCTCGAAGCGGCGAAGCAGCCCCGTGTCCACGGGCCGCGCGCTCGCGCCAGAGATCGAAGCGGCCACGACAGGCCTCCCGACCGACAGGCGAGCAAGGCTCGTACCGTCTAGCGGGCGGGAATGTCGGGCGTCGGGCCCGTTCCGACAGATCCGTGCTCAAGCCGCACGCTGCCGGCAGTCGCCCGTTCAAACGAGCTCAAAATCAGCGGGGATGAGGTTCCTTTCCGCCTTTTCCGAACTCGAGGAATACCGCGGTCTTGCCTTGCTTGTCGAAGCTCACCACATCATAGGGATCCATCCCATCGCCCTGCTCCATGCCGGGTGACCCGATGGGCATCCCCGGGACCGAAATCCCCGCGATCTCGGGTCGCTCGGAGAGCAGCTTCTGGATGGCTTTGACCGGAACGTGCCCTTCGACGACATAGCCATCGATCAGGGCGGTATGGCAGGAGCCCAGCTCCCGCGCCACCCCGTGCGCGGCCTTGATCGCGGCGAGATCCTCGACCTTTTCAGACTCCACGCGGAATCCCGATTCCATCAGATGCTCCTCCCACTTGGAGCAGCAGCCGCAGTTCGGGCTCTTGTAGACCTTGACGATGCCTGCCTGCGCCGGGCCCGTCGCATACCAGACCGCGCCGCCGACGAGCGCGATCACGGCCACGCCCAAGCCGATGAGTTTTTGTTTCATAGTATCCAACTTCATATCCAACCCGGTCCGTGCGGGCAACTGCCGCTTCAGGCTCCATGGCGGAATTCCACCTGCCAGCCTGAGCGCGGAAGCCCCGCGGGACATCCCGAGCGGCCGATGAGACTTTCCGCCACGTCGCGAGCGCGAGCCCGACGGCTTCCTCTTTTTTCTACATCTCCAATTTACACTTCCATTCGTCTTCGGAAATTGGTTAGTGTGCCCACGGTCCGGCGCGAGGATCGCCCGGCACCTGGACAGACCGAATAGAAACATACACGGAGGTTCCCTGATGAAATTTCCCTTCAACCGTCGCTCCACATTGAGTCTCGCGGGCCTGCTGGCGCTGGTGGCCGCATCCGGCTGCAACGGCGGCACCTCCGCCGTGGCGTCCTCCTCGATACCCACCACGACCGGAACTCCGTCGACTCCGGCTCCCGTGGAAGCGCCGGCTCCGGCCCAGCGCACGTACGCCGTGGACGCCGCCATTTTCGCCCTCAGCGGGCTTTCGGACCTGGACGCGGCCTCCGTGGCCGCGATCCTCGAGGGGAGCGGCCGCACCTACGAGCTGATCTCTTCGGCGGAGCTCAACAACATGACCCTCGATGAGCTCGCACGCTTCGGCATGATCATCGTGCCCGGAGGTTATGGCGGACAGGCCAGTCGCAGCCTCACGCCCGAAGCTCGCGAGAAAGTCCGGCTGGCTGTCGTCGAGCGGGGCGTCGGGTACGTCGGCTTCTGCGCGGGCGCGTTCGTTGCCGTGGGACCCACCCCTCCGGCGGGCGGGGCTCCCGAATACGGGTTTTCGATCATCCCGGCTCCGAAGCTTCTCGACTATTTCTATCCCTTCAAGGACGGTAACGACGATACGGCCGCCAGCCTGCCCATCAAGCTCGCCGACGGCACCGAACGAAGCCTGATGTTCTGGGGCGGCCCGGCGCTGCCGGAGATCTCGGGCGGCGTGATCGCGCGATACGACGACGGCACCCCGGCCATGATCCAGACCCGCAGCGGCGCGGGGTTCATCACCCTCACCGGTCCTCATCCCGAAGGCCCCAGCGAGTGGAAGGCCGTTGCGGGGATCACCGATCCGGATGGAGACGACTTCGACATCGCTTCGAAGCTCTTCGAGTCCACCCTGACGCAAAAACCCCTGCAGGCCTACTAGCCCATCCAGGCACGGTGGGCCCGCCGCCGAGCAGGCCTCCGGCCGGTCACTGCAGCTTGCAGACCGGCCGGCGTTGCTCGGTCCCGCGGCAGAGCTTCTGTCTGGCGAAGCCCAGGAAGCGCGAGAGCTGCGCCCGCGCATGCGTCCCTTGCCTGATTCCGAGCTTGGACTCCCCGATCGCCACGACCTTGCAGTCCGAGCGCCGCGCAACGATGATATCGAGCTCTCCGATGACGGACGTCCGGGGGAAATCCCCGTACTCCACGCCACCAGTCAGGAAATATTGGCTCTCGGGAAAAACCTCCCGCAGCATGTAAAGCGCGAGGGCCTCCAGGACGTCGCCTTCTTTTCCGTAATCGATGCCCATCTGCGCGCCGAGCTGCTGCAAAAGCGCATGAAGCTCGCGAAGGCGCGGATTGGCGCGAATCTCCTCCATGACCTGGGGGGAGCCCGCCGTTTCGGGCGACAACGCGATCCACAGAAGGTTGGCCTCCTGCCGGCCCAGCGGGAACTCATGCGTGAAGCGCCCCTTGCGGGACCCCTCGAGCCCGACGAGGACGATCCGGCTGGTCTCGCTGAAATCCTGGATCTCGAACTGGCGGCAGTTCGCGGGAACCGATGGGTCGAAACGGGTATTGACCAGGTACTGCGGCTCCGTAGCGCTCGCGCCGGCGCTCTTGCTCGCCAGCCCCGTCGCGGTCAGACCGGTGATCAGGAACAGTACCCCACAGAGCTGCCCTCGGCAGCCAAAATGATGCCTCATCCCACTTCCCCCTCTGTTTGAAGCTCTCCTAAAGCACGGAGCCGGGGAAGGCAAGATTTTTCCTGGGAGCTTCCCGTTCAAAACGGATTATGGGTTCCGTTCCTGCGAAAAGAAACAATTCAGCTCCTGAACCGCGGCGGAACGCTCCCCCGCGATCGGCCACAAGGCGTAAAGCGACTCCTGGAGCCTCTCGGAAGGTTCGGGGCGCCGGAGCAGCCGCAAAGAGCGAAGCTGCGCCTCGGGCAGCGCCTCGATCAACGCCTCCTGGGCCATGACCGCTATGCCCAGGCCTCGAAGGCACATCTCCAGGATCAGCCCCGGATAATCGGAACTCGAGATCGAGCAGGGCGCCAGCCCATGACGGGCCAGGTAGTTTTCGACCTGGCTCTGCGAGCCGGCCTCTCCGCACAGGAGCAAGGGCAGTGACTCCAGGAGCGGCTCGAGCCGGGCTGTTTCGGACTTGGCGAGCCTGGAGCTGACGTAGAAGCCCAGCGTGGCCGTGCTGATGAGCCGGCCGCGCAGGTCCTTGCGCTCGGGCATCCGATTGGAGAAACCGAAATCATAGCGCGACTCCGCCAGGCCCCGCTCGAGCTCGGCGTGATCCGCGTGTTCCAGCCGGATTTTCCCGCTGCGGTTGATCTCGACGAAACGGTGGATCAGCTTGTAAGCGAGCGGCAACCCGCAGCCGGGCACGAGCCCGATGGCCACCGGGTAATAGCCCAGCGGCAACGGCGAGACGACATCCAGCATGCGCAAGCCCGCCTCGAACATCTGCTTGGCCTGCTGAAAAAGCTTGGCCCCCTGCTCGGTGAGCTCCAGCTTGCGATGATGTCGATGGAATAGCCGGACCTTCAGATCCCGCTCAAGCTGCGCGATATGCTCGCTCAAGGTCGAGGCGCTCAGCGAGAGCTTCTGGCCGGCGCTTTTGAGCGATCCCTGCGAGGCGACCTCGCAGAAATAGAAAACCTGGTTCCAATTGATCTCTTTGCCGGTGAGCGTGCGACCGGTGGTTTGGGACTTCTTCATTCCGGCGCATCATATTCGGAATGAGTAACGTTGCAAGATGATCCTCAGCGCCTCGCTCACTTCCTGCTGGCTCCGGAGAAAAAGCGACGCGCGCGAAAAAGGGGCTGCCTCTACCCGGACACCGATGACCCGACCGTCCGCGAGCGCGAACACGTCCTCGTCCGTTACATCGTCACCGATGAAAAATGCCTTCCGGGCCCCGAACCGCTCCATCACGCGCAAGAGAGCGATTCCCTTGTTGATTCTTCGTTCGGGGACCAGGTTGAAAACCCGCTTGCCGGGGATGATCCTCCCCTCCCCGAGAATCCCTTCGAGACGCTCCCGAAGGACCCGGGCAATCCCATCGGAATCAATTACATCACGATAATGTACGCTCAGGGTGAGCCCCTTGTCCTCGAGCCAGACCCCCGGCTCCCGGAGATCCGAAAGCAGCGGTTCGAGCTCCCGCAACCAACGCACGCAGGCTGCCCGCAGGCTGGCGACCGGCGGGCCTCCGGGGATTCCTTCGAGACCGTGATTTCCCACCAGGACATCCACCTCGCAGGGGATCCGGGACCGCAGATCTGCGACACTGCGTCCGGACAGCACCGCCACGGGCGCCCGGGCGCGCAGCTGCATGAGAAGCCCCTCGGTTTCGGGCGAAAGCCGGGCCTTTTCCGGGGAATCCACGATCGGAACCAGGGTTCCGTCATAATCGAACGCGTAAAGGGTCCTGGGAGCGACGAACTCATCCAGGATCCTGAGCCCCCGATCCGAGAGCAAATGCGTCAAATCGCCTGAAGCCTCCACCAGGCAATAGCCTGCAACCCACGTGCAGCACGCGATGCGATACAGTCGGCGATCGACGATCGCCAGAACGCCCGCCGGGCCGCGGTGGACGCACGGCGTTCATTCAGTAGCGATAGCTGTTTCCCTTGTAGGGACCCTGCACCGGAACGCCGATATACCTGGCCTGCTCCTCGGTAAGGGAGGTCAGCTGCGCGTTGAGCTTCTTGAGCTGAAGCCGCGCCACCTTCTCGTCCAGGTGCTTGGGCAGGGTGTAAACTCCGATCGGATAGCGCTCGGTATGGCAGTACAGCTCGATCTGCGCGATCGTCTGATTGGCGAAAGACGAAGACATCACATAGCTCGGATGGCCCGTGCCGCAGCCGAGGTTCACGAGCCGCCCCTTCGCCAGCAGGATGATGCGCTTGTTGTCCGGGAAGATCACGTGATCGACCTGCGGCTTGATCTCCTCCCACTGGTACTTCTCGAGCGAGGCCACGTCGATCTCGTTGTCGAAATGACCGATGTTGCAGACGATGGCCTGGTCCTTCATGGCCTTCATGTGCTCATGGGTGATCACGTGGTAATTGCCCGTGGCCGTGACGAAGATGTCGGCCTTGTCCTTGGCGTAGTCCATCGTTACGACACGATAGCCTTCCATCGCGGCTTGCAGCGCGCAGATCGGATCGATCTCGGTCACCCAGACCTGGGCCGAAAGCGCGCGCAGCGCCTGCGCCGAGCCCTTGCCCACGTCGCCGTAGCCGCAGACCACCGCGATCTTGCCGGCGACCATGACATCGGTCGCCCGCTTGATGCCGTCCACGAGCGACTCGCGGCAGCCGTAGAGGTTGTCGAACTTCGACTTGGTGACCGAGTCGTTGACGTTGATCGCGGGCATCTTGAGATCGCCGCGCTCATGCATCTGGATCAGCCGGTGCACGCCCGTCGTCGTCTCCTCGGTGACCCCTTTGATCTTCGAGAGCCGCTTGGAATACCAGTCGGGATGAACCTTGAGCTTCTCGCGGATCGCCGCGAAGAGAATCGTCTCCTCTTCGGAACCCGGCTTGGAGAGGACCGAAAGATCCTTCTCGGCCTTGGCGCCCAGGTGCAGCAGCAGGGTCGCGTCGCCGCCGTCGTCGAGGATCATGTTGGAGTAGCCGCCATCCGGCCACTCGAAGATGCGATGCGTGTATTCCCAGTAGTCCTTGAGCGTTTCGCCCTTGACCGCGAAAACCGAGACCCCGCTCGCCGCGATGGCCGCGGCCGCGTGGTCCTGCGTGGAGAAGATGTTGCACGAGGCCCACCGGACCTCGGCGCCCAGCGCCCGCAACGTCTCGATGAGCACCGCGGTCTGGATCGTCATGTGAAGCGAGCCGGTGATCCGCGCGCCTTTGAGCGGCTGCCTGGCGGCATACTCCTCGCGGATCGCCATCAGGCCCGGCATCTCGGTCTCGGCGATCCGGATCTCCTTGCGACCCCAGTCGGCAAGCTTGATATCGGCGATGACGTAATCTCTGGAATTCGGCGACTGGGCAACCATTCTGCTCTCCGCATTTTATGGCCGGAATTCAGCCAAATCAGGCCGGATCCGGCTTTATGAATAGGATGATGAGCGCCGTTGGGAATTCAGGCCAAGCCTAGGGCAGGCCGGCGGCCCGCCTTGCAGCGCTCCTTGGATTGGCTTCCAATATAACAGGCAAAGCAGGTTTCAAAAGCTTTTTTCCGAAGCGGCGGTTATCCTGGAGGTGATGAAGACCCGTCCCTGGCCCCTCGTTCTCCTCGCGCTTTTCCAAGTTCTCTCGCCGCTCGGAACCCTGCTCTTCAATTCCTGGGCTTTGGGCGTTAAACCCGCCTATCTCTGGACGTGGCTGCTCCAGCGGCCCGGCCTGGAGGTCTTCGAGACCCTCGCGCTCATGCCGCTCGCCGGACTCGCCCTTTACCAGATGAAGAGCTGGGGCTACGCTTTCTTCCTGGCCGCGTTGAGCTGGGGCTTTTTCCGGAACCTGAGCCGCTGGGATTATGCCAGCCAGTACTTCTCGCTGGGACTCGCGACCGCGCTTTATGCCGTCCAGGCGGCGCTGGCCCTTTACTTCCTGATCCCTTCCGTACGGAAGGTGTACCTCAATCCGCGCTTGCGCTGGTGGGAAGCCAAGAGGCGATTCGTGTTCGAGCACCCGCTCGAAATACGGCACGAAAACCAGCCTCTGACGGGTCGCTCCGAGAACATCTCCGAAGGCGGCATCTTCGCCACGCTTCCGGCGCGCCTGGAGAAAGGCACCCGCGTCTCGGTGCGTTTCAGCCTGCTTGGGGTCGCTTTCGAACGGGAAGCCAAGGTCGTTTACAGCGTCGGGCGCGAGGGCGGGAACTTCGCCCACGGACTGCGCTTCGAGAACGGGCCCGGCACGGCTCGTCGCTTCCGGCGCTTCATCCGCGGCCTGGAGCTCATCGGGGTCCCCTGTCGCGATCAGGCAGAGCGCCTCCCCTGGCATGTCAGCATCGGGCGCTGGGCCTTGGGTGTCGCGCGGACGGGCAAGGGTCTCGTGCCCGAGACTCCGTCGTCGCGCAAAAGCTGATCCCCGTCAGCGGTCCAAGGCCTAATCCGCCCGGGGAAGTATCCCCTGCACCGCGATCTCCTTGAGCTCCACCGCCTCGCTGCCGCCCGGGGACACGAGGAAAATCTTGAGATACAGCGAGCCCGCGCCCACCTCCGAATGGAACGTGCCGATCAACGAGCTCACCTCGGCCGCGGTATTCGCCTGCGAGGGTGTCGGTCCCGCGGGCTGCCACTTCCCTTCCCGCGCGTAAAACCAGGCCGAGTCGTTGTGCGAGAGCTGATAGAGGATCTTTCCGCGATGATTCGGCCCCACTGACTCCGAAAAAGCGTCCAGTGCCGCGAACGGCGCGCCCGAGATGGTGACCAGCACGGCATGACGCGCCCGCGTCCCCGTGCCCTTCAGCCGCGCGAGGCCCCCGCTCGCGACCGCTTCGGCGGGATTGAAAAGATAGCTCTCGCCGCCGGAGAAGTCCCAGGCATGCTTGAAGGCGCCGGGAGCGCCGGCTCCGCGCAGGAGCGGCTCTTCGGCCCTCTTTGCCGATTCCACGCGCGAAGACGGGATCGGCAGGACCCCCATCGAGCAGCCGCTCGAGAGGCCCGCGAGCGCCACCAGTGTCAGCCAACCTTCAAATCGCAAGCTCATGAGCTTCCCTCCTTCAGGCAGAGTCCGAGGATCCGGACCGCCTTGGCGAGTTTCTGGGGATCGAACTTCGCGCGCTGCTCGCTTTCGAGCCGCCTGAGCGCCTCGCGCTGCCGCGCCTTCAGCTCGCCCTGCCCTTCGCTCACCAGGTTGTCGAAGACGTTGGCGATCGCCACGATCCGCGCGAGATCGTAAATCGCGCTTCCGCGAAGTCCCTGAGGATAGCCCGAACCGTCGTGGCACTCGTGATGCTGCTCCACGATCATGATGACCTCCTTGGGCGCATTGCCTTCGGCGAGCGAGCGCGCACCGAGCCGGGGATGCTCGCGCAGCCGCTCGGCGGGCCAGGCCTCGCCGCCCGTGCCGCCCTCGCGCGCGCCCTCGTCCTCGCGACCGTCGAGCAGCGCCTTGCCGAAGTCATGCAGCAGCGCGCCGGCCCCCAGGTGCTGGAGGATCAGCTGATGCGAATATCCCATCTGCAGCCCCAGATAGACCGAAAGCATGCTGACGTTGATAGAGTGATCCACGGTTCCGCCGGCCAGCGACTGGAGCTGGTGCAGCGCCTTGACGGAATAGGGCGCGCTGATCACCTCATCCAGGAGCTTGCGGCTGGCCTCGAGCGTCTTTGTCACGCGCTCGTCCGCGCGGGGCGACTGGAAAAGCTCGAAGGCATGCTCCCGGATCTTTTTGCGGAAGGTCCCTTCGGGGCTCTGATCGGCCGGAACATCTCCCCCGCCGCGCTGAAAGCCCGCGGCCCAGGTCCGCATCCGCGCGATATCCGCCTCGCGCACGAAAAGTTGGGAAACCCGCCGGAACTGCAGGCGGTCATAAGCCACCCGGCTCATCTTCCCGCCCTGCGGGATGTAAACGACGAAACGCCCCTCGAGGTATAGGTAAAGGTTGGCCGGCAGCGTCTCGTTCGCGACGATGCGGTCCAGATCGAAGGTGAGGAAATGCTCTGTCGCTCTCGCCGCCGGTCTCGGCGAAGCCGCGCGCGGGCCCTCCGCGCCCGCTCCGGCGTTGCCCGTAGCGGGCGCCGCTGGGGACGCCCCCGGCAGCGGTTCCGCCAGGAGCTGCGCCAGCTCCTCTTCGGGCGATAACCCCGCGGGAGCGGGAGCTGCCGGAGTTTCGAACGACGGCGCCTCGGAGGAGGCAACGGGAGTAGCTTCGCCCGGGCCGTTCGCGGCGGCCTCGCTGGATGCCGGTATCTCGGTCGGGGAGATGCCCGAGAACTGCCGGGCCAGCCGCGGCCGGTTCACGCCCGCCAGGGTGCGCGGGATCGAGTCGGCGGCAACTACCGCCAAGGGCACCTCCTCGCCCGAAAGCAGCTGCCGGAGCTGCTCGAGCACCTCGTGCGGCCGCAGGAGGCGGTTCTCCTCCTTTACGTAGGCGCAGGCGAGAAGCGGCTTCTGCTGGAGATCATGAGTGACGAAGCCCGCGCCGTCGAGGCAACCCGGGATTTTCCTGATCGCCGCATCGATCGCCTCGGGCGAGATGAAGCTCCTGCCGCTTTCGAGGAGCTGCTCGCGGCGACCTTCCAGCCGGACGCGCAGCACGCCTTCCTTGTCCTCGGCCAGCGTCGCGATGTCACCGGTGTACAGCCAGGTGCCGCGCAGGCGCATCTTCGTGGCCGTTTCGCAGTCCTTTTTCACGGCCCCGCGATAGCCCAGCATGACCGTAGGTCCCGAGACGGCGAGCTGCCCGGTCCTTTCCTGCTTTCCGGCGATCTCGTCGCCATTGCCGTCCAGTACCTTGTAGCGCAGCCCGGTGAGCGCCCGCGGCCAGGGTCTGGGATGCTGACCGATCTCGGTGAAATCATCCAGCGAGAGCGTCCAGACGTTCTCCGTCTGGCCGTAGCACCGGAGTAACGCGATGGAAGTGTCCGCGGCCAGCGTCTCGAGCTCCGGCGAAACGGAACTCAGCCCCACCGACAGAGCCTTGACGGATCCTAGACGGGCTCCCGTCTCGCGACAGAAATTCAACAGGCCTCGCGCGCCCTCCGCGCCGATAACCAGGCGGGTGACCTTCGATTCCCGAAGGAAGGTCGGAAGCTCCTTCAGCTCCGTGCCCGGATCCACCACGCAGGTATTCCCGCTCAGGACGGGGAAAACCATGGCATGGACGAACGCAAGAGGATGCGACCAGTTCAGCGGCGTCGAGAAGCGTTCCTTGCCCGTGGCCCGGTAAGCGCCGCGGATGGCCGTGACGGCGGCCTGCACCCGCACATGATCGAAGGCCGCCAGGCGCGGCGGCCCCGAGACTCCGGCCGTTCGCAGCAAGAGCACCGGATCGCTGTCCTTGGGTGGCGACTCCGGGAGCGGGGTGAAGGATTGGTCGTACTCCCCGCCCATCTTCTTCTCGATCTCGATCACCGGGAGATGAAGGCGCTCGGATCGAAGCAGGTCCCGCGCCATCGCCGTGCGATCCGAGCTGATTGCCAGATGGGTTGCCTCGGACTCCCGAAGCCATCGGCCGATCTCCTCGAAGCCTTGCGTGGGATCGATCGGGATCAGGACCGATCGCGAGTTGCTCAGGGCGAAGAAAGTCGCCACCACTGCGGGGCAGTTGCTGGCGAGGACCGCGACGCGCGCGAACTGCCCCAGCTCGTTCTGGTACAGATAGCTGAGCTGCGCGACCTTGCGGGTGAACTCGCTGTAGCGCAGGTCCTTGCCCAAGTAATGAAGGACCGGCTGGGCGCCGGCCTTCTGCGCCGTCGTGGCGAGCTGTTGAGAGAGCAGCATGAAATCCAAGATTAGGGCAGGAACTTCCCATTTCCAAGCCCAAACCCGCCAAAGCGCCGGCCGCTGCCTAGCCTCCGCACTTGATCTGAGGCTGGATCGGGACGGCTCTCTCGAAATCGCCGAAGACGCGTGAAATCCGCTTCAAGCTGATCTGATCGATGCCGATGGCCCCGCTCGGGGTGATCGCCGCGACCCGGAAGCTCAGCATCAGTACCTGATAGACGCGCTTGGCGCTGTCCTTGCTCTCCCCGGAGACGACCTCCGAGTAATAAGGCGGCCAGGTCTCCTCGACTCCGACGAGGTTGTTCAGCAGATCCAGCACCGGCTGCGGATCCAGGCTTCCCTCCCCGAGCTCCCGGATCTCCGGCAGGCTCTCAGGCCCGGCGATCGTGCCCAGGAGGGCCCGCAACGGCTCGAGCTCCCCGGTCCCGGCGTTGCCGAGCGGGATCGTTCCATTGCCGAGCTTGATGAGCAGCTGCTTGGCCTGGTCAACCAAAACCCGATAGGAAAGCGACGGATCCGAAAATTCGGCCGTGATCCGGTAACGGTCGTTCACGCGCGGCTCATCGCCCCGGATCTCCTTGCCGAGCGAAAGCTCGCCGAGGAAGCGCCCCGGAACGATGTTGCCCTGATACCACCAGTCGAGCGGGCGGAAATTCTCGCGTGCCTGGCCTTCCTCTTTCGCGTCGGTGCCCGCCTTCTTCGCGAGGGTGAACTTGGCCGCGACAGGTACGTAAAAGTCGCAAGGGCTCGCGCAAAGCCCCTCGCGGCAGCGCGCGGGACAGTTGTTATTGACCAGGAAAGGCACCCTGAGGAAATAAGAGGGAGCCCCCGGGCGCTGGCGCTTGAGCAGGGTCACCTTTCCGAGGCTCACCTGTGCGCCATACTGCGTCGGCCAGTTCGAGGTCTCGCGCCCGAAATAGGTGGAGACGGGAAGGAGCCTCGAGTCCGGCTGCAGGCTCACGCGGGCGTCGACGAAGCCCAGGACGGCGTATTCGGGGCTTCCCGGCGTCAGGTTCGAGGTGCGGTAAAAACCCAGGCTCGTCTTCACGTCCATGGGCTCGAGGTCTCCCCAGGTCTGGAGATTTTCCCGGTTCAGGCAGGCGGGATTGAGCGCGTAACGGACCGTGAAATCGCTGCCCGGAGCGATGCGGAACACGCATTGAGGACCCCGCGCGCGGACCTTGCCCGGCCCAAGCGGCGTGATCTCGCAGTTGAGCTGCACGGCCGTGTCGATCTCGCCCCGGGAGTCGGCCACCTCGAGCTCCAGGCAGTGATTGAGAAAGCGGACTTCCTTGCGATAATGCTCCTCGATGCCCACCTCGGCGGGGCGGGATACCTCGAAGGGACTCTGGTCGAGATAGCAGGAGTCCTGGGGCAGCTCGCCTTCGACGGTGGACAGCCCTCGCATGCTCAGATCCAGGAAAACCGGCGCCGTCGTAAGAACCAAGTACTCGCCCACGTTCTTCCGGCAGTTGGTGACCTGGAACTCCTTCCTGCGGCCCGAAACGGATTGCTTGCCGCTCTCATAGGATCCCGCGATGCCGAGTTCCCAGTTTCCGAGCTTGTTGCAGCCCCAGGCATCCTCCGCCGGCGAGATGAGCCCCAGCCCCAGCACGAGCGCCCAGACAAGGCTTGCGAATCGACCCGGGCACGAAATCCTCATGATCCCACCTCCACGCTCAGGCGGGGCTCCAGCTCGACCACGTGATCATGCGGCCGCCGCACGGTAGTCCCGGTTTCCTGAAAGCTGAAACGGATCGCGCAGCGAAGCGCGCTCTTCCCCTCGAGCGGCACGAGCAGGCTCGGGGCGTTTTTCGCGTGCATCGCGGGCTCCGGCACCCCGAGCACCTCGCTCACGCAGCGAATGCTCCAGCTCACCCGCGTGAGCTCCGGCGGCGTCTGCGGCGGTACGAGAAGCCTCGCCTCATACGCGGCTGTGTCCCCCGGATCGCGCCGCCACGTGTAGCAGAGCTCCAGGAAATACTCCGACGCCAGGACCTCCGAGCCCAGTTCCAGCTCCACCTCGCTCAAGGCGTTCGGAGCGGCCCAGCGGTCATAAGGCTCGGTCGCGGTTTCCGAAGCGGAACGCAGCACGGGCGTCGCCACGAGGACCTCCCGGCGCCGGGCGCGCGTGAAGGAGATGCGGTCCACTCCGAGCTGGTTGGAAATGTCAGGATTGCGGATGCCCAGATCGCAGAGATTCAGCTCCTCGACATAATCCGCCTGCGCGGAGCTCGCGCCCAGCCAGCCTGCCAGAAGGAATGCGATCAGCCCTGGTCTCATGCGATCACCCTCCGAGCCGCCCCACCGTCGCGTCCAAGTCGATCTGGATGTCCGAGGAGGACATCACATGCGGCCTGAGCGCTCCCGAGGTCTCGATGAAATGAAAGCGGATCCGGCACTCGTCGGGAAGCTCCCCGGTCTCGAGCGGGCTTCCGCTCACGAGCGACGGACCGTCACCGATGAGTATCCCGCCCGAGGGCGCGAGCTCCACCGTGGTCGCCCCTCCGAAAGGCGCCAACAGGGCGTTGATCTCGGTCACGCCTCCCGGCGTGTAGTACTGCACGATCCGGCCCTGGTTCTTGACGCATTTCACCTCGATCATCGCCTTGAGCCCCGAGTCGGTGGCGTAGTTCGAAGCGCTCCCGGTGACCACCGAGTGCGTCACGCGCGCGCTCGCGAACTTCAGTTCGGACTGGACCGGATCCTCCGGATTGGCCACGAGCGACGGCTTGAAGCAGAAGGTGACGAAATAGGCCGCATCATAGGTATCCGAAGCGAGATTGATCTCGAAACGATCGTCACCCGACGCGCCCCTCCCGACCACGAAATCATACATCGTCGCCTCGGGCAGCAGCTGATTATAGCTGGGATAAGCCCTTCCGCCGCCGAGCAAGGAGGAAAGCGCCCCGAAGTCGGGGTCCGCGAAGCCCGAGTCCCTCGCCCCTCCGACGGCCACGCCCTGCCCGGCCGCGGCTCGTGGATTATGTTCCGAAGCGACCCAGTAGCCCCGCACGTAATCCACACCTCGGGCCTGGGACCTCGGATTGAGCGCCACGCCCGCGTTGCACGGATAAACGTAGTTGGAGGAGTTCCGCACCCTCACCTTCACGCTGCTTGAAAGCTCCGCGCGGGCCAAGGGGGCCGCGCCCAGAATGCCGAATGCCAGGCCCAGTGCCACGCCTCTCTTCACGAACTTCTTCGTCACGAGCTTTTTCATGGGGAAAGCACCTCTTTCAGATAGGACATCGGAATCGCGTAGTTCTCATCCACCTGGACCAGCTTGGCCGCGCAGCCCTCGCTCGCGTAAAAGCGGTTCATCAGCAGGCTCGCATGCATGCCCACGATGCGCCCATCCGTGAGCGCGAGCGCGGCGCCCGAGCTTCCGGGCAACCCCTCGAGCGAATGCTTGAACGCCGAGAGGAAGCCCAGTTTCCGCTCGTTCTCGAATGCGCGGGTCCCCAGGAACCGACCCGCGTACCAGCGCCGCCTGATCAGCCGCGAATCCGCTTCATCGCGATCTCTTGCGCCATCCTTCTTGTATGCCGCGCCGTAGGCGACCATGCGCAGCTCGAACGCTTCGAGCGGGAGCGCGCCTCCCTCAGGCTCGCCCTTGGCGTCCGCCCGTAGCTGCGCCCCGCGCGGCTCGAGCCTGGGCGCTTTCGGCTCGGTTGCCGTCACGAGCTCGGTCGGACTCAGCCCGTGGGCGGGCGGGAGCCCGATCCGAAAGAGCGCCAGATCGAGCTTTTTGTCGAAGAAGTCGAGCGAACGTACCGGGCTTTTCCAGGGCTGCGGCCCATCGGCAACCACGCGGCTCGTGCCGGTATCGATTCCGATGTCGTGAAGCGCGTAAAGCGCTTCACAGGGATAGCTCACGCCGTCGCGCGCGCGATCGCGCACGAGGTCGGCAGGAATCCGGCAAAAGCGCTCCACCACGTGGAACGCGGTGAGAATGACGGCCGAGCCTGCGTCGGGCACCCCGGCCGTGAAGCCCGTCCCGATCCCGACCCCGTCCGCGGTAGCGCCGAAAACGAGAAGCGTGTTGGCCGCGAGCGGCTCCGCGGCTTCCGGCAGCGGCGTCGGCTCCTCCCGTCCCCACCTGTCGAATATCGAGGCGAAAGATGCCCGCCACGAGCCCTCCGTTTCCTGCTGCCCGGCGAGAAAGTCGTCAAGGTCCTGCAGTATGGCCGCGCCATCGAGGCTCGCCTCGAAATGCAGTTCCACGAGCCGGCGCTCGACCGGGCGGCGCCCGTGGCCCCCGAACGTAAGGGGGACCATGACGGCCGCAAAAGCCAGCGCGCGCAGCGCGAGTTTCCACTCGTTCATGGTTCCCCCTTCCCGCCGGGACAGCGCTCCCCATCCCTGATCAGCGGATGGAAATAGCCATTGAGTCCCGAGCGGCAAAAAACGCGTTCCACCGAATCTCCGGTCCCGAGGACGACGGGCTCCGCCCCGTCGCCGCAAAGCTTCCGCATCTCCCGCGCGATCGACTCGCGATAGGCCGGCGATACGAGGAAGCCGCGGTAATCCTGCGCGCTCCACTCTCCGTCCGGCCGGAACACTCCTCGGAACTCGGCTAGGATCCGGTCGATCACGCTGAAATCGTCGTAAGCCCCCTCTTCAGGATCGCTGTCATAGCGCTGCGCGAGCGAACGGGAGGTGAAGGCGAAGCTCCGCTCCGAGCCCAGATAGCGCAGGAGCAGGTCCACCGAGAAAGCCTCGCGATCGCACGCGCGCCAGCGCGCGCTCCCGAAGCGCAGCACGCCGCGCGCGTTCCGTTCGCCATCGACCGGCAGCGAGCAGGACAGACCCGACTCGCAAAGCACCTGGCAGACGGGCCGCGACTCCGCGTCGCAGCGCAGGTACTGGAACTCGTGAAATTCCGAAAACGCCACGACCTCGTAATCGAAGGCGAGGCGCTCCGAGCGCGCCCGCGCCGCCGCGAAAGCGGCGTCGATCCGGTCCTGCTGACGCGCGGCCCGAAAGATCCCGTCCTGAAGCTCCACGCTTTTTTTCACGCAGTCATCGGTGAGGCCGGCCAGCGGATAGAGCTCCCGGCCACAGGCGACCAGCGGAATGGACTGCACGGCGCGCGTTGCCCGATCCACGACCGCAAGCGCGACGGCATCGCCGCTTCCGGCCGGGCACAGGCTCCGGAAACGCGCCTCGAGGGACGCGTCCTTGAGGCTCAGGGGATTGTATGGAGACGAAGGCGACAGGGGAATCAGCTCCAGCGCGCGGAACAGCTCGGGCACGAGCTCGGGAACAAGGCGCTGTTCATGGCAGGCGGAAACTCCCGTGCCCGCGTTCTGGTAGAAATTCGCCATCTCGGGCGAGCGTGCGCCGACGCAGTCCAGGCAAGGGCCGACCGGCCGCAGGCACTCCCGCCCGCCCTGGCACGTAGCCAGGCATTCCTGCTCCGTCGCGCACGAAAGCCCGATCGCCGGATTCAGATCGCCGCGTAGGAAAAAACCGAGGTAAGCATCTCTCCCTTCCGCCAGCGCTCCCGGCGCGCGCGCGAAGCAGAGCAGCACCGATGCCGCGACGAGGAGCGCGCGAGCATTCCGGTTGCTCATGGCTGGCCTCCCGATTTCTTCCCGCAGGAAAGGCCGAACCTGGCCCGATCGTGACAGCGCCGTTTCCAGCTCCCTTTCTCCTGCTCGAAGCTCTTGGAGATCTGATCGATATTGAGCGTCTCGATGGCGGGAATATTGGCCGAATCGCTGAGGTTCGCCGCGAGCCGCAGCACGCCCTGGAAAATCCCCACCCCGAACGCCACGGCGTGCCCCACGGGAGTCATGGCGCAGAACTTCGAGACAACACTCCGCACCCCGAAGGAGCAGCGAAAGCACTTGTCCGAAGTCTTCTCGTCGATCTCCGTCGGCTCGGGCCTTCCGGGCACCAGCACCTTCACGTTGTAGGTGGTGTGATCCTCGCCGTAGCACGCCCCCACCGTGAAATCCCCGTAAAAGACCGAGGGAGCGGGCACGCCATCGAGCAGCGCATTGCTCACCGTCACGCCGCACGAGACCCCCGAGAGGAACTGCAGGTCGAAGCCCATTTGATACCGCGCGGGCTCCTTTTTCGTGAGGATGTCATAGGCGACCTCGTGATTGCGGTAAACCTCGCGATAGGCGACGGGCTTGTCGACTTCGGGCTGCAGCATCGCGTATTGGAAAGCGCCGCAACCTGCGCCGTAAAGCGCCGCCGAGCCCAGGTCCGCCACGAAGAGCTTCCAGGCCTGCCGCTTCTTGAGCCAGGGATCATAGAGCTTGCAGGCGGTCTGGCCCGAGTAGGTATTGAGCAGGTCCGGGCTGTTGATCGCCTCCCCGAGCGGCAGGAACGCCCGCGCGTAGCGACGCACCGAGATCACCGAAACCAGGCTTTGCAGCACCGTGCGCGCGCACTCGAGCGGCGTGCGACAGATCGCCACCTGCTCCTGCGCCCCGTTCGAAAGCTTGCGCGTGGCCAGGAGGTAGCGCTTCTCGAGGTTCCGGGGACAGACGGGATGCTCCGGATTCTTCGAGCAAAGCCCCTCATAGGAAGAACGCTCCGCCGGGTGCAGGAGATAGAACGCCCAGGGATGGAGCGCCTTGTGAAGATCCGCCACGGAGCTCGCCAGCTGACCGCGCGCCTCGAGCGTCTTGCAGAACGACTGCATCCTCCCCGCCACGTGCTGGTAGAACCCGATGTGGTCCCCCAGCCGACGGGAGGAATCGGCCAGGAGGACGCTCTTGAGCTCCTCGGCGTCCCTGAGGGTCTGGATCTCCCGATCGATGTCCTCGAAAAGCTGGTTCTTGGACAGCGTGTATTCCATGCACGCCAGGTAAGCCTCATTGAGATCCAGAGCCGGGTCATCGACCAGCGCCTCGATGTCGCGCCCCAGGGCGGAAGGCTCCAGAAGATGCGAGATCACCTGGAGCTTGGCGAGGCCCGCGTTGAGCTTGGTGATCATCTCCAGGCGCAGCGCCGCGAGCTTCTCCTTGAAGTCGCGGTACCAGGCGTCCGCGCTGTCGGCTTCGAGCAGGCCGACGACGTCGTTGTTCACCTCCTGGAAGCGCCCGTCGAAAAGGATATCGATCGGTTTCGGCGGCACTTCGCGGATCGCCGCGTGCGTCTGCCCCAGGTACTTCGCCGCGCGCAGCGCATCGGCCGAAAGTCCCGTCGAGTCGCAGCGAGGCAGCTCCACGGAGCGGCAGCCGTTGGGAACCAGCAGGGCCGAGTCCTCGAAAGCGATCGAGGCGAAGACCGGCCGCAAATCTCCGAACTCCCGCTGATACTCCGGAGCGTGGCGCCAGCCCCAGGACAGGAAAAGCTTGAACGTATGCCAGAACCGGAAGCCCACCGCGTCCCACTGCTCGTCGGACGCGAGATCCGCCACGTCGAGCTGAACCGTCGTGAAGCGCGCGTCGGCGTCATCGTCGGGCGAAAAGCAGCTGTCCAGATGCTCCTCGGGCTTGAACGAATCGAAGGCGATCGAGTCCACGGTGGACTGATCGGGCTTCTGCGTCGCCAACGGCTTGTGAAACGCAGAGAACTTCCGCACGACATGACAGCCGATCGAAGCGTTCTCGCTCAGGCGCTTCGGGAAGAAGTCGCTCTCGCTGAAGCCCAGCGCGGCCCAGTCCGGCCGCGGCAGGTGCGCCCGCGCCCAAAGCTCCCCGAGCCAGTCGTTCATCGCCCGACAGGAGAGCAGTTCGTTCTCGCGCAGGCAGCTCTCCACGGCAGTGCGATACCCTTCGGGAAAAGCTGCATCCACCGGCAGCAGCGGAAGGCGGCCCTCCAAGAGCGACTCCAGGATGTCCACCGACAACTGCGCGCTCCAGAGCCGGAAGCGCGTGACCGACTTCTGCGCCCAGCGCTTCGGCTCCTCGAGCGGCCGGACCTTCTGCATCGCCGCTCCGCGAGCGAAGCCCGCCTTGCCCGCATTGAATCCGTCGAGCATCAGGAAGACCGAGCGCGCGGGCCTGCGCGAAAGCTCGGCGCAGGCCGCGCGGTTGGAGAACTCCAACGGAGCCATGTTGAAATCGATCGCGCGGGCCCGGGCCGCGAAGGCGGCGTTCAAGGCCCCGAGAATCGACAACCATGCGAAGGCGGATTTCATGGGATGGTTCGCCGCGCGAATCAGCTGCAGGTGGCGCCCTTCACCAGATTCATCACCGTCGTGTAAAACAGGATCATCGTCTGCTCCGCGGGCGTGAAAGCCGGGAACGTAGGATCCTCGCCCGGCTTCGCGTTCACAAGCGCGGTCATGTAGGTGGTGACGGCTTCGTAGACCGACTTGTCGACGTTCACCGTTTTCGTGCAGTTGGTCTTCTCCCAGGTGAGCTGGATGCCGTAGCCGGGCTCATTGAGATTGTAGTTGGGATTGTTGTAAGGATCCCCGCCCCCGTAATAGACGTTGTAGGAGGAGCTGTTGCCGTTGTTCATGCGGTTATTCGTCCCGACGAAAGTGGAGACCGTGAACTTCGTGGAGTTCAGCGAGACCGAGAAGATCTTGCAGAGCGAACCTTCGCACGCGAGATTCGCCTTGTCCTTGAGGAACTGATCCTTGGTCAGCTCGGGCAGTCCTCCGCCCGGCGTGGAGTCGCCGTAGTCATCGCCCTCGGCGCGGACAACACCGGCGAGCAATAGAGCGCCGAGCGCGCACGCGCCCAGCAACACCGCAACCTTCCGTTGAGTGCCCGGAATACTGAAAGCCATAAAAATACCCCCTTGAGTTCGCAGCGCTTGGCCACTGATTTGGTGCGCGGCGCAAGTTAGTACAACGCGGCAGCTTTGTCAGTAGGTTTTTGCGCGATTTTCAAGGGAAATTCCGCCAAAAAATGGGGCAAAATAGCTCACGCGCTCAGCCGGATGGTATCAGGGATTGCCCGCGGCCTGGGGATAGTCCGCGCGAAGCAGGAACGGACTCGTCGATGCGTGGATGTCGTGACAGCTCACGCAGTCCTTTCCCGCGATGCTTCCCTGGCTGTTGATACGAAGACAGACGGAGGCGCGCGAGCCGCTTCCGAAGGCCGGAGGTTGGGCCGGACCCGCAAGCCCCTTGCCGGAGTCGATGGGGGAATGCCCGCCCCTATCGGAACCGTCCTTGGGTCGGTGGCATTGCAGGCAGAGACGGTTGGCGGGATTCGCGCGGATCGCGGCCTTCTCCTCGGCGCTCAACACGAGGGCGCCCGGGCTCGCCTCGGCCGGAAACTTCCGCAGCGATCGCAGATGACTCAGATGGCAGACCGCACAGGTCTTGCCGCCGGACCACGCTTCGCGCGAGAAATCATGTTTGCCGCCGGCAAAGTCGCCGAAGGCCGCGCCCGAAGCCAGAGTCAGCAAGAGCGATAGACCGCCTTGGATGCCGATTCTCATCTCCCGCCTCACAGGTTATGACAGCTCTGACAGAGCCGCCCATTGTCATCGGGGATCCTGAAAAGCTCCGAGTTTCCGAAGCGATTGTGCACCTCATGACAGGAGCTGCACTGAACCTTCCCCGCGCTGAGCAGATCCCGCGCGACCGTCCCTCCCAGCTCGGTCAGGGAAGTGTCCGGATCGCGCAACCGCGGATCGGATGCCGCGAGCGAACTATCGTAAACGAAGGATATCGGATGATGATCGCGCAGGTCCGTCCCCAGCGATCCTCCCGACCACTGCGATCCCGGCCTGCCGCTGAACGCATCCGTCGCGATCGTCCCGTCGTGGCACCCCAGGCAGAGCTTCGAGCTGCCGTCAGGCTGGCCGACGATGGCGCTCATCGTATCGCTGCTGTAGGGGGTGTAGACCTGATTGGAAAGGGCGTGGTTCCAGAGCGGCCGCAGCGCGGGTGACACCGGGACATGGGGCGAATGGCAGACGATGCAGACCTGGCCCCCGCTCCAGGACTGCGCGCTGAAATCGTGAGGGGAGCCGGCGATCCCGGCGACAGCGGGGCCTTCGAGCGCGAGCCCGAGAAACGCGAAAAGACCCACAAAGAGCGGAAGAGCCCCATAATGCATGGCGTGTCACTACCCGTTTCGGCGCGTTTTGTAAAAAGGCGATGCGGTGACCCAGAGGGTCTACCGCATCGCCGTACGGTTCCATCCCGATCAGGAGCCCGATCAGGACGAATCCCTTACTTCTGCTTGAGCATCCCGTAGACGTTCACGGCATTGCTGCCGCTGAGGTTGGACACGAGGATCAGATACTCGATCTGATGCCCGGGAGCCACGTCTTTGGCGAAGTACTTCACGTGATCATAGTCGACCACGACCTTCGCGGGCATGTTCAGGCCGCCAGGGATGTTGCCGACCTTGCCGAACGGCATGAGCAGCTTGTCTTCCCTGTTGAAGACCTGCACGTTCTCGAACGCGGCGTCCACCGCGAAGAGCCGGCTCTCGCGGTCCAACGCCACGCCTTTCGGGCGCGTGAAGGTGCCGATCACGTCACCGACCTGGCCGACGTTCCGGAGGAACTTGCCGGTCTCCGAGAAGACGGCGATGCGGCCGTTCAGCGTGTCGGCGGCGTAGATATTGCCTTCGACGTCCGCGGCCAGGTTCGTGGCCTTGAACAGCTCGCCAGCCGCGCTGCCCGCGTTGCCGATGCGGAAGAGCTCCGCCCCGGTCGACGGGTCGAGGGCCAGGATCTGGGAGCTGATGAGGTCCGCCACGTACAGTCGACCTTTGGACAGGAGCACGTCCGAGGGCTTCAGCGTGTCGCCTTTTCCGAACATCTTAACGAGGACATCCTTCGAGTCATACACGGCGACCCGATTGAGGCCCACATCCGCCACGTAACGCGTGCCATCGGCGGCGATCGCGATATTGACCGGCTGGGACAGCTTGCCCTCGCCGAAGTTCGTCATGAGGTTCTTCTCGAGATCAAGAACGCTGACCAGGCCCCGAAGCATGTCGCAGACGTAGAGCTTGCCGCCCGACATGGCCATGCCATAGGGTTTGACCAGCGGATTGGTCTCCTCCGGATTCACCGGCGTGAAGCCGGGGAAGCGGTCCCCGTAAGGATTCGCCGGAAGCAGGGAGTTGGAGCCGGTGAACGTCTTCAGGAACTGGATCCTGGGGGCGTCCGGCTGCTCCGGATAGAAAACAGGGGCTTTGGTTTGCGCGGCCGAAGCCGTGATCGCAAACAAGGCCGCAACCACTATACCTGTCGCTCTGAAGTATTTCGTCATTTTCGTATTCTCCGTACTGAATGGTTATCCGACTTGCCGTTTACTTGTTGTGGCAAGTCATGCACAGCGCGCTGCCGGCATTGTGGATCCGCAAGAGCTTCTCGTTGCCGTAGCGCCCGTGGACGTCATGGCAGGAGGTGCACTGGACTTTCCCGAAATGCAGCATATCCTGATCGATCGTGCCGCCATGCTCGGTAGTGTGGGTCGCGGGATCCCACAGCGTGCCGTCGGCCGTGGCCAGCGCCGAGTCGTAGGTGAACGAGATCGGGTGCGAGCCGCTGCGGTCAAGGCGCACCGTCTTGAACGTCGTGCCCACGTACCGGCCGAACGAGTCGAGCGCGACGGTGCCGTCATGACAGCCCAGGCAGAGCTTGGACGTGCCGTCAGGCTGGCCCACGACCGCGTTCATCGTGTCCGAGGTATACAGCGTATAGGTCGCCGTTGACAGTGCGTGGTTCCACAACGGCGCATCCGCCTTCACGGCCTTGTTGCCGCCGTGCGGAGTATGGCAGGGAAGACAGATCTCGCCCATCGCCCAGCCTGTGGTCGAGAAGTTGTGCTTGGTCTCCGTGATCCCCGCATGCGCATTTCCTATCAACACTAACGCGATGAGAGCTCCCAGACAGCCGCTCATCTTCTTTGGATTTGTGTTCATTCCGAACCCCCAAAATGCCGTGACGTCCGAGCCATTCCGCGCACGAAATCCGTCACACGTTGAGAAGACTCTTCACTAAGTCCCGATGCGAACGGATATACGCCCGCTCGCCACTCGTCACAAGCAACAGCTGAATATGGCTGCGGAACGCTCCGACTCGTTATTCCTATGGGAATTCCCACCCGCGCGCGGGGGACGGACGCTCCGTCTCACGATGCCCCACGCATGAGACGGAGCGTCCCATACGGAGGACACCGTTCCGGCTCCATCCCCCCCGGCCTGCCTCCCGGCCATTTCACCTCGCGCGAGGACAAAGTATCCCAAACTCCCTCGATCGGACGGAGTTCGAGATGAACTTGGGACGCTTCGTCCCGCGCCTCTCGCTTCCCGCGCGAATCCACCCACTCATTCGATAATGTCCCGCATTTTTCGAGAAAAACGCCCAATTTTGGAGTACAAGCACTCGCGGCACACAGGCACTGAGAAGATTGACAAGCCTGCTGCCCTGCATTAAATCGACCTGCGAAAGCTTCCATCCGGAGTAAACGATGCCTTCCCGCGAGTCCCTTCCGCGAAATCTCCCTCTCCTCCTGCTGATGGCCGCGCTAACGCAATTTCCGCAACTCATTTTCACAAAAGTGGCGATTGCGGCCGAAACAGGCTCTTTTTTTCCCGACAACGATCTGCCTCCGCCCGAAGCGCCAGCCGATCGCGCATATCGCGCACTCACCACTCGCTTCACCGATCCCGCGGAAATCCTCGCTTCCCGCGAGTTGACGGGGACCTTGCGCGCGCTTCGCTCGATCGCGACGCTCACGCCCGAGTACCATCGCGACCTGCTTCGGCTCCTCGAGGACGCCCGCTCCGTGGACAGCGCCCATTTGCTCCTGCTGCTCGATGCCTGCTACTTTCCCCACGCCACGCTGGCGCGAATCGATACGCTCCTTGAAAGCCTGGCACCGTGCGCGCAATCCGCCTGCCAACACCGCGTAGCGCGCCTCCGCGAGAATCGCGCGCTCGCGGCCGAGTACGGGGCGTTCACGCGCGCGCTACTGCTCCTGGGGCTTCCGAAACTGGAAGATCCTTCACTCGATAGCGCGCGTGCGCTCCTTGAGCGCCTCTTTCCGGCTTCGGAGCCTGACAGCTCGGATGACGTCTTCTCGCTCGCGCTCGGCGCGATTCCAGCGATCGACTCGCCGGACCGCCTCGCCTTCGCGCGACTGAGCGCGGAAAAGGGTGCTTGGGGCAGGATGGCCACGCTCAGCCGCGAATGGTTCGAGCACGACTCCGACCGAAGCGCCCGTTCGTTTCTCGCGTTCGCGCAGGAGCTGCCGCAATCGCGCGCGCGGGACCTCCTGATTCTCGACGTCGCACGCCGGATCGACCGCCTCTCGCGCGCCGATGCCCGCGCCATGCTTTCGCTTGCGTCGGAGGATCCCTCGGCGATCGCCGCCGTCACCCTGGGCAAGGTCGGCCCGCTCGACGGTGCGGCAATCGCCTCGATCGCCGCCGGAATTCGCGATTCCGAAGGACGCGACTCCGTCCTTTTCGCGGCGCTGCCCTTCCTGACCGCACCGGGTCCCGCGGACGCGCGTGCGCTTCTGAGCCAGGCAGCCGGCGGCCGAGCGGCCCTCGCGAGCCGGCTTTTCAGCGCGCTATCCGCCCTCAGCGCCGAGGAGCTCGTGCTCATCGCTCACGGAATAATGGAAGGACCCGATCGCGAGGACATCCTGCTTCAGGGCCTTCCTTACCTTACCGCGCTCACTTCTTCGGGCGCGCGCACCATCCTGGGCGCGACCCGAGGAGCTGCACTGGAGGCCGCGCGCTTCCTGCTCCCACGCCTGCCCGAGCTCACCGCCTCCCAGCTCGCGGAGCTCGCCTCGGCCATGGGTTACGGGCCGGACCGCGATCGGGTGCTCACCCTGGGTCTCGGGCACCTCATCCGGGTGGACCTCGCCGGAACCCAGGCGATGCTCCGGCAGGCCTATCGTTCGCACGCCGAGCTCGCGTCCGCCCTTTTCCCGCGCCTTGCGGCACTCAGCGCCCAGGAGCTGGCGACTCTCGCGAAGCTCGCGCCGGAAAGCGCGACCCGCGAGCAGCTCCTCCTGAATGGCGCGGCCCACGTCACCTCCTTCTCGCGCGAAGGGGTGCTCGCCGTGATCACCGCGGCGAGCGAGCGGCGCGCGACCGTCGCGGCCGCCATCCTGGCACGGATGCCCGGACTCGATGCGGAAACCCTCGCCGCCGCCGCCGAAACCGCGCCCAACGGCGAGATGCGCGACACGATCATCGGCGATGGGATCGGCCTGCTGACATCCGTCACGCCCGAAGGGGTAGCTCTCCTCGTGGAGAAGTCCATGCAGCACAAGACGATCGTCGCGCTCACGCTGCTCCCCAGGATTCCGGGCTTCCGCGGCCGGCACCTCGCGCTCACGCTGAAGGCCTGCGGCTCGGGGATGATCCGCGATCAGATCCTCGCGGGTGCTCTGCCCCTGCTTCCGCCGCTCAGCGGCGAGGAGGCGAAGACCCTCGCCGCGTTCGCGTATGAGAACAAGGCAGCGGTTGCGATCCAGCTCCTCCAGAAGGTGGAACGCGTCGACGCGCAGGTCGTCGCCGACGTCGCGCGCGCCTCGCCCAACCCCCGCACGCGCGACGCGATCATCACCGGCGGCCTGGAATTCCTCACCTCGCTCGATACGGCCGGCCTGGTGGCGCTCATCAAGGCCGCCGATCGCGTTGCCGAGAAGCTCGCCACCGACGGCTTCCGCAAGGTGAAGGACCTCAAGGCCGAAGACGTGATCGAAATCTGCCGCCAATTTCCGGATCTGGATGCCCGCGACCGCCTCCTCGTGCTATCAGTGGAGTTCGTCGCGGAGATCGACGAGGCCGCTATCACCCTCCTCGCGGTCAACGCCACCGACCGCAACGTGAAGAAGGAAATCGTCCGCAAAGGCATGGCCCGCATGGACGAGGCTGAAGATGAATGAGGGAAGAAACCTGAGAACACCCCTGAGAAACCAAAGGAGAGAGAAGCAAATGAAACGAAGCATGATCCTGACCCTGGCTGTCCTGCTGTCTTCGGCGCTCGCCGGCGTGCCCGCATGGGCCTATGGAACCGGCGCGGCCGCTCCCGCGGCGAAAGCCTCCCTTTACAAGGGCACCGTCCTGGAGACCGTCTCCGCCGCCCGTTATACTTACATCAAGGTGAAAACCCCTCAGTTCACCCGCTGGCTCGCCACGAGCGAGGTCAAGGTCAACGTCGGGCAGCAGATCGAGTTCACCGAGGGCTTCCTCATGAAGGATTTCGAGAGCAAGGCGCTCAAGCGCAAGTTCCCCGAAGTCTACTTTATCTCCGGCCTCGGCCCGCAAGCTCCGGCCAGCGTTCCCGCCGGCGGCTCCGGCGGTTCGGACCCCCACGCCGCGCAAACCGCGAAGAAGCCCGCGATCACGGTCACGCCGGGCTCGATCGAGAAGGCGCCCGGCGGCTACACCGTCGCGGAAGTCCTCGCCAAGAAAACCACGCTCAAGGACCAGAAGATCTCGGTTCGCGGCAAGGTGATCAAGGTCAACCGCAACATCATGGGCCGCAACTGGATCCACATCGAGGACGGGACCGCGCAAGGCGAGATCCGCGAACTCCTGCTCACCTCCAGCGAAGCCGCCAATGAAGGCGATGTCGTGCTCTTCACCGGCAAGGTGGGAATCGACCGCGACTTCGGCGCGGGCTACAAGTACGCGGTGCTCCTCGAGGAAGCCAAGATCGGAAGGAAGTAATCATGCGCACGACGTGGCGGCTCGAATTTCTCGCAGGCGGCGCGCTTCTGCTCGCCGCGACGGCAGGCGCGGCTCCGAGCTCGCATCCGCCGTTTGCCTCGAAGAAATGCAAGAGCTGCCACGTCCTCGCGCCCGACAAGACCCCGATCCCGGATCAATTCATCGCCGAACAGCCCGATCTCTGCTACAACTGCCACGATCGTGTCGACGAGAACCCGATCGTGCACAAGGCTGTCAAGAACGGTGACTGCACCGATTGCCATATGGGCCACGAGAGCCCCAATCGGGCGCTTCTGCAGGACAAGATCAAGCCGCTTTGCAGCCAGTGCCACAAGGCTCACTCCGGCAAGCAGCCGTTCGGGCATTCGGCGCTCGACATGCGCAATTCCTGCGTGCACTGCCACTTCCCCCATTCTTCCGAGAAGAAGAAGCTGATGAAGGACAAGCCAGCCGCGCTCTGCGTGACCTGCCATACGGACTTCAGTCGGAAGATAGACGAGCCCGGGATGAACATCCATTCGGCCATGGAGAGCGGCTGCCAGAGTTGCCACAACGCCCATGGAGCCAAGAACGACAAGCTTCTCATCCAGGGACTGAACGACCTGTGCTTCAAATGCCATGAGCAGGAGGACTACACGGATCATCCGCGCGCGGGCCACCCGATCGGCGGGCGCCCCGACCCGGTGCACCCGGAGCGTCCGATGAGCTGCATCTCCTGCCACAAGCCGCACTATTCGAAGAACGCGAACCTCTTCCGTTACAATTTCAGGCAGGGGGAAACCCCTTATGACGGGACGATCTGCTCGGTCTGCCACTGGCAGACGATCCTGCCGCCGCCGGGGCCGCCCAAGCCGAACTGGAACGATTAGCGCCGTTCGCGAGGAGACGGATTTTTCTTTAAGGGGACACCGAGACCCAGTGCCAGTATTTGCCGCGCGCCGTCTATCCGCAAATTCAGCGTCAACCCACGGTCAGCGCATTTCCGAACGAATGCTCTGCGAATTTCCGCGATCCGCAAGCATCTGTAAGGCAACCGCTCTTATGAGGAAGAGTCTTTCGAGGAGAACAAACTATGCGTAAGTCGATTTTTTTACCGATGGGCGCGTTTCTTTGTGCGGCACTCGCGGCTCAGGCATCGGATATTCGCGACAAGGCCGTTTTGAATTCTCCGATGGTGAAAGCGATTCAAAAGGGTCTCAGGGCTGAGCAAGGCCTTACCTGTTCCGTCACTCGCGACGAATCCGGCGAGCGGATGATTCAGTATTTCATCGAGGAAGGACTCAGCAAGTTCTCGGTATTACTCTTGTGCGACAATGGCCAATCGGCCCTCGTCCGCGGTGTCATCGGCGACGGAGGACAGACTCGGGTCGAGGAGTTCCGAATGGTCTGGGCGCAGTAGGGAAGGTCGCCGTCTCGGGTGGCCACCTATCTCAACCTATTGACTGAGGAGCTGAAACAGGCGTACGCATCTGTCCCGCGCGGAGGAGATGGCATTTTTGAGCCCCCCACCCAGCACCTCACGGGCCTCGGAGAGAAAGACCTTGGAGAGCTCGAGATCCAGATGCTCCCGGAGAGCCAGCCCGAAGCGCACCGAACCGAGCTCTTCCTGGTTTCCGAGCAGTTTGGCCAGGCCTGAAATCGCGGCGCGGGGATTTTCCTTCAGGGGGAGACTGAGGACCGTGCCCGACTTGGCCAGTGCCTCTTGGAGAGAGGAGCGCAGGACGTATAGCCTTTCAAGTGGCTTCTTCCAGCTGGGCAGATCCTTTCTCGTGAAGATTCTTTCGAGAATCCCTTCCAGCCTCTCGGGAGTGACTCTCCCGGAATCGACCTGTTCCAGGCCGAAAATCCGCCCCAAAAGCGGTGCCAATCGGCGAGCGCTCTCTTTGTCCGGACGGACCTGAAGCAAGGTGGCGACGAATTCGCGGACCGCCTCCTTCTCGCCAGGCTCCGAGAGCGGCCGGATCTGAGCATAGTCGATGCGAACCATCCTCCGCCGTCCCCGATCGTAGAGCCAGTTTCCCCGATGGCCGTCCGGATCGAAAATCCCTCGACTGAAGAGCGCTTCGAGCTCGGAGTTCACGATCGTCCGAGCCACCTGTCGACGCTCGCGGGCGGTGAGCTCCTTGAAGGGGGTGGCCTCGACATATTCATAGACCGAGACCTTCGACTGGAATTCCTCTGGAACCAGCTTCTGTATGGATCGGACCGGCTGTGCCACCTCGACCGTCAGGTCCGCCTGGTTTCGCGGCACTCGTCCGTACGCTTCCTGAGCCAAGGGCGCCTGCCGGCGTTCGATGCTCTGGTCGAGATCCAATCCACCCCCGCGCAGCGGACCGATCGCCGTCGCAAGCGCTTCCTCGGCGGCACTCGCCAGCTTAAGCTCCTCCCTCACTCCGCTCTCTTTGAGCTTCCTCACGGCTTTGGCGAGGATCTCATGCTCATTCGCGGCCCGTCCCTCCACGAAATCGCGTTGGATCCGGACCACCACCTGCTTTGGCTTCCGCGTTTCGGGATCTCGGATCTCGGCCTGCACCACGTAATTCACGGTGCCGGAGCCCACCAGCTCATTGACTGCCCGGACATCGATCAACTCACGGCCGAAAATCTTCTGGAGATCTTCGTAAATCTTGGCCCGATTGGGAGGCGCCGCTGAATCCAGAAGCCCATCAAGCTCCTTTGCCAAACTCGGAGCGACAAGGCCGCTGGACCGCAGGAACTGACCGATCCGGATGCCTAGGGGCCCCATGCCCTCAAGGATCTTGGATAGGGGCGCGCCATCCAGGTAGCCGGCTCCAGTGACACTCGCGAGCATGTGACTGTAAACGAGGCGCCGTTGCTCGGCCGGGACCGATTCGAGATAGGTCTCGAGTATCCGCCGAAAGAGCGGATCCTGATACCGATCGCCCAGGATGGTCTTGAGAATCTCCCGCGCACTGTCCGGATCGGCAAGCAGGCCCTTGGCCTCGTCCAAAAGAGGCTGAAGGGCGAGCGAGCGCGCCAGGGCCCCCGCGCTTTGGAAGTGCTTCCGGGTCGCGGCCAGGTATCCCCTCCCGTCCCTGCCCGCGATGCTCTCGAAGCGATCCAGCAGCTCGCGTGAAGGCTCATCCGTCACCCCGAGCCAATATTGGATCAGACTCCATCGCTCGTCCTGGGAATTCAGGCGGTTGATCAGGGTCCGGTATGCATCAGCGGCAATGATCTGCGGATAGTTGAACCACTTCTGAGGATCGATGCGGAGCTTTGCGAGAAATTCGCTTTCCGCCCGCGTCGCAAGAATCCTCCGCTCGATCTCATCGAGAAGCTGGTCCCGAACCTCGCCTTTGGCCGGAAACTGTTTTTGCACCAGCTCGGAGATCTCCCGGGTCTTGTTTCGAATTTGCTGGGTGGGCAGACCCGTTCTCCCGAGCGAGCTCAGGTCGGTGGCCTCGAGCTGGTAGCGCGCGAGCCGGAGCTGGTTCTCGCTGAAGGAAAGACTGCGGACCAGGCGAGGATCCCGAAGCAGCTCCGAGGGAAGCTCGCCTTTTTTGGCCTCATCCAGGAGCGACGTGATCAGCGAATCCCAATGGTGAGCGGTATAGCGACTGACGCCTTCGCCCTCGCTGGTAACCAGAAATCGCCGAAGGAGCTCGACCCTATCGGAGATCGGAATGGTCTTGAGCTGCCCGCCCGCAAAGCGTTCCCGCGAGAGCATGATGAAGTCCGATAGGATCTGGGACTGGTCCACCTTCGCATAATCGCGGAGCCCCTTCCGAGAGGCATGCCGGTTCTGCGCATCCCAGAGATCAAAAAGCGCGCGGAGCTGCGCGGCGGGAGACCTGAATTCCGCCGTGAAAGACTCGTAGAGATCTGGAGTGATGTTGGCGGAATAGCTCTTCGTCGGGTAGAGCTCCCCCAAAGTCGAAACGAGCTCGAGTGCGCCCGAAGGCGCGCGGCCACCGCGCATCTCCCGCCGCTGAGCGGAACGGACCCAGGACAGCCCCTCCTCCCGAGGAACACGCAAGAAGGTTTCCCTCAGGAGCTCGGAGTCCTTCGGAACGGCGTGCTGCCTCTCGCGAAGCCGGTCGAGGATCCAGCGATTTTCGTCAGGCGGCAATTCCAGCTTGAATCCGAATGGCATTTGCAGATGCAGCGACGCATTCAAGGCCACCTCCCTGGAAACGCTGATCCCTGGAAGGCTCCTGAGCTTCTGATACGAGAAAGTCGAATAGAACTTGTTTTCGGAAGCCGGAAGGCGGGCCAGCCTCTCGACGCGCTCCTGGATCGCCGACGGCGGCAGATCGTCGAAAACCGCGGCCCATTCCAGCTCGCGAAGCAGCTTCTGCGCGTCCGTCCTCGCTCCCGAGAGCCAGTGTTCGCGGAGATCCCGGTCCGCGCCCCTCAGCTCCACTCCCAGCGCTTTCAATGTCCGGTAGTCTTCCACTCTTTCGGACAAGCTGGCTTCAGAGGCCCCGGAGATCGCTTCGAGCCAGCCGGCGCGGAGGTTCGATGCCACCTCGGAAGAATCAAGAAGCTCCTGCAGCGTGGCGCGGGCGCCCAACCCGGACCCGTCGAGAGCCTCGATGATCGCCCGGATCCGGAATTCCCCTCGACTCGGATCACTCAACAGGGATCGGGCGAAGTCCGTGAAGGGCCCTCGGATCGCTGCTTTCTCGGCCTCGCCTGTCAGACTCAGCGAGCTCATCAGAGACAAAAGCCCCCTTTGCAGCCGAATCCGATCCCGCGATTCCACGATGGCCTCGGGAAAGACCTTCTCGCTAAATTCCCGCAAACGCCGAGCGCGTTCTGTCGGAGCAAGTCCCCGAAATGCCTCTTGGAGGAGGTCCCAGACCGCGCCGTCCCGTCCCCAACCTCCAATCCGGGGCTGACCGATGGCTGCGCGGACAAATCTCTCCGCAAAACCCGCCGGAGCTTCGCTGCCGGGAGTTTTTCGAAACTCCCGATAAATCGCGGCGCGCAGCGAGACGGGATGATCATCCTGCTTCAGCAACTCAAAGAGTCCTCGGTTGACTTGATCCGCGAGCCGCGACTTCGCCTTTTGGAGGGCAGCGCCCTCCTGTAGGTCTCCGAAGATCCTGCCCGGCCCTTCCATCGCCAACTCGAGCTCTTCCGGCTTCCAGACCGGCCGGGTGAGCGCGACGACATCCTTTCTCACCTGGTCCTCGAAGCGGCTGAACTGCCTCCAGCGCTCCTTCATGAAATTCGGATCGTCGAAAAGCGATTTCAGCCGCGAGTTGACGAGAGCTCTTTTTCGCTCGTGATCAGGAGGAAGGGGCTTGCCGAGATTTCGGCTCTCATGGGTCAGGAGGACCTCGATCGAGTCCTGCCGCACGTCGCTGGAGACATGAGTCTCACTGACGCGGCCGCCATCGAGCTTTCGCAGCTTGTTCATGGCCGAGTACGCGGCTCGCGGATTGTAGCCCTGGCGGAGCATCCGATTCAGAGTGCTTTTGGCGTCCACTTCCAGCTCGACGACACGCTCGGTGAGAAGCGAGGTCGAGACCTTTTGCAGATCCGAGGTCAGATGCTCGAGCTCATGTCCCAGGACGAACGCGAGTTCATCGTCTGACTCAACCAGCTTCAACAGGCCGAGCGTGACGATCACGGCGCGCTTACCGAAGGGAGTCGCCATCACCGCGGCGTTTGGAGTCAAATCATCGATCAGTAACAACGGCAGGGCTTCGGGACCGTCTTTCGGAAGCCGGATCCGTTCAAGCATCGCCTGAAGTTTCTGTTGAGCGTCGATCAGCCGGGAGTCCGTCGCGCTCCCTGGACGCGCATCAATGACGGACCAGTGGTTCCTGGTCAGCTCACTCTGGATCTCGGCCGGGAGTTCCCCCAGCGGCGCCGAGGCCAAGCGACCGTCCAAGCGGCCGGCCGCCGCTTCGGACAAAGGCAGGCTCAGGGAAATCAGCAAGCCAAGCAGAGGGTTCGCGATTGCGGGCAAGCGGGCTAAGTCCACTTAGCTCTTTCGGAATTCCCGGAGTTTCGCTTGAACGAATCTGCCAAATACCGCCTTGCATCACCCCGTATCAACTACCCTCGGGCATTGAGCCGCTCCACATCCATCTCGGCCGGGAAACCTTTGCCCCGCCAGCGCATCGTCTGATGACCGCCGTTGCGGATTTTCTCGGAGACGACCTCGGCCTCGATCACGGAGTTGAAGCCTTTTTCGACCGCCTGGAAGGCCAGGCGCAGGATGGTTTCGTCGCGGTCGCCGCAGTTTTCGACCCGGAGCAGCTCCTTGGAGCGGCGAAGCACGGGAAGAGCGCGCTTCTGCGTTTCGAAGAAGAAGTAAGTCTCCCGTGCGCGTTCCATCAGCTCCCGATAGATCACGAGCGCCGGCTCCACGTGAAGCGCATAGCATTGCTGACAGTAATCGGTATGTGCCAGCTCGGGCGGGAGCTTCGCGTAAAACAGAAACGCCTCGGGCCCTCCGGCCTCTCGGCAGGATTTGCAAAGGGCGGCTCCACAGCTTTCGCACTGAAGCGTGGGCTGGGGTTTGCGGCAGGTCCTGCAAGCTTCCTGATTCATGAACTTCCTCCGATATTTTCGCCAACCTGCTGGAATTCAGTGGAAATTCCCGCTGCCATTCTAGTATTGAGAACCTTTTGGAATTCCACTATATTGCAGCGCGTCATGGAAAGCAACTATGTTTGAATCCATCCTGAGCTCCTTCACTCTGGTGGCCGTCAGCGAAATGGGCGACAAGACCCAGCTCCTGGCTTTTTCGCTCGCCACGCGCTTCAAGCAGCCCTGGCCGATCATGGCCGGGATCTTCGTCGCGACCATCCTCAATCACGCGCTGGCCTCGGCCATGGGGACCTGGATCTCCGTCCACGTCCCCGCAACCACCCTGGCCTACATCCTGGGCGCGACGTTCATCGCCTTCGGCATCTGGACCCTCAAGCCCGACACCCTGGATGAGGAAGGCAAAAGCCACCGCCTGGGCCCGTTCGTCACCACGACGATCCTTTTTTTCCTAGCCGAGATGGGCGACAAGACCCAGCTTGCGACGGTCGCGCTCGGGGCGCGCTATCAGTCCGCCGTCGCGGTCACCTTTGGCACGACCTTGGGCATGATGGTCACCGATGGACTCGCCGTCTTCCTGGGCGAGAAGATCGCACAAAAAGTTCAGATGAAGGCGATCCGCTGGGCGGCGGCCAGCCTGTTTTTCATTTTCGGAGGAATCTCGCTATGGTCCGCATGGGCACGCTGAAACCTACCCTGGCTATCGTCATATCGGCGCTCGTTGGCGCCTCGGCCGCGCTCGCGGCGCAGGCGCGAGAGAAGCCCACCTTGACCGAGATCGGCCGCTCGGCCCTCCGCTACGTCGAGAGCCATCAGATCGAGAACGCCCCGCCCTACTATCCCGGCGAGTGGCGCACGCAGGTGACCTCGACGCTCCCTACCCTGCTTGGCGTGGGCCTGCCCGGCAAAGCCTTCGAGGAACCCACGGCCTTCGTCACGGGCTCGATCATGAACCTGCTTGCCGATCTTTACCTGCGGCATCCTGAGGCGAAGCTCGAGATGATCCCGCCGATGCTCGAGAAGGCGCGCCAAAGCCTCGAGCCCTACCGCGAAAAAGTCGGCTTCAACTACTACCAGCCCTACACGCTCGAGAACGGAATCCAGGTCCGGCGCACCGCCGAGCTCTTCCTTCTCAAGCCGTGGCTGGGCTTCACCTACATTCCTGCGGACGCGGACACCACGAGCGTGGCGTCGCTGGCGCTCTTTCATCTGGATCGCGTGCGCGGCGGTCAGGGCGAGCAGCCTCCCGCCGAGGTCCTGGCGGCCTTCGAGCGCCATTCCGATCGCAACCGCCCGCGGAGCCACGGCTACAACAAGCTTTTCGGCGTCGTGGATTCCGGCGCCTTCCTCACCTGGCTCATGGACGATGCCGATCCTTCGATGCCGGGGAGCTTCGATAAATCCGAAGCCGGTCCGCGGATCCCGCTCGGGGTGAACGACGTCGACTGCATCGTCAACGGCAACGTGCTCAGGCTTCTGAGCGCGACCGGCAACACCGGTAGCACCAGCTACCGCAACTCCTGCGATTATCTGCGTACCGTGGTCCGCAAGAAGCAGTACGCGAGCTGCGGCCTTTACTATCCGAACGCCTACCTGCTTCCCTATGTCCTCGCGCAGACGCTCGCTGCGGGGGCCGACTGCCTGGAGGACACCCGCGAACAGGTGATCTCCTTTATCCTGCAGAACCAGGAGACGGATGGCTCCTGGGTCAATCGCGGCATCGGCCGGCTGGATCCGGTCCAATCCACGCTCTGGGCGCTCGGCGCGCTCCTCAAGCTCGGCAAGCCCGAGGATCCGCGCATTCTCTTCAGCGTGGCCTACGGGATCCACTACCTGAAAACCCAGATGCGCGAGAGCGCCTCGGGCGAAATCCACTGGGAGGGCGGAGTCTACTTCTCGGCCGTCGCTCAGGTGCGCAACAGCGTGCTGTGGCGCTCCACCGACTACACCACGGCGCTCGCGGCCACCGTGTTTTTCGATGCGGTCAAAGTTCTCGGCGATTGACCTTCGCCCAAGCTGTGGCAAAGTAAGTCCACAATGACAAAAATCCTGCACGTCGGCTTGGGTCCTTTGGGGCAAAAAACCGTGAAATTCGCGCTCGAGCGCGGCTTCAAGATCGTCGCGGCGGTCGATCCCGCGCCCGACAAGGTGGGAAAGGACCTGGGCGAGCTCTGCGGCCTGAAGAAACTCGGCGTGAAGATCCGGCCCACCGTGGCCGCCGCGCTCAAAGGCAAGAAGGCCGACGTGGCGGTCGTGACGACCGTTTCGGGCTTGCGCAAGCTCCTGCCGCAGGTCGAGGAGCTCGCAAAGAAGAAGCTCCCGATCGTTTCGACGTGTGAAGAGCTTTCCTTCCCCTGGCGCACGCAGCCCGCACTCGCGCGCAAGATCGACGCGATCTGCAAGAAGCGCAAGATCGCGCTCCTGGGCACGGGCGTGAACCCGGGCTACCTCATGGATTATCTGCCGACGGCGCTCACGGCGATCGCCCAGCGCGTGGATGCGATCAAGGTCTCGCGCATCCAGGACGCCACGGTTCGCCGCGTGCCCTTCCAGCAGAAGATCGGCGCGGGGCTTACGGTGGAGGAATTCCGCCAGAAGGAAAAAGAGGGCACGCTCCGCCACGTCGGGCTGCCGGAATCCGTTGACCTCATCGCCGCGCGCATGGGCTGGAAGCTCACGCGCAAGTCCGAGTCGCTCGATCCCGTGCTCGCCGATCGCGAAATCACCTCTGGCTTCAAGCCGATCCACCCCGGCATGGCCTGCGGCGTGGAGCAGATCGGCCGCGGCTTCGTGGGCGACAAGGAAGTGATCACGCTGCACTTCCGCGCCGCCGTGGGCGAGCCCAAGGCTTACGACACGGTCGAGGTCGTGGGGGAGCCCAGCTTCCGTTCCACGATCGAAGGCGGCATCAATGGCGACATCGCCACCTGCGCGATCACGCTCAACGCGATCGCCTCGATTCTCGAAGCCAAGCCGGGCCTTCGCACGATGTCTGACGTGATGCCCGTGGCCTACTCCAAATAGGGCAAGCCGCAGGGATAATTGAAATTTTCCCGAGTCGTGATCAAAAGCCGATTGACGCACTGCGCCTCACGAGATAAGGACAACTCACTCCTATGAAATTCCCGGGCAAGCGCAAGAGCAAGCATTACTTCCCCGTCACCGAAAAAGGCCGGATCGCCTTCGGCTCCGACGCCGAGAAATCCCACCCCGTTTACGTCGTCGGCATCGACCAGCTCCTGGTCGACGTCGAGGCGCGCGTGGAGGAATCCTTCCTGAGCGAGCTTGGGATTCCCAAGGGCGAGTCCATCCTGCTCGACGACAAGCGCGTGGACGAGATCTACCGCAAGCTCAAGGCCGAAGGCCGGGTCGCCGGGGAGTTCGCCGGCGGCGCGATCGGCAACACAGTCCACAATTATTCAGTGCTTGCCGACGACCAAAGCTATCTGCTGGGCACCATCACCCACCAGATCACGGTCGGGGATTACGCGTTTCATTACATCCGCAACACCAGCTCGCGCGTGGACCTGAGCCACCTGCATCCGTGCGCAGGTCCCATGGGCCGCGCCATCTGTTTTGTCACGCCCGACGGCGAGCGAAGCTTCGGCATCGGCCGCGGGATCATGGATGACCTCCCGGCGCACGCCATCCCCGAATCTCTCATCGCCGGCGCCTCGGCCCTCGTGCTCACGGCGTTCTTGCTGCGCAACGCGGACGCGCCGATCTGCCAGGCTGCGCTCAAGGCCATCGAATACGCGCGCCGTCACGGAGTTCCCGTCGTCCTCGCGCTCGGCACCGAGTCGCTCGTGCGCGAAAGACGCGAGTTCCTGCGCGAGCTGATCCGCTCCTCCGTCAGCATCCTGGCCGGAAATTTCCAGGAGCTCGGCGAGCTCACCGGCCAGTCCGATCCGCTCCTGGCGGGCCAGGAGGCGCTCGACCTCGCGGATCTCGTGCTCATGACCCATGACCAGCACGGGCTTTATCTTTGCGGCCACGTCGACGAGGAGCTCGCGCGCGAAACGAAAGACCAGATCCATTCCAAGTCGATCGCCGAGTACAACCGCTTCGAGTACTCGCGCGCGATGCTGCGCGCGGAATGCGCCCGCCCCCGCAAGATCTACACGCACATGAATCCGTATCTGGGCGGACCCAGCCGCATCCAGAACACCAACGGCGCGGGCGACTCCGCGCTCTCGGCGCTTTTGCATGACCTCGCGGCCAACTTCCACCATCGGCGCGCCTCGCCGACCTCCCCCAAGCACAAGGCGGAGTTCCTCACCTACTCCTCGATCCACCAGGTCTGCAAGTACGCCAACCGGGTGAGCTACGAGGTGCTTCGGCGCAACTCGCCGCGGCTCACGCAGGGATTGCCGGAGCGTGAGGATAGCCTTGAGGAATCTTACTGGGCGCAGTAGCAAATGCGTCAAAGCGAGGGGTTTCGGATCCTCCGCCGAAGCCAGCCGATGCAGAAAAACAGGAAGATTGATCCCAGGAAATAGCTGTAAACAGTAAGATTCCAAAACCCCCTTTCTTTAAAACTCGAGTAGAGAATGACGATCCCGAAGTTCAGGATGGGACTCAGCGTGCAAAGCTGAAGAAACAAGATGAGCCCGCTGGCGAGCTGCCTACCGGTAGAAGGCCGCGCTGCTTTAGGGCCGGCTTTCTGATCGACCTGCCGAGAACCCCAGGCGAACAACCCCAGCCCCAGAAAGGCAGCGAGAACAACCAGAGTCCAAACGCTTGGATCCCTCTCGGCGGCGGATCCCCAGATCGCTCCGAGAATCATGAAACATGCAAGAATGACAAGAATCGAGCCGGTGATTTTGAGAGTCTTACCCATGCCTTATTTTAGCAGGAATCAGCGCCTGGCGACGAGTAAGAATGCCGGCGCCCGCGGGCTCTGCGTGGAGTCCACAGCCTTCGTGTTTCCAGCGCTGGAAACAGATCAGCCCGAAACCAACTTTAACTCTCATCGCGCTTGACACGTTTTTTCCGAGCATTTTGAAGATCCCAGCGTATTCTTCCCGCTCTTCTCATGACCTCCCTTGAGGCAACCCTTGCTTTCAGGCGAAGCGATCGCTGACAAGCTCATCCCGGCACCGCAGTACTGCATTTGAATGCCATGGCGAGCTTTATAGGCGCAAAATTCTTCGCGAAAAATTGCGTGATACTGATTCCTCTCGCTTTCAATCAAACAAAGGAGAAGGAAACCCCATGAGAAATCGCGAAATCGTCCTGTCCGAGCTCAAGTCCGCCGTGCAGCAGGAGCGCGAGTGCGCGCTTCGGGTCTTGCACCTGCTTCAGGAAGTGGAGGCCGATCGGCATTATCTCGAGCTGGGCTATCCGTCGCTATTTGAGTTCGCCACGCGAGAACTCGGCTATAGCTTCGGCGCCGCGATGAGAAGAATTCAAGCCATGCGCCTCATGAAAGCCATGCCCGAAATCGAGGAAAAACTCCAGGAAGGCGCCCTTTCACTCTGCGTAGCCTCGAAGACCCAGAGCTTCTTTCGCCAGGAGGATCAAAAACGCAAAGAGGAAGGCCAGCCCAGGATGAGCTCCGCGGCTCGGCGCGAGATCGTTCAATCCATGCTCGGGGCCTCGACCCGCGAATGCGAGCAAAAGCTAGCGGAGATCTCGCCGGAATCCACACTGCCGCGAGAGAGAACTCGCCCACTCGGGGGCGGAAAAGTCCTGATTCAATTCCTGGCCGATGAGGAACTCCTGGCAAAGCTCGATAAACTGAAAGGCCTCACGGCACATCAGAATTTCGACGGCCGCTATGACCGGCTGATCGAGCTTTTGGCGGATCTGGCGCTGAAGAAACTCGAGCCGAACCAAAGACCGGAGCAGGCCAGGGCCCCGGAGAACGTTCAAAATGCTAACAACTCAATTCAGCCCTCAGCCTCCTCATCGCAAACGCCAACACCGTCCAGCGCTCCGGCTCGCCCACGCACGCGCTACATCCCGTCGTCGATCAAACGAGCCGTTCACCTGAGGGACCGAGGCCAGTGCTCTTTCATCGACCGCACCAGCGGGCGCCGCTGCGGCAGCCGTCATGCGCTCCAGTTCGATCATTTCCCGATTCCGTTCTCCCGTGGCGGAAAAAGCATCCCCGAGAACCTCACTCTGAGATGCGCGGCTCATAATCGTTACCTGGCGGAGAAGATGGGGCTCTGGCCTTACCCCAGGACTGAAGCCCCGCTTCTCGCACTTTCAGCGCTGGAAACGCAAAGTGCGGACGCAGTCAACAGCCTGCGGTAGGCGCCGCCGGCGCCGAAGTAGGCCTCGCCCCAGAGCTTGGCACCGCGAACGCGCCGAACTTCACGCGGCGGGTAACTTTCCATCGAGCACCTGGCCGGGACGCTCCTGGCTCTCACTTCCCGCAATAGTCCTTGGCTTTCAGCACGAGCGGATGGACGGGTACGCGCATAATGAAGCTGCAGACTTCCTGAACCGCGCGCGTCGGATCTTCCCCAGGGGTGATGAGCGCGTCGAATTCCGTGACGGCTTTTTGAGAGTAACCGAAGACCGCGACATCCAGGAAGGCCTGCTCGGGGGTGAGCTGTGGCCAGAGCTTTTCGGCGAATCTGGCGGCGAGCTCTGCCCTTTGCGCCGGGTTCAGCAGTGAGTCGGTAGATTTCGGAATGAGAGTCGAGGCCAGGCCAGACCTGGCGACGATTTCCGCCTGCTCGGGGTCACGGACAACGGCTTCAACCTCTCCCCTCAAGAGAGCTCGATAGGTGTCCCAGCTTGCCGCGCGTTTCTTCTGGGCTTCCACGTGCTGCGGAAAGCCGGAGGGTGCATCCAGTAACGGTCTTTGGTAATTGTCGGCTTTGGCGAGCGAGAGAACACGCAAGAGCGTCACTCCGGGGTCTGCGTAGGGCGTCTTTGCCTTATCCATCAGCAACTCGAAACTCAGGGTACCGAGCTTGAAGTAATTCGGCGCCCCTTGCGCTTCGGCCAGAAGGTAGATGGCCTCATGCATCCGCATTGAAGCCTCGTTGAGAATCCCATAACGGCCGGGCATCGTGGCTCGAAGCTTTTGGTAGAGGTCGGCGTCATACTCGAACCGGACCGATTTGAGTCTTCCCTGCTCAAACTGATTGATCCGCCGGATGATCTGCACCGGAGCGCATTTTCGCTCATCCATCTTCTCGATCGGCTCCTCTCTGCCGTTCTTTGCCAGCGCCGTAACCGCGGGATTATCCGGAATCAGAGGCAGCGAACCCGCGTTCGTCCACTCGGCCCGGTCCACGAGGTCGTGCGCTTCCTTCAAGCGCTTTGCAAAAATCGGGTGCCCGGGCGCGAGGTTCTCCGCGATCACGCGACGGACGTAATCGCGAGGGGCTTCTCCGTCTTTCGGCGCCGCCAGCCAGTCCCGGGCGCTCGCGGCGAAGTCGAGCGACCAGACTCGCTTGATCCTGTCGCGAAGCTCCGGTCTCAATTTCCCGGACTTGGGATCCAGAGCGCGAATGGCCTCATTCTCGGTATCGAAGCAAGCCAGGCCCATTCCACCGCGACCGGTGGAGGTGCCATCCTCGTCGGCGACAAGCAGCTTTTCCTGGAGCGCTTTCCACTGTTCGTAAACTCCCACAGGCAGCACTTCGTCGGGGACCCGCCGTGCGGGATCGCATTCCGCTCTCGCGGACTCAGGCAGACCGGCAACAAGGAGTGCCACCAGAACCGAAAAGTGCGGAAGGAGAGCTGAAAGCTTGCGCATTCCTAAACGACATCCCAAGGGAAAAGATCGAAATTCATCTGAAAGACCTTCTTCGAGGGCGCCGCACGGATCGCGGCTTCCGCCACTTTCAGGAATTTCAGGAATTCCGCGTGAATGAAATTCCGCGCCTCCTCGTCGCCTGAAAACGAAAGCGAGAGCAGGAAACGCTGCTCCGCCGGGAGTTTCCTGACGTGCTCGATGACCTGCAGGCGGAACAGGACTTCGGAAGGAAGGCAGACGGGAGAATCCTTCGCGAGCTGGATATTGTTCACCACCGGCAGGTAGGCTTTCGGCTCCTTCTGGAGCCTGACGATCTCGAGGCGGATCAGCAGCTTCAGGATGCGCTGAAGTTCCGCCTCTTTCAGGCCCAGTCGCTCGCGAAGCAATTCAGGATTTTTTTGATACTCCGGAATCGAGAGATAGGTATGGACTAGCGGCGCCAACGGATCCAGATAGTACTCGAGATAACGGTCTCTCCCCTCCTGATTCACGCTGCGCGCGCGCAGGTACTTGCGCGTGCTCAGGTGTTCCGACTGCGCAAGCGTGATTCTGGCCTTGAGTTCTTTCTTCCTCAGCGGATGACTGCTGCGCTGATATTCCAGGAGGAGCAGCAGATAATCACGCTCCTGCCCGTCCAGGCCCAGGAACCGGCAGGCCGCATACATCTGGTCGGAGTTGAAATCGGCGCGACCGTTGAGAACCTTGGAGACGTAGGTTTTCTCGAGTCGGATCGCCTTGGACAGCTGGACGAAGCTGAGCCCGGGATCGCTTTTCTTCCTCTCTGCTACGATTTCCGTGAGCGCCGTACGGTAGTCCAGGTGGCTATAAATATTCATCTTTATCCATGGTAGTTGCTTTTTGGGCAATTTCACATGCGTGAGTGAGTTTAAATTCATCGTCACTTGACGTCCCGCGTTATATTTTCGCATCAGGAGGCTACTTCAAAATGAAGATGCGAAGGTCGATGTTGTTGTTGTGTGGAATGGCGCTGATATCAGCCACGGTTTTAGGAGGAACTCCAGACCAGGATCCGGGCGTGGAACAGCTCCGAGGCAAGCTCAATCAGGGGAGGACGCCCCAGGAGGCGAGTCTCCGGCTCGGGGACAAGTGGAAGTGCCTGTGGCTCGGAGCGATGCCAGATGACTTCGCCACCGGGTACGAGGTGATTTCCTTTTCCCGCTTCGACGGGTTCGTCACGATCACCGCCTGGGAAATCGATGGAAACAGCAGAAAGCCGGAGAACGTCCAGCCTTTCGGACCTCTGGCTTACACCTCCTCCGGACTGGTCGGTCACGGCAGCGGGAATTTCAAAAATCAAGTCTACCTGATCCGGCTCAGCCGGGGCGAGGATCTGATCATTGAGAGCTCGGTGCCGAAGGACGTGACGAACCAATACAAGCTTGTTGCTTCGGTCCACTCTCCGGCTCGAGGCGCGTGGGTCTATGCCATCTGTCCCAAGGATCAGCTTCTTCCGAACCAGCAGTCAAATTAAGGAGTACGAAGATGAAAACACTTTTTGTTTTTTGTGCGATTTTTCTCAGTCATTCCGGCTTCGCCATGGACGACACCGCCTGCGCCACGCCGCAAGGGAGGCAAGCGCTCGCGAGAGAGTACTCGGGCCCGGTCCCAAGCTGTGGGCCCCAGTGCAGCTTGGACTTCATTCTTGCGTCAGTTTGCGACGGGGAGCGGGTTCGCCCGAGTTGTTACACGGAGCCCGGCCGGAACTTGATCATTCGCGACTATGTCGAAAGCGGGAAGCCCGTCCCGGCCTGCGGTCCTCAATGCGCCCACGAGTTCATCCTGTCGCTCGCGTGCGCTGAGTTCCTTGCCCTTTGATGGGCATTATTTAAGTCGGGAAATTCCGCAGAGCCAAGGGCAGAGGTCGTTGGCTCTGCGGTGTTAGTTACCCATTCAGTTTCAGTTGCAGTTTGAGTTCTGGCTCAGGCCTTACCCCAGAACTGAGTACTCGCTCCTCGCATTTCCAGCGCTGGAAACGCAAAGAGCAGACGGGCAGCGAGGACTGGATGAATTCCACCTGGGGACAAGCTCAAGCAGGCGCGATTCGTGGACAGATTCCGAGCCGGGCGATTACTTGGCGATCGGCACTGAGCCTCAGTGAGCGCCGCCCAGAGCGTAGTGGATGCACCTTCCCGCCGGAGCAAGTAGCGAGGCCGCGGCGTACTCCTGCGGGAGCGGATTTCCCTCCCCGCGCTTGCGCAGGATCTGCTCGCCGAACTGCGTTGCGCCCGGCGTGAATTCCGCATGGAGGCGTTGATAGGCAGCATAGAAATCGGGAGCAAGCCGATTGGCGGCTTGATACGGGCGGAGGGCGTCGTACCTCCCGTCGCTAAAGCGCTCCTCGATTGCCTCGTGGCGGTCCTGACCATCCGGATGGTCCGCCATGAGCCGGGCCACCGCTGAGTCGGTTACGCCGAAGTACCGGCTCACGTAGCTCGAGAACTCGCCCCAGCCGCGATGGATCTGTGACTGGTCGGCGCCCGCCGCGAGCGCGGTTTCATGTCCAAGCCGGTCGGCCTGCCATTCGGCTCCGCGCGAGTGGGCCATCAGGGCCGCGAGCGGGGCGAAGAACAAGACTTTCATCCCGGCATTGGCAGCGGCGCTGGTGATCAAGGAGCTGGCCATGGCCTGAGGATACCAGGTGAGGAACGTGACGTCGCCGAGAAGCCCCAACCCGCCGCCCAGGCTCGTCACCGCGGCGGCCGTGCTGACCGCGATCCCGATGCCATTGGCGGTATAGTTGAGGGCATTGACATAGGGCATGCGCTTTGTTGTGTGTCTTGCGGCCACGTGGCCGATCTCATGGCCAAGCACGAGAAGCACGCTGTCCAGATCCGAGAGAATGCCGAGCAGCCCCGCCGTGATGAAGATGTCGCCTCCGGGATATGCCCAGGCGTTGGGTTGCCAGGTCGCGGCGATTCGGCACTTGGGCCAGACGTCAGCAGGAAGCTCGTAGACCTGAGCCAGGTAGTCGCAGGCGGACTGGATCAGCGCGCTGGCATCGGGATCGTTGACGATCGTGGCGCTCCCGACCTCCTTGGCGAGATCCGTGCGCCATTTGGCTTCGGGAGGCAGGTTTTCGCGCAGGTTCCGCAGAGCCCCCGTGAGCTCTTTTGAGAGGTGCGCTCGATCGATCCGGGCCCGGAGCTCCGGCGAGCGGTAATCGGGCGCCAGCTCAAATCTCTGATTGTAGACTGTCAGCGGCGCGCCCGTGGAGGCGAGCGCGGACTCGGCGGCGTTGGCTGCCAGGGCTTGGCGGATGTAAGGCGTGAAGAGGGCGGTCTTCGCGATCAGCTCTTCAGCTTTGTCGCCCGTGACCGCGAGATCGAGGCCGTGGAAGACCTGATTGACGGAGTTCCCGAGGTTCAGGCCTCTTTCGCCTCCTGCGTGAATCGTGGTTCCGCCGAGCTGGATCGAGGAGCCGATGACGAACTCTTCGCCGAGATTGAGTGTCTCGCCTCCACCGAAGGTGAAGCTGATTCCGACTGTCGTCGAACGGACGTTGGTCACGCGGATATCGTCGCGGATTCCATACAAGGTTCCTTTGTGAAAATAGGGAACCAGACGTTTGCCATCCTCGAGGCGGATGGTCCTGATCTGGGAGGACGCCTGTCTGATCTCGTCGGAGGATCCGAGGTATTTTGCGGGTACCGTCACACCGACGAATTTCTTCGAGAGCCACTGGCTCTTAAACATCGGGAAGAGGGGGGCGACGCGCATGGGGGAATCGGGGCCCTGTGCGGCGAGGGGAAAGTCTTTTGGAAGAATAAATCCGCTGCTGTCGATGAGAAAGGCGGGAAGCAGCCCATCGAGTTCCCTCTCACCCAGGGTTTCGAGCGTCGCGCCTTGGGTGGCTGCTGGCGCAGCGACGAAGCCGAGCACGAGCACCAAGAGGAGGGAAGGAAATGACCGGGGGACCGCGGATGGGTACTTCATACGGGGTGCGGTTTTACATTAGTTGACCGCATCAGTCAATCATATAAAAAAGCCCTTTATTATGTAGTTTTAACGCCAACTTGGTCCCATGCCATTGTCAAACTGCGGGCCACTTCATGGCTGTATCAATACCAACTCCTTGATCAAACCCTACTCGCGAAGAGACGATAGAGCCGACGCTGCTGTCGGAACTCTGCTTCTTCCTGGCTGACGCGGAGGAGAGCCAGGGAGCGATGCATTGTCTCAGTTCAGCACACGGGGTGCCGCGTGGTTAGGACTACTTCCCCTTCTTCTCCAACGCCCGCTTGAGCTTGTCGCCAAGAGTCCCGAACGAGCCCGTGCTCTTCTCGGAGTAATTCTTCCAATCCTCGCTGCCCGGATCCTTCGGGACATCGAGCGAGATGCGGCGCTCCTCGCGCCGGATCTCGGCGACCTGCACGGTGGCGGTGTCGCCGACCTTGAGCTTCTCGAACGGGAACTCCGGATGCTCGGCGGCCTTGGATTTCGGCAGCAGGCCCGTGATGCCCTCTTCAAGCTTCACGAAGATCCCGTAAGGCTCCTTGCGCTCGACCCGGCCCGAGAAGATCGCGCCGACGGGGAACTTCTGCGCGACCAGGGCCCAGGGATCCGAGCCCGCGTCCTTGAGCGAGAGCGAGATGCGGCGGGTTTCGGGATTCACTTCCTTCACCATGACGGTGATCCGCTCGCCTTCCTTCACGAGCTCATCCGAGCGCACGACGCGCTTGGTGTAGCTCATCTCCGAAAGCGGGATCAGCCCTTCGACTCCGGGCACGAGCTCCACGAACGCGCCGAACTTCATGCAGCGGGTGACCTTGCCGTCGAGCACCTGGCCGGGGGCGATCTGCAATGGAAGACTATCCCAGGGCTGCGCTCCCGCCTGCTTGAGCGAAAGCGAGATCTTGAGCTTGCCTTCCTTGTTCTCGATCTTGAGGATCTTGAAGCTGAGCTCCTGACCGACACTGACTGCCTCGTGCGGGGTCGCCACGCGCGACCAGCTCAGCTCGGAGATATGCGCCAGGCCCTGGATGCCCGGGGCGACCTCGACGAAAGCGCCGAAGGCTTCGAGCCGCATCACCTTGCCCGGGACGATGTCGCCCTCGTGCTTCTCCTCGAGGAACGAGCCCTGCGAAAGCCCGCGCTGCTCCTCCAGGAGCTTGCGGCGCGAGACGACGATGTTGCGCCCGCCTTCGCTGAACTGCGTGATGAGGAACTCGAGCTTCTGGCCCACGAACTCCTCACCCGTCTCGGTGCGGGAGAGATCGAGCTGGCTGATCGGGCAGAAGGCGAGCTTGCCGCGGATGTTCACGCGCACGCCGCCCTTGCAGACCTCGGCGACGCGGCCCTCGATCGGGAGCATCATGTCGAACGCGTCCTCGAGGTCCTCGGCAATGTTCTTGGCCGTGGGCTTGGGCGAGAGTCGGATCTCCGAGCCACGGACCTGAGTCACGTAAAGATCGAGCTGGTCGCCGACCTTGTGCGGGAAATTTCCTTCGGCATCGAGCAGGTCGCGTCGCGCGACGATGCCATCGTGCATCGTGCCGGTCGAGACGAAAACCTCCTCCTTGCCCGCGACGAGGATCTCGCCCCGGATCTTGTCGCCCGGGGAGAGCTTCTTGGTCGGAGTCTTGAAAGAGGCCTCGAGCATCCGGGCGAACTCGGAGTCACGCTTTTTGGAAGCGCCCTCCAGTTCTTCGGAGTCCTGGGATTCGTCTTTGAAAGAGTCAGCATCGTCGTGGTGAGTCGTCATCGATCCTTTTTCGCTCGACTGCCGGCGTTTCATCAAGGAAAAAGCCACCATGAGCCCCAGCCCGATCGAGAACACCATCCCCAACGAACGACTCGTGATCACCCGAAGTGGCGGCCCCGGGGTTTTGCGCCTGATTCAAGAGGAGCTGCCGCCGCCCGGGCCCCGGGAGGTCCGGGTGCGGGTCCTGGTCTCCGGCGTGGCTTTTGGCGATGTGCTCAAGCGCGAAGGCCTTCTGCCCGGGATGCCCCCCTTCCCTTACACGCCTGGCTACGATCTCGTGGGCGAGATCGAGAGTGTGGGCCACAGTGTCTCCGACTGGCAACCCGGCCGGCGGGTCGCAGCCTTCGTGGGCAATGGTGCGAATGCGCGCTATGTCAATGTTCCGGCGCGACTCCTGCTCCCCGTGCCCCAAGCCGTCAGTGACGAAGAAGCGCTCTGCCTGGTTCTCAACTATGTCACTGCCTTTCAACTTCTTCGGCGCGTCGCACGCCTCAAGGCGGGCGCTCGGATCCTCGTTCACGGCGGGGCGGGCGGCGCCGGGAGCGCGCTTCTGGATCTTGCGCGGCATTTCGGGATCACGGCGCTTGCCACGGCCTCGGCCCGAAAGCTCGAAACAGTCCGCGAGCTCGGAGCCACGGCGATCGATTACCGCAATGAGGATTTCGTCGCACGGGCCCGCGCGCTTGATCCCGAAGGACTGGATGCGGTTTTTGATCCCATTGGAGGAGCGCATCTGGTCAGCTCCTGGCGCTGCCTGGGACGCCGGGGGATGCTTGTTGTCTTCGGCGCCTCGGCCTCACTCCGCGGTGGCCGCAAAGAGCTGCTCAAGACCCTGGCCCGGATCGCCCGCTTCAAGCTGACGCCCGGCTTGCGTTGCTGCCGGTTCTACGGGATCGGAATGCGGCCTCACAGCTCCCCGGCGCTGATTCGCAGGGATCTGGCGCTTTTGCTCCAGCTTGCGGCTCAAGGAAAGCTTCACCCGCGGGTCGGCGCGCGCCTTCCGCTATCGCGAGCGATCGAGGCTCATGAGATGATGAACGCCTCGCCGGTCGCGGGGAAGATCATCCTGGTGCCCTGAGCACCCGGGAAATGAGCATGTGTCGCTTCAGGGCGTCCAGGTCGACCCCGGGTAAGTCGCGCAGGCCGAGGCCGCCGTGGTCGAGTTATAGGGAGTTCCACCGTCGGAATAGTAGAAATAGACGAGCTCGAGATTCGTGGCGTTGGGTACGCTACACTTGCCGAGAAGGTTGGCACTCGGACAGGCCGTGACATTCGTACCTCCTCCGGAGGTGCAGGCGCTTTCTACGCTCGAGGTCCATGAGCCGCCCGTGTAGCTTACGCATTGACTGCCCGCGGTCCTCTGATCGCACCGTTGGTAAGAGCTGGTGGTGCCATCCCCTCCCCCGCCGCCGCCGTCGGTTGAAAGCCCTAATGAGGCGCATGCGCTCTGAGCCGTGCTGGAATTATACGGTGCGCCGCCAGAGCTGAAAAAACCGTACAGATGATACTGCCCGTCGAGAGTCCCTGTGCAAGACCAGATCAATCCGGAGGAGGGACAAAGAGTGAGGCTCAGGCCAGCGGCGATCTGAGTTCCGGCCGAGCCGCAGGTTGCCAGGGCTCGAGATTGATCCGTCGTGATGAAGCAGACGCTTTGGCCGACGCTAGCATCGCAAAGATAGTAGGTGCTTGTGCTCCCGCCCGTGGGCGAAGGGGCCGGCTCCTCGCTGCCTCCGAGACAGCTTCCGAGCGATAGGGAGCTTAGGACGATAAAAAGCGTTGGTACCGCTCGAATTATGGCCTGGCGCATATTTCAGATCATTCTGAAGGTGCATCAGCCCGCGGTCAAGCCTTGTTTCGCGGACTCGCCTCTCGCCCCCGGGGCTCACCAGCCCGGGGCATCGCTCGCGGGGAAGGATTCCCGTGAGGCCTCATCCACCCGATCAAGCTTCGTCAAAGGGGCTAAAGGAGATTCGCCAAGCGAAACTTCCGATTCACTTCGAGATTCGAGCGACTTTTTTCTTCGCCAGGATCTGTAAACCGGTCGAAGGAACCAGGCCGCTCCGGCCGCTGCCAAAAAAACTGCTCGCGCGCGCTTCATTCTCGAAATCGGTGCAACACGCGTTCCTCAGGAGTCCCGGCTGCGCAGCTCCACCCGGGCACGGAGCCGCGCGCCGAAACGGCTCCAGCGCACCTCGATCTCATCGCCCGGCCGGTAGAATCGCAGGGCAAAAACCAGGTCCCCGAGATTTCGAATCTCGATTTCGCCCAAGCCCGTGAGCAGATCCCCTTTGGCAAGCCCCACCTGCTCGGCGGGAGAGCCTGCGCGCACGCCCGAAAGCCGCACGCCCGATTCCGTCCCCTGCTCGAATTCCGGAATACTGCCGAAATAGGCACCATAGCCACGTCCCTGCCCGGGAGGCGGCTGCTGGTCCTGCCCTGAGGGATCAAAGACCGGCGCAAGCGGCCGCGCATCAAGCGCCTGCCAGGTCGCAAAAACGAAATCCTCGATCCGCATCAAGCCGCTCCAGTTGATCTTCTCGGCCGTATCGCTCGGCCGATGGTAATCCGGATGCGCCCCCGTCGTGAAAAAAAGCGCCGGAACCTGCAGCTGAAGGAACGAGGAGTGATCCGAGCCGCCGAAGCCCTGATCGGCGGTGCGCAGGTCAAAGCCAAAGCTCCGGTTCAGCTCGAGAAGGAGCGGCTTGAACTCCCTGGCCGAGGATGCCGAAAGAACGCTCAGCCGGTATTCCTGCATCCTGCCGACCATATCCAGATTGAACATCCACGCCAGCTTCGCGCCCGGGGGCAGCGGAAGCTGCTCAGTCCAGTGCTTCGAGCCTAGAAGGCCGATCTCCTCGGCAGTGAAGAAGGCCACGAGCACTGGCCGGCGATTGGTGCCTTGCGCCCGGATACGCCGGGCGAGATCCATCACCGCTTGCACGCCCGAAGCATTATCGTCCGCACCGAAATGGATCCTGCCGCTTCCCGCCGGATCCATCGAGGAGTCGCCGCCGTACCCGAGATGATCGTAGTGCGACCCGAGCACCACGTACTCGTTGGCGAGCGCGGGGTCATTCCCCGGCACCAGCGCGGTCACGTTATGGACCTCGCCCACCTGCCGCCGCAGCTCGACGCTCAGATCCTGCAGGCCTGCCACGCGGAACGAGAGCGGGCGCTGCCCCGAGGCGATCGCCGCCTGCAGCTCGCGCACGGAACGCCCGAGCACGCGCTCGGCGAACTCGATCCGGGCCTGCCCCGCCAGGATCGAAAGCGTCGCCCCGCCGCCCTGCCGGGGCTGGAAAACGAGCGCGGGCTCATCCTCGCCTCGCAGCGAGAGCGCGTCGCGCACCAGGACGATCCCCGCGGCCCCGTGCAGCTCGGCGTTTCGGACTTTATACATCAAGGACGAATAATGAAAGTGCGCGGGGTCGCGAAAGACCGAGCCCGCGTTCCCGATCGAAGGATCGCCCTGCACCGCGATCACGATCCTGCCGCGCGCGTCGACCCCCTCATAATCGTCGTAGACGAGCTCCTCGCCCCCTGCTCCCTTGCCGCGGAAGCTGATCCCATAGCCCACGAAAAGCGCTTCGGCGGCCGTGAGCGCGCCGGAACGCGAGAACGCGAGCGGAATGAAATCCACGGGCGACGATCCGGCAAAGCCGTTCTCCGGGCCAAGCTCGCTGCCGGTGAAAACCTGGAAGCCGCGGGTGAAACCCTTTTCAAAGCCCGGCAGAAAACCCGCGCCTTCGAGCTCCGCCACCAGCGCGTCGCGCGCGCGCGCGAGGCCCGCCGTGCCCACGCCGCGTCCCTCGAACTCGGGCGAAGCCAGCCGCTCCAGGAGCGAGACGGAAGTCTCCGCGACCGCGGTCGCGCTTCCCAAAGCCAAAATTGCCCAAACCACCATCCGTTGCATGCGCTACCCCTCCAGTTCCGCCCAGCGCGCGTACAGGCGATCCACTTCGGCATGCGCCGCCGACAGCTCCCGCGAGAGCTCCGCCAGCCTCACCGCGTCGGTGGCGACCTCAGGCCGCGCGCTCTCCGCCTCGAGCGCGGCCACGCGGGCTTCGGCTTTCTGAATATTGCCTTCCATCATGTCCAGGTCGCGCTGGTCCTTGTAGCTCAGCTTGCGCTTGACCGCCGGAGTGCGCTGCTCCCGCGCGGCGGTCGGGGCCGTGTGCTCGTCCGCGGGACGCGAGGACTCACGCTGGGCGACCGGCGCGGCCACGGCTGTCGTCCGCGGCCGCGCCGCAAGTCGCGCGCGCAGCCGCTCCTGGCGCTCGTGCCAGTCTTCCCACTGCGCGAGCCCCGTGAAAGCCACGATCTCGGGCTTTCCGTCCTCGGCTTGGCCGAAGGCCAGGATCTTGCGCGCGACCTGATCCAGGAAATAGCGGTCGTGAGTAACGAGAAAAACGGCGCCACCGAACTCGGCCAGCACTTCCTCCAGGACATCCAGTGTCGCCACGTCGAGATCGTTCGTCGGCTCGTCGAGCACCAGGAGATTCGCCTCCTGGAGCATCAGCCTCGCAAGCAGCAGTCTGCTCTGCTCGCCCCCGGAGAGCTTGCCCACTGCCATGCCCATCTGCTCATAGGTGAAAAGAAACCGGGTCAGATAGCTTTTGACATGGATCCGCGCGCCGCGGAACTCCACCGTATCCCCAAGCGGGCAGACCGTGCGCATCGCCGTGAGCTCCGGATCGAGGCTCTCGCGATTCTGCTCGAAGTAAGCCACTTTCAGATGCTCCGAGCGCATGACCGTCCCGGTATCCGGCGTTTCCTCGCCCAGAAGCATCCTCAGCAGCGTCGACTTGCCGCAGCCGTTGGGCCCGAGCAGCCCGATCCGGCTCCCGGCCGTGACCAGCAGATCGAGCCGGGGAATGATCGTGCGACCGCCGTACGCCTTGGAGATGCCCTGCGCCTCGATGAGCTTGCGGGGATTCTTCTCCGCCGCCTGGAAATCCAGGCGCGCCGTCGCGGCCTGGTTGCGATAGGCCAGCTCCTCGACCGACTGCTTGAGCTCTTCGGCGCGCTGGATCCGCGCCTGCTGCTTGGTCGTGCGCGCCTTCGCGCCCTGGCGCAGCCATTCCGTCTCGCGCCGGAGCGTGTTGCGGAGGCGTTCCTCCTGCTTTTCCTGAGCGGCCAGGCGGTCCTGCTTCGTCTCGAGAAAATCGGCGTAATCGCCCGCCACGCTCAGAAGCCCCCCGGGGTTGCGGCGATCGAGCTCGAGGATCCGGTTGGAAACCCGCTGCAGAAAAAGCCGGTCATGCGTGATCGTGACCGTGGCGAAAGCCGCGCGCGCGATCAGCTCCTCGAGCCACAGGATGCTCTCGATATCGAGGTGGTTGGTGGGCTCGTCGAGCAAGAGCAGATCCGGCCGGCGCAAAAGCTCCCGCGCGAGCGCCACGCGCTTGCGCCAGCCGCCGGAAAGTCGGTCCACCGGGGCCTCGCCGTCGTCGAGCGAAAGATGGGAAAGGATCTCATACGCCCGCGCGATCTCCTCGCCATCGTGGGGATCGCGCGCGCCCTCGAGCACCGAGCTCAGGACCGTCCCGCCCGATGAAAAGCGCGGCACCTGTTCGAGAAAGCCCACGCGCAGCCCCCGCTGGAACGAAAGGGTGCCCGAGTCGGGGCTGATCTGGCCCGCGAGGATTCGAAGCAAGGTGGACTTGCCGGCGCCATTGGGCCCGATCAGGCCGATTCGCTCCTGGGATTCCACCGAAAAGGAGATCCCGTCGAAGAGCGGGCGGGCCGCGAAGGCCTTCGAAAGCTGGTGCGCGTTGACGAGGATGGACACGCCGGAACCTTAGCACAACGAAAAGGCCGAGGCGCTCCAAATTGCGCCCCCGGGGTCCAGCCCTTGAAAAATGTCGAAGCTTTTGACAGCTGAAAAATCCTTGAGCTTCCGGGGAACGCGGGCGGGACGCCAGCTCAAATATAGACCGAGCCCAACGGGCCTCCACCGGCAGGCAAATTGCTTCTTAGACTGCAGGGGAAGCATTCAGGGGGACTAAATATGGAAAAAATGATGTATGAGCTGCGCCCGCACTTTTATCTGCTGGCCGCGTTTTACGCGCTGGTGATTTCCCGCACCTCGCCGATCATGGTACTTTCGGGCCTCATGCTTCTAGGCTGCGGCCTGTGGGTACTCCGCGCCCGCTCCGACTACCGCCGCCGCCGCAAGCTTCGTCGCCTGCAGGGCCGTCAGTAGCTTTCTCGCGCGCTGAAGCTTCTTTGGTCAGCTGACCGGGCCTTGATCAGCCGGACCGCCTCCGGCGGGGGAAACCTGTCGATAACTCGAGGGAAAGCCCGCCCCATCCCTGGCATGGAACTGGAAACACCTTTTCCCGCGGAAGTCCGCGGGAGCCCTCATGAGCCGATTCCAAACTTTACTTACCCTTGTCGTCCTCAGCGGCGTGGCCGCGCCGCTGATGCCGGCGAACGCCTCGGAGAGTTCGTTTGATGAGCTGAAACGCGCGGTTTCAGCCTCGCTGGCGCCCGAAACGTTCACCGAAGGCGCACTCGCGTTCGGCGAGCCCGAAGCGCTCGCCGAGGAAACCTCCTGCCGCAGCGATTGGCGCACGCTCGAGCTCCCTTTTCGCCAGTTCAAGCAAGGAGTCGTTGGCATCGGCCCTGGGGCGCGCGCGCGCGCCATCTTGCGCCGCTGCCTCGAGCCCAGCCATTACTGCCTGACCCTCACGACTTCGGATGAGCTTCCCTCGCTGGACGAGTGGTTCCGATCGACGCAGCCCCGCGACCTCTCCTTGACCCTCGGGAAAGCGACTTTCTTCCTCCCCAACGCCGAGCCCTCGCACATCACGCGTTACGACCGGGGCCCGTCGAAGACCTACGAGATCCGGCTGCGCTCGGCCCTGACCCGCTGAGCTCCAGAAACAAAAACCGCGTGGCCCCGCTCGAAGCGGGACGCACGCGGCGCTTGGACCAACTTGAAATTCCGAATCAGACGCTGTTCTTGTCGCCGGGGAACGTGCCGTTGTTGATCTCGTCGAGGTTGCTCACGCCGTCACCGTCGGAATCGAGGGCCTCGATGGCCTTGAAGTCCTGGGCGGCGTTCTGGAACTCGATGCCGTAGACGTTGAGCTTAGGTTTCTTCTCGTGGCAGATCTTGCAGCCGGAGAGCTCGGAGTTGGGATAAGCGGCCGAGAAGGCATCGCCCAGGTCCGCCGTGGCGAAAGCCGAACCGCTCATCATGCCGAACATCACCAAACCGAAAGCCAAGTGCTTTTTCATAGGATCCCCTTTTGTTCGCCTCTTCTGGACTTACCGCTCGCGGGACCTGCGCGTCCCGCGGCGTCGAAGATGCGTGTTGAATATGACGCCCGAGCTTTACCACGAGCGACCGGCGCGGACAAATGCTTCTGCTAAATTTTATGCGTTTTTTCCTAGAAAAAGAGCACTTTTTTGAAATCCCACACCCCAAGAGAGACGCGGACAATTTGCCCCACGCGTGACAAGTTTGCACGAATGACGACCGGTTGCCGCGCTCGCGCGCCAAGCGGCGTCCCAATGCTCGAATCGGCGGGACAAAAAAACCCAGGTCCACCCGGGCGGTAAGCAACCAAGAAGTTGACTCATTGCGTCATTCATGTTAACAAACCTCTCATGCGACGAGGCCTTTTCGTTTCCGCACTCCTCCCGCTGCTGATGACCGCAGGCCTGGCTGCCGCGACGGCGGCGGCGCGCACCGATCCAGGATCCCTCACGTATGTAAGCGCCACGACCGCGACCGATGCCTCGTGGGAAACCGCCACGCCCTGGAACGCCCTGAGTTACGCCGGGCCTCTTGGTCCTTTCGGTCCGTTGGGAACGCTCGGACCGCTGGGCGGCTTCGGGCCGCGCGGCGACTGGAGGCGCGGAGTCGCGCTTCCGGCCAGCTGCGGACACTGGTGCGATTCCATCCGGAATAGTCAGGAGGGTCCCTTCTCCTCGCACGGTCCTTTGGGCGTGGATGGCCCGCTCGGCGACTCTTATTTCGACGGCGCGCTCTTCGCGGGAAACGCACCCGCCACCGAGCTGCGGGGGCTTGGCCGCTGGGCGGCGCTGGGACCACTGGGGCCGCTGGGGGCGCTCGGCCCGCTGGGCCCCCTGGGTCCGCTAGGGATCGGCGAACTTCTTGAAACCGACGCCCACGGAAATTACCGCGACAGGAATGGGCGGCTCGTGCGCGAGCTCCGCGTCCCCTACTCCGCGCGGCGGACCCGACGCTACGAGCTCGTGGAGGTCCACACCGAAAGCACCCTGCGCGCGAACCCCGCGACGGACGCTTCGTTCCTGGTGATCGGAGAGATCAGCCAGGGTGAGCGCGGGGAGGACCGCTACGCTTTCCGCTCGGTCGAGGAGCAACTCGTCACGCTCGCCCTCGTTCCCGAAAAGAGCCTCGATGATTTCGATCTCCTGGTGCTGGACGAACGCGGGAATCCCATCGCCGCCTCGGACCATGCGGGCATGGAACGCATCGAGTGGATCCAGCTCCGCGCACCCGCGGGGGCCCGGCTGCAAGCGCTCGTTCGCCTGCGTGGCAGCGCGCAGTTCCTGTCGCACTCCTATCGCCTCGTGGTCACGCCCTCCACCGCCGCCTTGAATGCGACGCCGAACTCAGGAACTCACGTACGGCCCTGGTACCGGTGATGACTGCGGTTTTCGATTTCCGCGAGCCTTTCCCGCTTCTGCCCACGGGAAGTTATCGCTATGCCGAGGCTCAGGAGCATGCGCGACACGCGGACGCATGGCTCGGATTGCGCACGGAATCGATCGAAAGGGGACTGCTCTCCCGAGACCCGCCGGCACCCGGGCAGCGACTTTGGATCGGCACCCCCCCGCGCACCTTTCTGACGCCTTATCTCGAGCTGCGGGAAATCATGGAGACGCTCGCGCTCGTACCCGGCGCGACGATCGTGGATCTCGGCGCGGGTTACGCGCGCCTGGCCTTCGTGGTCGCGAGGCATTATCCGCACACGCGCTATCTGGGTTACGAGCTCGTTGCCGAGCGCGTGGCCGAGGCGCGCGCCGCGCTCGAGCGCCAAGGCTTCCGGAACGCGGAGCTCCTGCGGGCGGACTTGAGCGATCCTTCCTTTTCGCCGAAGGCGGCCGAAGCTTACTTCATCTACGACTACGGGACGCGGAACGCGATCGCCAAGACCCTCGAGGACCTTCGGCTCATCGCCCAGGCGACGCAAAAGACGCTCGGGCGCGGGATCGCGGTCGTAGGCCGGGGACGCGCCTCGCGCGACGCCATCGAGCGGGAGCACCCCTGGCTTTCGCAGGTCGTGCCTCCCCGGCATTTCCCTCATTATTCGATCTACAAAAGCTCGAGCTGATGGGCCGTTTCGCGCGGCTCGCGCGCGAGTGCCGAGATCGGATACGCCTCGAGCCCTTGCCTCTTGAGATGACGCACGAACGCGCCATTGCCCCGGTGCATGACGAAAATCCGGCGCGCCCCGGTTTCGCGGACCGTGCGGTTGAGATCCTCCCAGTCCGCGTGATCCGACATGACGAAGCCGCGGTCGAATTGCCGCTGGCCCCAAGGCGAATCCCCCTGCATCCAACCCGAGGCGAACGCCGTCTCGTACTCGCCCAGGGCCTCGAGCCATTCGGAGCGCTCGACCGAAGGCGGCGCGAGGATCAGCTCGCCGCGAAGCCTTCCGCCATCGGCGGCTTTCACCGCGGCCGCGAGCTCGCGCGTGGGCGCGAGCCGCACGCCCTGCTCGCGATAACAGCTCGTGGCTGGCGCCACGGTTTCGTGGATCACGATCTCGCGGTCTCCGATCAAAGGTGCGAGCTCTCCGAGAATGCGCTGGGCCTTGCCCAGCGAGTAGCCGAAAAGCAGCGCATTGCGCCCGGCCCGGGCGTTCTCCTCCCACCACGCGTGGATCTCGGCTCCGAGCTTCCGCCCCTTCTCCCAGACGAAGCCCGGCGTGCCGAAGGTCGCCTCGGTCACGAAGGTTTCGCAGGGCACGACCTCGAACGGCTCGCAGGTCGGGTCCGGCTCGCGCTTGTAATCGCCCGAGGCGACCCAGACGCGGCCCCGCACCTCGACGCGCACCTGCGCGGAGCCCAGGATGTGTCCGGCCGGATGAAAGCTCACGCGCGCGGCCCCCAGACGCAAGGTCTCGCCGTAAGGCACTCCTTCGATGACCGCCTTGGGTCCCAGGCGGCTCCGGAGCAGGCCCACGGAGCTCTGAACGCAAAGATAGCGACGGGAACCCTTGCGCGCGTGATCGCTGTGGGCGTGCGTGATGAGCGCCGTATCGACCGCGCGCGCGGGATCGATGTGGAAATCCCCGGCCTCGCAGTACAGGCCGCCCTTTTCGAAAGTCAGCAGTGGATTTCCGTAGGCCCGCGCCATGGAGGGACTATAACCAGCTCCCCCCACGCGCGGTCAACAGATGCGAGGCCGTGCCGGAGCAAAATCCCGGCCGGCCGCTTTACGGATAGAAATGCGCCATGAGGAAGAAGTAATGGCTTCCCTCGGTGGCGCCCACGGGCTTGTCGTTCTTCCAGACGGTCTGGAGCTCGAAGTGCGGGCGCGGGAACCACTGCAGCCCCGCCCCGAGCGTATTCACCCCGGAAGTGGAATCCGAAAAGGCCGGCCGGTAGGTCTCGTACGTCGCGAAGGCATGAAGCCCCTGAATCAGCTCGTAGTCTGCCTTGTTGAAGCTCACCAGGCCCCAGCCCGGATCCTTCGTCACGCTCTTGAGCTTCAGGTTCGTGAAGTCGAACTCCGAAAGCACGGTGAAATGCGGTGTGAACCCCAGCATCGCGAATGGCCCCAGGATCGTTTTGTCGGTAGACTTGGTCGATCCCGTGAAGAAGCTCGCGCCGATCTTGTACTTCTCGGCCAGGAACGTGCTGGCGCGCGCCGAAAAACCGCTCTCGTCTTCTCCGAAAACCATGCCGTTCTGGCCTTTGGTCTCGGGCCGCGAAAGCAGCGCCGTGAGGAAGACGTCATAGTTCGAGTCGACGAGCGCGCCCTCGATATTGTAGCTCTCGGAGCCCTGGTCCCAGCCCAAGCCCCGTTTGGTCGAGACGGCGTGCTCGGGCATGCGGATCCCGTAGGCGTGGAAGAACTTGCCGAAGCGCACCGTCGTCCGGTTGTTGAGCTGATATTTCAGGAAATGCCGACGCGAGAAGATCTCGCGGGCGTTCTCGTCGCGTCCGATCGTGGCGTCGATCGTGAGCTTCTTGAACTTCGCCGCGGCCTCGAGATCCGCCTGCATGAGGATCAGGCGGCTCGCCGAGCCCCCGTCCTGCGTGCGGTACTGGATGCGGTTGAGACGAACGTCGCCGCCCAGGAGCAGCCATTCCGGCGGCGTGATGAGATCCCAGGCGAAGAAAGTCTCATGATGCTCCTTCTGCTCGGGACCCCAGTAGGATTTCTCGCGGCCGCCCCAGGTACTGAGCGCGGCGCCGGAGATCTCGCGCCCGTACCAGGTGAGCACCCCGCCCCCGTCGGGACTCACGTGACAGGTCACGCAGGCCGCGTAGCCGTGGCGAACCATCTCGGGAAACGCATGAGCGGTGGCCGAAAGCAGAAGGGTTCCAACAACGCTAAACAGGATTTTCGTTTTCATTGGGCCCTCATCGGTGCGGTGAACTCCACTTTGATGTCCACGTCATTGGTCACGGTCACGCCGGCGAAGGTCGGGACCTCGATATTGAAATCCCGGATATTGATCTTCATTGCGGCGGCCACGGAGACCGAGTCGCCTTTGCGCGCGACTTTGGCCTTGCCCTGGACCCCTTTCTCGACGCCATGGATCTTGAGCTTCCCGTCAAACGGGACTTCGGAGGAGAAATCCTTCGACTCCGTGACCTTGTCGAGGGAGCCGAGCGACGTCAGCGAGAACGCGACATCGGGGTACTTGTCGACCTCCATGTATTTCTGCTTCATGTGCTGGTTCCGCAGGGCCAGTCCCGAATCGAAGCTCGCGACCGGAACGGTGATCGTTCCCGAAACGCTGGCGCCGTCGATGGTGAGCTTGCCTTTGGGTCTTTCGGCGGTGCCGCGGATTCGGATCGCGGTGGGATTCCCCACGGCCACGAACTCGGTGGAACCCGTGCCTTCATCCACCGGAATCACCCATTTGCCGGCCGCCGAGGCGGTTGCGGCGAGCATGAGGCTCGAGGCCCCCGCCGCCACGAATAGAAATACTGCGCTGCTTGGAAATTTCACGATGTCGCTCTCCTTATGCTTCGATCAGGTGCTCTGAAAAAGCGTCATGGACTGCTTGAAAGCCCATGCGCTCCTCGTGCCCGAAGCGGCCACGCCGCGGTTTGCTGTCCGCTTGAAAAGAGTTTAACCGGAGGGTTGATTTCCGCCACAGGAAATTTCACCCTCCGGCAAAAAAAGACCGCTTTTACGGCACCGAGATGATGCCGTCCATTCCTGCGCTCTTATGCCCCGTGATCGTGCACTCGACTCCGTAACTGCCGCTTTGGGTCGGCACGAAATAGAGATCGGCGGAATGCGCGCCGTCACGGAGCTCGATCGCGTTAAGGTAGTACGGCTTCACCTCGACGTGGGAATCCTGGAGCTTGCGCCAGACCACGGTCCGGAAAAAGCTCGAGGCGGTGTAATAATGCTCGGAAATCTCCGCCGCCTTCGTGAGCGTCAGCTTGTAGGCCTGATCTTTCGTGAACGTCGGATTCAGCGGGCTGAACGACGCCGCGTCACCCGACTCGGTCATCGTCACGGTCTGAGTGGCCATCGAGCTCCACACCGCGTGGGAGCCGGATTTCCGGGCATCCGTCGTCAACGCGCTGTTGAAATCCGCCGGGATCTCGAAATCCAGCTTCAGGTTCTTCAGGCCGGTGATCTCGATCGGCAGGTGCATCCCCTGAGCCGAGTGCGTGCCGATCGTGCAGTCGGCCGCATAGCTGCCCGTCTTCACGGCAACGAAGTAAAGCAACGCCTCACGGGCCGAGCTCGCGTTCTGCAGAAGCTCCAGCTCCTGCAGATAGGGGAACTTGTACTCCGCATCCGCCGTCTCGAGCTTGCGGGTCGCGATGGACTTGAAGAAATCCGGAGCAGTGAAATAGTGTTTTCCCGCATTCGTCGTCGGATTGACGATCTTGAGCACATACGGCCGGGTCGCCTCGAAGACCAGCGGCTTTTCGGCCGTGAACCCATAGGTGCCATCGGAGTTCTCCACCATGGTGACGGTGAAAAGATTGGCCTTGGCCTCATCCCACTCCGCCTTGGTGATGGAGGAGACCCATTCCGACGCCTTCTCGGGATAGCTCCCGAGATCCTCGATCCCTGATCCGCAGGCGGTCAGCGTCAAGGCACTGACGACAAAGAACGTCGCATTCACCCGCAAAAACTTATTTCTGTACATTCGAACCCCCTTCGCTCGCCACCGTCTCGCCCGCTCCCTTTAGGGAATAAAAGCTGATCCCGATCCCCAGCCGGAACTCGTTGGAGGCCGAGGTCTGAAATACCCGGGAATATCCAGCGAAGACGCGGTCCACCAGATTCAGCAGGCGCTGCTCGAAGTTCCAGCTGACCGTACCCGTCGCGCAGAACCAGGTGCCGCGGCTGGACCAGTTCTGGATTCCCGCGCCGAGCTCCGCTTCGAGCGCCGGCGAAATGGCGTAGCCGGCGAGCGCCCCGAAATCCAGCACCAGGAACTTCTCGGCGAGCGCGCCCTTGAAGACGCTGCCGCCCACGTTCCCCCGGAGCGTCAGCGATTCGCTGAGCAGGTAGGAAGGATTCCAGCCGAGCTGCCCGGAATAGGTCTCGCCCGTTTCATTCGTGGCGAAGATGCCATTGGTCCGGAACTCCAGCAGGCTGAGGCTCTCGCCCCCCGCCAGCGCTCCCCTGGATATGAAAACCGCTGACATCTGCGCCAGCATGACAATCCCTATGAATCTAAGCTTCACGTCCCCCCCCCTTGGTCTTTTTGGAACGGCGGCACTCCCGCATTGCAGCAGCGCGGGAATCCCCCGGACTATTATAAATTACATTTAGATATTCGATCGTTGCCGACTCGCGCGTCGAAGTCAATAAAAAGGCCGTGAACCCGGAATCCGGGCACACGGCCTGAGAAGCATTCAGCAGTCGATTATGCCGAAACTAAAACACGTACGCGACGTTCAAGCCCACCTGCATCTGCTTGAGCTTGGCCGAAAGTGTCGTGTCATTGATCTTGCTGAACTGGAGATACTCGAACTGCCAGCCCACGTTGACCTGCTCCCAGACCGGATAAATCCCGGCCAGGCGTGCGCCGAGCGGGCTCTTGTACGCGGCCGCGGTTCCCGCCACGGTGCTCTTGCTCAGCTTGTAGTCGCCGAGAAGCTGCACATCGAGCTTGAGCGTGAGGTGCCCGAGCTTGTAGCCCACGGTCGGGGAGGCCATGTTCCAGCGGGTGCCGCGCATGTTGCCGGAGGCATCCACGGCGGAATACTGGTTGATCAGGCGGAAGTCGCTCGTGACGCCGACGAAAAGCTCCGGCATGGCCCAGATCGCGGCGGTGAAGCCGAAGCCCGACTGCGCGAGCTTCTGCTTGCTCGTGGCGATGCTGGAATAGCCGAAGAAGCCGCCGGCGTCGACGTAGAGGTCCTCGACGCCCCAAAGTTCGCGACCCGAGGGCGAGTCAGCCGACGGCGTCGCCGGGGCGGCCGCGAGAGCTGCTTCGGCCGCCGGTGCCGCGGCTGCCGCAGGCTCGGCCGGAACGGCAGGTTCGGTCACGGACGGCGCCGCTTTCGCGGCGCTGGCCTTGGCCTTTTTGGTCTGAGCCGAAGCCAACGGTGACATCAGGAAAAGAGCGACTCCGATCAGGGAGACGGTTTTCTGCGAAACGGTTTTCTGGAGTTTCATCGAATGTCCTCTTTCCTTAGGCGCAGACGAACTTCGTCGCGTGAGTGTGATTACCGCCACCGCCGCCAGTAGAAACGAGCGAGACGGTCCCTCCCGCGCGCAGGGTCGCGAAATGCTCCGCGGTCAGCGTCACGCTGTGCGGATGGCTTCCCGTCATCGTATAGGTCTTCTCGACTCCCGCGGATACGTCTTCGATGGACACGGTCAGCGTATGAGAATGAGAGGTGGTGATGCTCACCGAAACCGACTTCCCGTCACACCCCAGGCCCAGATACCCGGCGATGTCGCTCTCGTCCGTCCTGCCGCAAGCCGATAAGAGCCGGCTCATGCCCAGGAGCACCGGCGCCCCCAGGAGAAATCTGAGAATGAACTTCCTGCGTTCCATTGTCTGCATGCGATCGCGCCTCCGTTGCGCGTTCCCAGTTAATAAAAGCAAAACTGATCCTATGGGGCTTATAACCCCCCAAGGATGAAACCAACTTGTCCAGAGTTCAAGTGGAAACGAAAAGGGCGTACTTAGAACGCTTCTAAATCAGGCCGCGGCCACCTCGTCCCCACCCTGCTCCGGCCCGGACGAGGGAGCCGCACCTTCCTGGCTTTCCTCCGGGGCGGAAGACGCATTCGCCTTTTCCGTCAATTTCTTGCCATAGATCGTGAGCTCGAGGCTGCCGGCAATCTCGCGCAGCAGCCGGGCCTGCTCTTCGAGCCGCTGCGCCACGGAGGCGGACTCGCCCGAAAGACGCGAGTTCTCATGCGCGATCTTCTCGGTTTTCTCCATCGCGATCGAGATCTCGCGGATTCCGGTGGACTGCTCGCGCGAGGCGCCCGAGATCTCCTTGGCCATCTCGCTGACCTCCGAGGAGCTCGTGTAAATCTCATTCAAGAGCACGCCGCATTCCGAGGCGACGCGGCTCCCGGCCTCGACCTTCTCCCGGCCGGCGACCACCACCTGCTGCACCCGGGACTTGGTGCTGTCGGCGATCGCCTGGACGCGCTGGATGCTCCGATCCAGGATCGAGGTGATGTCTTTCGAGGCCGTCGCGCTCACCTGGGCGAGGTTCCCCACCTCGTCGGCCACCACCGCGAAACCCATCCCATGCTCGCCGGCCCGCGCCGCCTCGACCGCGGCATTGAAGGAAAGCAGCTTCGTCTGGAACGCGATGTCGTTGATGACCTGGGTCTTGGCTCCGATCTCGCCGATCAGCTTCACGATGTCGGAGAACTCCTGGCTGCTGGTCTCGACCTCGCGCAGGATCTTGCCGTTGCTCTCGTTGATCTGCTCGATGGCGTCGATCATCTGCCGGACGACGCGCAGCCCTTCGCTGGCCTTCTGATGGCTGGCCACCATCACCTCGCTGGCCTGGCCCGCCTTCTCCGTATTGCTCGAGACCACCTCCTTCATCATGCCGATGGAGGCCGCCGTCTGAGTCACGGAAGACACCTGGTCGAGCGACGCCCGCGCGAGCGCCTCGCTCGTCGAGGAGACCGCTCGGGAGACGTGAGCCATCTCGCGGCCGCCTTCGCCCAGGCGCTCGGAGATCCGCCCCAGCGAGTTCGTGAAGGAGCGGGAGAAGGCGAAACCGAAAAGCGTCGCCACGGCGAAGCCCACCACGACCAGCGCCAGGGAGATGCCGTTGCCGATCCGCGCGGCGCGCTCCGCGCCCTTCACCCAGCCGTCGGTTTTCAGATTGTGGTTTTCCACATAACGGGCCATCTCGCCGAAATACTCCTGGCTCGCGCTCCGGAGCGACTCGCGCAGGAGCTGGTCGAGCTGACTCTGGTTGCGCCCATCCTTCGCGAGCCGCTCCGCCTCGCGTGCGATCTCGGTGAGGTCCCCCCATTTTTTCGTGAGCGCTGCATTGATGGTCTTCTCCTGATCGGTGAAGGCCGAAGCCCCGAACATGCCGAAGGCAGCCTCATGCTGGGCGATCGCCTCCTCGATGCGCTTGGTCGCCTGCTCCATCGCCGCGCGATCCTTGCCGGCCGAAGCGCCGCTCAGGAGCGACGTCGCCACCAGCAGGTCCCTCGAAGCGGTGTTCATCGCGCCCAGGATGTCCGTTACCAGAAGACTGGCCTGCACCACCTGCTCGTACTGCCGTGCCACCTCGCGGGAGGCGAAAAACCCGACTCCCCCGACCAGCAGCAAGCCAAAGGCGACCGAGAGGAAGGACGAGACCAACTTGAACCGCAAACTCACCGAACGAGCCATAGACAGGGTTCCCTCTGTTAGCTCGTATCGACCGACCCGAAAGGAATCTTGAAAGGAAATCATCCCAGGCTGTTTAGGTTAATTTTACCCGGCGTTTCAAAAGCTTAGAAAAAAAACATTGCCCATTCGGACGACCTAAGTTCAAATGGCGGCGATTCAAACGGAGACCCAAAATGATCGGACGCCTGATACCCCGAGAAGAGAAGTTTTTTGTCCTTTTCCGCCAATCCGCTGAGCTGATGGTGGAAGGCGCTCACGCGCTGCGGGATATTTTCGCCAATATGGCCGAAGCCGAACAGCATGCCCGCCGACTCAAAGACATCGAGCATCGTGCTGACGAGATTACGCACCGCACGATCGAACTGCTGCACAGCACCTTCATCACGCCGCTCGACCGCGAGGACATCCACCAGCTGATCACCCGGATGGATGACATTCTCGATTTCTTCGAAGCCGCCGCTCAGCGTATTTTTCTCTACGACATCAAGACCTCGCCGCCCAACTCCCGGGAACTCGCCGAGCTCTGCCTGAAGATGGCCGAGACGATCCAGATGACCGTGAATTCGCTCGAGGACCTCAAGAATCGCGAGGCCATTCTCAAGCATTGCATCGAGATCAACCGCCTGGAGAACGAGGCCGACCACCTGTATCGGGTTTCGGTGGCCAAGCTTTTCCGCGAGGAGCCCGACACCCGGCAGCTGATCAAGTACAAGGAGATTTACGAGATCCTCGAGACGGCTACCGACCGCGGCGAGGACGTGGCCAACATCATCGAAGGCATCGTGCTCGAGTACGCCTGATATGCCGGTCTATTCGGATCTTTTCATCTATTCCATCATCCTGATCGCGCTGGCGTTCGATTTCATGAACGGCTTTCATGACGCGGCCAACTCGATCGCGACCGTGGTCTCGACCCGCGTGCTCAAACCGAACCAGGCCGTCGCCTGGGCGGCCTTCTTCAACTTCATCGCATTCCTGTTCTTCGGGGTGCACGTGGCCACCACGATCGGCAAAGGCGTGATCGATCCCACGATCGTGGATCCGCTCGTGATTTTCGCCGCGCTCCTGGGCGCGATCTTCTGGGACGTGGTGACCTGGTATTACGGCATCCCTTCGAGCTCCTCGCACGCCCTCATCGGCGGACTCGCCGGTGCGGCGATCGCCAAGGCTGGCGTGCACGTGCTGAATGCGCCGGGCTTCCTGAAGATCGGTCTTTCGATCTTCCTCTCGCCGCTTTTCGGGATGACCCTGGCCTTCGTGCTGATGATCATCGTCTCGAACCTGTTTTTCCGCTCCCATCCGCGCAAGGTGGACTACTGGGGCCGGCGGATGCAGCTGCTTTCGGCCGCGCTTTACAGCCTGGGTCATGGCGGCAACGACGCGCAGAAGACGATGGGCATCATCACGGTCCTGCTGTTTTCAACCGGACGCCTGGGTGGCGAGTTCCATGTCCCGATGTGGGTCGTGCTCGTTTGCCATTTCGCCATGGGCCTGGGAACGCTCTTCGGCGGCTGGCGCATCGTCCGCACGATGGGCATGAAGATCACGAAGCTCCGGCCTACCGGCGGCTTCTGTGCCGAGACGGGCGGAGCGATCACCCTCTTCGCGGCGACCGGGCTCGGGATCCCGGTATCGACCACTCATACGATCACGGGCGCGATCATGGGCGTCGGCGCGGTGAACAAGCTTTCGGCGGTACGCTGGGGCGTGGCCGAGAGAATCGTCTGGGCGTGGCTGCTGACCATTCCGGCGTCGGCCTTCGTTTCAGGCCTGACCTGGTGGCTGCTGCACCTTTTTGCCTGAGCGGCGCGCTGGAGCAGGTCAGACGTGCCTGAGCCTGGCTGGAGCTTGCAGTATTATTGCAGAAACGACAGCTCCTGCTGAATCAGCCTCCGGCTTTCTGCCGATGGGTGATGAGGCCGTGAGTAGGATCGTAAGGCGAAACGCCGACCGTCACGCGGTCGCCCACGATGACCTTGATCTTGAACTGTTTCATTTTTCCGGAAAGCCGGGCCGTGATGGTTACGCCATTATCGAGCTGAACCTGATAATTTCCGCCGCCAAAAAGGTCGGACACCTTGCCTTCAAACCGGATGAGATCTTCTCTGGCCATTTCCCTCAACTAACACGCTCATATCCGAAACGACAGGGAAAAATCGCGCGCTAATCGCGGAGGTAATGGCAGGTGTAACCGCCGGGGTGCTTTTGAAGATAGTCCTGGTGCTCCTCCTCGGCATCATGAAAAGCCGTGGCTGGCACGATCTGGGTCACGACCGGATTCTTCCACTTGCCGGAGTGCTCGACCTCGGCCCGTATCCGTTCCGCGACCCGGCGCTGCTCCTCGTCCAGCACGAAGACGGCAGAGCGATACTGCGAGCCGATGTCGCCACCCTGGCGATCGGGAGTCGTGGGATCGTGAATGCGGAAGAAAAAGCGCAGGACCTCCTCGTAAGAGATCTTTGCCGGGTCATAGACGACCTCGACGGCTTCGGCGTGGCCCGTGTTTCCGGTTTTCACCTGGCTGTACCCGACGGGCTCCGGGGAAAGGCCCCCCGTATAACCCACCGTCGTGCCGAGCACTCCGGGCAAGCCGCGGAGCAGCTCCTGCATTCCCCAGAAGCAGCCTCCGGCCAGGATCGCCACCTCCTGCGCGGCGCTCTCATCAAGGCCTCTATCAGAGGGCCCTTTCTCCGGGAAAAGCTCTCGAAACCGGCCATACCCCTCTTCTTCGAGCCGGCTCGCGGGCACGAAGCGCAGCGCCGCGGAGTTGATGCAATACCTCAGTCCCGTCGGGGCCGGCCCATCCGGAAAGACATGGCCCAGATGCGAGTCGGCCTGCTTCGAGCGCACCTCCACGCGGTGCACGCCGAGGGTATGATCGTCGTACCGCGTGATCCCGGCTTCCTCGAGCGGTCGCGTGAAGCTCGGCCAACCCGAACCCGAGTCGAACTTGTCGACCGAAGCGAAAAGCGGCTCCCCGCTCACCACGTCCACGTAAATCCCGGCCTCATGGTGATCCCAAAACGCGTTGCGGAAGGGCGCCTCGGTACCTCCGCATTGCGTGACTTCGAACTGCTCGGGAGTGAGGACTTTCTCCAGATCCCGCGCCGCCGGTTTGTTGAACTTGGGTCCGGTCACCGCAACTCCGCCCTCACGCGCGCCGCGAGCTCCGCGCCCTGACTGGAATCCAGGGTCCCGGCAGGCCAGCCGATGCCCAGGCCCCGCGACGGATCGGGCTTGGGAATGATGTGGAAGTGGACGTGCTGCACGACCTGATGAGCCAGGCTCCCGTTGTTCTGCAGGAGATTGTACTCGCGCGTTCCGGTGGCCTTCATGACGGCGCGGCAGATCCGCGGGAGCACCCTCCCCAGCGCCGCCGAGGACTCCTCCGAAAGCGCATCGAGCGTGACGGCCGGCTCCTTGGGAATCACGAGCGTGTGCCCGGGGCTCAGCGGCCCCACATCCAGGAACGCAAGGACCTTCTCGTCCTCATAAACGCGGTGGCAGGGGATCTTTCCGTCGATGATCTTCTGGAATATCGTTTCAGGCATTCTTTCTCTTTAGCGCAGATGAGCCTTCGGGTCGAGGCTCGTCGCTGGGGGCACCTCGTTGAGACGGCGGCCCGCGCGATTGCGCAGCCGCCAGCCGCGATGGGCCGTGCCGGGCAAGGCGGGTCGGCTGCGCTCCCCCGCGTAACCCGGCAGCGCGCGATTCACGGCTCCCAGAAAACCCGAGGCCAAACCCGGGAAGACGGCGTAGCCCAGCCGCGCGATGCGTGCCTGCAGCCCGATCACGCGAAAGGCCCGCCCCTCCTCGCAGGCACCGACAATGCGCCGAGCGGTGCGCTCGGCACTCATGGCGGTGATCGGCAGAACCGCGGCCAGGGAGAAGAGCCGGAACTCGCGTTCGCGCTGACCTTTGAAAAAAGCGTGAATGAAAGACCCGGTTCGCATGAGCCAGGGCACGATCGTCACCACGCGGATACCGCTTTTCAGGAGCTCGGTACGAAGCCCGAGCGAGAAGCCCACCACCGCGAACTTCGAAGCGCAATAGGGCAACAGATGGGGAACCGCCACGGTCCCGCCGATCGAGGTGATGTTGACGATCCGCGCGCCCGGCCGCAGCAGCCCCAGGGTGGCGAAGTCGCGCTCGTTCATGGACTCGAACGCTCCCACCTGGATCACGCCCGCGCAGTTCACGAGCACGTCGAGCCCGCCGAGCTCCTGAGCCGCCTGCGCCACGGTCCGGCGCGTCTCCTCCCGCAGGGTCAGATCGCAGCTGTAGGTCCGCAGGGCGGGATCCCCCTCCTGCGCTCGCGCGAGCTCGTCGGGACTGCGGGCCAGGATCCCGACGCGGGCGCCACGCCGGGAGAACTCCTTCGCCAGCGCCAGGCCCAGTCCGCGCGAGCCTCCCGCGATGAGGACACGCCGGCCGGCGAGCTTCATCCGCCTCTTGCGAGCACGGGAGCGCCCGCGCCAGGCGGCCACGCCGATCACCCCAATCAGGCCCCCGCCGAGGCGACCCAGCCACGAGCCGCTGCGATTCGTCGTTTTCCGATCTTCCATTCACCCAACCGATGCATCCCGCGTGCGTGAGCGGTATGCCCGATGCATCGCAAGGACCCATGCCACACCCTAGGAAGATCGACCCGGTTCAATATGGACTCTCCCCCCCCGAGATCCGGAAGCTCTATTCCGAGTTCGCCCGCCTGCTTCTGGGCCGCTCGAAGGAGCTCCTGCCGCTCGACCGCTCGGCACGGGAAAATCTCGACGAGCAGGTGCTCACGAGCCCGGGCGACGAGGCCGACGCCTCGGTCATCGACACGAACGCGGATTACTTCCTCAAGCTCGCCAACTCCCATCAGCACGAGCTCATCGAGATCCGCGACGCGCTCGACCGGATGCATCGCGGCGTCTACGGCGTCTGCGAGTCCTGCAGCGAAGGCATCGCCGTCGCCCGGCTGCGCAGGTTGCCCCATGCCCGGCTGTGCATCGACTGCCAGAGCGCGCGGGAGCGCCTGCGCGCGGTCGCGTATCCGAGGGAGAAACCGACGCTCTGAGCACCCCTATGCGCATGCTGCTTCGGACGGATTATCCCAACGGTCTATTCGGCGATCCCGCCCTCCATGTATGGGACGTCAGCGGCCAGGGCTCGATGCTTTTCGACTGCGGAGACCTTTCCCGCTACTCGATCCGGCAGCTCCTGCGCGTCGGCTCCATCTTCCTGAGCCATTGCCACATGGACCATTTCTTCGGCTTCGACACCTTCCTGCGCGCCCACATGGGGGTAGCCAAGACCGTGCGCGTCTTCGGGCCTCCGGACACGATCGAGCGGGTCGAAGGCAAGCTCCGGGGCTATACCTGGAACCTGCTCGGCGAGCGCGAGGAAAACCTCGAGTTCCAGGTTGCCGAGATTTGCCCGGATACGGGGCGACTCCGGCGCGCGCGCTTCCGGTCGCGCGACCGCTTCGCGCTTGGCTCCCTCCCGTCGGAACGGTGGCAACGCGCCGAGACCGTCGTGGATGCCGGCGCCTATGTCGTGCGCGCGGACGTCCTGGACCACCGCACGCCCTCGCTCTGCTACGCGATCGAGGAGAAGCCCGCCGTGGGCATCGACCTCACCGCGATCCGGGAACTGCGGCTCAAGCCCGGGCCCTGGATCAGCGAGCTCAAGGAGCTCTTTCTCTTCGGCGGCCTCGACAGCGCGATGATCGGCGTTACCGGTCAGGACGGGAGCGGTCGCACCTATCGCGGCTCGGAGCTCGCCGCTCGCGTCCTGCTTCCCCTGCAGCGACACAAGCTCGCCTACGCCACCGACGGGGCCGCTAGCCCGTCCAACCGCGAAACGCTCCTGCAGCTCGTCGCGGAAGCCGATCTCTTCTTCGCGGAGACCTGCTTTCTCGAAGCCGAGCGGGCGCTCGCCGACCAGACCCTGCACTTCACGGCGGACTTCATGGGAGCGCTCGCGCGTGAGGCAGGGGTGAAACGCCTGGCGCCCATTCATCTCTCCAAGCGCTATTCCGAGAGGCCCGGAGAGGTTCTCGATGAGGCCGCGCGCGCGTTCGGCGGCGAGATCCTCAGGGTGCCCTCGCTCGAAGGCTGGAGCTGCGGGCTCCCGGCCGAAAGGGCTCGCTCGGGGTGATTTTTCGCGCGATTCATGAGATCCTGGGCGCGTGAATCCGCGTCTGCGCAATCTGCTGCCCCGTTGTTCGCTCGTGCTCGCGATACTGGCCGCCAGCGGCGGCGCGCGGGCCGGCTTGCCTTCTTCGCGCTCCGGAGCCTCCGGCCACTCTGCCCCACCCTGGCCGGAGCTGGCGCTGCGCCTGACCGGCGAGAGCGAAGCCGAGCGGAAGCGCGCGATCCAGGCGCTTCGGACGCTGCCGGGTCTGGAAGCCGAGCTGCGGAAAGAACTGCCCCTTGCCGAGCCCTCCACCCGGCGCTTTCTCGCGCTCGACGTGATCGCGATCCTCGGCCTGCGAAACCTTCTGCCCGAACTGCTCGCGGCCTCGGCACATGACGACACCGGCTACAGCTATCATGCCATCAATGCGCTGCTCGACGAGGACAGCCGCGCCCAGGCGACCCGGATTTATCGCGAGCGCCTGGCCGAGCGCCGCACCTCCGCAGCTTCGAAGGTCGCGCTCCTGGACACGCTCGCGCGGCTCGCCGCCCCGCTCGAGGAACGCCTGCTCGAGCGCCTGCTGCTGGAGGATTCCAGCCATGAAGTCCGAAGCGCCGCGCTTTCGTATCTCCGGCATTTCGCCGTGAGGCTCCGGCAGCCCGATGGGCTCGTCCTTCTCGAAAAGCTCCTCGAGGACACGCAGCCTTATCAACTGCGGCTCCAGGCGCTTTATCTTTTCTCCGAGCTGCCGCCTTCGATTCGTCGCGCGCGCGCGCGGCTGCTCAAAGCCTGCGCCGGCGATCCTCATCCCGAGGTACGCGCCTTCTGCGCAAAGGCCGGGGCACCATGAGATCCCGCGCGCTCCTCCCGACCGTGCTGGGTTTCATTCTGGCAGCCACGGCGCTTTTCGCGATCGCCCGATGGCTTCCCAAGCCCCCGGCGCCCCGGCTTTTCGGCGATCCGGCCTGCGCGCGCGCATACGAGGCCTTTTTCGCGGGACCGGCGATCGAGCTTCAGGTCGTCTTCGGCTACAAGGACACCCGACCCGCGCGCTTCGTCGCCGACCGCTACGAACGCCTGCTTTTCATCCAGCGGCTGCTCGAACCCTGTCATTCCGGCTCCCCTCGGCAGACCTGCGGCTTCACGCGCTCGGAAGAGGACATGGAGCTGTTCATCCGTTCGTTTCGCGGTCCCGACGGAAAAGCCCGGCAGCTTCGCCTGCGCGCCACCGGTAGCTCGGCCGGACCTGACGACCAGGAGAACCGAGAGAATCCCTTCCAGGGCTGGATGACCGCGAATGCGCGCAAAGCGCTTCGCGAAGGCCTTCTCCGGGCGGATGCGGTCTTCTATGACGGCCACTCCCGCGCGGGCGGCGGCCCCGATTTCGGCCCGCCCCGGCTGAGCTCCTCGCGACACGTGGCCTATGGCTGGTATCGCGAACGCCGAGCCGGGCTTATCGACCTCAAACAGGCTCTATCCGCGAAAGAGAGCCGCGCGCGATTGCTCGGGCTCTTTTCCTGCGCCTCGAGCGAACATTTCGCGCGGGAGCTCCTGAGCGCGCGAAAGGACCTGGGCCTGATCGCCACACCGGAGCTGATTTACTTTTCGGATGCGCTGGAGGGATTGGACAAGAGCCTTTCGGCCCTGCTGGAAATGAAATGCCAGCCTGACTTCGAGCGCATGATCAGCTCGGGCCAGGCTGGCATCGGAAAAACCGAGCTTCTGGGCGGATTCTTCAGCCCGAAGCCTTAGATCCCGCGACCGCCGGAAGCGGCGCCAAGATTCACGGGCGCGTCGACCGCGGGAGCGGCCGGGGCCGGCGTCTCGATCTCTTTCTTGGCGGAGCTGCAGGCGGCGGCGATCGCAGCCAGGCTGACCAAACAAACGACACTCATCGATTTCTTAAACAGGCTCTTCAGCATATTTCGCTCCTCTTCTGGAATATGTGCGTATCTGAAACAAAAGCTCAATACGGTTGTCGGAAGATAAAGCAAGCCTCGCGCCAATGTCAATCGCCTCAAAGCGATCCCATCAGGGCACGGACCTCCTCACGCGAACCCTCGTAAGCGATCCGGCTCCGTTCGCGCTCCAGATGCCGTTCGTAGTAGGGGTCATAGTATTTTTCGAGCAGAACCTCGATCCAGGCCTGATGCCCTTCCCAGCCCTTTCCGCTCTCGGCCTGGTCCATCGCCCCGTCGATCATGCCGAGGATCCGGCTGGCCTCGGCTCCGCCGAGTTTCCGCGAGATCGCCGCGATCGGGGCGCGCAGTCCTTCGCGAAGCCCCGGATAGGCGGTCTCGGGATCGCGCTCGAGCCTCCGTTTGAAGGAATCGATCACGTACTCCTCGACGAGAAGCCGCGCCCGCGATTCCCGCGTCTCACGGATCAGATAAAGCGGCGCGGAGGTGAGCGCCCGGTAAAAAGCTTCGGGCAAGGTGATCCGCCCGATCATCCGGCTCTCATCCTCGACCCAGATCTTCTCGCGCCTCTCGGCGGGAAGCGCGAGCAGCTCGCGGCCAAGCTCGTTCTCAAACACCGCCTGCGCAGGCTGCGGGTCGAGCTCCTTGCCGAAGGCGGAGCCGCGGTGATTGGCCAATCCCTCGAGGTCCAGCTGGGGCACCCCGGGATTCTTCCGCGCGAGTTCCCGAAGCAGGCGCGTTTTGCCCGAGCCCGTGTAGCCCGAAAGCACGGCATAAGGCTGGCCCGCGGACTCGCGTTCAATCGCTTCCAGGAAAAACTGCCGCGCGCGCTTATAGCCGCCTTCGAGCCGCGGAACGCGGATGCCGGCTTCGGCCAGCCAGCGCTGCGCGATCGCCGAGCGCATTCCGCCCCGGAAGCAGTAGAGATAGCTCTCTGGATGAAGCTCGAAAAACCCCCGCCAGCGCGCGACACGCGCTTCCTTCACCTCGCCTCCGACCAGCTCGTGTCCGAGCGCCACCGCCGCGTCCGGGCCCCTTTGCTTGTAGCAGGTACCCACCTCATGCCGCTCTCCGGTGGTCAGGATCGGCAGGTTCACCGCGCCCGGGATCATGCCCTGCGCGAACTCGACCTCCGCGCGCACGTCGAGGGCGGGCGCCCTGGCCCGAAGACCGGCGATCCAGTCGCGCTCCGCGAGATACTCAGAGCTCATGCGGAGTTCCGGGCAAATTCCGGTCAAAAAAGATGCAAGTCGTCCCCTCGGACGCGACCACCTCTCCTACCACCTCGGCTCGCGAAAAACGCGGGCGAATCGCCGCGACCAGCTCGGCGGCGGCTTCCGGCGCGACCGAAAGCAGCAGGCCCCCGCTCGTCTGCGGATCGTGAATCAACGTCTTTTGCCAGGGCGCAAGCGTGGCGTCCTCGAGCGCCGCAGCCGTGTATTCGCGGTTGGTGCGATGGGCTTTCGTCAGGAACTCCTCCTCGATGGAGACGCGGGCCCCTTCGAAAACGGGAACCCGGTCCATCCCGAAGCGGAACGAGGTCCCGCTCGCGCGCGCCATCTGCCAGGCGTGGCCCGAGAGACCGAAGCCCGTGATGTCGGTCGCGGCGTGGACAGCGCCCAAGAGCCCGGGCGAAAGCAGGTCGACGACGTTGTTGAGCGTCGCCATGGACTCGATGGCCTCACGAACCCCGGGAATGCCGGTCTCGCCGCCCTCACCGTACTTGAGCCTTGCCATGAGCGTCCCCGTGCCGATGGGCTTGGTGAGAATCAGGCGATCGCCGGCGCGCGCGCCCTGATTGCTCCAGACCCGATCCGGATGCACGTACCCGGTGACCGAGAGGCCGAACTTCAGCGTATCGTCGTCGATCGAGTGGCCGCCCACGAAGTTCGCTCCGGCCTCGGCGATCATGTCCGATGCCCCTTGCAGGATCGCAGCGACCGTTTCGGACTCGAAGCTCGCGAGCGGGAAAGCCAGCACCGCCATCGCGGTCACGGGCCTGCCGCCCATGGCGTAGACATCGCTCAGGGCGTTGCAGGCGGCGACCCGCCCGAAGGTGTAAGGATCATCCACGATCGGCGTGAAGAAATCGATCGTCTGCACGAGCGCCAGCTCCGGACTCACGCGATAAATCGCCGCGTCGTCAAAAGTGCTCCCGTCCACGAGCAGCTCCGGATGGCGCGCCGGAAAGCGCACCCGTTCCAAGATCCTCCGAAGCTCCGTGGCCGCCACTTTGGCCGCACAACCGCCTTTTTGCACCGTCTGAGTCAGTCGAATCGCGCACATCGACCAGGGGTGTTATCAAAAAAGGGCGCGCCTCGTAAAGCCCCCTCACTCATTCCGGGCGAGGCGCAGCATCCTGCCGGTAAAAAGAAAGACCCTCACTGGCGGAAGGTCGTCATTGCGATCCACGGGCAAAAGCTCGGGAAGCTCGATCGGCCCCCCCGTCCGCCTGACGATGATCCGGAGGTTATTGCCATCCATCTTCTCAGCCTTGACGTCCACCCCTTGGCATCGCCGCAGGTATTCGACGAGATCCGCGTGGGCGAAGCCGCTCTTTCCCACCTTCAGGTTATAGAACAGCTCCGAAAGAGGCCAGCCATTCTCCTGTAGACCGGTCTGGGCGAACCGGCCCGCGGCGCCGCCGCTGGCGCCACCTTCGAAGGCGAAGAACGTCTCGGAAAGCAGGCCATCCGAAGGGAGTCGCACTCCCTGGGAGCGGGCCCAGACGCGAAGCTCACCTTCCGGCTTAAGCCAGCCCAGCATCTTCAGGAGCGCAAGATCAGGACGCTCCGTATAAGCCAGCCCTCCATGAAAGTCCGTCACCAGCCTCGCCGAGCGCGCGGGAATCTCAGTGACCTCCTCAACGCGCTTGAAGATGGGAATGAAGCGGTCGGGCTCGGTGACGGCCAGAAGCTCGCCCACCTTCTGACCCTCCGGCAGGTCCGGAGCGATTCCGATCAGTCGGGGCACGCTTTTGCCAGCGCCCGAAAGCTCGGCCTGAAGCTCCCGCATCATGCGGAAGGTGCCGGAACCCACGTCGATCCAGGTATCCTCCTCCCGCAGCTCCCGAAGCGAAGACAGGCTCCTCGCATGAGAGTCCGCCCAGCCTGGGGGCTCGCGACTCAGCATCGGCTGCCTGCCGAAAAGATGGGAATCGTATACCTCGAGACTCCGATCCGACTTGTACCCGGCCGTGTTGCGAGCCACCTTTTCCAGGTCGACTTCGGAGCGGACCAGCAGTCCCCGGAAGCGCTCCGCGCAGTCGCTCCTCTCCTGCGCGCCGGCCGGCAGTGCCAGGAGTACCGAAAGCAACGACAGGGTTGGGATCGACCTCAGGGAAAGGCTCATCACTCTCTTTTCGAGCGATGGCGCGCTGGGCTTTAGTTCCCAGCTTGCTCAGGGTGAGACCGACGCGAACCGCTCCTGGCAGAAGGATGCGTTCACTAACGAAAGCGCGTCGTTGCCATCAAACTGCCGCAATCGATCGTGTTCCCCGGCCTTGATCAAACCCTGCGTGACCCGCGCGTCAAGCTCGTGCGGCAAACCCCGGGCGCTGACCTTCAGAACCAGCTCGTCCGGAAGAAGGAACAAGGGCGCCAAAACCTCCCTCTCGGTGACTCTTCCGGCCGGCGCTTTGAACATCCTTGCCGGAGCGATCTTCCAGACTGAAAGCACGCCCGAAGAGTGCCCCTCTTTGGAGAAATTCCCAGCGACACTGAGGCTCGTCGACGTGGAGAGAAGCGGCGACTCCAGCGGCTTGCTCGTCGCAGTCCCGCCGGAATGCGCCACGAGCTTATACAGGATGTTGTTGTGCAGCAGGGACTTGGTGCCGAACGTCTCACGATACTGGGCGAAGGTTCCCGGTGGCTCAACCCCCACGAGATCCGCGAAGGGCAACTCCTTGTTGAGGAACTTCCGCAAAGGCCAGGCGAGCTGTAGCTGGTAGCTGGACTCCGGAAACAGACCGCCCATTATCGCTGCGGGGCCTCTTTCTGCATAATCCTGGCTCAGGCCCCGATAGTAGAGAAAGTCGTTCTCCGTGTCTCGCACCGTCAACGAAGCGAGCCAGGACTTCCAGATAGCCACATCGGTCGGCAGCATCATCTCCCAAGGAAGATGCCGCGAAAAGAACCGGACCAGGCCCTCGCGATCGCTGCTCTTCAGCAAAGCCCAAAGCGTCGCCCGAAGCTCGTCATCGCTTGCGCTGGAGACCCGCGCGAGATACTGCCTCTTTCCTCTTTCGTATTCCCGCGTGGCTTGAAGCAAGGACCGGCCGAACTGCTCCTTGAGACGATCGGCCACGGCCTTGACCTCAGCGTCGCTGCCGGCCCTCGGCTGAAACGAGTCGAGTGCCTTGAGCTGAATGTCCAGAAGCAGGGCCTCACTCCGCTTGGAACCCAGCGCGGCATTTCGGGCGATCTGAGCGACCTCACCTGGATTCGGTCTGTAGGACTTCTTCATGGTCCGGATGAAGTGCCTGACGAACTCGTGCCCGACCTCGCTATCGAGCCCTTCCCCGATCGTCAGCTCCAGGGATCGGGCATCCGGAGAAACAACTCTCAGGAGCTCGGCCGAAGTGTTGTTTAAAAGAAAACGAATTTCAAGAGGCGCATCTAACTGATACTTCTGAGAAAACCTGACTGCCGCTGCATTCTCCTGATTGAAGCTCGCTACCCACTCCGCCAGGTCCTGTACTCCGCCTGCCGCTCCGATCGCGGGGCCCGAGTCAACCGCGAAGAAGACGAGAGCGGCGAGAACACAAACGCGCATTACCTCTCATCGGAGCTGCGGGCGGAATCTGAAGAACGGAGCGCCTCTGCGCGCCGGCAAGTCTGCGCCAGACACTTGCCTAGCGGTGACCGTGACCGAGAGCTCGAAGCCGAATACGCAGACTAGCTCCCTCCGGCTCGTCGAGGAATTCCTCTGCCAGCGTGACCGGGTACTGACCGTCATTGAGCAGCCCAGGGACACCAGCAGTCAATTCAGTGACAGGAGATCCGAACTTCTTAGAAATCGCGTGGCGTACAGGAATCTCAACCCTGAACGCCGCGAGGCTTACGCGAATAATCCGGCTTTCCGGTGGGAATACGTCCGGACTTCACGCACTCGCTGCGCAGACGCCGGCCCACGATCCGCTCCACCATCCGCCCGATCGAAAGCGAGCGTTCCACATCGATCCCCGTCTGGATACCCATTTCGTCGAGCATGACCACCAGGTCCTCGGTGCAGACCAGGCCCACGTTGTTGGGATCCTGATAATAGTAGGCGCCCGTGCCGGCGACCGGCGAGCCGTCGAAGAAGTTCGCGGGCTGCCCGCCGATGCCGCCCATCGTGCATTCGAAGCGATTGATCCCCGTCTGGAGCGCAGCCAGCACGTTGGCCAGCCCCCACCCGCGCGTGACGTGGAAATGCGCGATATGGCGCATGGGATCCGGAATGGCATCCATCACCATGGAGAAATAATCGTGAACGCGGTTGGGCGGAGCCGACCCGTCATGATCCGCATGCTCGATGTCGTCAGCGCCGATATCGAGGAAGCGCTTCGTGAACTCAACGGCTTTTTCGAGGTCCGTCGGCCCTTCGATCGGACAGCCCCAGATCGTGCTCACCGTCCCGTTCACCTTCAGGCCGGCCTTGTGCGCCTTGGCGATGCAGCGCTCGGCTTCGGCCCAGTACTCGTCATGAGTGAGCCCCGAGTTCTTGAACATGTGCGAAGGCGAGGTCGAAACCATCATGAGGATTCGCTCGGGCCCGTAGCCTTCCTTTCGCGCCTGGATGGCGCGATCGACGGCTTTCTCCCGGATGGTCACCGCCGTCAGCTCCACGTCCTTGATCTGGTCGGCCACGCGCTTGCTCGCGCGGATCCCCTTGAAAAGCTCGTCGGCATCAGCGAACTGCGGCATGCCTTTGGGATTGCCGAAGTTCGTCACTTCGAGGTGCCGAAAGCCGGCGAGCACCAGCTCCTCGAGCACCCAAAGCTTCGCTTCGGTGGGAATCCATTTCTCCTCGTGCTGGAAACCGTCACGTACCGTGATATCGCCCAGGACCACCTGCTTCGGGAGCTTTTTCATAGGATTTTCCTTTTGGGCTTCCTTATCGCAGTCCGCGAGGTTCGACAACCGCCAGCTCATTGCCGCCAGCTCATGTGGGCATGAAAATAATTTCGTCAGGGATTTAGGCTGCCTCCCTTATCCCGAGCCTGCCACTGGTGTCAAACTCCCGAACAGTGCGACATGATGCCGCGGCCTCGATTCTTGACCCGATACGACGCAGTCGCTCCGCCTCATCTCGAGAATTTCAAGGATTCCAAAATGACGCGAATATCCTGCTGTGAAAGCTCATTCCCCGGACGGGCATTGTATCGAATCAACACCAGATCCCCTTCTTCCCTCAGGAGATAAATCGCGCCATCCCCATCGAGCTCGCTCTTGAACCCGGGTTTGCCCCCAAGTTCGATCGGCGCCCAGTTTCGGTCGAATTGAAAAAATCCGATATAGCGCCTCAGGTCCTCGGGAGTGCGAATCTCGCTAAAGACCTGCGTCGCGATATTGACCGAGCTCGGGTTCGTCGCGGGCTTTTCCACGAAGCTCACCGAGCTCCCGATATCCAGACGCTCCCAGCTTCGCGGGTATTGCGTCTCATATTCCCCGACCCGATTGAGATAGGGCACGTAGCGCGCGTTGCCGATCTCGCCACCCGCAAGGGCCTGCGCGCTCCAGGCCAAATGAATCAGGAAAACCAAAGCCCCCACTCTTGTCTTCATTTTCCACCTCTCGGCGCCCGTGAAAGATCGCCCTTGAAACGGGCGGTACGGGTTACTGGAAAAAGATTGATGACCAGATGATAGACGTCACCCTCGACTTCCTCGGCCGTGAACGCCCGGTTCAGCTCTTTTCGGAAGTTCTTGATCGCCTGCTTGAGCTCCGGCACTCTCGCGCGGGAGACCGCGAGCGTCAGCCCGTTCATCTCCCGCTCCTCGATGGCGTCACGAAAAAGCGATTCCACTCCGAGCTCGACGAATTGCTTATGCAGATCCCGGATCAAAAGAGAGCTGATCTCATCGCTCGTTGAGATCAGCGGCTCGCTTTGCCGGTACCTGCCATCGGCGCCTCGGATGACGAATTCGAGCCTTTCCAGGAGCTCCAGGCTTTCCTGTGCTTCCTTGGGAGTGACTCGATTCCCGAGCCGCCCCGCGATCCAGCCGGGTTCGGCCTTGAAATCCCGCAAAAGCACCATTTCGCGGATCACCCAGTGGTGCCATTTCCTGAGAATTTCATAGCGGTCCTTCGTGACCTCGCGCACCCGCAGGAGACGCCGCTGCTTGGACTTCAGAAGCTCACCGAGATGAGCGTTCTTCGCCTCCAGGTCCGCGCTTTCCTGATATTGCACGAGCTTGCGGAAATAACCTGCTTCCGCTTTGGTCAAGCCCAGGCCCCTGATGAACTGCTCCAGATTGCGATCCGTGATCCTGCGCGCTCCATCGATCACGAGCTTGAGATAGTTGGGAGAAGCCAGCCTCGCCCGGTTCGCGAACACCCGGAAGGAATAGGAAGGATTCCGCGCCTTTTGAGCTTGATAGTAATCCTTCAGATATTTCCGATAGTCGGTGTACTCGAAGAGATCCATCTGACTTCTCCCGTTTACTCACCGGACATTCACGGTCAGCGCTTTATAGGCATTCAAGCGGCCACCGCTCATCACCTTGTCTGCCAAGCCCTCGATCGGATCCGATCCGCGCATCAAGGCTTCCCTCAGCTCAAAGGCCGAGTAATCCGGACGCGCGCTCAGCACGAGTGCGGCTACCGCCGCGGTCATCGCCGCGGCTACCGAAGTGCCGCTGTACTGAACGACGCGGCCAAAGCGATTCAAGCCCGAAATCTTCGCGCCGGGTGCCGCGAGGTGCACATGTCGAACGCCGTAGTTCCCGAAGCGCGACAACCCCGACGTTTCATCCGTCGCGGTCACCACGATCGCGTTGGCCGCGCCGCAAAGTGCCGGATAAATCCCAGCATCGCCCTCGCTGTCCAGGTTCCTGGAGTCGTTCCCTGCCACCGTCACGACGGGCACTTTTACCCGCTCGATCGCTTGGCACAGGCCCTCATTACTGCTTCCGCCGACAGTCAAAGTCACCAGATCCGCCCCCCGGGAAGCCGCGTAATCCAAGCCCCGGATGACACTCTCGGTTGTTCCCGCGCCAAAGGCATCGAGAACCGCGATCGGAATGAATTCAACCGCGGGCGCCAATCCATAGGCGGGAGAAACCAAAAGGCTGGCCTCGAAGGTGCCGATATCGTTTCCGTCCAGAGGATCGCCCGTGCGTAGGTAAGTGTTGGCGCCATAGACGTCATCGACATATCCGTTCAGGTCGTTGTCGACTTTATCGGACTCGAAACCCGAGCCCCGTTCCCCTGAATTCACGGCAACCGAGTCGATCAGTCCGGGCAATCTGAAATTCGCGCCCGTCGAAATGACCGCGATTTTCAGGCGACGATTCCCTCGAGTGAGCCGCCACGCTTTTTCCATCTCCAGCTGCTTGAAATGATAGCTGTCCTGCGGGGACATTTGCGGCGGCTCCGCCAAAAGCGATCGCAAGCTTTCCGCTCCGAACAATTCATACCGCTCCGCTAATCCCGCCGTTTCACGAATCGACTGCGTGTAAACCGTACCGGCAATCGCCTCCGCGCCGAGCGAGTTCGTGATCAAGGCCGCGACCCAACAAGCCTTCAAGCCGAGCTTCAAGTTCCTTCCCTTTTTCATACTTCCCCCTACCCTTTTTGATTTCGAAGGTTTCACTTTTTTTCCTCCGAATCGGCCGATTCGTTAACGGTGGTTTTCACATAAAGCCGGAAACGTAACAAGGCCACGGAAGGACCTCTTACCTCATTTCGTTAACTATTGTTAAGAGGGAGTTGGAATAAATCATGTTTCGGGCAGGCAAATCCGATTCAATCTTCGGCGATCCTTCGAAGGTCGCCGAAAGCTCCAGCAACGCCGCGTAACAGGAATATCCAAATCGAAGAGCAGCAGCCCCTTGCTCAGCGCGCGTGAAGACTGTCCAGAAAACCTGTCCCGGGACAGGTTTTGATCTCCTACTCCGGGCACGCCGAAATGGGCCGGAAGAAGCGCAAACAGCCTGGGAGCGATAGGGAGGGGGCCCAGTCCGAGATCCGCCTGGCAAGGGCCCTCTCATCACGGCCCGAAAGGCAAAACGCCCGCCGAGGATCCCCCTTTAGCCCGGCATGCAAGCTTCCGATAGTACCGCCATGACCTCTCAAGCCGACTTCCAGGCCCCTCCGGCAAACCTCGAACGGGTCTTCGAGCTGATCGCGCGCTCTCCCTTTGGCGTCGGGATTCTCGAGAGATTCCAGCCTCTTTACCAGGGCGGAAAGGTCATGATCCGGCCCTACCCCCTGGAGATCGTGGCAAAGCTTCGCGAGGCCATCGGACCGGATCAGCCCATCGGGGCGAGCTTCGTTGTCGACGAGGATGGAAAGACCGGCACGATCTACGCCGATCTGGGCAGCCCTCTCGGGATCCTGGCGCCCTTCCTGCTCCATGAGATGGTACATGCCTTGGATCGAGGAATCTGGAAAGCGGCCAGGCGTCCTCAGACCCGCAAGGAGCGCGATGAAACCATGCTGCTGGCGGAGACCGATGCCTTTGGCGCCCAGCATCGCCTCATCGAGGAGCTTTGCGTCCGGGTCAACGGCTATCGCGAGTTCATCGCGGCCCAATCCCAGCGCGCCCGGATTCTGCACGAGCGCCTGACCGCCGAAGATATCGCGACGCTCTATGGTTTCAAGATCGCCTGATTCGCGGCGAAGATCGCTCAAGCGGCCTGCTGCCTGCCGCCCAGCTCCAGGCGCGACTCCAACAGGCTGAGCCACTTTTCGGGATCTCCGACCCGACTTCGTCCTTCCTCGGCCTCGACTTCCACAGGCGCGGGAAGCAGCCCCAAAAGCCGCCGGCGGGCCTCCTCCGAAGATATCCCTGAAAGCATCAGCCCCAGCTTATCCGTCGCGAGCTTCCCGACCCAGCCCAGGGGATATTCCGACTGAATCGCCCCGATGGAGGTTTTCATCGCCTCCGGCGGAATCGCCATGCCGATCAAGGTCGTACCCAAGTGGCGTTCGGCGTTCCGGAGCATCTGCAGACGCAGGACATCGAGGAAGCCCTGCCGGCCCACCACGCCCAGCTCGGGATCGATGTAGTTGAGGTCAGGAAACTGGGATTGGCCGAGGGACCCATCGCGGCGAAGAACGTCCGGATTCCCGGCAGAGCGCCTCCGCAGCTCCCGCCACTCGAACTCGGCCACCACCCGTTTTCCGAAAACAGAGAGCAGCTCGAGGTCCAGGAAACCGAAGTTCCGGGGCCTCAGGTCGATCAGACACAGGGTCCCCGCGGCCGTTGCTCCCTGGGGCGTGCCGATGATGAGCGGAACCCCGGCGTAAAAGCGCAGGCCGTATTCGGTGACCCAGGGGTTTTTCGCGAAAAACGGGTTACTCTCGGAGTCCGAGACGATGAGCGCCGCGCGCGCGCTCACCGCATGCGTGCAGAAGGACTCCTGACTCGGCCCGCTCCGCGTCTCCTCGACCGCACCGGACAGGCCGCACGCCACGCTGAAGCGCTGCTCCTTTTCCCCGACGATGGAGATCATGCAGATCGGCACGTCAAAGACGCGGGCCACGTAATTCACGAAGGTATCGAGCACGGGATCGGGCCGCGGACGTTCAAGCCCCATCTCGCGGACAACCCGAAGCCGAAGCGCTTCCGCCCGCGCGAGCTCGTTGTCGCGCGATTCCTTTTCGACCGGGGTCGGGGCCGCTGGCTCGCGCGGCGGCTTCCCTGCGCCCACGCGCTCCACCGTCTCGAGGAGCTTGTCGAGATCCACGGGCTTTTCGAGCGCCACTGCGGCGCCGCATTTACGCGCGGGCTCGAGATAATTCCGCATCGCGGTCACCGCGATGACCGGGGCGCGCCGAGTGCGACCGTTCGCGCGGTAAGCGTTGAGGAAGCCGAAGCCATCGAGCACGGGCATCATCATGTCGCAGATGATCACGTCGGGGTCGATCTCCTCGACGAGCTTCAGGCCTTCCTGGCCGTCTTTGGCCCAGAATGCCGAATAACCGCCCAGCTCGAGAGCGACCTGCAGCACTTCGGCGATCCCGCGGTCATCTTCGATCAACAGGACGGAGCTCGAGCTCTTCGTGTGGGGAGACATATGACCGGGATTTTATTCAAAACCCCGGCCAAAATCCCTGCCAGCGCCCAAGGGCTGTCCGGTCAGGACGATTTTTTGACCGCGCAGGTGTTGAACTTGAATATCGGATAAAGCGGGCAGAAGCCGAAGGCGCCTGTCAAGAGAGGCACCAGCCCGATCCAGCCCCAGGGCGTCGGACCGACATAAACCAGGGCCAAAAGGCCCAGCCCGACGACAATCCGCAAGATGCGATCCAAACCCCCTACATTGCACATTTTCGATTCTCCTTACCTCCACGATAGCGGAGCTCGCTCGCACGAACAGTGACAATGTTACACAGTCCGATCGGCCTTTCTTACCTCAGCTCTTTCCGCGCGCGAGCACCTCCAGCTCGCCTGGGTTTCGCAACTCGATGCGTCCCCGCCCGAGCGCCACCCAGCCTTTGCGCTCGAACTCCTTGAGCAGTCGGCTGACCACCTCGCGATGGGTTCCCAGCTCGGTAGCGAGCTCCTGATGGGTGAGCGTGAGCTCCGCCGGTGCGCCGCTCGCGGCCCGCTGTGAAAGTCGCTCGGCCAGGCGGCAGTCCATCCGTCCGAAGGCGACCTCCTCGATCAGCAGGATCAGGTCGGTCACGCGCTTGCCGTAGATCGAAAACACGAAATCCCGGAACTTCGCCGAGGCACCCAGAAGCTCGTGAAAACGCGAGCGCGGGACGACCAGGGCTTCGACCTCCTGCTCGACCTCAGCCTCGGCCGGATATTCCTGCCGCGAGACCAGGCACGAGGTCGTCAGGATGCAGGTTTCCCCCGGCTCGATCCGGTAAAGCACGATCTCCCGGCCGCTCTCCGAAACCTTCTGCACGCGGATCGCGCCCTGCAGGACGAAAAGATAGTTCTCGCAGGCATCGCCTTCGCCGAAGATGCGGCTCCCCCCGTCCAACCGGACCCTGCGGCTTCCTTCGAGGAGTCGCGACAACATTCCCGGCTCGAGCTCCCGAAGGCCGGGGTACGAATTCAAAAGAGGTTCGTTCATCCGGAAAAATTAGCACGCTCAGTCGGCATGATCCAGCCGCTCGGGTGTCCGCCGCGGAGGGCCGGGGGTTTTCGTTTGTTTCGCGCCTACGCCCTCCGCTAGGGTTCCCTCATGAAAACGAGACAGAACGGCTCGGTGGTTTGGGTGCTCCTGCTAGGGCTCTTCGGCGCGCTCCCCTCCCAGGCGGCCCTCCGAACGAAGAAGGTGGAATACAAGCAGGGCGATACGCTCCTGCAGGGCTATCTGGCCTATGATGACGCCCGCCCCGGGAAGTCGCCGGGCATCGTGATCATTCACGAATGGATGGGGCTCAACGAGTACGCCGAAGGACGCGCGCGCCAGCTCGCCGAGCTGGGCTATGTCGCCTTCGCCGCCGATATCTACGGCAAGGGCGTGCGCCCGAAGGACGCGAAAGAAGCCGCCGAGCTCGCCGGACGCTACAAGTCCGACCGCAGGCTCCTGCGCGCCCGCGCCCGCGCGGCGCTCGACATCCTGCGCGCCCACCCTCGCGTCGAGCCGCGCAAGCTCGTCGCGATGGGCTACTGCTTCGGCGGAACCACCGCGCTCGAGCTTGCCAGGAGCGGCGCACCGCTCGTCGGTACCGTGAGCTTCCATGGCAACCTCGACACCCCGGAGCCGACGGACGCCAATTCGATCCGTGGCCGGGTGCTGGTGCTTCATGGCGGGGATGATCCTTTCGTGCCCGCCGCGCAGGTCACGGCCTTTCAGCAGGAGATGCGCGAGGCCGGGGTCGACTGGGAGATGGTGACTTACGGAGGGGCGGTTCACAGCTTCACCGTCCCCACGGCCGGGAACGACCCGAAGAGGGGCGCGGCTTACAACGAGAGAGCGGATCGCCGCTCCTTCGAGGCGCTCAAGCGCTTTCTCAGCGAGATCTTCGGCTGAGGAACGCCTTTGCCGCACGCGTTTTTCCGGGCTAGACTCGGGGGATGAAAAAAAACGCGGCGACTTTTGGCGTCCTGGCCCTGATCTCCTGTCTGGCGGCCTGCTCCTCGCTTCTCAAACGCAAGCCGGCCTCCGAGCTCGCGGCCGAGAACGATCCGCATCTCTGGCTCGAGGAGGTCGAGTCCGAAGCGGCGCTCAGCTGGGCGCGCGCCCAGAACGAGCGCAGCCTTCCGCAGCTCTCCCAGCACCCGCGCTTCGCGCAGCTCGAAGGGGAGCTTCGCAAGATCGTGACCGCCAAGGACCGTATCCCCTATCCTTCGCTCTCGGGCGACGGCTGGGTTTACAACTTCTGGCAGGACGCCAAAAACATCAAAGGCCTGTGGCGGCGGACTCGCCTCGCCGAATATTCCAAGAAATCCCCGCGCTGGGAAACCATTCTGGACCTCGATGCGCTTTCCCGCCAGGAGAACGAGAGCTGGGTCTGGGACGGGGCTGACTGCCTCCCGCCTGAATATGAGCGCTGCCTGATCACGCTCTCCCGGGGCGGCAAGGACGCCTCGGTGGTGCGGGAGTTCGACCTTGCGCGCCGCGAGTTCATTCCCCTCGAAAAGGGAGGGTTCCACGTTCCCGAGGCCAAGTCGCGCGTGTCGTGGCTGGATCGCGACACGCTTTTCGTCGGAACGGATTTCGGCCCCGGCACGCTGACGGATGCCGGCTATCCGCGCCAGGTCCGCCTCTGGAAGCGCGGCGCGCCCCTGCAGGACGCCAAGCTCGTCTTTGAAGGCGAGAAAGCCGATGTCTCCTCCTTCGGGTACGCGAGCTTCGCGCCCGAAGGCACGACTTATTTCGTCACGCGCAATCCGAGCTTCTTCGAGGAGGAGAACTTCCTGCTCGAGCCTTCCGCGGACCGGACGCAGGCGAAGCTCCTCAAGCTCCCCTTCCCGCGCGACGCCGAGCTTCAGGTGCTTTTCAAAGGGCTGCTCATCGCCAAGCTCCGCACCGAGTGGAAGACCCCGGGGCGCGCCTTTCCCGAAGGCTCGCTGGTGTCGCTGGCCATGGATCGCCTGGCGGACGCCGATCCGATCGCGTCGGTCCAGGTGCTCTTCAGGCCGCACGCGCGGGCCTCCATCGAGCAGGTTTCCCGCACGAAAAACCACCTCTACCTCAAGGTGCTCGACAACGTCCGCAGCCGCGTGCTCGAGGCCGTGCGCGACGAGTCCGAGTGGCATTACGAGCATCTCGAGCTGCCGGATAACGGCACGATCAGCCTGGTGAGCGCGACGAAATTCGACGATCGCTTCTTCGTGAGCTTCCAGAGCTTCCTGACCCCGACCTCGATCCTGCTCGTGGACGGCCAGAGCGCCCGCAAGCCCAAGGTCGTCAAGAGCCTGCCTGCGCGCTTCAATCCTGAGGGACTGATGATCGAGCAGCTCGAGGCCGTGAGCGCGGATGGGACAAAGATCCCTTACTTCGTGGTGCGCCCGAAGAATCTGGCGTTTGACGGAAAAGCTCCGACGATCCTTTACGGCTACGGAGGTTTTGAAATCTCGAGCGTCCCTTACTACTCGGGAGGAATCGGCAAAACCTGGCTCGAGAAAGGCGGCGTCTACGTTCTCGCGAATATCCGCGGCGGCGGCGAGTTCGGCCCCCGCTGGCATCAGGCCGCGCTCAAGACCCAGCGCCAGCGCTCCTTCGACGATTTCATCGCCGTGGCCGAAGACCTGGCCCGACGCATGATCACCTCCCCCGATCGCCTGGGCATCTGGGGCGGCAGCAACGGCGGACTGCTCGTGGGCGCCACCTTCGTGCAGCGCCCGGAGCTCTTCCGCGCGGTCATGTGCGAGGTGCCGCTGCTGGATATGTTGCGCTACCACAAGCTGCTGGCCGGCAGCTCCTGGATGGGCGAGTACGGGGATCCCGAGGACCCCGTCATGGCCGAGGCGATTCAGAAGTACTCGCCCTACCAGAACGTCAAGACGGGCGCGCGCTATCCCAAGGTCTTCTTCTTCACGTCAACGCGGGATGACCGCGTTCATCCCGCGCACGCGCGCAAGATGGTCGCCCGGATGCGGGGGCAGGGGCATGACGTGCTTTACTACGAAAACATCGAAGGCGGGCACGGCGGTGCGGCCGACCTGGAGCAGACCATCCGCAACTCGGCGCTGAAGTACACCTACTTCCACGAGCGCCTGGGGCTGGGACGCTGAGCTCGCGCGCCTCCGGGAATTACAACGGACCGGATTACATCGGGATAAAGACGCCGGCGCGGTTGAGCTCGCGCCCGATGCCCCGGCTGGAGCGGTCCAGCGTGGCGATCCCGCCTTCATAATCGCCGCCTGCAGCGAGGCTTGCAGCCGAGGCCCGCGCGGAATTGGCCTCATTGATCACGCGCTCGAGGGTCTCGGGCGTGACCTTCTCGCCGGCCATCACCTGAAAGAGCAGCACCAGCGTCTCATTGCGGCCCAGCTCGTACTGGTATTCTTCGGCCTTGGTGGCGAACTGGACGGGCTTGACGAGCGTGTCGCCGTCGCGGAGTTCCACGATCGCGCCTTTGAGGATCTGGTAAGCCACGCCGAGCTTCTCGCGGCCTTCGTCATGCCTGCCTTCGGCGGCGAGGCGCTGCGCTTCGGCCAGGATCGGATCGAGCTGGCGCGAGATCTCCTCGGCCCGCTGCGTGCGCCCTTTTTCCTGTGCGACGCGACCCAGGGCCTGCCTCAGCGCGGTGATGCTCTCGTTGAAATTCTCGTAGTCCTTGCGTTTCTTGTCGATCACCGCCTGCGGCGAACCCGCCATGCGGACCGCCTCGAACATCGTGCGCGTGGCAAGCGTGAGCATCTCATCCGCCAGCGCGAGATCACCCGAATTGTAGGCCGTGAGAGCGATCGCGTAGAACTCCCGCGCCTTCTCCCGCGCCGCCATCGCAGCTTCGCTTCCGCTCGCTTCCACCTGGCGCGCTGCCGAAGAAACCTCGAGCAGCCGCTTCACGTTGGCGAGCCGGCTCGCCACTGCCGCGGGGCTCGGAGCCGCGGCTACCGCCATGGCTGAAGTCGCTGCCGTTGCTCCGACCGTTGCCAGGACCAGAAAAGAAACCAGCTGAATTGCGCGCATGAAGCACTCCTTGGCGGAGTCTCGTATCAAAGTTGACTACGCGCGTCAACTCAGCCGATCACCCCCCTTGGTTTACCCTTCTGATGAATTCGGCCACGTCCAGCCGCCCACAAGAAACCCAGCTCAAGAGAATCCGCGAAGAGGTTTCACAAAGAAGCCCTTTCAGCCTCTCCGCTCCAATCCCCCTCCCCAGGCTCAAGGCGAGCGCAAGGGCACCGGAGACCTGGGGTGCCGCCATGGATGTCCCCGAGAGCATCCCGTAATCCCCGCGGGGAAGCGTGCTCCAGATCTCCTCGCCAGGCGCCGCCAGCAATACGGAACCCCGACCGTAATTGGAAAAGCCGCTCAGATACTCGTCGAAGTTGCTCGAGGCGACCGAGATCACGCCCGGATAACCCGCCGGATACGTCGGAATCGAGTCGTTGTCGTTTCTCTCGTTGCCGGCCGCGGCCACCACGGCGATGCCGCGGGCCGTGGCGCGCGCGATCGCCGCCTCGAGGAGCTCCGATCGACCCCCTCCGCCCCAGGAGTTGGAGATCACGCGCGCGCCGTTGGCCACGGCGTAATCGATCGCGCGAATGGCGTTGCGCGCGTCGCCCGAGCCCGTGGCACTCAGGAACTTCAGCGGCATGAGCCTGACCTGCGAGCTCACGCCCGCGGTACCGAAGCCGTTGAGCGCGGCGCCGATGATGCCGGCCACGTGCGTTCCGTGCCGGTTGTCGTCCAGGCCGTTGCCCCGCTCGTTATGGAAGTCGTAACCGTACACATCATCGATGTAACCATTGCCGTCGTCGTCCACGCCGGGCACCCCCTTGAGCTCGGCGGCGTTGGACCAGATGTTCTCCCGCAGATCGGGATGCGTGACATCGATCCCGGTGTCGATGACGGCCACGACGATTTCGCGGCTGCCGGTGGTGAGCCTCCAGGCCTCCTCCACGCGCATCCGCTGCTTCGCGTACTCGCGCTCCAGGTTGGGCGCGGCCGTCGAAGTCGGGGCCGGGGTCGCCGTGGGCCTGGGCGCCGAGGTCGGCGTCGCCGTGGGCACTGGCGCGGGAACCGGCGCCGGCGCGGGCTCCCGACGCCTCCGGCCGAAGTTCGCGCTGTAAACATAGTTAGGCTCGCAGAAGCGCCCGTCTCCGCAAAGCGCGGCGGCCTCACGCTCGCTGAGCTTCTCGATGCGCCCGTCCACCTGGGCAAGAACACCATCGGTCTCGGGTGCGCTGCCGCAACCGGTGAAAAGCGCGAGCGCGCACACGAGCGCCAGTCCCTGCTCTCTCATGCTGGTTTCCTCCATCCTCGGGCCGCGACCTTGCGACCGTCGCGCCTTTCCTGGCGCACCCGGGAGATTCAGCAACAAGCGTGCGCATGCCGAATGGCCCCAGGAAGCCGCTTTAAGCGAAAGCCGGGCGGAAAAGGCGTCAAAGCTTCACCGCTCCGGCGCCAAAAAGGCCCCAGGCGCAATCCTCACGCCGGATCTCCATACCCTCTCCACAAACGGGCTGTCCAGGCGCTCGACAACGGCCGCAACTCGCGGGTTCCTAAAAAACAGCTGTTTTCGGCTGCGAAACGCTCAGATTCCTGTCATGTGTCGCGCGGGACTCTTGTATTCCTGATGGAATGACAAAGTTTTCCCGAGAAAACCCTTGCAATTTTTACCTGACTCTTTTAGTCTGGAGTCATTGGAGGCATCGGACGTATGCAGAAATACCTCAGCCAGATCAGCTACATCGAAGCACATGACATCGGCCCCCCGAAGTTAATCTAGCGTGGGCGGTACCGCAACGACGTCTGCGGGGCTCACGGACTGCTTCGGATCTCTCCCGGCCAGGAGGGATCGCGACGGAAAGAACCGGACAATTTAATAAGACTTCAAGAGCGTCCTCTCCCGGGTGATACCGGCGGACGCGAGACACGGCGGCCCTGATGAGGTCGCCAGAAAAAGAAAGCGCAAAGGGCCTGACGAGATCCGTCGGGCCCTTTGTCTTTTGGCTCTTCAGAAATCCGGCGATCACGCGGCTTCGCGGAACCCGGGAGCACCCGCGTCCCGTCGCCGATCCCGACGCGCGATGGCCGCCGGAATCGTGAGCAACGCGGCGGTGAGGCAGGTCAGCTCCCCCAGCACCGCGATCAGACCGAAGCTGAAGAATGCCTGGTTCTGCGCGAAGAGCAGCGAGCCATAGCCGATGATCGTGGTAAGGCTGCAGATCCCCACCGCCGCTCCCGTCAGCCGCACCACGCGGTCGATGCTTCCGGGCCCCTCCTGCCGATAGCGCTGCATCATGTTCACGCCATAGTCCACGCCAATCCCGAAGGTGATGGGAAGCGCGATGAAGTTCAGGAAGTTGATGCGGATCCCAGCCGCCAGGATCAGGCCGGCAAGCCAGACCACCCCCAGAAAAAGCGCGGCCAGCACCGAAGCCGTCACGCGCGGATTCCGGAACAGGAGCCACACGAGCACGATCACCGCAAGGAAGGCGAACAGAGTCGCGCGCGGTCCGTCCTCGGAGATCGAGCGCAGCATATCGGCCGTGACGGGCAAGGTGCCCGCGACCGGCGCCCCGGGGCGGATCGCGTCGGTTTCCTCGCGCAGCTCCCGCACGAAACGGTAAAGGTTCTCGCGTTCCTTCACGCGCGGCCCGAGCGGCGGCTCCACGAGCACGAGCTTGCCCACGCTCCCGTCGCGCTCGGTGAATCGCGCGAGGATCACCGGAGGCAGATCCCGCAGGCGCACGGGCCGCAGCGATTCGGCAGTGAGGAAGTCCGCGACCCTGCGGCGGTCCTCGGGCGAGAGCCGGCGCAGCACGCGCGGCGGGAGCAAAGAGCGTATTTCGCCGAGCACCTCCCGCTTTCGGGCCTGATCGCGCGGCAGGAACTCCTGGATCGTCTGCACCGAAGCGAGGAGCGTCCCGCTCCCTTCCCTCTCCGCGCGCCGCTTGAGCCTCCCGGAGATCCGGTTGGCCTCCTCGCGCGACTGCGGCAGAATCACCACGGGGCTCAGATATCGCTGAAAGATCTCGTCCATGTACCGCGAATAGAAGCCCGAGCCCTTTTCCAGGCTATAGCGGCTGCGGATCTTCGTGAGGTCCGCCTCGAGGAGATCCGGCCCGATCTTTCCGAAAAAGAGCAGCGCCAGTACCGTCGCGGCGCCCGAGAAAGCCAGGATCAGTCCGGATCGGGCCCGCAACGCTCCCACAGCCGGCCCGTGGGGCCGGCTCCGAGCCATTCGCGGCGAAAGCCTGGGCTGCACGGGCTCGAAAATGCCTAAAAGCGCGGGCAGCACCGTAAAAGAGGCCACCCAGCACAGCACCATCCCCAGGAGCCCGATCACCCCGAACTGCCGGAAGCCGCGAAAGCCGGTCACCATCAGCGAGCCATACGATAGCCCCGCGGCGATCGAGGCGGTCCAGGTCGCCGAAAACGTCGCCTGGGCGGCAGCCATGATCGAGACGTCGCGCAGGCCGCCCGCGCGCCGCAGCTCGAGATAACGCGCGATCTGGATGATGCCGAAGTTGATGCCGTTGCCCAGGATGATGCTGCCCAAAAAAGCGGAGTTCGCGTTCAGGTCGCCGACGAAGAAATAGCTCACGCCGAAGGTCCACAGCGTTCCCATGAAAAGCGCGATGAGCAGCGCCAGGGTCCCCCGCCAGGAGCGGAAATAAGCCAGGATCGAGAGCGTCACCAGCGCCATCACGATCCCGAGCGAAAGCGCGAGATCCGCCAGGATCGCCTCCTGCTCCTCGATCAGGTTCTGCACGTTGCCCGTGTAGCGCACCGTGACGCCCCGACCATAGGACTCCGGCCCGAGCTCCGCGACCGCGCGCTCCACGAAAGACTTGAAGCGCGCCAACGCGCGCGACTTGTCGGGACGATCCGCCATAAAGAGAAGGACGGCGCGCTTCTTCCCGTCGGGAGTCGCGTAATAACCCTGGGGAAAGCGCGTGAAGGCGCTCACCCGGCCGGAGTACTTCCTCTCGATCGCGTTGAAATCCAGGCGGGGCTCGGGAAGCTCCCGCTCGTTGAAGATATTGAGGGGATTGTAGAGCTCGCGCTCGTACTCCAGCCGACGCTCGAGGTAGTCACGCACGCGCTCGAGATCGGGAAGATCCATGTACAACGCGCGACGCCGCTGAAAGAAGCGCAGCTCGCGATCGATCCGGTACTCGACGCGGGTCACCAGCGCGTCGTCCTCGCCGCGGGCGATCCCTTGGTCCAGGCGCGTGACCAGATCGTCGACGAAACGCCGGCCGTCGTTCCCGTCATCGGCGAAGATCAGGACGCCCAGATTGTCGATCGAGCGCAACCGCGCGCGCACCTGCTCGAGATCCTGGACGCTCCGCGAATCGGTGGGCAGGAGCTCCTCGAGATCGGTCTTCAGCGTGCCATAGAGCAGGAAGGCATACCGCCCCAGGACGACGGTCAGAATGATGCCAAACGCGGCGACCCCGAAGCGGAGCCGAAGCACCCAGCGGATGAAGGCGGCCACGCGGAAGCCTGGTGCAATCCGAGCGCCGCTCCCCAGGCTCCTGCCGCCAGGAGTCGCTAGCCTCCCCCGCTCAATCCGAACAGATCCAGCGCATAGCAGTACACTTCCTCGTCCTTTGAGCTTCGGATCACCGCGCGCGCTTGCTCGATGGCATTGACCAGGATCTCCCTGACCTTGGGAAGGTCCTCACGGGAAATGCCCGCGACGCTCGAGTAATGCAGCTCGCTCGCGCTGACGCGATCGAGCGAGCGGATGGCCTGCAATCTCCAGTTGGAATGATGCTTGGCGATCAGGGGCGAATCGCTCTCGAGGTGGATGCGCGTCTCGGTGGCCTGGTATCCGCCTTCGGTCTTTCGGATCAGTCCCACGGATTCCAGAAAGTGAATCGCGCCCGCGGTCTTTGCGAGACTCGTGCCCAGATAGCCGGCGATGGCGCGCGCGGAGCGAAGCGAGGAGACGAGAACGCACATATGGACCGCGCAATGGATCCAGTCGCTGTAGTAGATCGCCTGGTCGGTGACACTCAAGGTCTTCTTGTCCTGAAGCCGGTTTTTCAGCACGAGTCTCCGGTCAAGCGACTTCTGGAGCTTTCGCTCGAAGTAGCTTCGGAGCTCCGGGGTACCCGCGCGCGCCAGCTCGAGCAGCAGCATGAAGAACTCGCCTTCGTCCTCGCCATGCTCGAAAAGGGCGTTGAGCGCATACCCTTGCTCCAGGCTGAAATGCCCCGGACCACTCAATACCTGCGAAACGTAAGTCAGGTGGCAACTCACCTTCTCGGCGATCCGGGTGCGGACCCCGCGCCCACCTCCCGGCGAAGAAAGGATCCAGGCCTCGATATAAGCCTTATAATCGTTGAATTCAAAGACGAGCGGTCTGGAGACCCCAGTCTTGGATTTCATCGCGGCGCCCCCATCATTTAGTAATACTCTAGTATACTATCATTATTTTATAAAATTACTCTATTATTTTAGAGTGCACCGCATTACTCCTCCTTCTGCCAAGGTGATTCGAAGAAAAGGGCTGCACTCCCAAGAGCTTCGGGTTGCCTTGGTCTGTACTTGACTCTCTTGGTCTGTTTTTGTATTCCACCCCCGTGCAGCCCGGAAAGAGGCTTTTGATTATGAAACTCCTAAAAAACGCACCCGCTTTTCTGGCGTGTCTGACCGCCCTGAACGCTCTCACCGCACCCCCCGTCCGGGCAGCGGGCGGCGAAAGCAGTGGCGGAGGCGACCAATATGTCCATGACTTCGTTCAAACCGTTACCAACGAGATCTATCCCCTTCTGAAAAACCAGAAGACACTGGGTCGAGACGTCAAGGCCGAGGACGTACTCCGCGCGGCGGACCCGCGGCGCATGCTCTCCGAAGAACGCGTTTACGAGAGCTGCGATGGCAGCGGCGCCGGTCGCGAGGTCGAAGCCTGCTATAACGCCCAGACTGACCTGTTCCACATCAGCCGCAGCATGTACCCCCTGCATCGCGCGAACTCGCCAGCCAAGCGCGCGTTGATCGCCCATGAGCTTTTCAGGAGGATGGGGCTCGAAGGAGATGGCTATGAGCAGAGCAGCAAGCTCTCCTTCTACACGCCGACCGCCGAGGCACGCGATTACCTGAGCCTTCGCGCCAGCGAAACCTATCTGCGCGAATTCCCCTCGATGGGCGTGGATCAGATCATCCTCGCTTCGGCCTGGTACCGGGTTGACCAAGCCGGCGCGAAGAAAGCCAAGACGGAGGTTCTGAATTTCCTGAAAGACAACCTCACGACCGGGCCTCGCAAGGACCTCATCGAGAAAATCATCGAGTTCGAAACCCGAACGGGCTGCGACAAGCAAAAGGACTACCCCAAGCGCAAAGAGCGGCATACCTCTTCGGGGAGCTATTCCTACAGCGGCTCAAGCTCGGAGCACGATTACGCTGATGCCCGCGCTTCCGCCGGGTACGCGAGCCGCTCCGAGAGCGCCTCTGCGAGCGCTTCCGCGAGGACCGGAAGTTCCTCGTCCAGCTCGGAGCGAAGTGCGGGAACCTATTACGAAGACGTGCAGATCGAAGAGCGCGAGATCTACTGCGAAATCCCGAGGCAATGGATCCGAGCGGTCCTCAAAGCGACGACCCAGCTCCAGGCGCTTGAGCCCAAGTACCAAAACTTCCTTATCAGCCAACATGTCCACAGAACCTTCGAGAAGCTCAATGCCTCGGCCGAGGAGTTCCTCAACGGCATCGATAACATCATCCTCATGCCGGCCATCACGCCCTACGCCCTGAAGAGCAAGTTCCAGCAGAGCGGTTCCGCCCTGCTTCAGTCCTGGGTCGGCCGCAAGCTCGCGGGGATCGAGACCGGTCGCAGGTACTCTGAGCTGCTGCGCAAGCTCTTCGACAATTTCGAATATGAGGCCGCCGCCTCGCAGTTCGAAAGCCTGGCCAAAAGCATCGCCGATCGAGCCAGCCAGGTCGAAAGCCCGGGAGTCTTCGCGCTCATCCCGAATGAGGAGGGGATCGCTCAGCCGGTACTCGTGCTCTCGCGCGCTCAGCTCAACAGGATCGACCCCAACGCTTCATTCCAGGGCGTGGTCCCAGGCAAGTCCCGCCTCACTCCGGAATTCGTGAACAAGTGGGAACAGAGCTTCAAATGCGATATCGGGTTCCTGGCCCTTTACGACTCAGTGAAGCACGACCCCGTACGTGCCGTAATGGCGGATTACTACACTTCCAACGATTATCGCCTTCCCCTTGCCGCAGGTCCGCTCAAATGCACGGACCGTTACACGACAGTCAAACGTGCGATCAACCCCTTCAGTACATCCACCGCCAGTTTCCTGGAAGACATTGAGCCCCCGCTGATCGCAGCGTTCAAAAACCAAGGCTGCATTCCGATCAGGTACACCCATGAGTTCCGGAGCCGCGCCCCGGACAAAGCCTCGCTTGAGAGCCTCTGCCCGCTGACGACCACGCCTCGTCAGTAATGCGCGACCAAAGGGCCTTCTTGAACGAAAAGGGGCGGCGAGAGATCCCGCCGCCCCTTCCGAACTTCCGAAAGACCAGGAATCAGCCCAGCGGATTACGCAGGGCGCGGTCCGTGAAATCGTAAGCGGACTTCTTGATCGTCTCCGCCATCGTCCAGCCGTGCCTGAGGGCTTCCTGCGAGAGCTTGAAGCCTTCGTTCATCTGCGTCTGGACGAATTCCGTGTACGACTGGCCCAGGCTGATGGACTTGTCCATCATCGCCTGCGCGCTGCGGAACTGCAGGCCCATCAGCTCTCGGAGGGAGTCGGTCACGCCGCCCTGAAGTCCCGCGAAATAGGTTTCATTGGTGGCTTTGCTGCTTTTTTCGTTACTCATGATTGATTTCTCCTTTTGAAGTTCTGCGCTCAGTTTCACCCGAAGCCGGGTGGCCGTCAATCCGCATTTTCTGCGATCGCAAAAACATTTCGGCCTCACGCGCGCAAAAGCTGAGCGGGTCGGAAGATTTATTTTGCGCGCGGCGCGGGCTTCTTCTTACGAGACTGGCGGGAGGTGCCCTTTACGGAACTTTTTTGCGTATTTCGTTCCGCATTCCGGTCCCAGGCCGCGAAGAGAGGCAACGAGAAGCCGCGATAAAGCTGCTGCATCTCCTTCTGAACGCCCTGAAACACCTTCAAGCTCTGGTCGAGATAAGCCTGCCAGAACCCGCGGAGCGCCTCTTCGTTGAGTCGGACCATCTGCTCGAGGAGTTCCACGGGGAAGTGCCGCGCCTTTCCTCCCTCCAGGAGGATCTGCGTCAGGATTTCGCACGTAATATCCTGCTCATTCGCGTCCGTGACACGGATCTTGCGTCCGCCCCTCACCGCCGAGGCGATCTCCTCGAGCGTGACGAAACGCGCTTTCGAGGACGAATAAAAGCGCCGATTGCCGTATTTCTTGATGTGAAAAACCCGGGAATCGTCATCCCCCGGGATCTCTTCCCGTCGTTCCGTCATGCGCCCACAGTGACACGTGCCTCGCGAAAATGGGACCGGAAAATTGCGTTGTTTTTCCCGTGCGCCTTGAGCAAGATCAATCGATATGAAAAAGCTGGATACGCTGGAGAAGTCGCTCGACCACAAACTCGAGAAGCTCTTTTCGAACCCCGCGTTCCTCGGTTCGATCAGCCTGCTTCTGAACGCGAACTCTTATCGGAAGCTCGCGACGAACTTCGCGCTCCGCCAGGTATGGAAGGCGCTGCAGCTACCGAACAAGCGCGACCAGGAACGCACGCTGCATCTGATTCAGGAGCTGAGTCATCGCATCGATATCCTGAAAGACAAGCTCGATCGCGTGCGCGCCGAACCGAGCCGTGAGCAGCAGCCCGCGCCGTTCCCTCGCCCTGCGCGCCGTTCCGCCCGCTCGGAAGCCCCCGCCGCCCATGCTTGACCTCGACCTGATCCCCCATGGCGTGAAGCTCCAGGAAGGCCTGGCCTGGCTCGCGGCAGCGGGCCGACGCGCCGGGATCGGACCCGAGCGTTTTCTCCAGGTCGGGATGACGCCCGCGCGCAGGATCTTCCGCGAGAGCTCGGTGCAGGTGCTGAAGTACGAACGCGAGACGCCGACGACCGCGCGCCACCCCATTCTCATCATCCCTTCGCTCATCAACCGCCATTACGTGCTCGATATCTTACCGGGCAAGAGCCTGATCGAATTTCTCCTCGCGGAGGGCTTCCCCGTTTACGTCATCGAATGGGGCGCGCCCGAGGACGAGGATCGCTGGCTCACGCTCGACCGTCTCGTCGGAGGCCGCCTCAAGCGGGCGCTGCAGAGCGTGCTGGAGCACGAAAAAGCCGATCGCGTCCACCTCTTCGGGCACTGCCTGGGCGGCACCCTCGCGATGATTCACGCCCTTCGCTACCCGGAAAGGGTCGCAAGCCTCTCGCTTCTGACAAGCCCGATGGATTTCGAGACCGGAGGCCAGCTCGCTGCCTGGGCCCGGCATCCGGTGTTCGACCTGGACGCCTTTGTCGAGGCCTACGGCAACGTTCCCTGGCCGCTGATGCTCGCGTCGTTTCACCTGCTCAAGCCCGCGGGCAGCGTTTCGAAATACCTGCGCGCGGTGAAGCGCCTGAGGGACCCTTCGTTCGCTCGGACCTTTCTCGCGCTCGAAGCCTGGGGAATCGACAACATCTCTTTTCCGGGCGCCTGCTACAAAGCCCTGATCCGGGAGCTGTATCGCGAGAACGCGCTCGCCCGGGGCAACGTGAAGCTCGATGGGCGCCCGGTGCGCCTGGAAGAGATCTCGTTTCCCGTCCTCAGCATCGCCTCCCTGGGTGATCATATCGTGCCGCCCGAAGCCACGCTGGCCGAGCGGTTCCTTTCGCGCGAGAGCCTGCGCTATTTCACCCGCTGGACGACCGAAGGCGGCCATATCGGCGCCATTCTCGGCCGCCGCGCTCAGAGCGAGCTCTGGCCCCGGATCTCCGAATGGCTCAGCCGGCAGGGGGAGAGAGCAGCCTCCGCAGCGCATCTTTCGCCGCTTCGTCCATCCGATGCCCCGTCTCCGGGAGCAGGATGAACTCGCCTTTCGCGCCGCGCGCCTGAAACGCATCGAATGAGCGACGCGTAGGCTGCCAGGGCACGAGCTCATCGCGCGCGCCGTGGATCGCGTCCAGCCGGAAGCGGAGCTCCCCCTCCACCTCCCTCTCCAGAAAACGGCAACCGATGCCGATCACCCGATCCACCGCCGGGATCGCCTGCGCCGCGAACGGCGCAAGATACCCTCCCTGGGAGAAGCCGATCAGCGTCACGGGCAGCTCGCGCGCCTCGAGCCTCGCGACCAGCCCCTGCAGGAACACCACCGCGGGCTCCATGCCGATGAAGTACTCGTCGCTCGAGAAATCGTAGAAATACCAGCTGAAGCCCACGGTATAACGATCGCCCTCCTTGCGGGGAAGTGGAAAGATGCCGTTCGGCGCGACGATCAGCGCCTCAGGATCGGCCGCCGCGATCGTGCCCGCGCACTTGCGGAAAAAATAGGCACCCGACTGCTCATAACCGTGAAGCAGGAGATAAAGCCGCCGCGCGACTCCCGAGGCGGGCCGCCGAAGCATGCAGTCGCTGATGACGACTCCCGGAATCTCGAAGCGCTCCGTGGTTTCCGACATGTTTTCTCCCGCCTTTCCCAAGGATCCCTCCATTCCCGAATAACAAACCGCGAAGGCCTGTGGTAGGTTCTTTCGTGAAATCCCGATGTCGCACGATGATTTCTTCCAAGCCGTACAAAAAGCCTGCCTTCCGGGCATCTGGTCCCGGGGCGTGGCGCTCGCGCGCGAAAGCTCCGTGCTGGAGGACCGCCGCTCCGAGGGGGAGCTGGTCTTGCGCGTGAAAGCGGCCGGGCGGCCGGTTGCCGCCCGCGTGTCGCTCTGGCCTGCCGATGAGGACTGGTTCTGTGACTGCGGCGATCGAGCGGATCCCTGCATGCACGTGGCGGCCGCGGTCGCCGCGCTTCGCAACGGCTGGACGCAGGAAACCGCGGCGGGGGCCACGGAGTCCTCAACGAAAGGCAACCATGTCCTCTACCGTTTCATGCGGGTGGAGGGAAGCCTCGCCCTCGAGCGCTGGCTCGTGCGCGCGGATCGCCAGGAACCGCTGGTTCAGTCTTTGGTGAGCCTCTGGGGCGGCATCAGCTCCGGGCGGATCTCCACGGCCCCCGTCGCGGCGACCCAGGCGGACTTCGCCATCGACCAGGCCCTGGGCTCGCCTTCGCGTGCCCCGCTCCCGCGGTCCGTGCTCGAGCAGGTTCTCAAGCTCCTGCACGATCAGCCTCATCTCGAGCTCGATGGCAAGCCCGTCTTGGCGGAGTCCCGGCCGGTCACCCTCTCGGCGATCGTCGAGGACGAGGGCACGGGCTTCCGCATCCGCGGCGAGCGCGAGTCCTCCGTGACGGAAGTCTTCCAGAACGGTGCCGCGCTTTGCGGCGAGGTGCTCCGGCCCTTCCCCGATCCCGGGCTCTCCGCGCTCGAGCGCGAATGCGTGACCCGCGGCGGGCGCTTCGTGTCGGCCGGCGATTCCGTGCGGCTTCAGACGGAGCTCCTTCCCGGACTCGAGCGCAAGCTCCGCATCGAGGTCCGCACGCGCCGCCTCCCGCGGCTATGCCAGGAGCCACCCCGCATCGAGCTGCGCCTGGAGCAGCCATCCCCGGAGACGCTCTCGGTTTTTCCCGTGCTCGTCTACGGCGAGCCCGTGATCGCCGAGATCCATCAGGACCGACTGCATCCGCTGCGCACCGATACCATTCCGCTGCGCGACCTGGCGCAGGAGCGCGAGCTCGTTCGCCGGCTTCAATCGGAGCTGCAGCTGCAGCCGGGGCATCGCGTAACGCTTCAGGGCGAAGCCGCCGTGCGCTTCGTTTCGGAATGCCACGACTGGAGCCTGCGCGGCCCGGGCACTCAGGCCTTCGAGGCTCGCGGGGCGCTCCAGCCCGCGATCCGGATCGAAGGCGAGGCCGGGCTCAGGTTATTCTTCGGAACCGCAGAAGGCGGAACCGGAGAGGGGCCCCAAGCCGATCCGGAGCGCGTCCTGCGCGCGTGGAGCGCGGGCGAGAGCTTCGTGCCTCTCACCGGCGGCGGCTGGGCCGCGCTTCCCCGCGACTGGCTCGAGCGCTACGGGGAGCGCATCCGCCTGCTTCTGGAAAGCCGCGATGCACGGGATCCCGGCAAGGGCGTTTCGCCGGAGCTTCGGCCCGCGCTGGCCGAGATTTGCGAGGAGCTCGGCGTGCCGTGTTCGGAGAGCCTCAGCCGCCTGCGCGAGCTGCTTCGGGATTTCAACGGGCTTCCCGAAGCTCCGCTGCCCCCCGACCTGAAGGCGGAACTTCGCGAATACCAGAAAAGAGGCGTCAACTGGCTGCGCTTTCTTTCCCAGGCGGGAATGGGAGCGCTGCTCGCCGATGACATGGGCCTTGGCAAAACGCTCCAGGCCCTTTCCGCGCTCGAGGGCCGCAGCCTGGTCGTCTGCCCGACGAGCGTCCTTCAAGCCTGGAAAGAGCAGCTCGAGCAGTTCCGCCCCGGGCTTCCCTATCGGGTGTTCCATGGCGCGAATCGCGCGCTGCCCGCGCCCTCTCCCGGAGACTCCGTCGTGCTCACCACATACGGCGTGCTGCGGGTGGACCAGGAGCTTCTCGCTCGGGAACGCTGGGAGACCGTGATCCTCGATGAGGCCCAGAATATCCGGAATCCCGAGAGCCAGCTCGCGCAGGCCGCGCACCGGCTGACGGCCCGCTTCCGGATCGCCTTGAGCGGAACTCCCGTGGAGAACCGCCTGGACGACCTTTGGAGCCAGTTCCGCTTCCTCAATCCCGGGCTGCTGGGCCGGCGCGGGGAGTTCCTCGAGCGCATCGCGGGCCCGATCGGCCGCGGCGACGCGCGTGCCGCCGCCGAGCTGCAAAAGCGCATCCGGCCTTTTCTCCTGCGCCGGCTCAAGCGCGACGTCGCTAAGGAGCTTCCGCCCCGTACCGAGACCGTGCTCCGCTGCGAGCTCTCAGCCGCGGAGCGGGAGCTCTATGAGTCGATCCTGGGCGCGACCCGCAGGGAGATCCTGGGGTCGCTCGAGTCCGGAGGAGCCACGCTCGCGGCGCTCGAGGCCTTGCTGCGGCTGCGCCAGGCGTGCTGCCATCCCGCGCTCGTGCCGGGGTCGGGCGTGGCCGGGACGAGCCCCTCCTCGAAGCTCGAGCTCCTCCTGCAGTCACTGGAGAGCTCGCTCGCCCTGGGTCACCGCGCGCTGGTCTTCTCGCAATGGACGTCCTACCTCGATCTCATCGAAGCCGAGCTCAGGCGCGCGGACATCGGTTTCTCCCGCCTCGATGGCTCCACCCGCGACCGCGAAGCCGTGGTGAACGCGTTTCAGGCGCCCGACGGGCCGCCGGTGATGCTGCTCTCGCTCAAAGCCGGCGGCGTCGGAATCACCCTCACGGCCGCGGATCACGTCTACATCATGGACCCGTGGTGGAATCCGGCGGCCGAGGATCAGGCCGCCGACCGCGCGCATCGCATCGGCCAGGTGAACCCTGTCCTGATCCACCGGCTGGTGGCCCAGGACACGATCGAGGACCGCGTGCTCGCGCTGCAGAAGAGCAAGCTTCAGCTCGCGGCCGCGGCGCTCGAAGGCGCGACCGGCGCGACCGAGCTTACCCGCGAGGACCTGCTTTCGCTTCTCGGATGAGGCGCGGGTTGACTGGTTTCCAAAAAGAAGTAAATATCTTTTGGTAACTTCATACGGACGCGCCCGATCGGGCGCATCAAACGCATCAAGCGAGGATCCTGTCATGATGCAAGCCGAGCAGAAATCAGCGCATTGCGGGAAAAACTCCTCTCGTCGCGAACCTCCGCCCGCCGGCTGTCCCCTCGAGGAATGCCTCAAGTTCCTTTCAGGCGCCTGGACTCATAAGATCGTCTGGTACCTGCGCGACGGACCGCGCCGATTCGGCGACCTGCGACGCGACCTGGGAACCATTTCCTCGAAGGTCCTGACTGATCGGCTCAGGGAAATGGAGCGTCAAGGCGTGATCACGCGCACCGTCCTTCCGACCTCTCCCGTGACGGTCGAATACGCCCTCACCGAGCTCGGGCATGAGTTCCGGCCCATCTTCCGCGCGATGATCCAGGTGGCGACGAAACTGAAGAAGAACTACTGACGCTGCTGCCGCGCGGGCCCGTCCCGCAACAGCTCCCGCACCGCGACCGAGGCGCAGAACAGCCCGAAGGTTCCGGTCACGAAGCTTGAGTTGCCCAGGATCAGGTTGCGATTGTCGCAGTTGAAGAACGGGTTGTCGGGAGTCGCGCACATGCAGCGGAAGCCCTTGCCCTTGTCATAACTCAGCTCCTCGGGGGCCGAATAGGGCTCCACCGAGTACACCGCCGGGATCCCGTACTTCGCCCCCTCCTCCTGCGGAAACGCGTATTTCTCCCGCAAAATCCGGCGCAGCGAGCGCGCGAGCGGGTCGACCTGCGTCTCGCCCAGGTCCCCGACCCGGATCTGGGTGGGGTCGAGCCGCCCGCCCGAGCCCGTCGAGCAGACCACGGGAATGCCCTCGTTGCGGCAGTAAGCCAGCAGATGGCATTTGGCCGTGACGTTGTCGATGGCATCGATCACGTAATCCGGCCGTCGCGCGAAGATCTCGGCGCAATTCTCGGCGTTGTAGAACTTCGCGAGTGCCGTCACCTGCGCCTGCGGATTGATCTTGCGCAGGCGCTCGGCCATCACGAGCGCCTTTTTCTGTCCCACGAGGCCCTGCAGCGCATGGAGCTGACGGTTGAAGTTCGTGACACAGATCTCGTCGAAGTCCACCAGGGTCAGCTCGCCCACTCCCGAGCGCGCGAGCGACTCCGCGGCCCAGCTGCCCACGCCCCCGAGCCCGATCACCATCACGTGCGAGCCCAGGAGCTTCTTCATCCCCGCGTCGCCCACGAGCCTTCCCATCCGGTCAAACCGGCGATGAAGGCTATAGTCGGCAAGCTCCGTCTCGGACATCGGCGAAATCTGCTTTTCACTCATGTTCAAAAACCCGTTTCAAATTTTCCGCGCTCCGCTCAAGCACCGCTTCAGGAGCCTCGTTCCTCAGCAACGCCACCGTCTTTGCGACGGCAAAGATGGCCAAGGGCTCGTTCAGCCCGGAAGCCAGGCCCGTCGTGGCGCCCTCCGGCGGCTGGTCCGGCGAATCGGACTCGATCACGAGGCATTCCGGCGGAATCCTTACCACAGATTTCCTCAGCGACTCAGCGCCTTTTCGGGTTACCGCGCCGGAGACCGAAATCAGTAGCCCGAGTTCCACGTACTGGCAGGCAACCTCCGGGCTACCTGAAAAGGAATGCACCAGGCCGCCGACCTCGGGCGGCTGCTCCCCGAGGAGTTTCAGCGCCTCGCCATGGGCCCTGACGACGTGAAGAACCAGTGGCTTGGTCAGCTGCCGGGCGAGCGCCAGCTGGGTGCGAAAAGCGTGGAGCTGCGGCTCGCGCGGAGTCAGCTCCCACCTGCGGCTGAAATCCAGCCCAAGCTCCCCGATCGCCGTCCCTGCGGGCGCGAGACCCTCCAGCCTGCCAAGCGCCCCTTCAAGCTCCTCGACCGAATGGGACGCCGCCCACCACGGGTGCACGCCGAATACCGGCAGAACCTCGCCCGGGCGCTCTCGAGCCAGCCGCAGCTGCCTATCCCAATCTTCCGGCCCCACGCCGCCCTGAAGAAAGCGGCGGATCCCCAGAGCGCGCGCGCGCTCCAGCACGGACCCAAGGTCATTTCCGAAGCGCTCGTCCGCCAAATGACAATGGGCGTCCCAATATCCTGTCACGTCGTCAACCTCTCTCAACTCGCTGGAAGCGTCTTCTGGCTTGATTCCCATCGGCCTTGATTCCCATCAAGGAAACGCTTTGGGCGTCCGGTTAAAAATGATAATACCGAAATCCGAAACAGGGGATGACGATGCCCAGGCTTTCCGACCAATTTCTCCTGCTCCTGGCGATCCCGGCGGGTTTCCTCCTGGGCCTCGGAGGCTATACATTCTATTACGCCGAAGGCGCCTCCTATTTCTCGGAAAACCCGAAGTCCTGTGCCAATTGCCATATCATGAATCATCAGTATGACAGCTGGTCGCGCTCGGGACACCATCATGTCGCCACCTGCAATGATTGCCACCTCCCCAAAGGGGGCCTGCAGAAATACATCGCCAAGGCGCGCAACGGCTGGAACCACTCGCTGGCGTTCACGCTGGAGAACTTCCCTCAGCCGATCCAGATCACGCAGCCGAACCGGGAGATCCTGCAGGAAAACTGCGTCCGCTGCCATGAGAAACTCGTTTCCGACGCGATCCTGATTCCGACCGGCGGATCGCACCAGGCCCAGTCCTGTATCCACTGTCACCGAAACATCGGCCATTATCCGATGCAATAAAGCCCGAGGAATAGCCTATGCCCTCTCCGAACCTCATCACCCCTGACCGCAAAAGAGCGTTGCTCATCCTGGCCGCGACAACCCTCGTCACCTTCCTGATCACCTACCTGCTGATCTCGATCTTTCGCCACAAGACGGAGGCCGCGAACCCTTACCTGCGCTTCGTCGAGGTCAAACAGTCCACGACCGATCCTTCCTTCTGGGGCCTGAACTGGCCACGCGAGTACGATCAGTACAAGATGACCTCCCAGGCATCGCGCACCAACTTCGGGGGCGGTGACGTGCACCCGGGCCAAAAGGTGGAGGTTCTCCCCTTCCTCACCCGCATGTTCGCGGGTTACGCCTTCAGCCTGGATTACCGCGACCGCCGCGGCCATTCCTACATGCTCAGCGACCAGGAGCAGACCCGGCGCGTGACGGAACGCCCGCAGCCGGGAGCTTGCCTCCACTGCCACGCCTCCGTGATCCCCACCTATGTCCGCATGGGCGGCGGCGATCCCGATCGGGATCCTTACGACGACAAGACCGTGCGCGAGGGCTTCGTGAAGGTTTCGGCGATGAAGTACTGGGATGCCCATGCCGAGCTGGTCAAGACCGGTTCGGCCAACCCGATCGAGGGCAAACCCAACGAGTTCAAGAACGTCGAAGGCGGCCATCCCGTCTCCTGCACCGACTGCCACAACGCCAAGAACATGCGCCTCGAGGTCCGGCGGCCCGGCTTCATCGCCGGCATCCGCGCGCTCAAGGCTTCGCAAGGCATTCAGGACTACGACGTGAACCGCGATGCCACTCGGGCCGAGATGCGCACCTTCGTCTGCGCCCAGTGCCATGTCGAGTACTACTGCGGACCCAAGGTCACGCTCTTCTTCCCCTGGGACAACGGCGTGAAGGTCGAGCAGATCGAAAGCACTTATGACAATTACAAATTCCCCGACGGCAAACGCTTCAATGACTGGGCGCACGCCGAAACCGGCGCCGAAATGCTCAAGGCCCAGCATCCCGAGTTCGAGATGTGGAGCCAGGGTATCCACGCGCGTTCCGGCGTGACCTGCGCGGATTGCCACATGCCTTACGTCCGCCAGGGCGCCATGAAGGTCTCGGATCACTACGTCCGCTCGCCGCTGCTCATGGTGGCGCAGTCCTGCCAGCAGTGCCACACCTGGAACGAATCGGAGCTCAAGGAACGCGTCACGCGCATCCAGAATACCACCTATGACCTCATGCTGCGCGCGGGTCAGTCGCTGACGGATTTCCTGGACACCTTCAAGCCCCTCCGGGCGCCGTTCAACGAGAAGAACCAGGCCGTTGCCCGAGAGCAGGCCACGCAAAAGCTCGCCAGGGACGAAACCTTCAAGAAGCTCGCGTCAGCCGAACAGGCCAAGAAGCTCGAAGAAGCGACAAAAGCCGAGCTCAACGCGCTGTGGGCCGCGCATGTCGAGAAGACGCCCGAGCTCAAGGCCATCGGGGAGCTCCACCGCAAGGCACAGTGGCGGCTCGACTTCGTGGCGGCCGAGAACTCGATGGGTTTCCACGCCCCGCAGGAGGCTACCCGGATCCTGGGCGAAGCGATCGATTACTTCCGGCAGGCGCAGCTCGAGGCGGCAAGGCTCCAGGGACCCAATGCGCGCTACCCCGTCTCGAGACAGCCCGTGATGCCAAAGCGCTGAGCCATGGATCCCCGGGTGATCGCAGCCCGGCTCGCGCGCGAGTCGGGTACCTCCGGGCTCGCGTTCGTGGCGACCGAGGAGGCGATCTATTACGCACGCGAGCCGTTCCCCACCGTCGAGGGCGGACGCTCGCCTCACTCGGCTGTGACCTCGCTCATCCAAGGCTTGTATGAGCTTGATCCAGCCCGCGCGCGCGCGCTCGTGCGCCGGAGGATCTATTCAACGGCCGCGCCCACCCCGATGTGCCGAGGCATGGTCAAAGTCGCCGCAAAGCGCCTGACCGCGCCGATAAAGCCTGACCCCGCTTGCGCTGAGGCCGATGGCGCGATCAGCGTGCCCACGAAGGAGCTCATGGCGCCTCCGGCACCCGTGCTCGCATCGCCGCTGGAGTCCGCCTGGGGCGAACCCTCCCGACGCGCTCCCCCGCAAACGCCGAGATCGGATGCAGAGTACATGGCGCTCGCGTTCCGGATGACCGAGCCCGCTTATCGCGCGCGAAACGCGGCCGCGCGCGGACGCCCCATCGCGGCGCTGCTGGTCTCGCGCGAAGGCTCGCTCCTCTCCTGGGCGATCAATACGGACTTCCATAACCGTACGCGGCACGCCGAGGTCAACCTGCTGCAGGGTTATTTCGAGCGAACCAGCCAAGGCCTCCCTTCCGGCTCGCGCATCTACACCACGCTCAAGCCGTGCCGCATGTGCGCCGGAATGATCTGGCACTGTACCCGAGACCTCGCGAGCCTTCGGGTGTTCTACGGCGAGGACGATCCGGGACCGCACGCGCGCAACACCGCCCTCACTCTGAACTGCTCGGCTCGCGATGAGGCGGCGCTCGCCTGCGGTGACCCCGCGCTCGCGCGATCCCTGGAGCTGCAAGCCGAGCTCAAGCCGGCTTGACCCGGCGCTTTTGCGCCGCGAACGCGATCCCCTGTGCATTGAGCTCGAGATCCAACCCCAGCAGCTCCCATTCCGCGTCGCCGAAGCCCAGACCGTGGCTTTCGGAGAAATCCCGGTAGTACTCCCGAAGCTTCCTCTCGCAGTCGGCCTCCAACTCGCTTCCTGAGAAGGGCGAGCGTACCGCTTCCTCCAGCAGCTTTTCGCTGAAATCCAGATGCGCGAGCAGCTGCTCTTCGGCCTCGGCCAACCCTTCGAGCGCCCCGAAGTGCGTGAGATACGCGCGCGAAGCGCCGCTGCGCGCGATCTTGCGCACGCTCGCCTGGGCCTCCCGGGGATCGAAATCCGTCGGGCTCGTCGACGGAAAAATGAAAAGCCCCCGCGACTGAAGCGCCGGGTAACGAAGACCGAAGGCGTCGCCGGTGAAAACCGCCCGGGCCAAAGAGTCCTCGACGACGAGGTGATGATTGGCATGGCCGCGCACGTGGGTGAACTTGAGCGTCCCGCCCCCCCAGCCGAGCTCCTCTCCGTCCTGCATCGCCCGGACGCGCGCCTCGGCAATCGCGCCGATCTCTCCGTAGAGCTTCACGAAGGCTTCTTCGCCATAGACCTTGCGGGCGCTCGCGACCAGCTTCGAGGGATCGATCATGTGGGGCGTCGCGCGCGGATGTCCAAGCAGTGTCGCGTTGGGACAGGCTCTCATCAGAGCCGCCGCTCCGCCGGCATGGTCCAGGTGAACATGGGTGATGATCACGAGCTCCACCTGCTCGGGTCGCAGGCCCCGCCGAGCCAGTGCCGCGAGCAGCTTCGGCAGGGAATGGGCCGTATTGGTTTCGACGAAAGCCGCGCGAGCGGTCGCGGCTGGCCCCTCCACCAGGAGAAACGCCCCGGCGAAACCCGGATGCAGGTAATCGCAGTCGATGATGTCAATGAGACGCTTTGCTGCCATGGCCGGCCCCCTCGATATGCGCGCGCCGCTTGTTTCTACACGAGAAGCGCCCGGCCCACAATTCTGGAGAGTGCGCCGAGGCGCCTCGATCGCGGATACGCGGCCAAGTCGCCCGGGTGGCACGCTCGCTTTTCCGGCGTGCACCGGCGCCACTCTCCATCGGCAGAACGTTGCAATCCAGGTGCCTCAGCCGGTCTTCTTCTTCAATACGGCGAGGGTCATCCGGCTGATGCAGACGAGGCGCTCGCCCTGTGTGATCCGGGTTTCCCAGATCTGGGTCGTCCGACCGAGATGAAGCGGCGTGCTCTTGCCGACCACGAACCCTTCGCGGCAGGAGCCGATATGATTGGCGTTGATCTCAAGGCCCACGCAGTATTCGTTTGCCGGATCGACCACCAGATTTCCCGCCGTGCTTGCCAGCGTCTCGGCAAGCGCCACCGAGGCCCCGCCATGCAACAGGCCGATCGGCTGTTTGGTCCGCTCATCGACCGGCATATTCCCGACCAGCTGCTCGTCACCGATCTCGAGGATCCGGATCCCCAGATGCTCGACCATCGTGCCCTTGCCGCGCCGATTGACTTCTTCAAGCGTGAAATCGCGAAACCAGATCGGCATGGATCAACCCAATCCGCTCGCTTGCAAGAGCGCCACCACGATTCCCAGGAGCGATTCGCCAGCGATGAGGCCCGAGGCGACGGCGATCAGGTAGAGTTCCGCGTGGCGGGGCGCCTTCTTTTCAAGCACGAGCGCGATCACCGCACCGATGAACATTGAAAGCGAGTTGAAAAACGGAATGACCATGGCCAGGCCCAGGCCCATGGCGGACGGGACGAACTTGCGCTTGGAGGGCAGGAAAGCGTCCAGCAGCGTCAGCACCAGGCCCAGCGCGCCGCCCACGAGCAGACCGAGCCGCGCCGTGGGATGGAGCGCGTCGACTCCGGTGGAAAGCAGGCGGGCCACCGCGGCCCAGACCTGGGCCGATGGCGCCGGCCAGCGATCCGTCCCCAGATCCGCCGCCGTGGGCACCAGGATATAGAAGGCGGGCACCACGACGAGCACTCCGGCGAAAATCCCGAGAAACTGCGCCAGAAACTGCTTCCGGGGGTTGGCCCCGAGCAGATAGCCGCTCTTGAGATCCACGAGCAGATCCGCCGAGGACCCGGCCGCGCCCGCTGTCACGCTCGCGGTCATGAGGTTCGTCACGATGTTCGACGGGGCGATCACGCCGAAGACGAGCTGCGTGATCTTGCCCATGGCGCCCACCGGGGTGATATCCGATTCGCCGGTCGCGCGACAGGCGACCAGCGCGAGGAAGAAGGTCAGCAGTACCGCGATCACGCCCATGAGATACGTGGTCCCAAACGCCGAGTGGAGGACCCAGAGGCAGCCCAGGCCCGAAATCACGGTTCCGGCAAGGAACCAGCTCACGGGCACCTCGATCCGCTCCCAGGGCTTCTCCGCGCCCTTGTCGCGCTTTCTGAAAACCGCGACCAGCGCGCCGAACGCGCGTGCCACCACCCGCCACTGAAGGAAGAAGGCCATGAGCCCCGAGGTCACCATGATCGAGGCGCCCGTCCAGGTGCTCCAGCTCACGATCGCGCGATAGCCGATCTTCGCCGGATCGATCGCGCCCAGGCTCATCATCCACGGCGCCAGTACCGCATAATTGATCACCGCGCCCAGCAGAATCGACCAGGCGATCCTCCAGCCCATGATGGCGCCGGCGGCGATCATGATCGTGCTGACGTCAAAAGAGATGGTCCACTTCGCGAGCGGAATCCCGCCCAAGGCTCCGGGAAACTCAAGCATCGACGGAATTCGAAAGGGGCTCCCCATCTCCTTCACCCAGGTGAGCGCTCCTCCGAACGCGCCCGCGAGCCCCAGGGAGCGCGCCTTGATCACGGCCTCTCTCCCGGCCGAGTGCAGGCTCCTGAGCGTTTCCGCAGCCGCGATGCCGCTCGGGAACTTGAGCTGCTCGACGTTGATCATCTGCCGCTTCATCGGGATCGCCAGGAAAACCCCGAGCGAAGCCAGAAAGAACGTCCACCAGGCCAGCACCGGCCCGGGAATGTGATGCCCGGTCACGATGAGGTAAGCCGAGATCGCCGAGACCATCGTGCCGCCCGTCGAATAGCCCGCTGACGATGCGGTCGACTGCATGCAGTTGTTCTCGAGGATCGACATGTCGGTGGTGAACCACCGCGGGAAGAGCGTCCGGAGCGTCTTGTAGATCGCGAACGAAAGGATGCAGGCCGTGATCGCCACTCCGAGCCCCCAGCCCGTCTTGAGCCCGACGTAGAGATTCGAGAGCGACATGAAGCCACCCAAAAGGGAGCCCATCAGCACGGCTCGGAAAGTCAGCTGCGGCATACTGTCGCCCTGGTAGACCGTTCGATACCAGTGCGCTTCGATCTCGTCGGGACTTTGGGCAGGACTTTGAGCGGGGCTTTGGGTCTTGGGGTTCGTCATGACGAACCACCCTATAGACCCTCAAGCCGGCCGTCTAGAGGATTTCTTCAGGCCTCGCCGTTGAGAATACTGAAGAAACAGAAGCCCAGGCGGAACTCCCGATAGGACTTTGAATTGCTCAGGAAAATCGAAACTTCGGTCTTCACGCCCGGCTTTGACGAAAAAAGCAGCGCAACGGTCTGCTGATTGACGCGGTACAACCCCAGGCCCGCGCCGCTTCTTCCCTCGGGCGGCAGATACTCGGAGAACCGGAGGTCCTGGCAGAGATGCTTGAGAACCTGTTCGCGCGAAAGCGAGCCGAAAGGATCGGTCACGCTGATCCCGACGATCTCCGCATTGGCGGCCATGCATACCCGCACCTGCTCGTTCTCCAGGAGCGGGAAGCTTTCAGCGCGGTCGGTGTCTCGGCGGTAGTAGCCGCGGTTGGCCGCAAACGGCGCGTCGAACAAGGCGTTCATCAATAGCTCGTCGGCTGCTTCCACTCCCAGCCGGATGATCTGCGAATGGAGCCCGAGCTCAGTAAGGAACTCCTCGACCTGACCGAGCGTGGTCGCCTTCTCGCGCGAGTGCTTCAGGTGAACTTCCCGGGCGGCGCCCTGCGGAAAAAACCGTTCCAGTCCGAAGGGGTCGGAAGACAGCGCCGCCTCGAAAAGCTTCGAATAAATGAAACTGGCGGGACCATCGTAGCGACGCAGAATGTGATGACCGAAGGCAGGCGGACGGCTGAGCCCTTCCTGCTGGTTGATCGGGCCGTCGCTGAGGGCGAAAACCCGCTCCGGCGCGGCATGAGAGAGAAGCAGATTCTCGATTTCCGAGCGCTCCCGTTCCTGGCTCGCGTCCGCCTCCCAAAGCACGAAGCTCTTTGGATTCTGACTGAGATGATTCCGGATCTGGTTCAAGCGGTCCGGTCCGGTCTGACGCACCAACGCCAATCCCCGATCCTGAGCGATATTCCCCCAGAAATGAACATCCTCTTCGCGCGAAGAAATCAAAAGCAGCTTGTCCATGCTCTGATTCTATCAGGTTTTTTCTCGAATCCCGTTCGATTTATGCCTATACTTTCATCACATGGCCTTAACAACACTCCAAGAGACCGACAAAACCCGTCTGGATTTTGAAGTAACCGGTGATGAGGGCGTTTTCCGTCCTTCGGGGGTCCTGGACGAGGACGTGAATCTCGGGGTCCTGCTCCCCGCGATCCAGGGCACGAATCCTCCCTTGAAAAAATTGACGATCGACCTGGGTCACGTGACCCGAATGAACTCCTGTGGAATCCGCGAGTGGATTCTCACCATCGACAAGATCACCTCGGCGGTTCCCTGCGTTTTCGAGAATCTCAACGAGCTTTTCGTCGAGCAGGCGACCATGATCCCGGTGATGTTCGGAAAGCAGAAGCCTCGGATCGGGTCATTCCAGCTGCCCTACCATTGCGGTAACTGCAATCTGAACATCCAGAAGACGCTGACCCTCGCGGATCTCGCATCGGAACAAGGTCCGTCGCGGATCCCGAGCTATCCCTGCCCCAAATGCGCCAAGCCCCTCGGCTTCGACTGGCTCGAAGATGAGTACCTGGCCTTCATCGACTCGATCTCCTGAAGTCGATGTTCTGAGGCGCTTTTCGCGCTGGTGCTACCGCGTCAAAACCGGTAATAGCTCTCCCCGATGACCTCCTTATCGTTGAAGCTTTCGGGCAAGATTCCGGATTCAGCCGGCCCCGTGGCGCCTTCCGCGGGTGCGACAGTCGTCGTCGGCATGTCCGGCGGCGTGGATTCCTCCGTCGCCGCCCTGCTGCTCAAGCGCGAGGGCTATCGCGTGCTCGGCATGTTCATGAAGAACTGGGACGAACCCGATGAAAACGGCGTCTGCCAGTCCGCGCAGGATTACGAAGACGTGGCCCGCGTCTGCGAAAAGCTGGACATCCCGTATTACTCGGTCGAGTTCGTGAAGGAGTACTGGGATCAGGTTTTCACCCGTTTCCTTGAGGAGTACCGGGCAGGCTATACCCCCAATCCGGACATCCTGTGCAACCGGGAGATCAAGTTCAACGCCTTCCTCGAGAAAGCCCTGAGCCTGGGCGCCGAGTACCTGGCGACCGGTCATTACTGCCAGAACTTCGTGACCCCCGACGGGCAGCAGCTGCTGGTCAAAGGCCTCGACCCGGGCAAGGACCAAAGCTACTTCCTGTATACCCTTCGTGACGAGATCCTCAAACGCGTGCTCTTTCCGATCGGGCACCTCGAGAAATCCCAGGTCCGCGAGCTCGCACGCGAGGCCGGGCTGCCGACCCACTCCAAAAAGGACAGCACCGGCATCTGTTTCATCGGAGAGCGCAGCTTCCGGCCCTTCCTGGCCAAGTATATCGCGGGAAAACCCGGCGAAATGCGCACGCTCGAAGGCAAGGTCGTCGGCAAGCACTCCGGCTCGGCTTACTACACGCTGGGGCAGCGCAAGGGCTTGGGCCTGGGAGGCGAAGGCGAGGCCTGGTTCGTGGTCGGAAAGGACGCCGAACGCAATATCCTCTACGTCGCGCGCGGCGAACGGCATCCGGCGCTCTATGCCGACTGGCTTACGGCCGCGGAGCTGAGCTGGGTTTCCCAGGCCGCACCGAGCCCTCTCCCCTTCGAATGCAAAGCCAAGATCCGCTATCGGCAGGCGGATCAGGATTGCGTGATCCGATCGCTGAGCGACGGCCGGCTGCGCGTGGAATTCCGCCAGCCTCAACGCGCGATCGCACCGGGACAGTCGATCGTCCTCTATGACGGAAACCGCTGCCTCGGCGGCGGCGTCATCCGTGGAACGGGCCCGAGCTACCACGAGCAGGGACGGCCGCTTCCCGAGCTCACTTGATGCGGTTCTTCCCGTCGACGAAGATCGCACGCGGCTTGAACTGGACGGCCTCGTCCGCGCTCATCTGAGCATAGGTCACGATGATGAGCTTGTCGCCAGGCTGCACCAACCGCGCGGCGGCTCCGTTGACGCAGATCATGCCGCTGTCTCTTGCGGCGGGAATCGCATAGGTGATGAAGCGGTTGCCGTTGTTCACGTCGTAGACATGCACCTGCTCGTTGGGCAGGATTCCCGCCTCATGCAGGAGCGTCGAATCGATCGCGATGCTGCCTTCGTACTCGAGATCCGCCTGAGTCACGGTGGCACGATGGAGTTTGGCTTTCATCAGAGTGAGCATCATAAAGCGTGTCCGTTCTCGGATTTTCCTGGACCTTACGGGGTTTCCCCTGGCCTACACTGGAAAGGCCCCCGCGTCAAACCCCGACGAGGGCGAAGCTGAACATCGAAAGGGAATGATACTGTACCCCCTCGTAGATCAGCTGTGCTCGATCCCCCGGCCAGGCGGCCCCCAAGGTGACGAAAATCGGGAAAAAATGCTCCGCCACCGGATGCGCGAGCGCCGCATGCGGGGCCTCGCTCTCGAAGTTGAGCAGCCCTTCGATATCGCGCGCGGCGATCCGTCCCTTGAGCCAGCTTTCGAATTCCCGTGCCCAGGGAGCCCCCTCGCTGTTCTTCTCGTGCCAGACCAGGCGCTCCAGGTTGTGGACGGCACCACCGCTCCCGAGAATCAAGACGCCCTCGGCGCGCAGCGGCGCCAGTGCCCGCCCGAGCTTGAGCACCTCGCGCGGGTCGACCGGAAACGGCACGGAGACCTGCACGAGGGGAATCGTGGGTTCCGGATAAGCGAGTCGCAACGGGATCCAGACTCCATGATCGAGCTTCCCGCGCGCCTCGAGCTGCGCCTGGAGGCCCTGCTCGGTCAGTAGCGCGGCCACTCGCGCGGCAAGCTCGGGATCGCCCGGACACGGGTAATCCAGTTCATAAAGCTCGCGGGGAAATCCCCCGAAATCATGAATCACGCGAGGGTGAGCCGCCGCATCGACTCTCACCGTGCCGTCCTGAGACAGCCAATGCGCCGAAAGCGCCACGATCGCCCGAGGCCGCGGGAAGCCCCCCACGAAGCCGCGGAGCGCGTGCGTGAACTCATCGTCCGCAAGCGCCAGCATGGGCGAGCCGTGACTCAGGAAAACCGAGGGCATGCGCACCGCGCCCCAGGAGCCTCCTTTGCCGCCAGGATCCCCATTGCCGCGCGTCGTGCCGTTCGAACCGGAGGTCGCCATGGCGCGGATCATAGCCCCGCGGTGCCGCTCTTGCAAAGTCAGTTTCCAGCCATGAAAAAGCAGTCCGGCCTGAGAATCGCATCCGTCCGCGGCATCGATCTCCGGATCCACCTGAGCCTTCTCTTTCTGCTCCTCTACGTCATGGCGATCGCCACGATCCAGTTCCCTCATATCGCCCTGCGCGCGGGGATCGACCCTGCCGCGTTGGCCGGCGGGAGCGCCGCCTGGGCCCTGCTTTTCGCGCTGGGCCTGTTCGCCTCCATCGCGCTGCATGAGTTCGGCCACGCCTTCACCGCGCAGGCCCTCGGCATCCGCGTGAACGGGATCACGCTCATGATGCTGGGCGGAGTGTCGGAAATGGAGAAGATCCCGGATCGGCCGCTGGCCGAGTTCAAGCTGGCGATCGTCGGCCCTCTGGTCAGCCTCGGCCTGGCAGCCGGCTTGAACTGGGCCGGATCGGCGTTCGAACGCCCGGAACCTTACTTCTTCTGCTACTGGCTCGCGCGGGCCAACTTCGTGCTGGCGATCTTCAACCTGCTCCCCGCGTTTCCGCTCGACGGCGGCCGCGCGCTCCGGTCGCTGCTCGCCTTGCGCCAGGGCAACAGCAAAGCCACTCGGACAGCCGTCCGCATCAGCAAGACCCTCGCCTGGGCACTGGGCCTCCTCGGCGCGCTCAGCTTCAATCTCCTGCTCGTGCTCATCGCGTTCTTCGTTTACACCGCCGCCAATTCGGAGCTCTTCCTGCAGCTGAGCCAGGGCTGGCTGCGCGGGGTTTCGGCTGCGGAAGTCGGGATTCGGCTCGAGCCCCTGCCGTCCACGACGCGACTCGCGCAAGCCGTGCGCCGCATGCTTGAAACCCGCGCGACGGTTTTGCCCCTCGAGGGAGGCCCCCAAGGCGTCCGGCTCATTTCGCTGTCGGACATCCGCAAAGCGCCGCGGCGGAGCTGGGGCGATCTCACCGTTTCGGATCTGGCCGTCGAGGCCTCGCGCGCGATTCGCCTCGAGGACGCCCTTTCGGAGATCCTGCCGGAGCTCGCCGCCGCGCCACACGGGGTTTTGCCGATCGTAAACGCGCAGGGCGCGCCCATCGGGGTGATCCGCTATTCCGACGTCAACGACGTGATCGCGCTCAAGAGCGCGACCGAGGCGCCCGAGTCGGATCGCCGGGCGGCGTGAGCGCCTTCAATAGAGCTTCAAGATCGTGGATACGATCTCAAAGGCGATCAGGACGATGATGATGATCTCGAGCAGGTGCCCGCGCTGCACGTTGGCCTGGCCCTGGAGCAGCTCCGAAACGCGCGCCAGCAGGTTCATCTTCCGGATGACGCTTCCCTGCCAGTCCTGGATGCGGAACCGCTTCACCGCCCCCCTGAAGATCACCGCCAGGTAGAAGTCCCCCACGACCTTGAGCGAGTTGTCGATCCGCTCGACCAGCTCCGAGAATTCGATGTATCTCGCGTTCGCCTCGGCCGAGAGCCGCCGGAAGTCCGAGCGCCCGCCCCCCTCCATCGCGCGATACAGCTCCACCAGCCGCTGATCGAGCAGGTCGTCGTAGGATCGCAGCTCCAGCAGATGGCTCACGGCGAACTCCAGGATGTCGGCCACCTCGCTCTGGCCCGAGGGCTCCAGCAGTACCGCGCTGTTCCAGTCGATCACCGCCAGATCGTTCTCGGCATACTGGAAATGGTGCTCGAGGATCCCCGCGCGTGTCTTTCGCGAGAGCGGCTCGCGCTGCTCGGCAAGGATCAGCGCCGGAAGATCCGCCGACGCCAGGAGCTCCGAGCCGGTACGCGCTCCTTGGAGCTCCTCGAAGAAATAGATCACGTAGTCCTCGAAGACCTCGCGCCGCTCGGGCAGCTTGAGCGCCTCGCTCAGCACCTCCGATAGCTCCAGCGACTTCCTTCGGGAGAACTCGTCGATCTCGCGGGAAACCGCGCCGTCGGATCCCAGCCGCTCGGCGATCTGCGGCAGCTCCGCGAACGAGGTGCCCGCGGCGAGCGGGAAGCGCAGCTGGATGGAAAGCACCCCGTAATCCCAGACCGTGCCCCGGCATTCGAAAGGCCCGGCGCCCTCGAGCTCGCCTTGGCCCAGCTGGAGCCTGAGCGGGGCATTGCGCATCACGAAGGCCTGGCCCGCGGTACGCGCCGGCCGAAGCCGGAGTTCCCCCAGCTCCTTCCTGAGGATCTTCTCGACCTTGATGAGATCGATCTCCTCGGCCACGTCGAATAGCCGGTACACGAGGACGTGCCCCCGCTTCACCGCGAGCACTGAACTCCCCTTACCGCACCCAGCGCCGCAGGAGCGTCAGAAACGCCGCCCACGCATGGCCCCGGGTACGCCCTTCTCCCGCGCGCGAGGCCGCGCGCCGCGGCGGCGACGCGCGGCCGACCTTCGCGAGCTCCTCGGGCGTCTCGCGCTTCAGCACTCGCCGCGAGGAGGCGCTCAGGCGGCGCTTCCTCCGTCGTGCGGGCTTTGAAGCGGCGCGGGGGGCGGTTTTCCTTGACTGCCGCTTTGCCGAAGCACCTTTTGCCGTCCGTACCATTCTCCCGGTTCTTGCAACGGGCATTCCTCAGGGCCGGGTCAAAGGATGGAGCCATGAGCAGGTCGGATGACACGCACGCTCCGCGCCTGAGCGATCGGGGGGCGCTGATCGTCAGCACGGGCGCCTTCACGGGGCGCGCGGCCAGGAAAAAATTCATCGCGCGCAACTCCGCGACGGAAAGGCGAATCGCCTGGGGCGCCGTGAATCAGCCGGTTCCCGATGCCGAGGCACGGCGGATCTGGGACGCGCTCGAAGCGAAGTTCCGAGCCGCCACGGGTTCCGGCCCACGGGCGGGAGTCCACCCGTATCGGGGCTTCGTGGGGCCTTATGCCCTTTCGTTCAAGACCTGCTCGGCCTGGCACGCGGCGTTCGCCCGCAATATGTTCCGTGCGACCCCCGCGCCACTCGGTCCGCGCCTTCTGGAACGAACGCGCCGGGTCTCCCTCCAGATCCTGCACGATCCGGACACGCGGCTGTCGGAACTCGGAGTGAGCTTCCCCACCGAAGCCGCGATCATCCTGGATCCCGCGAGATGCCGCATCGCGATCGTCGGCACGGGCTACGCCGGCGAGATCAAGAAGGCCGCGTTTTCCCTCTGCAACATCCTGCTGCCGGACCTGGGCATCCTGCCCATGCATGCCGCGGCCAACTGCTTCGCCGACGGGCGGGGAACCTCCGTGCTCTTCGGCCTGTCGGGCACCGGCAAGACCACGCTCTCGGCCGATCCCGACCGCTATCTCATCGGGGATGACGAGCTGGCGTGGTCGCCCACGGGAATCTCCAACCTCGAAGGCGGCTGCTACGCGAAGCTCATCGATCTGGATCCCGAAAAAGAGCCGCTCATCTATCGCGCGGTGAACCGCCCGGGAGCGATCCTCGAGAATGTCGGGTTCGAGCCGGGGACGGGCCGGGTGGATTTTTCCGATCGCTCGCGAACGGAAAACACCCGCGGCTCGTACCCGCTTTCCTCCCTCGAAAAAACCTTCGATCCCGACCGCGAGGCCGACGAACCCTCCACGATCGTTTTCCTGACGGCCGACGCCTTCGGGGCGCTGCCTGCCGTCGCGCGACTGGACGAATTCCAGGCGCAGTATCATTTCATCTCCGGCTACACGGCGAAGGTCGCCGGCACCGAGCTCGGAGTGAGCCGGCCGGAGGCGACCTTCAGCGCCTGTTTCGGGGCGCCCTTCATGCCGTTGCACGTGACCGTTTACGCGCGCCTCCTGGCGAGCCTCGCGCGCCGGAGCGGCGCCTCGGTCTGGCTTCTCAATACCGGCTGGCTGGGCGAGGACGCCGGGCACGGGCCGCGTATCCCGATTCCGGTGAGCCGAGGCCTGCTCGCCGCCATTCAGAGCGGTGCCCTGGACTCCGTTCCCATGCGGATCCACCCGATCTTCGGCTTCGAGATCCCCCTCGAATGTCCAGGTGTTCCGGCGGAGTTCCTGCGCATCCCCGAAGGTCAGGCGGTCGCCGAGCTAGCGAGGCGTTTCGCGGCCAATATAGACCGTATTTCAACCGAGGTTCCGGGAGGAGTCCCCCGGGATATCCTCGAAAAAGGCGGCCCTCTCCCGGCGCGGCGCGCCGCCTGAAACACTTTCGGTGATTTCCCGCCCGAAAGCGATTATCATCGGGCATCGTGAACGCACAAAAAGGCCCCTTCCCACGGGAAACCACGATTCTTCTGCTCTCGTTATCGCTGGTCGACCAGCTGACGAAGCTCGCCGCCATCGAATGGCTGCGCGGCGCGCCGCCGCGGATCTATCTCGGAGACCTCTTCCGGCTGCAGTACGCCGAGAATCCCGGAGCATTCCTGAGCCTGGGCTCGAGCATGCCCCCGGCGATCCGGTTCTGGGTGTTTTCGGTCGCCGTGGGGGCCTTCCTCCTGGGCTGCGTGGTTTATCTTTACCGGTCTCGCGACCAAGATCGTCTCTCCTCGATCGGCCTGGCCATCATCACCTCGGGCGGTATCAGCAACCTGATCGACCGTCTTTTCCGTCCCGGCGGGCGCGTGATCGATTTCATGAACGTCGGGATCGGAGACCTCCGCACGGGAATCTTCAACGTGGCGGACATGGCCATCATGCTCGGAGTGGGAATGATGCTCTGGAGCTCGCTGCGCGCCGCCCGCCACTCCGAACGGGAGCAAAGATGAAATACGCCGCGATCCTGGATTTCGAGACGACCGGAATGAGCGCCGACACCGATCAGGTGATCGAAGGCGCCGTGGCGCTCGTAGCGCTCGAAGGCAACCGGCGCTTCGGCGAAACGATCGAGACCTACTCGAGCTTCAACGACCCGGGCGTCCCGATCCCCGAGCTGATCACGAGGCTCACCGGCATCACCGACGCGCAGGTCACCGGTCAAAAGCTCGACTGGGAACGCTTCAACGGTCTCCTCTCGCGCGCGGCCGTGCTGATCTCCCATAACGTGCAGTTCGACCGCGACTGGGTCGAGAAGCACGGTGGCTATCGCTCGCCCTGGTGGGCCTGCTCGCTCAGGATGATCGACTGGAGCGCCACCCACGCCATGCCCTGCCGGACGCTCAAACACCTCGCCTGGGAACACGACCATTTCCCCAACGCGCATCGGGCGATCGACGACGTGGACACATTGCTTTTTCTCCTGAGACAGCCCACGCGCAGCGATCCCGCGCGCACCTACGGACAGGAGCTCCTGGACAATGCCGCGCTCAAGCGCCACCTCGTATTCGCGACGGGAGCGCCCTTCGAAACCAAGGACGCGCTCAAGGCGAATCAGTTCCGCTGGGCGGCCGAGAAGCGCGTCTGGTGGAAGCTCGCGACCGAGCCCGAGCTCGCCGGCCTGCTCTCCTTTCTGCGCGAGAACGGCTGCAGCCGCCCCACCGTGAGCGAACCGGTCGATTCGCTTGCGCCCGACTTCAAGGCGCGCTACGGCCTTTGAGTCGCCCTCCCCTTATTTCAGGCTCGCCTGGAGGGTCGCGAGGATCTTCCGGAAATGCCCCGCGCTGTAGAGCTTCTCCCGCTCGAGCAGGAACTTCGCGAGATCGGGATCGCCCCCGGCCAGGTGAAACTGGGTCACGATGTCATGGGAGATGATGAAAACCGATGAAAGCGGGCTGAGCCGCCGGTAGTTGTGCTGGAACGGAAAACCCGATCCATCCGGCCGTTCATGGTGCTGCAGCAGGATCATGTCGACATCCGGCGGCATTTCGGCCATGCCGCGCGCGATCTTGGCCGCTTCCTCGGGATGCTTCACGTAGGTGCTGCGGCCCGATTCGCCGAAACGGGCTTCGATCGCCGCGAGCCCTTCGGCATCGCCGACGAGCGCGAGCTGATCGCTCTCCAAGGTCATGTCATGAAGGAAAGACGCGAGCGCAAGCTTGTGGCGCGTGGACTCGGAGTTCCAGCTCATCATGGTCGCGATCCCGCAGGAGACATGCGCCAGGATGCTGCTATGGGAGCTGATGAAGGAGTTCGGATCCACCGCAAGCTTCTGCAGGAAGCAGCTGAGCCGCGGATCGTCGCGGATGCATCGGAGCGCGAGCTCGACGCTGGCTTTGGTCAGCTCGGCCACCTCGCGGGTGAAACCCAGCCGATGGGTCATCTCATGGACGACCTCGAGCGTCGCTTTGTTGAGCACGATGGCCGTATCCTGGGGAACCGCCTCCTTGGCCTTGGAAATAGTGAGGACATCCCGGGTGAACTTCTGGAGGAAAGCCTCGGCCTCCTCGATCCGGATGTAGAGATACTCGATCCTCTTTTCGTCATAGCGCAAGAGATCACTCTCGCCGAAGACGTCACCGGAGTTCACCACTTTGACGAACTTCGTATCCGAGAGCCTGACGTACAGATCGCAGTTCAGCAGGTCCATCTTGAGGATCGTCTGCGTGCGGATCTTGCAGTAACGTGGCGGTTTCTGCTGTGCCATCGCTGCCGGCGTGAGCCCAAGCACCTCGCGTATCCCGGCCGAAAGCTGCTCCGCCGTGAACGGCTTCTGGAAATGCGCCGCGGGCCTGGCCTCCCGGAACTCCGGATAGTCGTCAGGCGGCCCGCTGCTGCACAGGATGAACTTCATCGCCGGCTGGTTCTGCCGCAAGAACGCGAAGACATCCCCGCCCGAGCCGTCCTCCATGCGATAGTCGCAAACCACGCAGGAAATGTCGGGATTCTCGCGGATGATCTCGATCGCCCGATTGCCCGACGGCGCTTCCAGCACCTGCGCGCCGAAACGGCTCTCCAGCATGAAGGCGATGATATCCCTGAGGTCGGACTCGTCCTCGACGACGAGAATTTTCATCGAATTGCCCAATCCTGGGTCATAATCCGATTATAAGGAACTTCGCCGCACGAGAAAGCGGTAATCTTCAACAAAGGGTTTTATTTATTTAATCCATGTCTCAACCCCCCTCCGCCGCTGAACTTGCATCCACCCCCGTCCGTCACCTGCTGGTCGACCTGGATGGAACCCTCTTGGGAAACCGGGCCCTAGCCCTCTCGGCGGACTTTCTTCGTCAGTCGTTCCCTCTATTCAAGCAGATGGGCGGCGGAGTACGGGAAGCCGCCCGGCTCCTAGTGTCCGTTCAAGGGGAGTTCCGGCGGCCTTCGCCCACCGTCACGAACGACCTGCGGGCGCTCGCGCTTTTCGCCAAGCGCCTGAACCTTACGGTGGAGGAGGCGCGTGCCCAGATTCGGGCGGCGCTCTTCGCGGTTTTTCCGAAGCTCGAACGGCACTTCTACCCGATCGCCGGTGCCCGGGAGTTCCTCGAGTGGGCGCGCGGTCGCTATACCCTCACGCTCGCCACCAACCCGGTCTGGCCCATCGAGATCGTCGAGATGCGGGTCCGCTGGGCGGGCCTTGACCCGGCGATCTTCAGCCGGATGACCCTCGCGCGCGAGATGCACGCCTGCAAGCCCTCACTGGAATACTACCGTGAAATCCTCGAACGGCAGAGCTTCCAGGCCGGCGATTGCCTCCTGGTCGGCAATGAAACGCGGATGGATCTTCCGGCTGTCCGGGCCGGCATCCGGGTTTTCATCGTGGGCGCCCACAAGAAGCTCGAACGGCTCACTTATCCGGGCAATCGCGCTCCCGCTTGGAAGGGCTCCTACGCTCACCTGCGCGGCTTGCTCGAATCGTTCCGGTAAGCCGCATCTGCGCGGGAGGGTCACCCAACGGCGGACGCCTCGTGAGCACGATGCGCGAGCACGACTCCGGCGACCACCCAGGCACCCCAGAAATAGCCCCAGCCGCTCAGCGCCTCGCCCCAAAGCGCATACGCCGCCACCGCCGAAACCAGCGGTTCGAGCGAGGCGATGATCGAGGCGCGCTTGATATTCATCCGGCGCAGCCCTTCCGAGTAAGCCAGGTAGGCCAGATAAGTGGACGCCACGCCCACGAAAGCGATCGAAGCCCAGGCCGTCGTGCTTTTGGGATGGAACTCCACCCAGGGCGCGAGGGCGATGGCGCCGATCGGAAAAGCGTACGCATAAAGCAGCTGCGGAGAGTAGCGTGAGAAGAACACCCGGCCAAAAAGGTAAAAAAGCGCGTAGCTCCAGCCCGAGACCATGCCCCAGAAAATGGCCCCCGCCCCGAAATGAAAACCCGCGCCCCCGGCAATGGCGACCCCGGCCACGCCGGCCAGCGATGCCGCGAGCGCCGAACCCTCGAGACGCGACGGCGGCTCGCGGAAAAAAACCGTCGAAAACAGGGCGACCCAGGCCGGAGCGCTATAGAGCAGGATGGATGCGAACGCGGCGCCGCCCTTGGCCACCGCGAGCAGATTGGATGCCTCCAGCGCCGCGACTCCCGCCACCCCGAACGCCACCACCCATGCGAGATCCATACGCCGCGGGACGGGACCCCGCTCGCGTCGCAAGCCCGTCTGCAAAGCGAAAAACACGCCCGCGATCGCCGCCCGCCAGAATGCGATCTCCATGGCCGAGACGCCGTCGTTCAAAGCGAAGCGGGAAGCTGGCCCGATCAGTCCCCAGAGAATCGCGGCACAAAGGATGAGCGCCGGGCCCATGCGTCACCCTGACCTTTCCGCGCTCAGATCAGCTCGGCCCCGAAGCCAAGATAAGGGGAGAAGTAATGCGACTGATCGATCTTCATGTAGGAGATCGTCGTCTCGAGATAAAAGCGGCCCGCGAATGAATTGGAGAAGTAGAAATACCACTGGGCACCGACGCCTGGCAGCGCCTTCCAGGTGCTCGTCTCGTAGGTCAGCGCCTGCTCGTCGGCATTGGGCGGGCGGGAAAAGCTGAAATGCAGGAACTCCGCATTCAAATACACCATGAAGTTCTTCAATACGGGAGCCAGGACGCCTCGCTGCAGGCCGCGGATGAACATCTCGCTCGTGGGATCCTCGATGAGCTCCAGCATGTTCAGCCGGATGCCGCCACCATAAGCGAAGGTCGAATTGGAGATCCCGTACGCGACGACAGCATGCACGTCGATCAGGTGCTGATACCAGAGATGATAGGATCCCTGGATCATCAGATCGCCCGAGGGCGAGTTGATATTGCTCCCGCGACCGAAACGCCCGAGCGCCCGAGTGCCCAGGTCAAAGCCCTTCTGCCATTTCGGCCAAAGATAGATCTTGTAATCCCCGGCGTCGACGAAATCCGCCGAAGCCCGAGGCACCCCAAGGCTGACCCATGCCGAAATCAAGCAGGCGATCGCAAACGCTTGCCGCAGAGACCCACCCCCTTTAAACAAAAGGGTACCATAGATTTCTACGGACGCCTGTCAGGAAATTGTTCCCGACTGCAAACGGGCAATCCGCTCCTCCAGGGCGGGATGACTGGCAAAGAGCCTCATCAGCCCGCTTCCCCGACCTGAGATTTTCAAGGCTTGAATCGCGGGTTGCGCGGTCGGATCCACGAGCTCATAGGTACGACGCAGCGCCTCCAGCGCTTGAATCATATTCTGCCTGCCCGCAAGACGAGCCCCGCCCTCGTCAGCCCGAAACTCGCGATAGCGCGAGAACCAGGCGACGACCATCGATCCCAGGATCATGAATAGAATCTCCAGGACGAACGAAACCATGTAGTACAGGCCGTAAGACATCCCCGCCCGATCACGCTCATCGCGATCGCCGCGGGCAGCCTGCGCGACCGCAAAGGCGATCGCTCGCGACAGGAACATCACGAACGCGTTGACGACCCCTTGGACGAGGGTCATCGTGACCATGTCGCCATTGGCGACGTGAGCGATCTCGTGCCCGAGGACCCCTTCGATCTCATCCCGGCGCATTCGATTGAGCAGCCCCGAAGAAACCGCCACCAATGCCCGGGACCGGGTCGGCCCCGTGGCAAACGCATTGACCTCAGGGGAATCATAGATCCCCACCTCCGGCATCGCCGGGAGCCCAGCTCCCCGCGCCAGCTGATAAACCGTCTGAAGCAGCTCCTGGGCGCCCGGATCACGCGTATCCGGATCAATCACCCGCACACCCATCATCCACTTGGCCATCACCCGGGAAAGCGCCAGCGAAATCAGAGCGCCACCCATCCCCCAGACGAGGCAGAAGGCCATCAGCGAATTGTAATCGAGCCCATAGGCCGTCAGGTAGGGCTGAACGCCGAAAAGCCGGAGCACGATATTCAGCGTGATCACGACCAGGAAGTTTACTGCGATGAATAAGAAGATGCGCTTTGCCCAAGCCATTTGGCCTCCCATTTAGTAGCTTCCGTAAGCCTAAGTAAGATGGAGACCAAGTCCCACGGAGTCAAGTCCAATTGGCTCCGTGGGAGTGGCAGGAATCAGACGTCTTTCAGCGAGGGACAATGGGGCCCGGATAAGGAGCCGGGCGAGGAGGCCGAGGACCCGGATGCCGCGGACCCGGAGGATACGGACGGGGCGGACGGGGATCATAGCGCGGAGGCTCGGGCCGCGGTGCCGGGTAAGGCGGATAAGGCGGGTACGGACGAGGAGGAGGCGGAGCGGGCGGATAAGGCCTTGGCGGATAAGGATCGCCAGGATAGCCGTCAAAAAGGCGCTCCAACTGATAGAAGGTGTCGCTGACTTCCCGCATCGCATCCCTTACGCGATAGCTGAAGTTCGCATAGCTGACACTCCTATCGGCTTCATAATAGGAACTGCGCAGATCGAAATACTCATCCCGAGCGAATCGATCCGGATATCTTTCGATTTCATAGCGGAAATCCCGGGCATCCTCCACCAGACGCTCGAGGTCAGCTAAAGCCTCGCGCTCCCGATAATCCCAAGCTCCATCAAACCGAGCTTCGCTGTAGGCGCGCTCAGCCGCGTTTTCCATTCGATAGGCCAACTCCTCCACGCGATAGGAATCCGCCCAGGTGATCGAACTCACCAGCGGCGTGGCCATCAATGCGATCCAGGCAAAATTGATTTTCATCTTTCCCTCCTCTGCCCCTTTTCCATTGCGAACAGCAAGGAATGCGCCAAGAGACCAGCCCAGAGGTGCCACAGCACCTAAATGGAAAAAGTGCTGGATTCCGCGAAGTTCAGCATCTCATTTCCAGTCATCCCCGAAACCTCCGACGAGGCTCAAAAAGACCCCGGAGCCGCATTGCCCCCGCATAAAAACGAAAACGCCGGCTTCTCCTCCCCGGAATCCCGAGTCAGAAAAGCCGGCGTTTTCATTGCATCAACGCTGCAGCGACAACCCCCCGATCAACGCTGCGCGGACGCTGATCCTGACCCCTTCCTAAGAAGCGGTCGGGATACCCACCCGATTACGCCCCAGCGTGACTGGGAACGTCCTTGCGGTTACGCGCGGCAGCGGCGGCTTCCTGAACGGTCGCCCGGCTGATGCGCATTCCATAGAAGGACCGCAGCACGAAGCCGAGGCCCACGATCAGGAGAACCACGCCGATATAGAACGCGACTTCCTGGGCCGAGACGGCGATTTCCACCGCCAGCAGGCCGAAGAGCGTCGTGAACTTGATGATCGGGTTCAGCGCCACTGACGAGGTGTCCTTGTACGGGTCACCCACGGTGTCGCCGACCACGGTCGCGGCGTGAAGCGCGGAGCCTTTCTCCTTGAGATCGACTTCCACGACTTTCTTGGCGTTGTCCCAGGCTCCGCCCGCGTTCGCCATGAACATGGCCTGGAACAGGCCGAACACGGCGATCGAGATCAGATAGGAGGCGAAGAACGTCGCATCGAAGCAGGCGAAGGCCAGCGTGAACGAGAAGATCACGCCGAAGATGTTGAGCATCCCGGCCTGCGCATACTGCGTGCAGATCTTCACGACTTCCTTGGAGTCCTTCACCGAAGCCTTGGCGTCCGAATCGAGGCGGATATGCGCCTTGATGTACTCCACCGCGCGGTAAGCGCCGGTGGTGACCGCCTGCATCGAAGCGCCGGAGAACCAGAAGATGACCGCGCCGCCGGTGATCAGGCCGAGCAGGACCTGAGGAGACAGAAGGTCGAGTTTCAGGTTCAGCATCAGGATGATCGAGAAGATCATCGTCGTGGCGCCGACAACGGCCGTACCGATGAGCACCGGCTTGGCCGTGGCCTTGAAGGTATTACCCGCGGAGTCGTTCTCCTCGAGGTAATGCTTGCCGCGCTCGAAGTTCGGAGTGAAGCCGAACTTGCTCTGGATCTCACCGGAAATGCCCGGGATGCTTTCGATCTGCGAGAGCTCGAAAACCGACTGGGCGTTGTCCGTCACGGGACCGTAGCTGTCGACGGCGATCGTCACCGGGCCCATGCCCAGGAAGCCGAAGGCCACCAGACCGAAGGCGAACACGGCCGGATAGACCATGATGTCACCCAGGCCCGCGTTGCTGACCAGATAGGCCACGAGCATCAGGCCCACCATGACCATGCCCTTCCAGAAGGCGCTGAAGTTACCAGCGACCAGACCAGAGAGGATGGTGAGGGAGGCGCCGCCTTCGCGGGAGGCCGACACGATCTCGGCCACATGCTTGGACTTGGCCGAGGTGAAGACCTTGGTGAACTCCGGGATCAGCGCCGCAGCGAGCGTACCGCAGGAGATGATGGCCGAAAGCTTCCACCAGAGGCCGTTGCCCAGATCGCTGATGAGCAGGTCGCTGACCACAAAGGTCACGATCATCGACACGATCGAGGTGATCCAGACCAGGGCGGTCAGCGGAGCTTCGAAGTCGAAGTGGTCCTTGGCCGCGTACAGCGCACGGGAGATCGCGCCGTTGATCCAGTAGGAGAAGATCGACGTCACGATCATGAGCACGCGCATGGCGAAGATCCAGACGATGAGCTTAGCCTGAAGCTCCGCGCCGTTCGCGCCGAGCACGAGCTTGCCATCGGCACCTGCGGTCATGCCGACCGCAAGCACGATGAAGCTGATCAGGGCCACGCCCGTCACGCCGTAGGTCTCGAAGCCGTCCGCCGTCGGACCGACCGAGTCGCCGGCGTTGTCGCCCGTGCAGTCGGCGATCACGCCCGGGTTACGAGCATCGTCTTCTTTGATGTTGAAGACGATCTTCATCAGATCCGAACCGATGTCGGCGATCTTGGTGAAGATGCCGCCCGCGATACGGAGCGCCGAGGCGCCCAGGCTCTCGCCGATGGCGAAGCCCACGAAGCAGGCGCCCGCGGCCTCGGACGGAACGAAGAGCAGGATGAACATCATCATGAAGAGCTCGACGCAGATCAGGAGCACGCCGATCGACATGCCTGAGCGCAGCGGGATATCCATGACCGGATACGGCTTGGCCTGCAGCGAAGCGAAGGCCGTGCGGCTATTGGCGTAGGTGTTGATCCGGACGCCGAACCAGGCCACGGCGTAGGAGCCGAGGATGCCCAGGATCGACCAGAGCAGGATCAGCAGCACGCGCGGAAGCTCCATGTGCTGAAGGAACAGGAAGTAATAGAAAATGCAGGCGCCGATGAAGACCTCGAGGAGGATCAAGAGCTTGCCCTGCTGAACCAGGTAGGTCTTGCAGGTTTCATAGATGAGGTTGGAGACCTCGAGCATCGACTGGTGCGCGGGGAGCTTCTTGATCTTGAGGAACTCGGCGAAGCCGAAGAGCATGCCGAGAACGGAGATCACCATGCCCCAGCCCAGGATGGTGGTGCCGGCGACGTCGGTTCCGAAGAGATTGTAAGTCGTGGTCAGAGCGGGAATGCGGAGTTCCGCTTCGCTCGCGAACGCGGTGCCGTGAAGCGCGAGAACGCCTACGAGCACCATCAAAATCCGCGACAGCGAAGCCCATTTCGAAACGGGGGCTACTTTGTGCATTTTTCAGGTTTCCTTTTAAGAAAAGAGTTCGTTCAGGTTTCTTAAATGAGCTGATCACCCTTGTCAAAGTCTTTCCCGAAACTCAGCCGTGAGAGACTCGGCTCCGCGAGCCTGCATCCAGCGGACTCCGAACGAAAGGCCCGCCGAAAGCGTGAGAATCACGGCCGTGCTGATTCCGGCCGCGCGCAGCAGGAAGTCCACGACCCGGCCCGTCGCGACGAACTCGCCGAGCGAAAGCGCCACCCAGGCGCAGATCGCGCGATCGACGATGGATTCCACCGAAAGCAGCGTCGCGCGGAACCTCGGATCCGGAATCACCTCGTTCATCAGCTGCCGCTGCATCGGAAAAAGAATTCCGATGCAAAGAGAGAAAAGCGCAAGTCCGGTGCACGCACCCCAGATGCCACCGGCTCGACTGACCGCAGTAATGACCAATCCCGCCACAACCCCCAGGGTGAGAACGGAGACTCCGCCGAAGGAACTCTTTTTGAAGACCCGGCCCCCCGCGGCGAAAGACCCCAGCGCCTCAAAGAGCGTCATCAGCGCCATCACCGCGCCGAAGCTCGCGACCGAGAAACCTTTGGCGGCGAGCAGAGGCTGAAAGAGATTCACCTGCAGCACGCGGGCGAGAACGAACGCCGCTACCCCCTGCAGCATCACCCAGGGCACGAGCGGTGCCCGCCAGAGGGCCAGAAGCGGTCCCTGCCAGCCGGCTCCCCTCGCCACGCTTGCGCTCACCGGCGCCCGGGCCCCTTCGAGCTCCGGCAGCCGCCAGACGAAAATGACGGCCACCGCGCTCGTGACCGCGGTCAGCCAGTAAGGGAGCGCCAGATGCCACTCCATGAGCGCACCCACGGCGCTCCAGAGCAGGACCTTGGCCAGGAGCCCGAAGGCGCGCGCGTTTCCCTCGGCTTTCTTGTAATGCCCGCCCTGAAAACCCGCGCGCGTGAGATACTCGTAAAGGTAGGCGCTCGAGGCACCCGAGACCAGCGCCCGCGCGAGCGCGATCAGGAGAAAATGCGCGAGCATCCCGCCATAGGACGGAAAAATCGCGGGCAGGACGTTCGACAGGACCAGGACGAGCGAGCCCAGGCGGAGGCAGCGCAAGTAGCCCCAGCGATCAGCGGCCAGCCCGGTCGGGATCTCGAGCAGGCAGAATGCCAGGTAATAAACGCTCTGAATATGGAAGATCTGCGCATCCGTGAGCCCGATGCGCCGCTGGTACTCGTAAAAAACCGGGAGCCACAGCAGCAGCGAGAAGAAAAGCTGGAAACCGTAATACGCCGCCACGGTCCGGCGCGCGGGATCCCCCTTGCCCATCAGCGCACCGAATAGGGCCTGAGCTGCAGGATGAAGATCCCCTCCTCGCCGATCGCCCACTCGATGTCCACCGGAGCGCTGAAGGTGTAGTCCGGGGAGAAATGCGACTGAAGCAACCGGCCCGCGAACGCCAGGTTCTGCAGCAGCGCGCGCTGCTCCTCTCCGAGATCCTCGCGGGCGTCGCCCATCGAAACGGTGCGGCCACCGCCCTCGACCGTGTTGTAAAGATACTGGAACGGCAGCTCCGAGCCCTGGACGACCTTGTTCACGGCAGAGTCCGATGACGAGGCGTTTACATAAACATTGCGGAAATCCGAGCGGTTCATCGGATTCATCGTGACCAGCACGCCGCCCAGGGTGGACGGCACTTCCTCCTGGATGATCACTCCCATGTAGCAGTCATCGAGCGAGATCCCCACTTCGTGCCTGAGCCTGATGCTCCGCGGGGAGACCAGCGAGGCCCAGACCTCGCGGATGCTCTGGAAGATGTTCTCGGCCGTGGTGCAATGGTTGATCGACTCATAGATCCCGGCCGCCGAGAACCCCTCGAGATCCTCGGCGTTGGAGGAGCTCCGCACGACGAAGCTCGAAACGCCGGCCAGGTGCTCGGCGATGCGCGAGTCGATGTACTCGCGGAGCTGGTCGGGCATCCGCGTGGCGCGGATCAGGCCCTGGAGCCGCAGACAGAGCGGGTCGATCTCCCGCGCGCCGAGCTCGAGCGCCATCTTGAGCTTGCCGATGGTCTGCTGGATCCGCGGCGAGGATTCCAGAAAGGCCTGCTGAACGGAAAAAGGGATCGCGATCCCGCGAGGGACCTGGAAGTTGCGGGCCAGAAAGTCGCTGGCCGCGCTCGAGAGCTCGGTGGGCGGCGCATGCTCGGGCAAACCGAGATTGGCCGCGAGCTGCGGCAAAAGGTTCGCGCGCGGGGGCCGGCGGATCTTGTAAAAGCCCAGCAGCCGTTCCGAGCCCTTGGCGAGAACGTGACTGAGCTCGCCCAGGTTCGCCGCCTTCGTGCCGTAGCGGTAGCGATCCACCATGCGCAACGATTCCAGGCCGACGATGGGCGTGTGCGCCGTCTCCGGCTCCTCGAGCTTGATCCGCTGGATCGACCAGGCCGGGCGCTGCTGGGTCGCCGGCGGGCTCTCGAGCTTGCGCAGCCCGATTTCCGAGCCGCTCATCTCGACCGCATATTCCACCCAGGCGCCGTCCAGCCCTTCGCTCGCGACGCGATCGAAGATCCCGAGCTGGATGGAGTTAGGCACCTTCCAGCCCGCGGCAAGCACGTTGGTGTGCGAGAGCGGCGTGGTGTGATGGGCATTGATGATCCCGCTCACCCGCGGGATATCGTCGGGCACCCGATGCATCACGATGATGTCGTTCCACTCGATCGTGGGCAGCGCCTTGCGGTAATCCGCCTCGGTGCGGAACGCGCGCAGCCGGCCCGTGGCCTGGCCGCTGTTGAGCGCGACGAAACGGGCACTGGCGAAAAGCTCGTGGGAAAACACGCGAGGCAGGACCGAAGGATCGATCCCCGCGATCACGCGTTCCTGGAAGTGGCTCGCGGGCTTGAAAAGCAGCGGATGCGAGGGCTCGAGGCTTTCGAGCACCCGCCCGTAGAAATCCCCCACCATCGCGGCGTCCATGTTGTCGATCTCGACCGTCTCCAGCGAGAAGAACCGCTCCTTGCGCGTCTGCAGCGAGAGGATTCCGAGGTAGAAACGCCGCTCCGGAATCAGATAGAACTTCCGATTGAAATGATCGATCCGGCCTTCGAGCTCGCGCCGCGGAATGCCCAGGATCTTCTCGGCGATGTAATGGCCGTGGAACTTGTAAAGCGCGTCGTTGATGAAATGGGTCTTTCCGCCTTCTCGATCGACGACGACCTTCACGAAGCTGGTTCCCGCGAGCGTCCCGGCGAGCTGCGCGAAAGCCGCGAGCGATAGGCGCTCGCCGACGAGCGCATCGCGCTGCAGGGAGCTCTCCGCCTCCGGGCACGCCCCTGCTGGACGACTGACCTGCGCACCGGCATTTTCTTCTGTGGCGTTGGTCACGTGGGGATCCTTTCAGGGCTGGGATATAGCAGAGCTTGACTATTCGTGTCAAAATCTAAGTTTTCAACAAGCCATTAAAAATAGGGACTTTTTCACTCAAGCTCCCCCATGAATCACCCGATCCGGGATTGATATGGAAAATCTCGTCGAACTTGTCCAGCGGCCGCGGCAGAAGACGCTCCTGCGCTTCGTGCTTCAGCTCCTGCGGTATTACTTCCGCATCGAGGTCGAGGGTCTTGAGCACCTGCCCAAGCGCGGGCGGGCGCTGATCCTCCCGAATCATTCCGGCTTCACCGGAATCGATGCAGTCCTCTTGACCTTCATCATCAAGCGCGAAACGCGCCGGCGCGCGCGGATCCTCGCCCATCGCGCGTTCTTCGATTTCTCAAAGAGGCTCAAAACCCTCTCCGAGAGCCAGGGCCTGCGCAAAGCCTCGATCGAAGCCGGCATCGACATCCTGGAAAAGGACCATCTGCTCGTGCTGTTCCCCGAGGGCGAGACCGGGAACTTCAAGTCTTCCCTCAAACGTTACGAGCTCCAGGAGTTCCACACCGGCTTTCTGCGCATGGGCCTGCCCGCCGCGGCGCCGATCATTCCCTGCCTGATCATCGGAGCCGAGGAGTCCAGCCTCAATCTCGCCAACCTCGATCTTACGAAATGGGTGCGACATCTCAGGATTCCGCTGCCGGTGAACCTGCTGCCGCTTCCCGCCAAGTGGAAGATCGTCTTCCTTCCTCCCATCCCCCCGGACGCCTGGGGCGCGAACCTCCTGGAGAACAAGACCCGCGCCCGCACGGAAGCCCGCAAGCTCCGCCTGCGGATGCAGCGCGAGCTGCGCGCCCGGCTCAGGAAACGCGAATACATCTACTTCGAGAAAGCCGAAAAGCTGCTCAAGAGCAAAGCCCGGCGCGCGGCGAAGCGGTTGCCGCGCAAGCTGCGATTGAGCAAGCGTTGATGCCACTGGATGGACGAGGCAGAGTTGACAGTCCGAACCTTCAAACTCACAAAGGGTCAGCTCAATATTTGCCCGGAAGCGTTTCCAGACGTAGCATCTTGATCATGCACTTTTGCCTAATGGCTCTCGGGCTCTTTAGCCTTGTCCTTAATAGCGATAGCTTTGCAGCGTGCCCGCCCGATCAATCCGCATTTTCAATGGTTTTTCCGGCCAAGTTCATCCTACTCTCCGAAGATCCAAACTCAAACCCGCCTGAGACTGTCCCAGCGACGATAACGACGGCAATCCTCGATGAGCTCAAACAAGAGTCCCCCCGCATTGTCTTCGTTGGAACTGAAGCGACATTTGCGCGCTTGAAGAAGGTTGTCTCCGTACGGGCGGGAATGTCTCTTACCGACAGAAAGCTGAGTCTATACCTTGCTCAACCCGTGCGATTTCAACAGGACGTATTCGAGAGCTTTTATCAGAAGCAAAACAAATCCATCTTGATCAGACAGTTTCAAGGTTACGCACCTGTAAACAAAGGGCCAGATTTAACTCAACTGCCTTCAATCCTCTCTACCGAAAGCATAAGCGCAAGGATTGGAGAACCAATGAACCAGCACGGCGCATGGCTGACTGGCGTGGGTGGCAACGTCGAGAGCACTTCCTTCGGTCTTAACCTGGTTGGATCAGGAGAATTTTCCAGGGATAATCTACGGAACTTTTCGACAGGGATATTCCCAAATGGAAACACGACTCTTTTTGACACCTCCTGGCTTGCCCTGGGACATGTCGACGAAGTCCTGGTCGAAATCAGATCCCAAACGGAATCTGGAAAATGCAAATCAACGTTTGCCATAAACAGCCCCAAGCTGGGGCTCCGGTTTGGCGGTAATGAAGATAGATCCATTGCCGCCTTAAACGATCGGCTGCAGATTAAATTTGACGGATATAAAGCTCAACTGACCGCGGCGGCAAAAGGGAGTTGCGACGTAGCGTTTGTCGACGTTCCGATTCTTTACAGAAAGCCGCAAGCCCAGAATGAACGGGTGGTGCACGCGACGGCATATCCATCACTGACCAATGGCCTCCTCATCAGTCAGCGCTATTTTGTCGTTGAGACCGGAAACAAGGAAGTGGAGACTTTTTTCGAGAATTCTTTAAAAAAACTCGGGATAAAAGTAATTTGGCTGCGTCTTCGTGACCATTTGTACTCTCATGGCTTGATTGACGGATATCTTCACTGCTTAACTAATTCAATTAGGACGTGTAATTGAATTCATGCGCGTTGGACTGGGATTCTGATCACGCCTCAAACGCGTGCAGCCGAAACCGCTCGGAAAGCTCACGGCACACCGCCGTCCCTCTCACGCTATGCCCGCGAGAGTCCAAAAGCGGCGAGTAAACCGCAATTCCCATCCTCCCCGGCACAACGGCCAGAATCCCGCCGCTCACCCCGCTCTTGGCGGGAAGCCCGACGGTATAGGCCCACTCCCCGGCCGCATCATACATGCCGCAGCTGAACATCAGGCTCAGCAGGTCACGCACGTATTCGCGCGCGATCGCCCGCTCTCGGGTCAGAGGCTGCACGCCGCCGTTGGCCAGGGTCGCGCCCATCAGCGCCAGGTCTCGCGTATTCGTGAGAATCGAGCATTGCCGAAAGTAAAGATCCAGCGCCTCGTCGATCCCGACCCCTTCTTCGCCGAGCACGCCGAAATTGCGCAAAAGATGCGCGATCGCGCGGTTACGATGGCCCGTGGCCCGCTCGGAGGCGAAGACCTGCTCGTCCACGCGCACCGGCTTGCCCACGTAGCGCGCGAATAGCTCCAGAATCCGCTCGAACTTGCCGCCAGCGGTGTCGCCTTTGAGCAGGCTCGTCACCGCGATCGCACCCGAGTTGATCATGGGATTATAGGGCCGATGCGAGTGGCGCTCGAGCTCGATGATGGAATTGAAGGCATCCCCCGTCGGCTCCACCCCCACCTGCGCGCGCAGCCGTTCGCGCCCGTGATCCTCGAGCGTCAAGCCGTAAACGAACGGCTTTGAAAGCGACTGCAGCGTGAACTCCCGGACGGAGTCCCCTGCCTCGTGCACCTCTCCGTCCGTGGTCGCTACCGCGATCGCGAAGTCCGCGGGGTTCGCCCGCGCCAACTCCGGAATGTAAGCGGCCAGGCTCCCCTCCGTCACGGGCCGGTACCTGCCGATCAATTCATCAAGAACTGGCTTCATTCGTTGCATTTGGCGCAAAACACCTCGAAAAGCCGCAAAGCGCGATCCGCCTCGCGGAAAACCGGGATCCCGCTGCGCTCCAGGCGTGCCGCGAAAGCGTCGTAAATCCCGCCACCATCCACCACCGCGACCCAGGGCTTTTGCCCCAGCGCGGCCAGCCGCCCCAGCCGCGCCGCCAGGCCGTGCTCCGAAGCCACGTCCTCCCGATGCGAGGGCGACACCTCCAGCGTCTGAAGCGACGGCGTGAGCGGGACGCACGCGACGAGCCCGGCATCGATCCCGGGATCCTCGAGCATCGAGCGCACGATCTCCTCGTAATCCGCATCCGCGCACATCGGAGTGAGATCAAGCGGATTATGAAGATCCACGATCTGCCCGATCCGCGCGCGCTCGAAGACCGCGCCGATCCGCTTCGCGGTCTCCGGCGCAAAGGGAGCCAGGCGGAATCCGCCGAGAGCATCCGCGATCGCCACGCACTCGAAGCCCGCGTTGCTGAGCGCGCCGAGCCGCCTCCCCCGGGCGGGTTTCCGGCGCAGCAGGGTGAAAAGCTTGAGCAGATCCTCGAAATCCGCGATCGACTCGGCCACGACGACGCCGGCCTGCCGGCAAAGCTCGCGGGTGACCGCGAAGTTCCCGGCGATCGAGGCGGTATGGCTCGCCGAAGCCTGCGCGCCCTCGGTCGTGCGGCCCGCGCGATAGAGGATCAGCTGACGACCGCTCGCCACGATCTCCCGCGCCGCGCGCAGGAAACGCCGACCATCGAGCGGCTTGAAGCCTTCGACGTAAACCGCGAAAACCTCGATCGCGCGATCGTCTTTCAGGTATTCGAGGTAATCCGCGATCGTGAGATCCGTCTGGTTGCCGAGCGTGATGGCGTAGCGCGGGTTCACCCCGCCGAGCTTGTTCAGCCGCGAGATCGCGAAAGCCCCGCTTTGCGAAAGCAGCGCCACGGGCGACTCGCGATCGCGCGCGAGCGGGAGCTTGTGCTCCGGGATGAAAAGCGTGTTGAGCTTGCCCGGAAGCGAGCGCACGCCCAGGCAGTTGCCGCCGTTGATCACGGGGCCCTGCCAGGCTGTCTCGCGCGAGCGCGAAAGCACGTCTTTCATCCGCGCGACGAGCGCCTCGGTCCCGGCCTTCTCCTCGAGCCCACCTGGGATCACGATGATGCTCTCGGCTTTGCGATGCTCGATGAGCGCCGTGACCGTCGCCGGAATCTGCGCGGCCGGGATCGCCAGCACGCAAAGATCGACGGCTTCCGGAAGCGAGGCGATGTCCGGATAACAGCGGCAGCCGGCGATCTCGCTTTCACCGGGCTTGATGATGCGAATCCTTTCGCGCGCGAAGCCCTCTTTGAGCGTATTCTCCAAGATAATCCGCCCCGGACTCGGACGCCCGGAGTCTCCCGAGGAAACCCCGACGATCGCAAGCGTGCACGGCTCAAGGAGCTTCGAAAGCTTCGAGAGCGGCCGAGGCTTCTCAAGCGACGCCAGGGCCCGCCCGAGCTTCACGAGCGCGTCCAGCGCCACGAGCCCACCATCCCGGGCGACCACGAGCGGGTTGATCTCGGCTTCCGAAACGAGCTCGGGAACCAGGCGCTCACTCGCGGAAAGCAGCCTTCCGATCAGCGCGACAAGCTCAGCGAGCTCCACCTTGGGCTTCTGCCCGCGCAAGGCGCCCGTCGCGAGCTGGGTGACCGCGATGCCCTGGAGTGCCTTCCCGATCGCCCGCGCGTCGCCGCTGGCGCAAAGCTCCGGCGAAAGCACGGCGAGCTCATGACCGGACCGCAGCTGCGACGAAAGGAATTCGGCGTGGATCCCACCCGCCCCCAGAGTCACCACCGGCCCGAAGTCCTCGGTGAAGCGGAGACTCACGAGCAGTTCGCCGCCGAGCGCCGGATCATACGGCACGAACTCATTGAGACTGTAGCCCGCGACCGCGCCCTGGCCCTCGAGCTTCCGCGCCATCTCGCGCGCGGCCCGCGCGACGGCCTCGCGCGTCTTGGGCACGATCGCCACCGCGCCGACATCGCTCTTGTGCAGGATCTCGTGCGAAATCGCCTTCAGAACCACCTTGTCCCCGGGGAAACCCGAGAAGTCGAGCGCGGCCACGCTCTCCGCGTCCGAAGCCGTTGCCAGACGGGGTACCCGGATCCCGAGCGCCGCGAGCAGCGCCATTCCTTCGGTCTCGTAAAGAGTATCGCGCCCCTGCGCGCGCGCCGCTTCTACAATCGCCTTGACTTCCGCGACCCCTGCTTCCGACATCCTTATCCCGCCGCCTCGCGCCCGGCCCGGAGCGCCTTGAGATTGTTCTGGACGATCGTTTCGCCTTTACGGGCAAAAATCCGGGCGATCGCCCCTTCGAGCGCCTCGAGCGGAATCGGAAGGAAGCGCGAGGCCGCCCCCACGAGCACGATGTTCGCCGCGCGCGCGCTGCCCGCGGTCTGCCTCGCGAGCTTGTCGGCGTCCACGAGCAGCGCCCCGGGGAGCGACCGTAGCCGCTCGTGCAGCGCCTCGAGCTCAGGATAATCCGGGATATTCTTGAATGGCGCCGCCGCTGAGACCACATTTGCGCCGGGCGCGAGCAGCGAGAGAGTGCGCAACGCCTCGAGCGGCTCCATGCTGATCAGAAGCGAGGCTCCCCCTTGCGAAACCAGCGGCGAGGCGATCTCCCGGTCCGAAAGCCGCAGCGTGGCCTGCACCGCCCCTCCGCGCTGGGACATCCCGTGCACTTCCGACTGCTTGATGAAAAGCCCGTGAGCCACCGCACCGCCCGCGATCACGTTCGCCAGCGAAACGACGCCCTGGCCACCGACTCCGGAGAAGACGATATCGTAGTTCATGCCGGAATCTCCTGCTTGGCGGCAACGGTGGCCGCGGCCTTGCCGCGTACCGCGGTCTCGACGCACTCCCGGATCGCGATGATCACCGAAACGCCCGGATGCTCGAGCTCCCGTGCGAGGAGTGCCGTGTTTTCGGCCAGGAACTTGCGATGGGCCTGAACCTCGTGCACATGGGCGGGATCCGCGCCCAGTCCGAGCACCACCTGCTTGAGCCGCGAGGTCGGAAGCAGCGCGGGCTGCCCGCCCGTCATCGCGGTGGTCTCGTTATCGAGGATCAAGACCGTCATGCGCGCGCCCGAGGCGATCGCGTCCAGAAGCGGCGAAACTCCCGAATGCAGGAAGGTGCTGTCGCCGATCACCGCGAGCGCCGGGTGGAAACCCGCGTCAGCGGCCCCTTTGGCCATCCCGATCGAAGCCCCCATGCACACGCAGGATTCGATCGCCGAGTACGGCGGCAGCGCCCCGAGCGTGTAACAGCCGATATCGGCCGCCACGAGGACCTTCTCGTGACCTACGCCGCCGTAAGGCGCCAACGCGGCCTTCATGAAACCGAAGCTGTCGGCGTGAGGGCAGCCGTTGCAAAGCTGCGGCGGTCGGCCCGGAACGCCCAGGCGCTCGAGCGCATCCTGCAGCGTGGGCCGCGGAGCGATCCCGAATGCGACGCGCACGAGATCGGGCGTGAGCTCCCCTTCCTGCGGCAGGTGTCCCGAGAGCTTCCCGCGAAGCTCGGTCCTTCCCGGAAGCACGCCTTTGAGAAGCCGCTCCACCAGGGGATAGCCTTCCTCGATGACGTAAAGCACGGAGTGCCGCTCGGCGAGCGCGCGGATCTTCTTCTCGGGAATCGGATAGGCGCCGATCCGGAGATGGCTCACCTTCTCGGGAAGCTCCGCCCGGAGCTCCTCGAAATGCGCCGTCGCCAGGCCCGTCGTGATGACGCCGATCGTCGCGCCGTCGCTTTCCTCCAGGCGATTGAATGCCGTGCCTTCGGAAAATTCCGCGAGCTTCACCTGCTTTTCCAGGTGCTCATGCCACTGGCGGCGCGCGTTCGAGGGCATCAGCACCCAGGAAGTGCCGCGCGGCGGCTTCCTGAAAGCGTTGGCCTCGCGCGGGCGGCGCGGGAGGACGGTCGCCCGGCTATGCGCGAGCCGGGTCACGAGCCGCACCATCACCGGGACTGAGAGGCGCTCGGAAAGCTCGAACGCCTCGCGGGTCATCTCGTAGCATTCCTGGTGATCCTGAGGCTCGAAGCACGGCACCTTCGCGAAATCCGCGAAAAACCGGCTGTCCTGCTCGTTTTGCGAGCTATGCATCCCCGGATCGTCCGCCACCATCACAACGAGGCCCGCATGCAGCGCCACGAGCGCGGAGTTCATGAAGGGATCCATCGCCACATTGAGTCCCACGTGCTTCATCGCCACGAGCGCCCGCTTGCCTACGATCGAGGCGCCGAGCGCCTCTTCGTAGGCGGTCTTCTCATTGGCGCTCCAGTGCGCGCCGAAAGACTCGCCGCCCTTGCGCGCGCGCTCGACCAGGTACTCCATCAGCTCCGTCGAAGGCGTGCCCGGATATGCGTAGGCCGCGCTCATTCCGGCATGGATCGCACCGAGGGCGACGGCCTCATTTCCCAACAAAAACGGATTTTCGCTCATACGCTCCTGCCGCGACCACTTCTGGCCGCTCCCGGCCGCCGTCTTGCGGCCCTTCAGCCGCGCGCCCGCGGCGAAATCAGCGCTTCACGCGCTCGCCGTTCTCCTCGCGCAGAAAGATCCAGCTGATCACGCTGCCGAGCGCGCCTTCTTTCGCGACGGTTTCCCAGAAGGTGCGGTTACGGACATAGACCGAACCGGTATTCTCATTATCCGCGCGCGTGGCCTCGTCCTTCAGGGCCGCCAGGCGCTGCACCCACGTCGCAAGGTTCTTCTCGCGCAGATCGACCCAGCCCTGATGCGCGTAGCGATCGATGTGATCGGCCGTGATCTTTCCGTCCTTGGGAATATCCCAGCGGCTCGGGATGATCAGGTTCGAAGCGCGCAGGACCTTTCCGTTGCGCAGCACGATCGCAAGGCCCAGCGAAAGAATCTGGGAACGCAGCTTCTCGTTCGAAAGGATCGTCTTCTCGCAGCGGACGGAGAGCTCGGCGGCACTCAGGCCCTTGTCCTCGAGCAGCCCGCGCTCGCGCATGATCAGGTGCAGCTCATAGAGGAGCTTCGAGAGCCGGGGCGGACCGAGGTTCTCGAACGCGACACTGGGCGTGCCGTGATCGAGCTCGAGCTGCCGGAGTTTCTCGAGCGCGCGCTCGCGCAGGAAGCCCGCCCGGTAAGTCGGGCCCAGCACGACGGAATCCATCGCGCTCACGACGTCGGAGCCCGAGTTCCCGCCCATGATCTCCTGCTCCACCGCCTCGGCGATCTCCTCGGGCGTGATGAATTCCATCTGACCTTCGTCGGTGATCGCCTCGAATTCGCCGCGGGAGAAGATCCCGTTCTCGCCCGTGTCGATATAGGGCGCCTTGAGCGTTCCGCTTCCGACTTTCTTCCAGCTTTTGTTCCGCGGATCGAGAACATCGCCCGGCTCGAAGGCGTTTTTCGGGTCGAGGTCATAGAGCTCGACCGGGCGCCCTTTCTGCCGGATCTCGCCGTAGGTGATCCCCTTCCAGGCGATCGCGGTCGCGGGCTTGATCTCCTTGATGATGGGCGCGCCGGGCTTGACGTTGCGATCGGGCGACCAGACGGAGCTCTTGGCCTTTTCCTGCGCCGTGCGCCCCAGCAGGAAGAGCATCATCGTGTGCGCGCCGGCGATGGCGGATTTGGCCATCAGCACGCGCGAGGGCTTGTCCTCGGAATGCGTGTAGGGAATATTGAAACCCATCCCGCCCGTGCCGCTCGTGCCGATCTTGAGGTAGGTCTTGACCTGGAACTCGGTGAGCGCGTTCCAGAGGATCTGGATGTGGCGGATGAGCTGCGGCGTATATTGGGTGCCGATGAGCATCTGCACGCGCGTTTCGAACGCCTCGCGCTCGGAAGCCTGGGCCTTGCCCATGTCCTTGAGCATCGCGTAGGTCTGGCGGCTTTCTTCGAAAACGTCCTGGTACGCGAGCGCGGTCGCCGTATTGATGCAATCGACGATGATCTGCGGGCGCTCTTCCGACACGAGCTGATAAAGATAGGAAGCTTTGCCGATCTCCGGCGAGTACGGCTCGATCGTGTCGAGCAGGAAGCGATCACGCCGCGCGGCGTCCCCGAAAAGCTCCTTGCGGGTCAGGTCCTTGAACTCCCCGCGCACGAAGATATTGCCCCAGCGCCCGGTGATCTCGGTCTTGGCGCCCAGGCGCTCGGCTTCGCGCTTGAGCTCCTCGATGCCCGGCTCGACCTCCGCGCGCGTGAGCGCGGTGATGACCAGCTTCGCCGGCTGCTGCAGGAGAAAACGCCGGCACACCGCCAGCCCGACAAGCCCCGGCCCACCCAAAACCATGATGCTGCTGCCTCGGATATCCATGCCTTTTTGATGTCGCATGCCGGGGGTTTTGTCCATATGAGAGTTTTTATTTGCCTGATGACTTGCTGCGTTATATCGCAACTGCAAAGAGGAGATTCATTATGTTGAAGAGTGGACTTATGGCCGCGCTGGCCCTGTGCTTGACCTCATCGGCTTTCGCCGCCGGACTCACCCCCGACGATCTGCATGGTTACGTCGCGGGCAAGCTGGCGGTACCGGGCCCCTACTTCGCGGTGGAACTTTCCATCAACCGCAATGGCACCTACATTTACCGGGAAGGAAACATGGATAGCGTCACTCCGAATGGCGCCTGTTTCGGCGACTATGAAATCCGCAACGATGTTTTCTCCGGAACTCTTTGGTGCAAAGACAGGGGCGACCAGGAGCGTATCCACCAGGAAATCGACTTGAGAGGCATCACGCCCGCATCGCTCAAGAAGGGCGTCACCGCCGAGGTCAGAAGCTCCGCCCTGGGCGAAACGCCGCTGCCCTTCACGTTCCGAAAGCTGCAGAAGCCTTTCTTCCAGGATTGAGATTAGTCCAGGAATAGTCCCGGAAAAGTCCAGGAATAGTCAGTCACTCACGGCTGAGCGGGAATCAAAGGCTTCCTCGAGATCCGCATCTCGGATTTCGAAAAAGGCTCCGAAACCCGCTATTACGTCCGCGACGCCGAGCGCCGCTCCGTCGTCGAAATCATTCCCAAGACAAAGCTCGACGGCAAGCTCCTCGGCGGAACGCCGATCCGGGTGCGCGGCTAGCCCTGCACAGGATGCGGCGCCGAGCGGCGTGGCAAGGCGATCATGGACGCCGAGGTCACAACCTTGGCGCTGAACGAACCCCTCGGAGCCGTGGAGGGCCGCCGCCGCGCGAGGTCGTATTCACGCAGGTAAATGATTATTTTCGCGAGAACTCCTTTGGGCAGACCTGGCTCACCGGCGATATCTTCGGCTGGTTCACGCTTGCGGTCGATCCTACGGGTTGCCCGAACATGGATATCGCGATAGGGGCGATCAATGCGGCCACGGAGCGTGGAATCGATCTGAGTCAGTATCAACACGTGATTTTCGCCTTTCCCGACATTCTCTGCTCGTACACGGGAGAAGCGACAGTCGGAGGGTCACATGGAAATATCTGGCTCGACGGCTCCCTGATGAGGGCTTCAACCGTCGCCCACGAGCCGGGGGCATAATTTCGGGCTCTTCCATTCGCATTGCATGGAGTGCGGGGCCGGTGTCATCGGAACCTCCTGCACGATTTTCGAGTACGGCGATGTCTTGGACCGGATGGGTGGCTCGGATAATGGTCATTTCAATTCCTTTCAGAAACAGCGCCTGGGCTGGCTGGATTACGGCGCTTCCCCGGCCATCACCTCGGTCACGGCGTCGGGTACCTACCTGGTCGAGCCTTACGCCGGACAATCCTTCGGCGTGAAGGCCCTGCGTATTCCTGGCGGCACTGATCCCGGAACGGGGCGGGCAAGATCCTACTACGTAGAGTTCCGTCAGGCGACGGGGTTCGATGGCTTTCTTTCCACCTCCAACTATTCAAGTGTCCTTAACGGGATCACTCTCCGGCTCGGCACGCCGGGTGATCCTGACAGCAGCCACCTTCTGGATGCGACGCCAGAGAGCCTCTATTACGACTGGCGTGATCTTGCCCTCCCGGTCGGAGCCACCTACTCCGACAGCGCGGCGGGAATATCGATCCGGCTCGATTCCCTCAGCGCCTCGGGCGCGCTCGTCAGCGTTACCGTGGGCACTTCGGTCACGCCGAGCCCAAGCCCCGCTCCGGTTAGCGGCGCCCCTGTCGCGACGAACGATTCGGCAAGCACCGCCCAGAACACCCCGGTCACGATCGCGGTGCTGGCCAATGACTCCGATCCGAACGGCGATGCCTTGAGCGTCGTCTCGGCGACGAAATCCGCCCATGGCACGGCGACGGTGGGTGCCGATGGCAGGATCACCTACGCCCCGGCCCGTACCTTCAAGGGCACGGACCAGTTCCAGTACACCATCAGCGATGGGAAGCTCACCGCTACCGCGACGGTCACGGTGACTGTCCTGGGACAAAAAGGCGGAAGGAAATAGGGGCAAAAAGGCCACATCCAACGGACGGAAGCGGCGGACTTCTCCTAATAGGCACATTTAACTCAGCCTCGGATGCTGATGACGCACGCGCCTCAAGAAATCATTGTAACCGTCCGAAACCTCGGGGGAGTAACTTAAATAAAACCTTGATGACCTTACTTGAGTTATTTGATATATTAAATAAGAGATGGGGATTTTTGGACGTTTGCGACTCATCCCATTGTTGCTCACATTCCTGAGCTTTGCGGCATCGGCTGCTGGCGCTGCCTTGTCTCCGCAAGGCTTCACGTTCCAAGGTCGGCTTTACGACTCCGGAGGCGTCAATCCGCTGACGGGAGCCGTTGATTTCACCCTGGGCATCTACTCTTCCGACGGCGCCTGCCTCCTTTACGAAGAAAAACAGATGGGGATCGACCTATCGCCCACGGCAGGAATTTTTGCGCTGGAGGTCGGCTCGGCTGTCGGCGACGCCAAGCGCACCGCAAGCGATCCGGGGCTTGCGATGGCCAAGATTTTCGCCAACGGCTCAGGCGCGATCCGCTCCGCGGGCGCTGACTGCGCTTCGGGTTACACTCCGACTACCGGCGACGCGCGCCGACTGCGCGTGACGGTCACGCCGCAAGCGACCGGGATTCCCATCACGCTCTCGCCTGACCAGACGATTCTCGCCGCACCTCAGGCTTCGGTTGCCGAGACGG
>JAMPXJ010000006.1 GCA_023701205.1 Oligoflexia bacterium
CCTATGGCTTCAGGAACTTTAAGAACTACCGACTCAGAGTGATTGCGCTGTGTGGGTGGGATGGAGTATTTGCGATCAGGAATTGATTCGATGCAAAATCGACATGCCCCTCGTAATGGGGAAGAGCCCGATTTGAACGGGGTCCAAAGACTGGTTCAAGTCCCGTGGGGTAATACCATTTTTGACAATAGCAGGAATTTGAGCAGGAATTTTCTAAGTGCTTGAAATGAAAAAGCCCCGCTGGAACACCAGGCGAGGCTTTTTCGTGAAAATTAATGGGGTGACTAAGGGGACTTGAACCCCCGACCCTCGGAATCACAATCCGATGCTCTAACCAACTGAGCTATAGTCACCACGGATAAGTCCAAACTTATTACGTGTTCAGCGTTCCGATGTCAACAGCGGCTTTGCCGGCAGGATCGGTCTTGACACCGGGGGCATTGCGTCGGAAGTTCTGGATTACCGGAGGTTTTCTGATGATCGGAGTTCAATGGCCCGCTGGTTTTCTGCTTCTCGCGCTGGGGTGGGTAACTGCGGTGGGGCAACCGGCCTTGGCGGGCACCTTTAACATCCCTCATTTCGTGGAACCGGGCTCTTATGCGGCCGGTCTGGAGCCTGAGCTGACGCTCACCAACGGTGCGGGTCTGGGCGCCAACGCGAAGTTCTCTTATGGTCTCACTGAGCTGCTGAATGCGGGCGCGGTTCTGGGAATCGGGGCGGGGCCGCGGCGCTTTCGGGCGGGGGCGAACCTGACCCTGGATTTCTTCCCGGATATCGACGGGCAGCCGGGTATCGGTATCGCGGCGACGGGCGTCTATTACCGGCTCCGGGACTCCGGACAGTTCGAGCTCAATGGCGTACCCTATATTCACAAGGCCTTTGGAACGAAAGCGGGGGAGGTGGAACCCTTCGCGGCGATCCCGATCGGGATGGCTTTCAATGAAGGACGCTACCGGGCGCTCGCGGCGCTGAACGTCGGCGCGCTGTTCAAGACGACCGAGCATTTCCGCTACGTCCTGGAGTTCGGGATCGCGATCAACAACACCGAAAGCACCGTTTCGGGCGGGGTGGTTTATTACCACTGATACTGCCTTGAACTCTCATACCTCGATCCGGAGCCGCGCGGCGACCCTGGCGGTCGTGACCACGGTGGCGCTGACGGCATTCAAGCTTTTCGTCGGTGTGATTTCGGGTTCGGTGGGGGTGCTCTCCGAAGGCATCCACTCCTTCCTCGATCTCGTCTCGGCGGCGGTTTCTTATTTCACCGTGCGACAGGCGGTGAAACCCGCGGACGAGGACCACCCGTTCGGACACGGCAAGATCGAGACGCTTTCGAGTCTTTTCGAGGCGCTCCTGCTGGTCGCGGCCGCGGCGCTGATCATCAGCGAGGCGGTGGACCATTTCCGCAATCCGCAGCCCATTCAGCATCAGGGGCTGGCCATGGCGGCGATCCTGATCTCGCTGGTGGTGAGCTATTTCACCTATCGCCACAACCTCGCGGCGGCCGAGAAGACCGAGAGCAGTGCACTCCGGGTGAACGCCCTGCACTTTCTCTCGGATGTCGTCGCGAGCGGAGGGGTGCTCGCGGGCCTGATCCTCATGCATTTCACCGGCTGGACGATCCTGGATCCGCTCCTGGGCCTGGCGGTCGCGATCTATATCGTCGTGATCACGGTCGAGCAGATCAAGTCGGCGCTCCTGGAGCTTTCGGACGTGCAGCTTCCGCCCGAGGAGCTCGCGCGCATCCGCGCGATCGTCGATAATTTCAAGAGCTGCCGCGTGCTGGGCGCGCATGACGTGCGCACCCGCCGCAGCGGGGTGACCCGCCACATCGACTTCCACCTCGTCGTCTGCGGGAGCATGTCGGTGGATCAGTCTCACGCGGTCTGCGATCAGGTCGAAGCCAAGCTCCTTGCCGAATTCCCGACGGCCTCGGTGAACATCCATGTCGAGCCCTGTGAGGTCGAGCGCTCGCTTTGCGAATCCGGCTGCCCGCTGGTCGGCGACTGCGGGAAGGAGTGCCTCAAATGAAAGCCCGTCCGATCCCGCTCGATAAGGCCACCCCCGTGGAGCTCGGGTGCGTGCGCGCCGTATGCCTGGACATCGACGAGACGCTCTCGACCGCGGGCAAGCTCACGGCCGAGGCCTACTCGGCGCTCTGGGAGCTCAAGAATGCGGGTTTTATCGTGATCCCCGTCACGGGGCGGCCCGCGGGCTGGTGCGATCACTTCGCGCGTTTCTGGCCGGTGGATGCGGTGGTGGGGGAGAACGGCGCGTTCACCTTCTACATGGAGTCCGGCGTGCGCAAGCGCCTGGACACGCCGGGGGTGCCGGCGGACCGCCACGCGCGCCTCGAGACGCTCGGGCGCAGGATCCGCGAGCGGTTTTCTCACGCGAAATGGGCCTCGGATCAGGCTTACCGGGAATTCGATCTGGCGATCGACTTCTGCGAGGACGTGCCGCGCTGGCCCGAGAAGGACATCGACGCGCTTTTGAAGCTTTGTGCGGAAGCAGGCGCGCATGCGAAAGTCTCGAGCATCCACGTGAACGCCTGGTTCGGCGATTACGACAAGCGCAAGGGGCTGGAGCATTGGCTCTCCTCGGGCGCGCCGGGTCTGGCGCCGGGTCAGGTGCCGGCCTGGGAAGAGCTGCTTTTCGTCGGGGATTCGCCCAATGATGAGCCGCTTTTCGAAGCCTTCGATTTGAGCGTGGGTGTTGCGAACCTCGCGGAGTTCCTGCCGCGGATCCAGGCGCCCCCGCGCTGGATCACGCGCTCCCCGAGCGGGGCGGGCTTTGCCGAGCTATCGCGCGCCTTGATTCAGGCGAACCGAGCCCGGAGCGGTTCCCGAAGTTCCAATAATGGATAATGTCACCCATTCCCTGATCGGTGTCACGATCGCCGGTGCGCTGCAGGCGCGCAAGCCCGGCGCCGATCCGCGCCCGTTGGTCTGGACCGCCGTCCTGGCGAGCAATCTGCCGGATCTGGATTTCATCGTGCGCTTTCTGCCGGGGGCGGATGGGCTGGGCTACCTGCTGCACCATCGGGGCTTTACGCATACGGTGCTGCTGTTGCCTCTTTTTGGCGCGCTCTCCGCGCTGCCCGGGGCGTGGCTTGGCGCCGGGGCGCGGGGGCTCAATAATCTTGCGAGCGGGGACTGGCTCTGGCTTTTCGGAGCGGGTCTGCTCGGGACGTTCTTTCACGTCTTCGCGGATTTCTGGAACAGCTACGGCGTGCATCCGTTCTCGCCGTTTTTGAATCGCTGGTATTACGGCGATTTCATCTTCATTCTGGAGCCCTTCCTCTGGGCGTCGCTCTTGCCCTTCGCGTTCTTCCATGCGCGGCATCGGCTCGCCCAGGGCCTCTGCGCGTTACTTGGAGCCGGGCTATTGGCCGCCGCGTGGTGGATGCGTTCGGTGCCCTGGGAAGTCGCCTTGGCGCTATCGATCTATTTCGCGCTATTCACCGCGCTTCAGGCGCGGACGACTGGAGTGCGGGTCCCCATTTCCGGCGCTGTCGGAGTCCTTCTGGCTTTCGCGGTCGGTTCGCACCTGATCAAATCCCGGGTCGGCGCGCAGCTCGCGTCGTATGCACCGGCGGAACGGGTGACGGATCTCGCGAGTTCCCCCGCGCCAGGGAATCCTTTCTGCTGGCAGGTCCTGGCCCTGAGTCTCGATCGCGAGCAGGATAGCTATCGCGCGCGCGTGGGCGTAGGGAGCCTGGCACCGCGCGTCTTTCCGCCGGAGCGGTGCTTCGGGAATCTCCTGAGCGGCGGAACCGCTCCGCTCGTCGCATCGGTTCTCCCTCAGGAGTCCTGGCTGCGCTGGCGGGGGGATTTCCAGGCGCGGTTTTCGGAGCTCGAGGGCCTTTCCAATAAATATTGCCGTTTTGGCGCGCTTTTGAGCTTTCTCCGGGCTCCTTACTGGGTGCGGACGCCTGAAGGGCTCCAGGTCGGGGACCTGCGCTACGATCGCGGACGGGGAAAACGGTCGTTCGCGGACCGTCTCCTGACCGAAGATGACTCCTGCGCCTCTTCCTCAGGACCATTTGTGGCCTGGCCGAAATGGGATTGGCCGGTTATGAGGGGGTTATGAGGGGTGTTATGAGGGGAATGATAGCTTTGCTGGCGGGGAGCGCTCTGATGCTTTCGCTTTCCGGGGGCGCTTTGGCCGCTGAGGGCTGGAGCGGGAGCTGGGAGGGCGAGGGGACCGTGACCCGCAGCGATGGCAGGGTGGCTCTGTGCGGGCGAATGGAAATCGTCTTCAGTCATCGCAAACAGGTGAACTGGGAAGGCCTGTGGGTACTTTCGGGCTTGCCCGACTGCGCCTTGGCCTCCGTTTTGTCCAGCTCCTTTCTGCTCGAGGTGCGCGATGGGGAGCTCTATCAGATCGAGGAAAAGCTCGGCTCGCTCGACGCCGACACGATGCGTATCCTGAAGTATTCCACGTTCTACAAGGAATACGTCGAGCTCCGGCGCGAGGGAAGAAGCGCGCTGGCCTATCGGAAGGTACTGACCCTCGTGGGCGCCACGCAGGAGTTCGTGATCGAGGGCCGGCTTCAGAAGAAGTAATTCGCCGAAGGCTTGCGTACGCGGATCTGCCAGGTGCCGTTGTTGCGTTCGCGAATCCCGCGCTCGAGCCTGCCGTTGGGATCCTTGAGCACGAATCCCTCGATGCCTTCGATCTCGCGGAATCGGGCGAAGGTCTCGTGAAGTCCGGAGCCGCCGAGATCGGGCGCGAGCCACAGGGTTTCGGCGATCCGGAGGGCGATGCGGTGACCGGTGTCGCCTTCCCATTTCACCGGATTTCCGGCGATTTTCTTCAGGAGCTCGTAGCGCTGCCGGTAGGTGGTGCCGAGCAGGTGGTTGCCCCGGTAAACGAGCACGTCCCAGAGCACCACGCGGTCGCGCCAGCGGCGCAGGAGCCCGCCGTCGAGGACGTGGAACTCTCCCCGCGGGAGCTTGAGGCGCTCGAACGAGGCCCGCATCCGGTCCGTCATCCGGAACGAGGCGATCGGCTCGCGCTGGCGGCTCAGCAGCGTGATGCCCGAATCGGGGAGGAAGTAGATCACCGCACGGATGTCATCGTACTTCGGCTGCACGATATGGCCGCGGAGCCCCGAGAGGCTTTCGGGCGGAAGGCTTCCTTCCGGGCGAGGGGGAAACAGCGGGCGGAACACGGAGTAGGCCTCAGGCAATGTCGAGCTCGCTTTCGGCCTCGGGCACGCTGATCTCGGCGGAGTGGATGAGCTCGAAGCACTCATTGGCATTGAGCGAGGGAAGATCGGCGTTGCGGATCTGGTTGGCCGGCTGGAGGATCCCGAGCGTTTCCTGGAGCTTTTCAGGGAGCTCTTCGCCTTTCTGGAGGGATTTGAGCACGAGATTGTCGAGCATCCCGAAGAAGGAGTCCTTGGGCTGGATGATGGGCTCGAAGCACTCCTGCAGGATCTCGTCGCTCACGCCCATTTTCTCGAGCGCCTCGCGCAAGGGCTTCTCGAGCCGGTGACGCCTGATGGCCTCGTAGTTGATCCGGATCCCCTTGAGCTCGGTGTACTGGTCGATCGCGACTCCGAGCGAGCGCAGGGCCTCGACCTTCTCGGCGTTCAGGTTGATCCGCCGGGTCTGGACAAAGGTGAACTGCGCGCGCTCGCCCTGGTAGTCGATCGCCGGCGGGCGCTCGCCGGTCGCGGCATAGATTTCGGAATAACGCCGGACGCAGTACTCTTTCACCTTCTGCTCGGCATAGCGCCGCTTGAACTCCACTTCGCGCTCGATCTTGCGGCCCGCGACGAAGACCTCGGCCAGGGCCACGAGCTTGGGGGGGATGGATTCGACCGGCCGTTTGCGGCCGCCGCGCCTGGCGGCTTTGGGCCGGGCGGTGACCTTGCCGCTGAGCAGCTCGTCGATTCCGCCCTTCGCTTCTTTGGGCGGTTCGACGGCACGCAGCCGGGGCCGGGTAGGGGCGTGTTTTCTGTTCTTTCGCGCGGTGGTTGGCATTTCCCGGGTTTGTGCAACGCTCGTTCCGCGCGCGGCGGGCGCCTTTGCGGCGGCTTCGCCCCGGCTTTGCAGAGTGAGAGCCGATGGCCCGCGGCGAGTCGACATACGTACGGTTGGACGGAAAGGTCCTGGAGCTGACGAACCTCGACAAGGTGCTTTATCCGCAGTCCGGCTTCACCAAGCGCGAGGCGCTCCGCTATTACGCCCGCGCGGCGCCCGTGCTTCTGCGGCACCTGCGTGGCCGCGCGCTGACGCTCAGGCGGTTCCCCGATGGGGTCGAGGGCGAGGCGTTCTACGAGAAGCGCTGTCCCTCGCACCGGCCCTCGTGGATGCGGACGATCGCGGCGCCCGGAGCGCCGTCTTACTGCGTGGTGGACGATCTCGCTGGCCTGCTCTGGGTGGCGAACCTCGCGTGTCTGGAGCTGCACACGGAGCTGTCGGTGGAGCCGGATTTCCAGTGGGCGCGGCTCATGGTTTTCGATCTCGATCCCGGAGCGGGCGCGGGAATCACCGAGTGCTGCGCGGTCGGGCAGCTCGTGCGCGAACGCCTGGCGGAGAGCGGGCTCGAGTGCTTCGCCAAGACCTCGGGAGGAAAGGGCCTGCAACTCTACGTCCCGCTCGCGCCGGGGCATGGGTTCGAGGAGACCAAGGGTTTCTCGCGCCAGCTCGCCGAGTCCTTCGAGCGGAAATGGCCCGACCGTGTGGTGAGCCGCTATCCCAAGCGCCTGCGCGAAGGCAAGGTGCTGATCGACTGGGCTCAGAACGATCCGCAAAAAACCACGGTGTGCGCCTATTCGCTGCGCGCGATGAGTGGGCCCACGGTTTCGACGCCGGTCAGCTGGAAGGAGGTCGAGGCGGCGGCCCGCGGGCAAAAGGAAGGACCGGGCCTTCGATTCGAGGCCGAGGAGGTGCTCGCGCGCATCGAGCGGCTCGGTGACCTTTTCGCTCCGACGCTCGAGCTCAAGCAGCGGCTCCCGCGCGGAAGGTTGCGCAAGGCATCGGTCGGCTGAACTCAGAGCTGAACTCAGAGAGGTTCCGGATAGGGACCCTGGGAGAGCGGTACCCGCATCACGAAGCGGGTATGGGGGGCTTGGCTGTCGAGGAGCAGCTCCCCTCCGTGGCGCAGAAGGATCCCGTAAGAGCTCGAAAGTCCCAGGCCGGTGCCCTTTCCGGGCGGTTTGGTGGTGAAAAAAGGTTGAAAGAGCTTCGCCCCCAGGGGTTCCGGGATTCCGGCGCCGCTGTCGGTGACCGCGATCTCGAGGTGCTCGCGCTCGGAGATTTCGATGAGCCGGGTGGCGATGCTGACCCATTTCTCTTGCGCGGATCCCGCCGCCTCGAGCGCGTTGTTGAGCAGGTTGAGCAGGGCCTGCTCGAGCTGGATCGGGTTGCAGACGATCCGGGTTTCGACCAGCGGTTCGATCACCCGAAGCTGGACCTGATGGTTCTTGAAGCGCTGCCGGCAAAGGGTGAGCGTCTCCTCGATCAGCTGGCGCGCGGTGGTTGAAGCGAAAGGTTCCTCGTCATCTTCGCGGGCGAAGCGCCGCAGGCTATTGATGATCCGGGCGATCTGGGTGACGGTCGACGAAAGTACCTCCACGCTCTTGGAGATACGCTCCCTGGCGGGCAGCGGCGTCGTCTCCGCGATGTCTTTGAGGAGCCCCGTATAGAGAGTGATCGTCGCGAGCGGGGTGTTGATCTCGTGGGCGATCGAGCCCGCCATCTCTCCCAGGGCGGTCACCCGGGCGCTTGCGATGGCTTTTCCGCGCTGCAGCTCGAGCTCGAGCTCGGCCGCTCTCTCCTGGGTATGATCCCTGACGACCGCGACCAGCCGCTTGCGTTCGGAGTGTTGAATCTCGCTGAGATACAGGCTCAGGTGGAGCGGGGTTCCGTCCGCTCTCTTCGCAGAGAGCGTGCTCAGGCCGGGCATGAGCGCATCCGGGCCGAGCAGTTGGGTCAATTTCTTGCCGTGAAAATAGGCCTCCGGATGCCCGAAGATCCGGCTCGAGGCCGGATTCGCATTGAGAATGGTCAAGGAATCATCGAGCGTGAACAGCGCATCGCCGATCCCCGTGAGCACCCTGCTCGTGAAGTCCCGCTCGGAGTCGAGTTCTCCTTGAGAATGATCGCAGAGATTCTTGATATGGAAAGCGACGATGAAGATCGCCAGGAAGGTCACGAGGAGCGAGGCAATTCCCGCGAGATGGACGACCGCCAGATCCGGCCGCGCCGGCCAGGGGATCGGCTGGTAACCGGTGAGATGAAGGAAGTAATGGATGACGAGCGAGAGGCTCACGAAAAACGCCAGGAGCCGGGACTCCTTTCGCGAAAAGACCAGGATCGAGATCAGGACGAGCACGTAGAGGAAATGCTGGATCCTGCCCTCCGCGCCCAGGTAGCTGGCCACCAGGAAAATGGCCGCGTAGCTCATCGAGATCAGGAATGCCCGCCCCGAGCGGGGATGGCCACCTGAGATCAGGCGGATCGCGCCCCAAAGCGATAACGCCGCCAGCGCCACCAGGAGGGCCGCGAGCTGCAAGCCCACCGCCAGCAGGTAGAAGGCGTAGAGCAGTCCGAGGCCCATGAAGGTCCAGGCGATCTGGACGCTGAGCAGCTGCTGCCGATACGCCTCGCGCGACAGGTGAATAGGCAGGCTCCGGATGCAAAGCCGTTCGAAGCGAGTCATGGTCTTCATGGAAACTTCACAAGTTGCTGCATTCGGTTAGCGCTCGATTTTTTCTGGGGTCCTCCTTAAACTCTATCTCATGCTTTCAAAGGTGTCGAAGAGGATCCTCGTTGCGGAAGACGATGACAAGTTTCGTGAGGCCTTGAAACATGTCCTTGAAGAGCAGGGCTATGCCGTCGCCGCGGTCGGGGACGGCCGCTCCGCGCTGCAGCTGGCGACACTCGAGTCCTTCGATGCGGTCATCACGGACATCCGCATGCCTGAGATGAACGGCATTCAGCTGCTGCATTCCATCCGTGAGAAGCTCAAAATCCCGGTGATCCTGATGACGGGTTTTTCGGAGCTCGCCGAGACGCACGAGGCGATCGAGATGGGCGCCGCGGGGTTTTTCGCCAAGCCTTTCCGGCAGGAGGACCTGCTCGCGGAGCTTCGGGTCCTTTTCGCGCTCCCCTCCGAGCCGCAGGTCCGCTCGGACACTCCTGATGAGAACTTTTGTCGCCTGCGAATCGATGATTTCGTCCAGGGCCGCAACATCCAGTTCGATATCTGGGTGCGTCTCGCGGAGAACCGCTTCGTGAAGATCGCCCATGGCGGCCAGGATCTGTCGATCGATCGGATCCGGTCCTATAAGAGCAAGAACATCCAGTATCTCTATCTCGAGAAGAGTGATTTTCGCAAATACGTGGGGTTCAGCGTCACGGTTGCGGGCGCCTTGCGCAAGAGCACGATCGATAAATCGCGAAAGATGAATTTCCTCAAGCATACGGGCGAAGTCGTGCTTGAGAATCTGCATCTGAACGGAGTGAACGAGGAGTCGTTCTTCCTTGCCAAGGATATGATCGAGTCCACGGTAGCGATCGTAAGTGACGAAGACGACCTTTTCAGCCTCTTGACGCTGTTGAACGACCATTCCGATCATATCTACGCGCACAGTCTGGGGGTCGCGCTCTATTCCACGGTCATCGCTCGTGAGCTGAAGTGGACCTCGGCGACCACGCGCTTCAAGCTGGCCTTGGGCGGGCTCTTCCACGACGTCGGAAAGAAGGAGCTGGGCCGGGAGATCATCGACCGACCTCGCCGAGACCTAACGGCGGAGGAGATCCGCCTCCTGGAATCCCACCCGACGCGCGGAGCGGATATCCTCGCTTCGATCGGTTCCATCCAGGGGGATATCCTGCTGATCGTGAAAGAGCATCACGAAAACCTCCTGGGCCAGGGCTATCCGCTCGGGCTCAAGAAAAAGCAGATCCATCCGCTCGCGCGCGTGGTTTCGGTCGCCAACGAGTTCTGCAACCTCGTGATCCGCGGGCCGAGCACGGTCCCGCTTTCCCCGGAGCAGGCGATGCAGCGGCTGAAAACCTTGCATGTGGGGGCGCTGGACGCGGAGATGATCCTCGCGCTGGGAAGAAGTTTCAGGCTGTAACGTCCTGCAGGAAGTCATGGAGGTCCTGCGGCAGCGGGCTCGTGAACCGCGCGGGCAGGTTCGTGGCCGGGTGGATGAAGGAAATTCCCGCCGCGTGCAGCGCGTGCCGCGGGAGAATGAGCCGGGCCTGCGCCTCGGGACTCAGATGCCGGCGCTCGTAAAAGCCCACGGCTTCCTCCTCGGGCATCCCGTAGAGCTTGTCGCCCACGATCGGGTGGCCCGCGGCCTCCAGGTGTAGGCGGATCTGGTGCTGGCGTCCGGTCTTGGGATAGCACTCCACGAGCGAGAAGATCCCGTGGCGCGTGGGGTGGACGCTCAGGCGCTTGAAGCGGGTGAGCGCGCTCTGGCCGCCGTCGGACTCGGGCGCGATCGCCATCTTGACGTCGATGATGGAGGTCGTGCTCTTGCGCATCGCCAGGTCGAGCGTGAACTCCGCGGGAGTCTCGCCGCGCGCGATGGCGAGATAGGTTTTCTCGGTCGAGCGCTCGGCGAACTGGCGCGTGAGGTGGTTCGCGACTTCGCGATTCTTGGCCAGGACCAGGATTCCGCTGGTCTCCTTGTCGATGCGGTGGACGAGGAAGAATTCCCGCTCGGCCTTGAGCGGATTGCGGTGGCCCTGGGTGCGCAGATGGACGAGCAGGGTGTTGAAAAAGTAGCGGCCCGCCGGATGCACCGGAAGGTTCGACGGCTTGTCGATGACGAGGATCGCGTCGTCCTCATGGATCACCCGATAGTCGAAGCAGACCTCGGGCTCGGGTTTGCGCTCGCTCAGCACGAGCACCTCGTCGCCCTCGATCAGCTGAAAGCTGGGCTTGAGCTTGCCCGCGGTGAGATGCGGACTCTGGTTACGGCTGACGGTGATCGCACCGGAGTCGATGGCGCGCTTGATGGCTTCGCGCGAGCGTTTGCGGTAGCGGGATTTCAGGAAGGCGTCGAGCCGGGTCCCGGTCTCGCCGCGGTCGACGTAATGGGTGACCAGGTACTCGTCCTCGGAGCGGAACTCGTTGACGCTCCGGCGGGCGCCGCCGTTCCGGGCGGCCGAAAAAGCGGCCGACGGCGCGGTCGAAGGCGTGGGGCGTGGGGAGTCCTGGAAGTTCATCGGGGGATCAATACCCCTGCCTCAGCCCAAAGAAAAGGCCTTTAATACCGCTGCCTCATGAGGAAGGAGATGGCCTCTTTCGCACAGCTTTCGCAGTAACCCTGCTTGCTCACGAGGTTCGCGATCGTCTGGCGGGCGAGTTTTCCGCCCTCGGAGTTCGGATCGTCCTGAGCGCTCCCGTAGACCAGGAGCGCGTCGTGCATCTTCGTGAGGACGGCCTTCTGCGACTCGTAATAGTGCTTCTCGAGCTTGCGCCAGAAGTCCGGGAAGATGCGGGCGTAAACCACCGGCGCGCGGGGGTGATCGAGCGACCAGGCGCCGATCTGCGAGATGATGTTCTGGCGGAAGGTTTCCCGGGCGTCCGTATCCTGCGGGGCCTCGACGATCTTCTCGAACTCCTCGATCAGGGCGAAGTCGGGATCCTCGAGCTTGCCGGTGATCGGATTCTTGATCTTCTCCTTTTTCAGGGCGAGCGAGATGTGCTGGATATACCGTCGCAGGAATTCCTCCCACTGAACGGAGTCATAGAGACCCATGGCGTCGCGGACCTCGCGGTCGAGGCGGTTGAGGTACTCCGTTCTTACGGTCGCGACGAACTCCGGCGAGTCGTGGAAGCCGTCCTTCACGTCCTGCTTGAGGAAGTCGTACTCGGTCACGCGCTTCACGAACTCCTCGGTCTGCCGCAGGATCGACAGCGGGGAGAGGCACGGGAACTCCGTGCTTTGGGCCGCGTCGTAGAGGATCGATTTCATCTCGCGCGCGGACGCGCCCATCCGTCCTTCGTAATAGGGCACGTTGGAATACTCGTCCCTGATCTTTCGGATCGCGGCCTTGAGGATCTTGCGGTCCTCGGGCGAAAGCGTCGCGGGCATGTCGCCGGTGTCGTAGAGCCGCGCCTTCTCGAGCGGCGTCATGTTCGATACGATCGCGCTGATGCTGGGCGGGTAGTTGATGCTGTTGGGTTTCTTAAGGCGGGTCAGCACGGCCCAGAGCGCGGCGGTCCACGCGGCATGGGGGGCGACGTGCTTGTCGCCGGCGAACTGGCGGATCTGGCCGGAGTAGATCTCCTCTTCCTCGTGGGTGACCAGGAGATAGGGCACTCGAATCAGCTCGATGCGGGCCTTGAAGCTCGTGAAATCCGGGAACTCCTTGAACGCATCGAGCTGGACCTCGTTGGCCGAGCCCAGCATCACCGTATCGAGATAGGCGATGCTCGAGCCGATATTGACCGAGCCGGTCTCGCAGGCCGTGAGCAGGTACTTGAAGGAGTCCACGGGGCGCTTGAGCAGGTCGCTGTACTCGATCACGCCGCGGTTTCCGTCGATGAGATCGCCCGTGAGCGCGAAGAGGTTGAGGCTTTGGAGCGACGCGGGAAGCGCCGACATGCTGCGATTATAGGTGAGCTGATGGTACTGCGCATCGACGTGCAGCTGCGGCTCGATGGTGACCAGCCCTTTGCGGTAGCGGCGGGCAAGGTAGAAGCGCTCCACCTGCACGTGCATCAGCACGCGGCGGTAGTCGCCCTGGTTCGCGGTAAGGAGCGCGTCGAAGATCTGCTTGCAGCGATGGCAGAGATCGCCCCGCGTGAGATACACCGGCATCGCGTCCCAGAGCGCGCGCGCGGCTTCCTGGCCCATGAGCTTCTCCAGGAACGCCAGTCGCTGTTCCTGCGGGACGAGCAGGAGCGGATGATCCCTCAGATCGCACGGTACGCGCGCTGCCACCTCCTCGTCGGGAAGCTTGGCGTAGCTGTGCACGGGCTCCTTCTGTCCGGTCGCATAGACGTTCAAACCGATCCCGCCCTTGGTATAGCGCTCCACCGGAAACACCCAGTTGAAGGTATAGAGCGCGCCCTCGGGCTCGTGGCAGTAGCGCTCGAGCCCGCCCATCACCGCGTGGACGATCGAGCTCTTGGCGCTCCCGTTGGGGCCGTGCAGCAGGATCAGCTTGTTGTTGAATCGCTGGCGCGAGAAGGTCTTGAGCGCGCGATAAATCTGGTTTTGGACCTGCTCCTGTCCGACGACCTTGGGCGCCTGCCCGTCGACCGGAGAGTCGAAAAGGCGGAAGCGGCGCTCGGGCTGGGTCTTGCCCGCCGGTTCATAAGAGCCGAAATGATCCATCATGTCGGCCAGGTATTGGGACGAGCCGCGGGTATGGCGGGCGGGGTTTTCGCCGAGAAAGGCGGTATATTCGTCGAAGGCCAGCACCCTGCGGTTGGCGTCGAATTCCTTTCGGATCGCCTGGTCGATGGTTTTCAGGAAATCGCCGCTGCCGTTCCGGGGTCCGTTCGCCATGGAATCAGTCTAGCATATTGTTCCCGGAGAGCGCAGCCGTGGCATGAGCGCCGCCGGCCAGACAATTCCTTGACGGACACCAGGAGGTCGGCGGCGACGGAGCCGGTTACCACGCGATCGGCTTGCGTTCCCGGAAAAACGTGCCCGTGGGACAAGGATTTGGATGCGTCGCCAGCCAGACGATCGTGTCCGCGCCTTCTTCGACCGGAAGCTCCGCTTCCGGACCGCCCATATCCGTTTTCACCCAGCCCGGGCAGACCGAGTTGACGCAGACGCCGGAGCCTTGAAGCTCGTCCGCGAAAATGCGGGTGACCGCGTTGATCGCGGTCTTGGAAATCCGGTAGGCCGGAACGCCGCCGTTCATTTCTGAGAGCTGTCCCATCCCGCTCGAAAGGTTGATGATCCTGCCATAGCCATTCTTCTTCATGAGCGAGGCGAAAATCTGGCATAGCCGGAACGGCCCGATCGTATTGGTCTCCAGCGTCTTGCGGATGGTCTCGATGCGGGCGTTCGCCGCGAGGGCGGCTTCGCCTTCATCGGGCGAGGGGTCGAGGAAAACGCCCGCGTTGTTGACGAGCACATCCAGCCTGCCGAACTGTTCGGAGACGAAACGATGCGCCTTCTGAATGCTCGCCTCATCGGTCGTGTCGAGCTGGCAATACCGGACTTTCCCGCCCTGCTCTCGCAGCCGCGCGGCCGCGGCCTCGCCCTTGGCCGCATCGCGGCTGGTGAGGATCACCTGGAGGCCTTTGGCCGCGAGCTGGCGGCAAACCTCGAGGCCGATCCCCCGGTTCGCGCCGGTGACCAAAGCGATACGGGAAATCTCAGGCATAGCGGAACCCTCCGTGCTCCATAGAGCATTTTCGCTCGCTCGAAAACAAGGCGAGGCGAGTCGGCTTAGCGGCGCTTTGCGCCCTTTTTGCCGCGTCGGGAGGCTTTCGCGCTCTTGGTCGGCTTCTCGAACTTAACGCGCGGATTCGCGGGATCCATCAGCTCCTGGCCGGGGGAGTTCACCGGCTTGCTCTCGCTGAGCTTGCGGATGTGCTGCGCCACCGCGTCGCGGATCAGCCAATCGGTGTGCAGCTGCCGTTCAGCGGGCACCTGCTGCATCGCCCAGCCCACGTCATCACCGCCCGTGACCAGGAAGTCGACCGTCGCGAGCGTGTAGCTCTTTTCGTCCTTGATCGGGGAGCCGTCGGCGAGCCTGGCCTCGATCAGGCGGTTGATCTCCCAGGGCTCGATCTTCCCATCGGAGTTGAGATCATCCGAAGGCGCGTCGTGCTCGGGGCCGATGAGCCTCAGCTTCAATCCCGAAGTCGGGGCATAGCCGCGCGAGCCGCTTTCGGCGATGCGGAGAATGCGCTTGAGCTCCTTTCCGGTGAGCTTCAGCGTCACGATCGAGTTGTCGAACGGGAGCACGCGGAATACCGCGCCGTAATTGAACTTGCCCTGCTCGATCGGCGCGCGGATCCCGCCGGCGTTGACCAGCGCGACATCCGCTTTGCCCGCGAGCCGCACCGCATCGGCCACGAGGTTGCCCAGCGCCGTTTCCTTCATGCGGTCCGGAATAAGGGGAGTCGCCGTCTCGCCCACGGGCTCGTTCTTGATGCGTGCGGCTTTCTCGAAGGCCGGGCGGAGCAGCTCGTTGACCGCCTCGTCAGGCTCGATCGCTTTGCCGTGGAAACGGGCCTGCACCAGCGGTCCGCGTCCCGCCTTGGGTGCGGGGCGATCGCCGTTGCAGTCGTTCTGGTTCTGGAAAACCTTCGCGCAGACCGGTACCGGCCCTTCGATCCGCGTGCGGTCGTGAAGGAGCTTTTTCTGGTTCACGTCATAGGTGAGATAGATCAGGTTGAAGAAGCGACCGAAGCTGCCGGCTTGGATCACCGGCACGCCCGCGACCCAATGATGGACGATCTGGTGGGAGTGGCCGGACACGACAGCGTCGACCGTGCCGCCCGGCAAGGAACGCAGAAGCGAGACCATCTCGTCGTTGGTGCCGCATTCGCCGAGCGGATCGCTTGCCTTGCGGATCATATGCCAGGTGGGCGCGCGCCCCGGCATGCAGCGCAACCCGACATGCGCGACGATGACGATGATCTCGGCACCCTGACCCCGCAGCGCCTGGGCCTCGCGGAGCGTGGCCTCGCGGAGCGCGGAAAAGATGAGGCCCTTGACGTTGAGGGCGCTCGTGGTTTTCGGCGTGTCGAGCGTGCTCAGGCCGATGACGCCGACCTTCACCTTGCCCAGCGGGTAGATCTTGCTCGGGAAAGTGTTCGGGAACTCCTTGAGCTGGCCGGTCGCGCGATCCAGGATATTGGCCGCGAGGTAGGGATAACGAGCTTCCATCATCCGGGTCTTGAGCGCGCCGAGACGATCCGGCGAATCCCCGGTCTCCGGTCCGAAGTCGAACTCATGATTGCCGATCGAGGCGCCGCCCAAGGCGCTCCGATTGAAGAAACGGACCATTCCCGCGCCTTTTTCGGAGTTGCTTTCGAGAGACCCCTGGAACTCGTCGCCGCCGTCGAGCCACAGGAAGCGGTCTCCATGCTCGCGGCGCAGCGCATTGACGTAGGCGGCCAGCGTCGCGACGCCGCCGAACTGATACTCGACCGGCTTGACGCCTTCGGGTTCGCGGCTCTTCGCGGTTTCGGGAGCCAGCGCGCCGTGGATGTCGTTCGTGCCCATGATCACCAGGGTTTCCAGGCCATCCTTGCCGGTCGCGACCGGGATATCCAGCTCCACCGTGTCTTTCTGGCTGGTGGAGCAGGAGAAGAGAAGAAGAAGGCCGAGGATTCTGAAATAGTTGCGCATGCCGGAGATTTTGCACAATCCCGCCTGAATTGGAATGCCAAAACTTTGACCTTCGCAAGCCTCCGGCCTGATCTCGGCGTTACAAAGATGATGACCTTCCCTCGCAGTTTTCTTACAATGGGAAGTGGGCGCCCGGACGGGCCCGCACCGCTCTCGCTTTTCCGGTCTGATAGAGGAGAACTCTTATGCGCAGGATGCGCTTCGCCTGGTATCACCTTCTTTTCCTTCTGCCTTTGTTCGCGGCCGCCTTCGGAATCTCATACTACCTGCGCGACGGGAAAACCGGCCCGCGCGATCCCGAGCTCGCGGTCGTGAAGCCTTCCTTCTTTCGCGAGGATGCCGGACCTTCGGCGGAGACGGGGGCTTCGCGCGTCGTCGCCGCGGCAAAGCGCGATGTGCGCAAACGTTTCGAGGCGGACCGCTCGAAATCGGTCACGGCGAAAGCGCCGGAGCGATCCGAAACGGAAGAAGGCAGGAGCGTCTCCAGCGCCGGCTCCGAAAGCGAGCAAGGCTTGATCAAGAAGCTCGGCGCGCTCGCCCGGCTTGCGACCTCGCGGCCGGCGGCTCAAACCGCCGCCCCGACCGCGGCCAAGCCCGTTGAGCAATCTTCAGAGGCGACCACTGCCGCCTCTGTCGCTTCGCACGTGACGGGGGCGAGCTCCCGTAAAGCCCGCGCTTCGAACGAAGTGTTGCCCGCGGTTGAGCCCGAGGAAGCCACCCGTGCCGTGGCAAGCGCGCTCACGGTGGCGCGGGCGCCGCTGGCGGTCGCGCAGGAAGCGGCAAACGCAGGTCGGGGTGCCCGCGCGGCTCGCGAGCCCAAGGGCTCGACGAGTGCGGCTCCCGCGTCCGCGCCCGCTCCTGCTCCCGCGCAGGCCGTTGCCGCGCCCGCCGCGCCGGAAAAAACCAATGACCTCGCGAGCGCCCCCGCGCCCGCGGCAACGACCGCCTTCAGCGACCCCAATATCCCGTACGTGGCGCCGGGGCAGGGCAAGGATCTCTGCGCCAGCGTCGAGTATCGGGGCGAAGGGCCAGGGAAGACGCTTTCGCAGCAGGACTGGGCGCAGTTCATGAATCGCTTCCACGAGGCGAAAAAAGAGCTCACTCAATGGCTGCACGATAACCGGCAGCGCTTCCCCGAGCCGGTGGTCGCGCAGATGGAGCGGCGCCTGGCTTCGGTCAAGGCATTCCGCCCGCCGCTCGAGGAGGAGCCGGATCTTTCCTGGCGCGGTATCGGAGTGTGGGCGCAGGACGCGGCAGGCGAGCCGGCGCTGCGCCTGGGGCCGGGTCTGATCAAGCTCATCCAGAAGCAGCCCGCGCGCGGCAAGTTTGAGCTCGCCCGGCTTCTCGCGCAGACGTGGTCACCTTGCGAGCTCGCGCAGCTGGGCGGCGGCGAGAGCTGGAGCCCGCTACTTTCCTGCCTGAACATCAAGGAAAGCGGGGCCTGCGGAATGGGGACCTATTCGGAGGCGGGCTGGGCCGTCTCGTCGGTCGTCGCCGCCTGGGTGGCGCCCCCTGGCTGCACGTTGCCCGCCCTCAAGGACCCTGCGGTGGCGAAATGCCTGAGTAGTCCGGCGGGAGCGAGCGCGCCGGCCACAGCGTCGGCCGGAAGCGTTTTGCCGGTCCTCGCCCAAACGGATTCGGAGGTGCGCAAATGAGAAAGATCCTGGGAGCGTCGGTCCTCGTGGCTTTCGCCATCGGTTGCACCAGCCTGCAAAACCAGAATCCCATCGAGAACGCGCTGCAGAGTCTCAAGGGAACCACGGGAAAGCCCTATGTCGAGGCCTACATCGAGTATACGGGACCGGCCGACAAGTGGGCCGGGCCTGCGACCTTTCTGATGCACGTCGTGGCGAAGGACTCCGGGCCCGCGGTGATCAGTATCGTGCCGCCGCTCTTCGGGGACGCGATGCTCTCGGAAACTACCCGCGCTCCGGCTTCAGCTGATCCGAAGACTTCCTCGGGCGATGCCGCGCGCGAGCGCCTCACGCGGCTTGCGGGAGAGCTCCAGGGCGACGAGCCTTCGTTCCGCGGCTGTCTTTCGCCGGTCCGGGTGCGGCTGCTGCGCTCCGACGGGGCGCTGCTCGAAAAGCAGGGGTGTCGCGGCACGCAGGGTTGGCCCAAGGCGGTCAGCGATACCGTGAGCTATTTCATCTCTTCGCTTGGGCAGTCTTAGAAAAATTTTTTTGAGCCCGGCCACCGGCAGGACGCGAAGCCTCAAGCCGCGCTGGCGCCGGTGTATGACATGCTTCCGATGCTCTATGCGCCCACCAGCGGCGGCGAAGACGCGGGCCGGGTGTTAGCGCTTCCGCTGGCCGTGCGCTATTGGGAGCGGGTGGCGGGCAATCAGCGCTGTATCCCAAGTTAATAACGGGGATTCTCTTTCCATGTCAGCCGCGGCGAGCGGCTCGGCGAGGTTTCCCCGAGCACCGCGATCGGAACCCGCGAGCGGAGGAGCAGGCCGTAGTTCTTGCCGCGTCCGAGCGGGAAGTCGCGGAACCATCGCGTGACGTCGAACCGGAGCGTGCCGTCTTCCACTTTCCAAGCCTGCACGCAGCCCGGCTGATCGTAGTCGCCGCCGGAGCTTGTCCAGCGGCCCTGGCCTGAGAAGGGATGGGCGTTCTCCCAGGTGGCCAGGTAGGTCCAGTTCCTGAGGACGGGGCAGGCCTGAAGCTCCGCCTTGGCGTCTTCGGCGTGCGCCGGTTGCGCGAGCGTCACCTTCAGCTCCACGAGATCTCCTTCGCGGAGACGAACTGATTCCACGTGGCTTTTGAGCTCCAGGAGTCGCAACAGCAGGTGGTCCGTCGGGGAGACCGTGTACTCGTCCTGGCCGAAGGAGCGCGGATCGCGGCCATCACTGATGGAGGCTGAGATGAGTTTGACGCCTTCGAGCGAGTATTCGCGGATCGTGGGCGGCGGCTCGGCACCTTCTCCGGTGCGCCAGTCGAGCCCGTATTTTCCGCATCCCGTGAGGACGAAAACGATGGTCAGTAAGGGCCGGAACCGCAAGCTGAGTTTGAAGCTGCTCATGGGCCGGTCTCCTCAGAAGTAAAAGCTCAGTGATCCGCTCACGAAGCCCTGGCCGGAACCCTGTCCCATGAGATTGCCGAGATTGTCGTAGCTCACGTCCTGGTTGCGATCGAGGATCTTGCGACCGGTGACGGAGACGGCGAATTCCTTCTCCTGCCAGGTGATCTCGGGGCCGCCCGAGAGGAGCCGGATCCTGCCTGAGTCGATGGGCTCCTCGAGATCGGTGCCTTCGACGCGATAATGGTCCGCCAGGCCGATCTCGGCATAGGCTCCCAGCTTGAGCCGGGAGAGGATCGTGGCGCCAGCGTGCATGCTCACCTGAGTGAGCGCGCCGTACGAGTAGGAGTAGCTGTAAGGGCCGATCGTCTGCGTGGAGCGGCCGCTCGAGCTCACGCTCAGGAAGTTCTCGAAGTACAGGAACGCGAGCTCCTTGCGCATCGACAAGCCGAGGGTCGCGAGGTCGCGGCCGATCGGGGAGTTCCGCAGCTCCTCGGCCGAGAGCGTGTTGAGCGAGGCTGTACCCCAGGCGCCGATGTCGAAGCCGCGGCCCGACCAGAGCCGCATCCGCGCGGAGAGCGCCAGCGGGCCCATGAGCGAGGAGCGCTCATTGGTGATGAAGGAGGCTTCGATCCCGATGCCCAGGGGATTGCGGTCGCTTCCGAACGGATAGAGGAAGCTCTGGAGCGAATGCATTCCGCTGACCGGAAAGAACACCGTGTCGCGCGCCTGATTGTAGCGGCGGTAAGTATAGGCGAAAAGCGAAGGGTTCCGGACCCGCGCGCTTTCCGGAATCGGATGCGGATCCTCGGCCACGCGCACTTCGTCGGGCGGAAGGTATTTCGCCACCACCTGCCGGACCCGGTCGCGCGAGGCCTCGGGCGCCGTGATCGAAAGCGTGATCTGTGCGACCGCGCCCTCGTTCTCCCGGATCCGGGCCGGGAGCGCGCGATGGAGCGCCTCGTGGATCTGCAGCGCCACGAGCTGGGACTCCTCGAGCTTCAGCGCTACCGGGAAGAACCGCGTGGCCGCATGGGGCTCAGCAAAGGTCCGAGCGTAGATCCGGCCGCCCAGGTCGCTGTGGAAACGGCTCTGATCGGCCTCGGTGGCCGCGGCGACATCGGACGCAGCCATGAAGAGCTGCGCGTTTTTGACCTCAGGAAGCAGCATGCCCAGATTCTCGACTCCGGCGATGTCGAGCCGCTCCAGCAGCCGGACCGCCTGGTCGCGCGCCTGAAACACGGGTCCGTCCTGGATTGGAGTGAGCTTCTCCAGATCGCTTCCGTCATCGCCGTTGCCGACTTTCGTCGGCGCCGACCAAGCCGGGAGAGGGGAGGAGATTCCGAGCGCGAGGATCGCGAGCAGGCCGATGGTGGGTGATTTCATTTTCTGTCCCTTTCGGTGAGGCGGAATAAGGCGATTTCCAGCTGATAGACCTCGGTCTTCCGGCCGGTGGAGTACTTGGCGGCGATCCGGTCCTGGAACTCGGAGAGCTCCTTCTTGATTGCGGGCAGATGGCGCGGATCGATGGCGAGGCCGAGGCCGGTGATATCGCGCTCCTCGAGCGCCTGGCTCTCGAGCGCGGCTTTGGCCTTGTCGAGGATCTGCGAGTGGTAATTCCGGATGGCTTCGGAGGGGATGCCCGAAGGAGAGATGACGTAGTCGGGAGCGGGAAGGAGCCTGCCCTGCCGGCGCTCGATCAGGCCCACGCGCTCGAGCCGCTCGAGCGCGATGCGCGCCTCGGCCTGGCTGATTCCCAGGCGCCGGGCCAGGTAAGCGGGTTCGAGCGTGGCGCCCGTGCATTCGGAGAGATTGAGGATCGCGAAGCAGTACCAGTCCGAAACGATGCGGAAAAAATCCATCGTGAGCTCGCGTGGGCGCGCGTCCCGCGAGTCGGGAGGCGGGAGCGCGCCACCCCGGTCCGCCTGGGAAAGCAGGACAAGCTCGCGCGTTTCCTCGGGGTTGAGCGCCAGCGCACGCGCCGCTTTCAGCGCCGAGCGCAGGCTCAGCGAGCGCTTCCCACGCAGGACCTCCGAAAGCTCGCCGGGGCTCATCCCGAGCTGACGGGCGAAGGCGCGCTGGGAATAGCGGGGATTGCTCCGGGTTCTCCGGTGCAGCTCTTCGGTGAGGAAGTCTCTGCAGCTCGTCGCGGGGTTCAGCATAGGTGCTTTCCTTATCGCCGGGCGGCCGAATTAATTCAACTGATTTGGAACATAGTGATCCAAAAATGGATCGGCATGAAGTCACTGTGTGAGGATACGCTCGTCGCGGCTACTTCACTCAACTGTCGACAGTCCATACGAGATTTGCTCAAATCCGACTATGATCAAGTTGTTGAAGGTCCTTCCGTAATTCTTCAACTTGGCAGCGGCGTCCTTCTGGTCCTTCAGATTGGATTTGGCATTGGCGCAGTTCTTTTGGCGGTCGTAATTTTCATTCAGGTAGGCGCTAAGGCAATCAGGCCCGGTCCACCTCTGAAATTGGCTATTTACATATCCTTTTTCATTTTAGCCGGGATCGTACGTCGAAGACTACTTCGGTCCAAAAAATAGAGTTTGGAGTTCAATTCGGGCGAAAGTCCATCGAGGCGCTACCGTGATGCCCGGACCAGTATGGCCGTTCCAATCAGGATATCCGCGATCGGATCCAGGCGGGGAATCCAAGGCGCGATCGGCGTGGCGACGATCCCGATCGCCGGCCAGTGCAGGAGATCCCAAGCCGAGTGAAACAAAAGCGCCAGCCCGATCGCGCGCGTGACGCCCGGGGTGAGCCCGAAACGCACCGCGCTCAGCGCGGGGAAAAGAAAGACGATCGATACGAGCAGCTCCAGCAGCCATTCCTGGGCGGGAAAGGCCGCGATGCCCCAGGCCGCGTAGAGGAAGGTGTTGAACGCGAGATAAAAGGCGCCTAGGCGTGCCATCGGTTGTTCGCGCCTCAGTTCCACTGCACGGGAACTTCGACGATCTTCTCCTCCGATCGCTGGATCTTCACGAAGCCGTTCTGGCGCCCGAACTGGAAGACGTCGCGCGTGACCTTCACGTCCTGCAGGCAGTAGTCGATGATCTTCTGGATCTCGCCCTTTTTCCACCATTCCACGGCCATCAGGCCGTCGGCGGACTTGCCCGCGCCGAGCGTGCCGCGCGCCACCGCCTCGAGCTTGAGGAAGCGCTGGCGCGTCAGCGTCTCCAGGTCATACATGATGTCGAACGCGTCGACGCGCTGGACATTCAGCCCGTACGGGACCATGACGGGAAGGTCGAAGCCGCGGATGTTGTAGCCCACGACGAGGCGCTCCTCGCAGAGCTCAATGAGGTTCTTGAGCTCGTTTTCGCGGAAGGACAGGAACTGGTCCGTGCGGCTGTCATAGGCGCAGGCCACGGAGATCCCGAGCTTGTCGATGTGATCCCAGCCGCCGACGTCCTGCACGAGCTTCTGGGTTTCGATGTCGAGCACGAGAAAATGGCGATGCTTGAGGAAAAGGCTCGATGGCACCACGTCTTCCGAAAAAGGCACGCAGCTGGTATGCCGCCAGTAGGACGGGTTGAGTTTGATCCGGGTCGATGGAGCGGCGGCCATAATCGCACCCTCGCTGGAAGTTTTTTGATTGTCAAGGCAATGGGTTGTGGGACAGACTGGGGGCCACTTATGGATACCCGTACTTCCGCCTACCTACAGGAAAATTTCCAACACTATCTTGAAGACCTGAAGACCCTGGTTCGCATCCCGAGCGTGAGCTTTCCGGAGTTTCCGGCCCAGGAGCTCAAGCGGAGCGCCGAGGCGGTGGCCGCCCTCCTGAAGAAGCGCGGGCTCGAGAATGTCCAAATCCTCGAGGTCCCGGGCGCTCATCCTTACGTTTACGCCGACTGGCTTCACGCCCCGGGTTGCCCCACGCTGCTGCTCTACGCCCATCACGATGTGCAGCCGCCCGGCCGGCCGGAGATCTGGAAGAGCCCGGCTTTCGAGCCGACCCTGCGGCAGGGGCCCGGCGGTGAGCGCCTCTATGGTCGCGGCGCGGCCGATGACAAGGCGGGGATCGTTCTGCACACGGCGGCGATCGACTCGTATCTCAAGACCGAGGGGAAGCTTCCGGTCAACGTGCGGGTCGTGATCGAGGGCGAAGAGGAGATCGGCAGCTCCCATCTTCCGAAATTCCTCGAAATGTATCGCAGCAAGCTTGACGCGGACGTCCTGGTTTTGACGGATAGCGGCAATTTCGATATCGGCATTCCTGCCCTGACCGTGGCGCTTCGGGGCCTGGTCGAAATGGAAATCGAAGTGCGGGCGCTCAACAAGACGGTGCACTCGGGAATGTGGGGCGGACCCGTGCCGGACCCCACGATGGCGCTCACGAAGATCCTTTCGGGGCTCGTGGATGACCAAGGGCGGATCGCCATTCCCGGCGTGCTCGAGCAGGTGCGTCCGATCAGTGCTGCCGAGGAGGCCGAGATCAAGCGCACGCCGTTCAACGAGGCGGAGTTCCGCAAGCAGGCGGGGATGGTCGAGTCAGCCGAGCTTCTGCGCGAGGGACCTTCACCCGGAGCGCAGGTCTGGCGTCTGCCCAGCCTGACCGTGAACGCGATCCAGGCGTCCTCGCGCAAACAGGCTGGAAATATCATTTGCGACGTGGCCTGGGCCAAGGTCACGATCCGGCTCGTGCCGGACATGGACCCGATGAAAGTGCGCCAGGCGCTGGAGAAATTCCTGCGCTCGCGCGTGCCCTGGGGCCTGGAGCTGCATCTCAAGAGCGATGCGGCCAACCCCGCCTGGGCCACCGACACCTCGAGCCCCGCGTTCGCGGCAGCCGAAGCGGCGCTCGAGAAAGGCTATGGCAAGCGTCCTTACAAGATCGGCTGCGGGGGGAGCATCCCGTTTGTCGGGCCCTTCGCCCAGGCGTTGGGCGGCGCGCCCGCGCTCCTGATCGGCGTCGAGGATCCTTACACGGATGCGCACGGCGAGAATGAAAGCGTCCTCGTGAGCGATCTCAAGAAAGGGATGCTGGGGCAGATCCATCTCTTTTCCGAGATGGCAAAAAGGTGGAAGCAATGAGCCAGGTCGAAGAAGCCCTCCGGCAGCAGCGGGAATCCTGGCGCGAGATCTCCGAGCGTATCGCGAGGATCTCCAATCGCGAGCTTCCGCCCGAAACTCCCAAGCGCATCCTGCTTTTTGGCGTGGGCAGCAGCTATTTCGCGGCGAAGCTTTCGGGCTATTCGCTGATCCGCGACCGTTTCCGCCCGCGCATCCCGGTCGTGGCCTGCTCGAGCGTGGACATCGGCCATGAGGTGACGCCGGGCAAGGGCGACTGGGCCTTCGCCTTCACGCATCGGGGCGGTACGCCGGTGACGCTCGAGGCGCTCGAGACCTGCGCGCGCAACGGCGCATTCCCCGTCATGGTTTCAGGGGTAGGCGCCCGCGAGAGCGAGGTGGCGCGCCTGGTGCTGCCGACGACGCCGCTCGAACGCGTGGAGCCGCACACGATGTCGGTGACCGGCGCGGTTTGCGCGGCGACGACGCTGCTCATGGGCAACAAGGTTTTCGAGGAGTGGGACGCGGTGCGGAGCATCGGCGATCCGAACCTCGAGGTGCTGCGCGATCGGGCCGGTTTGGGCCCTTCGGTCATCATCGGCGAGTGGGAAGGCGAATGGATCGCGCGCGAAGGCGCGCTGAAGTTCATGGAGATGGCGCGCCTTCCGGTGCGGGCGTTCGGCAGCGAGGAGTTCTTTCACGGCCCCCGCATGAGCGTGAAGCCCGATGACCGGCTCTGGCACGTGTCACTTCCGAAAGACCCGCGCGGCGCCGAGATCAAGGCGAGTTACCGGGTCGATGTCTTCGGCGCGAGTCCGCTGGCCTGGGTGCCGGCGCTCGTCGAGTTGCAGTGGCTGGCTTTGGGCGTGGCCTTGAATCTGGGTGTGAACCCTGACGGGCCTGATGGGGAGAAAAGATAATGGGAATGCGCGGAGGCCGGGATTTCGGCCGGGAGATTCAGGTGGATCTGGGCGCGATGAGGAAATACCTCGGTATCGCGCTGATCGTCTTCGTGGCGGTGATCGTGCTGTTTTCGGGCTCCTTCATCGTCGAGCCCGGCCATCGCGGCGTGCTCGTGACGATGGGCAAGGTCTCCCCGCATTTCGCGCCGGAGGGCTTCGGTCTCAAGGCCCCGCTGATCACGACGGTGATCCCGGTTGCCGTGCGCCAACAGGCGAAGTCCATGCGCGCCGAGTGCTACTCCTCGGATCTGCAGCAGGTCAACGTCGAGCTTCGGATTCTGTACCGGATTCCCGAGGCCGCGGTCGTGAAGATCTACCAAGAGTTCGCGGGCGACCCGTTTGACACCCTGATCGTGCCGCGCGTGAACGAGGCGATCAAGGAAGTCACGGCGCTGCAAAGCGCCGAGACGATCGTTAAGAAACGCGAGGAGATCAAGACCAAGGCGCTCGCCGCCGCGCGCCAGAAGGTGGGCGCGGTGCTCGCGATCGAGGACATCGTCATCCAGAATATCTCGCTCTCCAAGGAGCTCGAGGCCGCCATCGAGGCCAAGATGGTGCAGGAGCAGGAAGCCGCCAAGGCGAAGTTCGTCCAGCAAAAGGCCGAGATCGAGGCCAATACGGCCGTGATCCGCGCCAAAGGCGAGGCACAGGCAATCGAGATCCGGGGCCGCGCGCTACGCGATTCGCCCGCGCTCATTCAGCTGCAGATCGTCGAGAAGTGGGACGGCAAAGCCCCGCTCGTGGTCGGCGGCGGTGGGGGCGGCGGGTCCAATATCCTGCTCCCCATCGGTGACCTGAAACGATGAGCCTCGAACGCTCGCGGCTGCGACTCGTCTTTCAGCTCCTGGTGCTGATCGGCGTGGCCGCTGGGCTTTGGTTCGCGTTTCCCTTCGCCGCTCGGTTCGTGGAGGCGGCGGCGCTGAACCTCCGGCGTTTCTGGTGGATCGTGCTGCTGCTCGGGCTCGGGGCCTGGCTGATCTGGACCTCGAGCAAGCGAAATCCCGAATGAGCGAGCCGGCGCGGCTTCAAAACATCCAGCCCAGCCGAATCGCCACGTAAGGGAAGACCATGCGTCCGACGCGATTGGCTGCGGTCTCGACGTCGCTTTCCGCCTGCTGGTACTCCGAGGTGCTCTGGACCACGCTCAGCAGGGCGGCGTAAGAGGGATCATTGATCTGGATCTCGAGCTCGCTCGCCGGGGCGAACGGTACCTGAATACCCGCCTCCAACCCGAAGAGGAACCCCGGGGAACCCATTCCCCAGACCCAGCCCAGGTGGGGCGTGAAGTAGAGATTCTTGATCGTGAGGTCGATAGAGGTGGGTACGGTGGCGGGAAACGGGCTCGTGACGGCGAAGTCCTGAGAGGTTGAACCCTTCAGACGCTGATAACCCAGGATTCCCCCGATGAAAAAGGCGCCGGAGAACGCGTGCCAGCGGCCCCGGAAGTTCGGCGTGAACATCGAAAGGCTCACCTTGTTCATCCGGATGGCGGGCAGCCCGCCCAGCGAGAATGACCCGCTGAACTCCGGCGACGGCCGCGCCTCAAGTGAGAGGTTGGCCGGGTGAGGGAGCTCGAGCGAGATGCTGGCGCCCAGAGGAGTCGCCTGACTGGTAGATGCGCTGAAGAAAGCCACCAGAAGAACGCTAGCCGAACCGAACAGCCGGGGGTGACGAATGGGAGGATCCTCGTTTCTCATCCCCTATCTTCGGAAAAAGGGTGCGCTCAGTTGAATCTTTATTTTATGAGGCGATCACGCCGCTTTGCGGGCGCGCGACTTGCCCGCCTTGAAGGTCGGGCTCATGAACTCCTGCTGGCAGATCTTGCTGCAGAAGTAATAGGAGCCCATCTCGCGGAACACCACATAGCGGGACTCGCGGCGCGAGATCTCCATGCCGCAAACGGGATCGCGGACCTTTTCGTCCGGGTCGGTGGGCTGAAGGCTGGCTTTGACGGGCGTCACGTTCACCTGATGGGCCATTTCCCCTCCTTGTGCAAAAGACCTGTTTTGCAAAAGGCGTGACCGGGCCGCGCGTCAGTTGGAATGAAGCCTCGAGTCGAGAATTCCTTGCCAGAGAAGCTGGGACTTTCGATCCGCCGCGCTGGGCTTCATCTTGCCAGGTTCCGAGTCGCCCGGTCCCGTGAGATCCTGACTGGCCAGCCGATCCAGCCGCAGGAATTCCTGGTGCAGGCAAAGCCGGTCATCGAGCGAAACAGGCGAGGTGCCGTTGAGCTTGGCATCGAGCGCGTCGAAGGAAAGCTCAAGCCTGGCGTCGGGCGAGAAGATCTTGGCTCCGCGGCATAGCGACTTATTGACCGATTGGGGCCAGTCCGTTCCGGAGATCAGCGTCAGGATGCAGAGCCGGGCCGCGGTATGGCGGCTCGGGCTTCTTGAGCCCTGCGAGAGCGGAGGTTCGCGGTTCCGATCGGCCTGCTGCTGCAGGTCCCAGATCGCGTTGCCGATGCTGCTGCCGAAGAAGCCGCGGAACTTCGCGATCGTGCTGATCGTCGTGCTCTGGGCGAGCTCGAGATCCCCGCGCACTTCGACCGGACCGAGCTTGGTGCGCGAAAGCAGGGCATCGATGTCGCGGCCCGCGGTGAGCAGGATGTCGTCGACGCTCTTGGGGCCTTCGCCGCGGCGGTAGCGCGTGGTGAGGTCGTTGCGAATCAAGTTCTGCAGATGGGTCGGAAGGAAAACGTTGGTGTTCTCAAGCTTAAAGACCTTGAAAACGTCCGCGATGATCTCCTCGGCCATTCCGGGCTGAGTGGCATTGACGTTATTCAGCTTTTCCCGGATGGCGTTGAGATTCATCCGGACCTGATTGATCAGCTCTTCGTCCTGCTCTTTGTAGGGAGGCTGGCCAAAGGCGAAGATTTCGAAAAAGCGGTCCAGCCGTTCGAGCGTGCCGATGGCCGAGAGCCCTCCGGCGGTCATCGAGGAGGCATCCCGGATCACGATCGGAGGATTGATGTTCACCTTCTGGATGAACTCGGCCAGCACCCGCGTGTGTCGCTCGGCCAGCAGGGCGAGGGCGCGAGAGCGGATCTCGCTCCCCAGAGTCGCGGTGTAAGTGATGGGCAAGCTTCCGATGAACACCCGCAGACTCTGGTTATCCCGGTAGGGCGGTGCCAGGTTCGGAGGGATTCCCGCCAGGTGGGCGGCGAGCAGGAAGGGGTCGTCATTGACGAAAGGGCCGTCCGGATAGGGATAAGGATAACCCATTCCGCGCTCGTCCATGAAGAGCGCCCTCAGGATGACATCGCCGATCGCCTCCTTGATCTTGGTCAGGCGGTCGGTCTCGTTGAACTTGGGGTTCTTGAGGTACTGATCCATCTCGCCCAGGACCCCCTCGGTATTCCTCCGCATTCCCAGGATCCGGTTGAGCCGCGCGAATTGATCGTTCACCTTCTTGGATTGATCCACGGTCGCCGAGCTCGAGCCGCCGACGACCTGATCCAGCCACTGGTAAAGTATCGGCAGATCCCGATCCGCCAGCTCGATCCCGTAGAAGAACGGGCTGGGCTCGCGCCGGGTGTTCTCCTTGCGATCCAGGTTGATCAGCGCGTAGGCGTCGCGCGCCTTGCAGTAGTCGCGGCTCAGGGCCTCGAGCCCGCAGGTCATCGCGGCCGGCATGCGGTTGCGTCGGGTCTCATAGACCGCCTTGGCCGAAGGGTAGGCGGTCGCCGCTTCGACGCCGACCTTCAGCAGCTGCGAAACGGCCGCGATCCCCAGGCCCACGAGCGGCGGAGCGAAGGAGCCCGCAACCAGGCCGAGGTTCGCCCCGATGTCGATCGCCTTGGCGGGGTTGTCCGCCAGGCAGGCCGAGATCTGCGTCGTGTTGGCGAGCATCGCCGAGCTCAGGCTGCTGAAGCGCGACAGTCCCGAGGCTCCACGGCTCGCGAAGCTGGAACGATCGAGGTAGTTCAGTACGGTGCGGTTGTAGGAAACCTCGTATCGCTGGCTCGCGTAGTAGGACAGAAGTTGCGCGCGGACGTACGCGTCGAGGTTGGGGTCCTGCAGGACGAAGTAAAGATCGTTGGCGTTCTCTTCGGCGATGCGCTCGTTGCGGTAGCTGCTCTCGCGCTCGAGCGCGTCGGTCAGGGCTTGTTCGAGCGTCGAGGCGCCGAGGAGCGCGTCTTCGAGATTGGGGTTGCCGTTTTGATGATCGCGGCAGCTGGCCTTGCTGTTGAGAGCCTTGAAAACACCCGTGAGCCGGGTGGAGCGATCGAGCGCCGCCGCGGTCCAGGCCCCGGCGCTGCAGCCGCCTTCGAAAGAGGTGAGCAGCTCATCGACCACGGCCTGCTGGGTCTTGTCGAGCTCGAAGGCTGCCGCGCCATAGGGCATCGCCCCTGTCATGAGCGCTGCGCAGGCGAGCGCGAGTCCGAACTTTCCCGGCCTGATTCCCAGAATAAGCGACATGTCTTCCCCCGTTTCGATGCAGAATTTACGGGTATCAGGCGGCCGGAAGATGTCAATTCGAAATGCGCGTGTAACGCCTTGCGGCGTCAGTCCGTGAGCGCGAGCTGAGCCGGGGCTTCCTTGTTTTCGACCTCCCCGGTGAGCCGGAAGATGCTGTTCTCGTAATGCGAGAGGTGCGTGTTGGCGGTCTCGAAGGCCTCCTGCGCCTTGCGCAGGCCTTTTCCGATTTCCTCGAACTTCTTTTCGAAATGCTCGAAGTGGCGGCGCGCCTTCTTGACGTCCTCGATGGTCTTCTCCACCCCACGGGCCATCTCGTAATAGTCCTGCGCCATCGCGACGGCCTTGAGCGAGATCGACAGGGTGTTGGGCGAGACGGGGAAGACCTTCAGCTTCGAGAGCGACTCGAAGAGCTTGCCGTTGCGGATGACCTCGAAGTAGAGCGTCTCGCTCGGCAAGAAAAGCAGTGCCATGTCGGTCGTGCCGTGATCGGGCCGGATGTACTTGTCGGCGATCGACTTGGCCTGGCCCTTGACGAAATCCGAGAGCAGCTTGCGCGCGCTCTCCACGTCCTCGGGATTCTGCGACTCGAAAAGCGGCAGCACCTGCTCGCGCGGGAACTTGCTGTCGATGGGGAGGATCTGCTTGGCGAAGCGGACGATCGCGTCCACGCGCTCGGTCGAGCCGGGGACGACCGCGAACTGCAGCTCATAGGAGCCGATCGGGAGAAAATCCGCGAGCAGCCGCTCGAGCGTGGCTTCGCCGAACCCGCCGCGCAGGTGAGGGAGCTTGAGCAGGCTGTTGAGATCCGAGATCGACTGGCCCACGGTATTGAGCGAGGCGAGCTTGAGCTCGGCGGCCTGCAGATGCTCCTGGACCTTCTCGAAGTGGCGGAAGCCTTCCTTGAGGTTCTCGTTGAGCTTGGTCTCGACGTTCTTGCCGATGGTCTCCAGCCTCAGGCCCACCTGCTGCTCGAGTGACTGGAACTTGCTCTCGAGCGCCTGCGTGGACTTCTGAAGGCCCTGCGCCAGCTCCTGCCGGTTTTGCGCGAGCGTCCGATCCAGTCTCTCCTGCGTGTCCAGAAAATGCCGCGCCAGGCGCTCCGTCGTGGATTCGCGCGTCTCCGTGCTGATTCGCGTCACCCGTTCCGAAAGATCCAGGATCGGTCTTTGAAGGGCATCGGGGAGCTGAGCGAGGAAGGCTTTCATGCGGAGATATTGCAATGCGCCGACCAGGGCGACGGCCACGATCGCAAGCAGAAGCACGGCGAGAAAAACCGGAAGAAAGGTCGAAGGCATGAACTGGGCGTAGCATGACGATCCGGGTTGAGCAATCCCGGCAGGCAGCCTAGACTGGAGATCGCAATGGCGTCCAAGCAGCGGAAATCCCATCCCGGCATCCATCCCAGCATCCGGGTTTTCCAGAACCCGATTCTCGAAAGGCTGACTCACGTGCATCCGCTCACGCCTTGGGTCGTCTGGATTCCGGTGGTCGCCTGGCTCCTGACGCGTTCCCGCGAGGCTTCGCTTCCAGCGATGGCGGCGAGCGGCCTGCTCACCTGGACGCTGGCGGAGTACCTCCTTCATCGTTTCGTCTTTCACTTCAGGCCGCGGCCGCGGCCCTGGGGGGCGCTTCAGGAAAGAGCCTTGTACCTCCTGCACGGGCTGCATCATGAGGATCCTCAAGATTCCTCGCGCCTGGTCATGCCGCCGGTGCCGGGGCTGCTCCTGGCGGCACTGCTCTTCGCGTTTTTCAGGCTCTTTCTCGATGCGGGTCGCGTGGAGCCTTTCTTCGCTTTCTTCCTGCTCGGGTATCTCTGGTACGACACCACTCATTTCGCGGTCCATCATTTCACCCCGCGTACCCGTTACGGGAGATGGCTCAAACGTCATCACATGCTTCATCATTATGGCGGTTCCGGCGCGCGGTTCGGGGTGAGCACGCCGCTGTGGGACCATGTTTTCAACACTCTCCAGGAGGCCCCTTCTGAGTCCCGTGCGTGATACGATCCTTCGCAGGCTTTTCGCCCTGCTGGTGACAGGGTTCTTCTTTTACGTGGCTTCGCCACTGCTGCTGCCCGTGCTCATGGGCGGGCTTTTCGCGGTGCTCGTGATGCCGGCGCTCGAGCGCTTGGAGGTGCGCGGACTCCGGGCTCGGTTCGGCGCGGCGATCCTGACGCTCGGAATGACCCTGCTCTTCATCATCCCGACCGCGCTTCTCCTTTACATGGTGATCAAGACGGGGCTTCAGCAGCTCCAGGCCTTCAAGGACCTGCCCAAGCCCGCGCACCTGGACTGGGCTCACTCCTGGGTGGAGTCGCCTTTCGCGCGCCGGGTGCTTGACTGGCTCAAGGATCTCTATCCGATCAGCAGCGAGGAGCTGGCCGAGGGCGCGCAGGATCTCGTTCGGAGCACGAGCCTGCGCGCGGCGGACCTGCTCGGGGGCTTCCTGCTGAACCTGCCCGGGATCGTGATGGCCATGATCGTGATGATCGTGAGCCAGTATTTCTTTCTCGTGGATGGCCGCCGGCTGGTTTCCTTTCTCCGGAGGAATTCCTTCTTCAGCCGGCATCAGACCGAGGAGCTCATCGAGCGTATCGGCAACTCCAGCCGCTCGGTGATCCTGGCATCGGTGATCTCGGGCGTCGCGCAGGCCTTTTTCTTTACGGTCCTCTGCGCGGCGGCACGAGTGCCCAACGTGCCGCTCGTGGGGGCGCTCGTGTTCTTCAGCTCCTTCATTCCGGTGGTCGGGACCTCGCCCGTGACGTTCGGTGTCGCGATCCATCAGGCTCTGACGGGGAACTCGGTCGCGGCCGTCGCCGCGGTGATCGGCGCGATCGTCGTGAGCACGATGGATAACTTCATCCGGCCGTGGTTTTTGCGCGGCTCGGTCAATCTGCACCCGATGCTGGCTTTCGTCGCGGCGTTCGGGGGATTGCAGACGCTGGGCTTCGTGGGCGTCTTCCTGGGCCCGATCCTGGCGGCGCTTTTCGTCGCGATCCTGGAAATCCTTTCCGAGCCGGAGCGGCCCGCAGCGCCCGCGGCGGCGCCCGCCGTCGGCGACGCGGGGTCATCGGGCGGGAGCGGCAAACCGGCTTAGGCCGCCTTTCGCGGCTTTTCCGTCGCGTCGAGCGTCACCAGGAGGTTGGCCAGGTCATCGGCATGCTCCTCTTCCTTGGCGAGGATCTCCTCGAGGAGCCTGCGTGAGGTGGAATCCTCGTTCTGGGTGAAGTACTTCACCATCTCCCGGTAGGACTCGATGGCGATCCGTTCGGCCACGAGGTCCTCGACGATGAGCTCGACGAGCCTTTCGCCCTCCTGGTACTCCGCGTGGCTGCGCGCCAGCAGGCCTTGGGGATTGAAGTTCGCGTTGCCGCCGAGCTGCTTGATGCGCGAGGCGAGCTGGTCGGCGTGCAGCTCCTCGTCGCGCGCGTGCTCGGCGAACTCCTGCGCCACGGCCTCGGACTGCAGGCCGCTCGCCGCGTGATAATGGTGCTTGTAACGGAGCACGCAGACGAGTTCGGTCGCGAGCGCCTCGTTGAGGATCTCGATGGCCGTCTCCACGTCGCCCCGATAGCTGGGCGTCACGGCTCCTTGCGTGATGTGCTGCCGGGCGCGGCGCCGGATTTCCTCGATGTCGCTGAGGAACGCGCGTTTGGAAGGTGGATTGCTGTTGGGCATCGGAGGGTCAGTCCTTTCTGGCCGCTTTCCAATGCAATTCCCGATTCGGCCCGGGGAAGTCGTTGACAGTTCCGCATCGGATTTGCTTGAATCGGGGCATGGCGAAACAAGCGGGCAACAAGATCACCACGAGCAGCACGGCCGAGTACTTTTCCAAGAACCTCCAGCAGGTCGGCTTTTCCTCCCAGACCAAGGCGGTCTTGACGACGCTCAAGGAAGCGGTGGATAACGCGCTGGATGCCTGCGAGGAAAACGGGATTCTCCCCGAGGTTCACGTCGTGGTGGAAAAGGCGGGGGCGGGCTCGATCAAGAATTCGGACCAGATCCGCATCCGGGTCGAGGATAACGGCCCCGGCATCGATGCCGACGACGTGCCCAAGGTGTTCGGCGAATATCTCGCCTCCTCGAAGTTCGGCCGGGGGCGCTGCTCGCGCGGCCAGCAGGGCATCGGCATTTCGGCGGCGACCACCTGGGCGCAGCTCACGAGCGCGACCGGCGCCCGCGTGATCACCAAGACGAAGACCATGCGCAAGGCGCTCTCCTGCGTGGTCGAGGTGGATATCAAGAACAACCGCGGGGTGCTCAAGGATCGCGAGACGATCGACTGGGAGCGTCCGACCGGCACCTCCGTCGAGTTCCTCGTGGACGGGCGCATCCAGCTCAATGGCGAAGCGGGCCTGCTCAACTATCTCAACGGCACGGCGCTCGTGAACCCTCATCTGAAGCTGACCTACAAGCTTCCGGAAATCGAGGCTCACACCATCGATCGCGTGAGCGAAACGGTTCCCGCGATTCCCGAGGCGACCGAGCCGCATCCGCACACGATGAAGCTCGGGGAATTCATCGCGCATTCCCATCTTTTCGGGAAGGTGAAGGCCGCGGCCTGGCTCAAGAAGGGCTTCTCGCGGATCCATGAAGGCGTGATCAACGATCTGATCAAAGGCGGCATCAAGAAGGGCGTCCTCGAGAAATCCGTCGACGCGCTGAACGAGGCGGAGTTCAAGGATCTCTTCGTGGGGCTCCAGAACCAGAAGCTCATGGCGCCCTCGACCAAGTCAGTGCTCTGGATCGGCGAAGAGGCCCTCTCCAAGAGCATCAAGCGCCTGGGCGCGGTGGACTTCTTCTCGGTCGTGTCGCGCAAACCCACGATCTGCGATTTCAAGCCCGTGCAGATCGAAGTGGCCATCGCCCGGCTGGAGGACAAGTCCATCGAGGCTGAGAGCGCCGCGCAGGTGCTGCGCTTCGCCAACCGCGTGCCGCTTCAGTTCGACAAGTCGGCCTGCGCGATCGTGCAGGCGATCCAGTCGGTGAACTGGCGCTCCTACGGGCTGGTGCAGCCCAAGGACTCGCTGCCGCAGGGACCCTATATCATGGCGGTGAGCGTGGTCTCGCCGTTCATCAAGTTCAAGAACGCGTCGAAGGAGACCATCGATGCCTCGGACGAGCTGGTTGCCGAGATCCGGCTCGCGCTCATCCAGGCCGGTCAGCGCCTCTCCAAGCATATCCGCAAGGAGGTCAAGGCCAGTGAGCTCGAAGAGAAGATCCGGCACATCGAGCAGTTCGGCCCGATTCTGGTGAACGGCATCTGCCGGATCGTCAATGCGCCGGATGCCCGGAAGAAGAAGGCCGAGGAAGGGCTGCTCAAGCTCCTCGGGCGCGATGCCAAGGCGACCGAGGCCGAGCTCGAGGAGGCGCATGCCGTGCTCGAAGCCCAGCAGAAGAAGGGCCTGCCGGCCGAGGCGGACGCGATCGATACTGACGAGCTCCTCAAGGAAGTCGCAGGGGAGGCGCCGGCCAGAAAAGGCAAGGACGGAAAGCCGAAAAAAGGCAAGAATTCGAAGAAAACCGCGGTCGCGGAGGTTAACGCTTAATGGCAACACCCAGCTCTGAACAAACCATCCCGAAGCTGAGCAAGGAGCTTTGCAGCCGGCTGCTTTCCGACCTGGAACGCGCCAAACGCCCGGTGCTCTACGCGACCAAGTGCTCGCTCGACAACGCCATCTACAATCACAAGGTGGGCTATCTCACGCCTGGTTCCAAGAAGGTCGCTACCGAGCTCAACGTCAGCTCGGTCAAGAAGATGTCGCGGGCGATCTTCATGCTGGAGATCCTGCTGCGGAACCTCGATACCGGCGCCGTCAATACCAAGCGCGAGCTGTATTACATCAGCAAAGGTTACATCAAGCACGACTCCTCGATGAAGCCGCTGGATTTCGCCGATCAGGGCGAGTCCGACGAGATCATCGATTTCATCTGCGAGATGCTCGAGTGCTACCGCGAGGAGGTGAACTGCTACGCGAACGACCGCGGCGGCCAGACGTATTCGCAGCAGCTGGTCGTGACCGAGACGCTCCCGGACGGCGATAAGGCGGTGGTCGATCTTTCCAAGCTCGGCACGAGCCCCTTTCAGCCGAAGAACCGGCCGCAGAATCTCAAGCTCTCGGCCAGGAAGAAGATCGATTTCTGCGTCATCGTCGAATCCGAAGGCACGGCCAACACGCTCGTCGCGAACGGCTTCACCAAGCGCCATAGCTGCATCCTCATGGGCGCGGGGGGCGTGCCTTCGAACGCCGTGCGCGGCTGGTGCAAGCTGATCCAGGATCAGCTTCGGGTGCCGCTGTATTTCTTCGGCGATCTCGACGCGTACACGCTGCAGAACATCTATCGCACGCTCAAGGCGGGCTCGGCGGCGAGCCTCATCCGCAACTCCGACTATTCCGCGCCGGACGTGAAGTTCCTGGGCGTGCTGCCCGAGGACATCAAGAAGTACGATCTCAACGATTATCCGGTGAAAGAGAACGACGCGCAGGAGGTCCGGGCGCTCAAGAAGGCCTCGGATGCCTTGAAGAACGACCCGTTCTTCCAGGACAAGCGCAACAAGGGCCTGGCTCAGATCCTCAAATGGCTGCTCGAGAACAAGCGCCGCTGCGAGCAGCAGGCCTACTTCACCGTGGATCCCCGCGATGTCACGATGCCCGAGAAGATCATCGTGGAGAAGATCAAACGAGGAAATTACGTATAGTGCGGCGTCCGGGCGGTTTTTCCCTCATCTCGGTGATCGTCGCGATGGGAGTGGCGACCGTCGGCTTCATGGCGCTCATGCAGATGAGCAACGTGAGCCTCAAGGCGCAGAAGTTCGTGCAGTACTCGACGGACTTCGATCTGTTCAAGACCAGCGTCAGGATGATTCTGGATAATCCGAAGCTTTGCGAGATGGCGATCCAGGAGGCGGACGGATCAGCGTTGGCCTTCAATCCGCCCGGCCTTCCTCTGGCAACCCCGATTTCGATCGCCCGGGTGCGCTTCGGTGCCACCGGGCCGGATACCGCCGTGCTGAATGGCCAGATTTCCGCCGGACTGGTGCTGAAGAAATTCGAAATCACCTACGCGGAGCTCGCCGGGACCTTGACCATCGGGGCGAACAGCTACAAGAACTACTCGACGCTCATCGAAGCGGAGGCCGAAAAACCCGATGGATCGCTGGGTACCAAGAGCCTTCGCACGAGATTCGCGGTGAACCTCCTGGTCAACGATGCGACCAAGAAGGTCGAGCAGTGCTTTCATACCTCGTTGAAAGGGGCGCGAACGCTCGTGATGCACTCCCAGAGCAGCGTGGTACCGGCCTGTCCTCCGGATTGGGTGACGATCCGCAACGGCTACAGCTATCTGGGAACGTTCCAGTTTGACCGGACCACGGGTACTGATCTCGCTTCCGAAGCGTCGTGCCTGGAAAGTTTCATCTACAACCCCATTCTCCAATGCGGCCACCCGGCCGGGTCGGCCCGATGCAATTATTTTCAGACGAATGACCGGAGCCTGTGGCTGAAGACTCCCGGCGTGGCGGAGCTGACCTGGAACCTGGCAGTCCCGCCCGCGCTGCCGATATCGCGATGCACGGTGTGCCGGAAGCAGGCTTCGGTTTACGTGCGCCATAATACCTCGGATACGAGCTTCCCGAGCTGCGGGGCCGATCTGAAGCTCTGGGAAGGCTACACCCTCAACGGAGTGAGCTTCGTCGGCTCGCTGGCTTATTTCATGCGAATGGACATGGGGAACACGGGCTCCTGCCTGACCACGTTCGATCCCGCACCGGGGCTTTTCTGCGGGGCGGACGATGTCATCACGCGGTGCCGGTTCAAATACGATTCGATCGCCGGCACGTGGGGCAACCTCGGCCAGTCCGTCAATTCGGGATGGGAAGACGATGTCAGTGTTACCGGGGCAGGCGCGGCGGCAAGAACCATGCGTTGCGCGGTCTGCGAAGCCCAGTGATCCCGATCAGTGATCTTCCGATACGATCCCGTCACGGAACGCGTTTTCGAAGTTGATCCAGATTCGGATATCCTCAGCAGCGAGGCCGTGAGCGCGCAGGGTTTCCTCGAGGATCCGGAGCCTTCGGTCGAAATGACCTGGCAGGATCGGAGGGAGCGCGTCATGGGCCTGAGCGGGTGCCTTGCCCGAGTAGGAGGAGGTGGCGCCCATCGCTCGCATCAGGAAGGTCTTCTGGGCCCGGGCGATCCTTTCCAGGTCCTGTCCGTGGAAAAAGAAGCCGATCATCGGGTCGGCCGCCATCTTGCGATAAAAGTCCTCGAGAATGCGTTGGAGAGCGGCTTCGCCGCCAAGGCGGGAATAAAGAGCCTTCAGCTCGGGTCTTGCAAGATGGATCATCTTTCCCATGGATGCGTCAAAGTGAATCACTTCACCGGCGAAGGGGCAACCCGCTTTTTAGGCGTGCAAAACAGGCCGGATTCGGCCTAAATATCAGCATCAGGAGGCGACTGATGGAATCGCAGGCAAAATCGAGAGTCAGTTACCAGGAGCTCGGGCTCGTCAACACGAAGAAGATGTTCGCGGCCGCGGTCAAAGGCGGCTTCGCCATTCCGGCTTACAACTTCAATAACCTGGAGCAGCTCCAGGCGATCGTGACGGGCTGCGCGGAATCGGATTCCCCGTTTATCCTCCAGGTCTCGAGCGGCGCGCGCAAGTACGCCAATGATATCCTGCTGCGCCACCTGGCGCGGGGGGCTGTCGAGCTGCTCGGCGCGCTGAATCCCAACGTCAAGTTCGCGCTGCACCTGGACCATGGCGACACCCTCGAGCTTTGCAAATCCTGCATCGACTCGGGATTCTCATCGGTGATGATCGACGGCTCGCACCACCCTTTCGAGAAGAACATCGAGCTTACGCGCCAGGTCGTCGAATACGCGCACAAGTACGACGTATCGGTCGAGGGGGAGTTAGGGGTTCTGGCGGGCATTGAGGATGAGGTCTCTTCGGAGCATTCCCATTATACCCAGCCCGGCGAAGTCGAGGAGTTCGTCAAGAAGACGGGCGTGGACTCTCTCGCCATCTCCATCGGCACGAGTCATGGCGCCACGAAGTTCACTCCCGAGCAATGCACGCGCAGCCCTGAAGGCGTCCTCGTCCCGCCGCCGCTCCGCTTCGACATTCTCCGGGAAATCGAGAAGCGCATCCCGGGTTTCCCGATCGTCCTCCATGGGGCATCCTCGGTACTGCCTCAGTACGTCGAGATGATCAACGCCAACGGCGGCAAGCTCAAGGACGCCGTCGGCATCCCGGTCCCGCAGCTGCGCGACGCCGCCCGAAGCGCCGTCTGCAAGGTCAATATCGACTCCGACGGGCGCCTCGTCGTGACGGGCGTGATCCGTAAGATCTTCGCCGAGAAGCCCGCCGAGTTCGATCCGCGGAAGTACCTCGGTCCAGCTCGCGACGCGCTCAAGGCCATGATCATCGACAAGAACAGAAATGTCCTGGGCAGCGCCGGGCGCGCGAAGGAGATCTTCGGCTGAGCCGGGCTTGGGAGCTCCTTCGGGCGCTCCGGTTCTTTCCGGTAGATCAGAAATAGAAAAGGGAGGCCCCGAGCGGGAGCCTCCCTTTTCGTTATGCAGTCGAGGGCGAGCAGAGCTCGCCAACGCCGGTAATGAACAGGATCTCAGCCGAAGTCGCGATCCATCACCGTCTTGCGGCCTTCGCTCTTCGCTTTTTCGATGGCCTGATCGCAAAGCTCGCGGATCTTGCCGGAAAGCGCTTCCATCACGGCCGCCGAGGTGTTCATGCCCGACTTGGTCCGGATGTAGTTCTTGAGTTTGGACGCGACGACGAGGACTTCGCCGCCACCTTCGGTCTGCTGATTTTCGTTTTCCATTTCTGCTCCTTGTTTTTCGGCTTTCCGGTTTTTATTACTCGACGCCCAGAAGTTCGACCTCGAAGACCAGCGTGGAGTTCGGAGGAATCACGCCGCCCGCGCCGCGTTCGCCATAGGCGAGCTGGGGAGGGATCGTGAGCTTGCGCTTTCCGCCGACTTTCATGCCGACGACACCCTGGTCCCATCCGCGGATCACCTGGCCGCCCCCCAGGGAGAACTTGAAGGGTTGGCCGCGATCGACCGAGGAGTCGAACTTCTTGCCATCGGTGAGCCACCCCGTGTAGTGCACGGAAACCATCTTGCCCGCGACCGCCTCGGCGCCGCTGCCGACCTTGAGATCCTCGATCTTGAGTTCGTTGACCGCCGCGGTATTGGCCGCGGTGCCCGGGTCGGCCGGGCTCGTCGTGGAGGTGTCGGTGCCTTGTGTCGCTTCCTGCTTCTTGGTACAGGCCGGTCCTGCCAGCGCTAGCGTCAGCGCAACGAGGGTAAATGCGAAAACTTTCGAATTCCGGGTCATTTGAAGAGTTCTCCTCTGAGCTCAGGATTATGCCCCTTAACGGCGAGCGTCTGAAATCCCCTTAAAGATGGCATAGCTTTCAGGGATTCGCGACAAAAAAGGTTTGGGAAATCTTCTCGATCCAAGCGGGATTTACCGGGGTGAGATCCGGGATGTGATGATGTGCGGCGGAAGTGTCCTGGCTGAAGTGGTTCGTGCCGGTGATCGCCACGACCCAAAGTCCCGCGGCGAGCGCCGACTCGATTCCCGGGCGGGAATCCTCGAAAACCAGGCCAGTCGCCGCCGATCCTCCGAGCAGCTGCAGCGCCCGCGCGTATCCATCGGGTGCCGGCTTGCTGCGCGGATAGTCCTCGGCGCCGAGCACGACCTCGAAGCACGAGCCGAGCCCGAGCTTCTCGAGCGCCCAGTGGATGTCGGCGCGGTGGGAGCCCGAGACCAGCCCGAGGCGGAACTCTCCGGCAAGCGAGCGCACCGCCTCGATGCTTCCCGGAACCACATGAAGCTTGCGTTCGAGCGACTCGCGATAGGCCGCGAGAATCCGGCGAGAGGCCTCCTCCGGCGGGAGGGGGGGAGGGTACTTCGCGAAGAGGATGCTCAGCGCCGCGGCCCAGGTTTTTCCCGCCACCTCGGCGGCTTCCGTGGAGGCGAGCGGGATGCCCCAGCTAGCGAAGCAACGGGCGACGGCATCCGCCGCCGAGGGCTCGGTGTCGATCAGCGTGCCATCCATGTCGAAGAGGATCGTTCGGATCCGCGCGTGGGCGACCATGCCGGCCCAGGATAGCAGTTCGTTCGGAATGATCAAAGAGGACATGGCGCGATGGATGCAGTTTTTCCGGTATTAAAGAGGTGTGAAACCATGTTGAAGGAAATCCTGAGAAACCAGTCGCTCGTGACCTGCGAGCCGGATGCGAAGGTCAGTGAGGTGAGCCGCCTGATGGCGGACCGTAACGTCGGCAGCGTGCTTTGCCTGTCGGACGACGGAAAGCCCCGGGGCATCCTGACCGACCGGGACATCGTGGTCCGCTGTCTGGCCAAGAACATCGATGTCAATGACTGCACGGTCGAGAACGTGATGAGCGAGTCGCTCGAGGTCTGTCAGGACACCGACGGCGTCTTCGATTGCATCCGCAAGATGGAGATGGCGGGAGTGCGGCGGATTCCCGTGATCGACGACTCCGGCAAAGCCGTCGGCATCATCTCCTTCGGCGATCTGCTGAAGATGCTGAGCAAGGAGTTCTCGACGCTCATCCATCATACGACGACGGCCGAGTACGAGGACCGGGGAGACGAAGAAGAGCGGCGGATGGTCGCTTGAGCGGGGGGCTCAGCCGCCTTCGGAGCCGATCTGCCTGAACCGCTCGAGGATGTCCTTGAGCAGGTCCACGAACGCCGTTCGGTTGACCTCGTCGATCTTCGCGAATTTGACTCCGAAGGAGCGCACGATATTCCCCGTGCGCTCGTTGGGCTCCTCGCCGACCCGGCAGATGAGCCCCTGCAGGCGGATCGGCATCGGGAACCAGCCGCGCGGCTCCAACAGAAGATCTAGCTTCTGGCCCGGGCGGAACTGCTCGCTGACCTGGCTCTCGGTCGAGATCAGCACGCCGTTGGGGCTCAGGTTCAGCACATCGAACGAAAGCGGGAAGGGCACGTCGGGCCGCGGCATCGCCAGAGCGCGCAGCGGAAAAGTGCGGATGATCGGAAGCGACGGGATGCGCGGGTATTTCCGGATGTATTCCGTCGGGAAGTAGCCTTCCGTGCGGATCACTTCCGCCAGGTCGCGCGCGTGTTCCGCGGGCAGGTGAAAGCGCAGGCCCATATGGTCGGCAAAGGTCGTGAACTCGCGCGTGATCGTCGCGAGCGTCCGGAAGCTCAGGGGGCGCGCGGTGGGAATGCGGACGGTGACCTCGATCTTCGCTCCGAACTGCTCTTCGCGCGAAAGCGGCTCCCAAGGGAGCCCCGATACCCCTGCCAGGGAGATGTTCTGGTGGGTGAATTCGAGATTGCGGGTCTGGGATCTTTCCCGGACCGTCAGGTTGATATGTCCGCGCACGAAGACCGGAAGCATGTGCCCAAGCGTAGCATTACTTCCGGAATGTGTCGAAATAAGTCGGCAGCTCCGGATAGCTCACGAAGACCGCTCCGGGACGGGAGCTGGCTTCGGCGATCACCGAGTCCTGGCTGCCCACCCGGGCGGAATCCACCCGCAGCCGCGTTGCCTTGCCCGTGCGGTCCTTCAACAAGGCCTCGAAGCGGGGACGGCTGGAAAGAATTCCAAGGAGCTTTTCCGAAAGAACCGGGTCGTCGATGAATGCTTGCGCGCGCGAATGAACGAGGCGCTCAAGCCAGATGCTCACGTCGGCCTTCGACCCGCGCAATGGCTTGTTTCGACGGTCAGTCCAGATATCGCCTTCGCGCTGCGCGTAAAAGTACGACTTGCCGCGCAGGAAGAGCTCGACCTCGTCGATGTCGTCGGCCGCTAGCGGGGCCAGCATCGTCCTTTGGCGGAACTCATCGAAGGAGGAAAGATGACCAAGCATCTGAAGCGCGGCACCTTTGACCAGAGTGATGCGGGGGCTTGACTGGGGGTTCGCCAGGGAAATCCAGGCTCCTCCCGACTTGGGCTCGGGAGCGCCGATGTGGATCTCGCGGGTGATGCCTGGCTCAAGCTTAAGCCGGATCGCGAAACGCGGGGGGCGCAGGCCGAAGCCTTCCGGAGGCCCCTTCGGCGCTGCTTCGAAGACCTGGAGCGTCGTGAGCGTGTCGATGAGATGAGCGAGGAAAGAGCCATTGGCGATGCGGTCGACCAGCTGCTTTCCGCCCGGCCCGGAGCGGATTTCCCAGACGGGCGGATCGAAGCTTTGTCGGATGGCCGTCGCCGACCAGGCGTCGCCGGTGGCCGGATTGGATTTTGCGAGCTCGAGCTCGACGGCCTGTTGCTTGTCGAAGAAGAAGGCGCGGCTTCCGGGCTTGAGCTCGTCCTCGGCGGCGCGAAAGAGGTCGCACCCGGTCAGGAGCAGCATCAGTATCGGCAATCCGCGCAGCAGTCCGTGCAGCAATTTCATGGCGTTGACATCCTAGGCAGGGGTCATTAAGGTTGCAAGCGAATATGGGAACTACCGGAGAATTCGAAAGCATCTGGGGCCTGATCCGAAGCGGCGGCTTCGTGATGTATCCGCTTCTGGCCTGTTCGGTCGCGGCCTGGGCGGTGATCCTCGAGCGGCTTTGGAGTTATCGCAAGCTGGGCAACGAGCTGCGGGCGTTTCATCTGGAAGCTTTGAATACGCTTCTGAGCGGGAATCAGGAGGCGCTGAAGAGCCTTTGCCGGCGTCAGGCGGATCTTCCGACCGCTAGGCTCCTGGCTTTGGCGCTGGAGCGGCTGTCGGCCAAGGATGCACGCCTGCGCGCTCGCTGGCTCGAGGCGCTCGAGCGCAGGCGCCAGCAGATCAATCAAGAGCTTCGCCGGAATCTTTGGATCCTGGGCACGATCGGCAGCGCCGCGCCGTTCATCGGCCTTTTCGGAACCGTCGTGGGGATCCTGCGCTCGTTCCAGGACATGGCACGCTCCGGCTCGGGTGGCTTCTCCGTGGTCGCGGCAGGTATCTCCGAGTCGCTCGTGGCCACGGCCGCGGGAATCGTGGTCGCAGTGGTTGCGGTCATGGCTTTCAATGCGTTTCAGACTCGCTGGAGCTCGCTCGTCCTGACGATCCGTCTGCAGACCGAAGAGCTGGCGGAGATCCTTTCGGAGACGCCCGATGGCGCTTAAGGGCCTCGGCGCGCACGGCCCGGGCGCCGGGGAGAGCGGCGACGAAGGCGATGCGCCTATCGTTGCGGAGATCAACATCACGCCGCTTACCGACGTCTTTCTGGTGCTGCTCATCATCTTCATGGTCACGAGCTCGGTCATGTCGCAGATGGGCGTCAGCGTGAATCTGCCCCAGGCGAGCAGCGCGACCTCGGAGGCTCAGCCCGAGGGCGTGATCGTGACTCTTCTTGCCGGAGGGGCGCTACAGGTGAACGGCGATCCGGTCGCGGCCGGTGAGTTCACGCGCTTCGAAAAGCTCCTGAAAAGCTCTTTCGTGAAAACCGCCTCCCGGCTGGTCATTCTCGAGGGAGACCGCCAGGCCTTCTTGGGCTCGGCGATCGAGGTCATGGATCACGCGCGGCGCGCGGGCGCGGAGAAGTTCGCCATCGCGACGGCGCCCGAAAGCTCGAAGTAGGTTCCACCTGTCTCACGGAGGACACAGTTTCAGGTCGTTCGCCCCGCCGATACAATGGAAGGGATGGCGAAGCCATGTCCGCGGAAGCGCTTGCGTGAGGGCGCGATCCTTTTTGCCGCTCTTCTCATGGGTGCCTGTACTCCGAGGATTCTGTCCACGGAGAATGCGGCCTCCGTGATCGGGCTGCATTCTCCTGCGTCGAGCTCACCAGTTCCTTCCTCCTCAGTTTCTCCATCACCATCACCATCGCCATCGCCATCGCCATCGCCATCGCCATCACCATCGCCATCGCCATCGCCGGGTCCCTCCGGAGTTCCGCTTTCGGCAGGCTTGTCGGCGCTTTCCCTATACCCCGGACAGAAGTGGCATTTTCAGCCTTCGGGTGGGCAAGGGCCCTATAGCTTCGCGGTGAGCTCCGGCGGCGGTACGATCGATTCCTCAGGGCACTATGTCTATCCGAACGTCCCGGCCGGCAATGAAGTGATCACGGTGACGGACTCCGCGGGTGGGAGTGCCCAGGTTACGATCACCTCGCTGGTTCCGGCCTATTCGATGTGTTCCGCGACGGCGGTCGGCGCGAGCGGAGCGGGGCGCATCAGGGACTCCGGCGGGGATCTGGCGGACTATCAGGATGACGAGAACTGCAGCTTCGCGATCCATGCCGGGACAGGATCGACGATCACGTTGAGCTTCGAGTTTTTCGATCTCGAGACGGGTTACGATTATCTTTACGTCTATGATGGAGCGGCCATTCCCGCGAATCTCCTGGCTCAACTCGACGGCAATGCCCTTCCGGGACCGCTGACAGCCGCGAGCGGTCTGATGACGCTGGTGTTCGTCGCTGATTACTCGGTGACGCGTCCCGGCTTCACGCTCGCCTGGACCTCGACTCCCGGAGCGCCGAAGCTCGTCGCTCCCAGCGGTCGCATCGATCCCGGCTCCACGACTCTGCTGAGAGTCGTGGGCGGCGAAGGGCCTTATGTCTTTGCTCAGGCGGGGGGAGGCGGGGCACTGAGCGCGGTGTCAGGAGATGTTTTCGTTTCGAGCTACGATGCGCCCGCGGCGAACGAGAGCCTCAGCTTCCTGGTGACGGACGCCACCGGCGCCACTTCGAGCGCATCCGTCTCGGTCATGCCCGCGCTGACGTTCGCGCAGACCGCGTTCAGCGCGGCCGAATCAGCCGCAGGGACGGCATTTCAGTTGCAGCTGAGCGCGCCAACGAACGTCAGCGTGAGCGTTCCTTACGCGATCGCCGGGACATCCTCCAATCCCGCGGACCATGGCGTGGCTGACGGGACGCTCTTCATTCCAGCCGGAAGCGCCTCGGTATCCCTGCCGGTTTCTCTGGTGAACGACTCGGTATTCGAATGGGAGGAGACAGTCAGCTTTACCTTGGGAAGCGTCACCGGAGCTCTGCTCGAAGGGGGGGCGGTTTCGACCCTCACCATTCAGGACGATGACAATTTCTCGGCCTATGTGCTGGACAGCGCGTTCAATGGAAGCGGTAAATTCACTCGGACCGAGGCCTCCGAAGGGATCGGCGGTGCGTTCGATTCCCTGGGCCGGATCGTCGTCGCGGGAATCCGATTTCCCGGGCTGCCGGACGTCGCGGTCTGGCGGATTCTGGACACGGGTGTCGCTGATACGGGCTTCGGGACTTCCGGAGGCGCGTACTGGGGCGTCGGGATGTATGACAACGGGAAGGATGTCGTGATCGCGCCTGGCGACAAGCCGTTGGTAGGCGGGTATTTCGATGGGGGAGCGCCCGGCGACCGTCATACCCTTTGGCAGTTCAGCACGGCGGGCGTGCTCGATGCGACTTTCAGCGGGGACGGACGGGCGGAGATCGCCTTCGCGGGCGATACGCAGGCGATGGCCATGGCGCAGGATCCGGTGGATAGCTCCGTGTATTTGTGCGGGGGCGTGTCCGGAGACACGTACGCCGCGATTTCGCGCTTCAATCCGGATGGTACCGCCCACGCGGGCTTCAATGCGGGGAAGGTGACCTTCAACGCGTTCGCCTCCCAGCGCTTCCTCGGGTGCAAGGTCGATTCCGCGCGCAGGATCGTCGCGGCGGGATGGATGAGTGCCGTGAGCAGCGGCCAAAAGAACCTGCTGATCGTGCGATATACGGCAACTGGAGCGCTGGATGCCTCCTTCGGAGGCGCTGGATACGTTGTCGTGGACGGAGCCGGCGCGGCTGGGTACGATGACGTCGGGAAAGCCATGCTCCTGGACGTGAGCGACGACGTTTACGTCACGGGCTCGACGGCAAACGGGACTTTGGGCGGAATGGCCGTCTGGAAAATCAAGTCCGACGGGACGCCGGATACCACGTTCGGCGGCACCGGTTATCTGGCGGACTATTCGGCCTCCTCGGCCACTCTTTCCTCGAGCGGGAACTCCCTCGTATTCGAGCCCGTTACCTCGAAGCTCCTGATCGCGGGCCAGGGGGCTCCGCCCAACCAGAGCCATCGGGACATGGTGGTCTGGCGGGTACTTGCCAATGGCCAGCTCGATCCGACGCTCGCCGGTCCGGGATATCTGTATTTCGATGGCCAGGGAGCGGCAAAGGACGACTGGGGAAACCGGATCCTGATCGACTCGAGCAATCGTCCGGTCGTGATCGGGGCCAGTACGAGCGCGACTAACACCCAGAACATGACGCTCTGGCGGTTCTCGCCGAACTGACGGCGGCGCGTCTGGGTCGCCCCCTGTGTCGGTTCGGACCCGCTTGCGGCATCAGAGCCGACATAGGCGATTCATTAAGTTGCGCGAATTTGACGATAGGAAGTGGGGTAGGAAAGGGGGACTGATGTCGTTCATTCTTCGAGGTTTCAAGGGTGCTCCGAAAGTCGCTCGGAAGACGGGCCTCACGGCTTGCGCGCTTGCGCTCGCGTTCCTCTCGGGTTGCGCCGGAAAGGCATTCCGCGATCTGCCGCTGATCGGCGGCGGTGGCGTCGATAGCGCTTCGGACGAGGCGCTCGCGGCCGTGCGGACTTGCCTTTTCACGGGAGACAAGCGCAAGGGCGTCGTCTCGCTCGTGCACCGGCACCTGCCGGACATTCTTCAGTATCGCTTCGGCGACGACCATATCGAGCTCGAGGAGGACTCGACGCCCTCGCTCAGCTTCATCCAGGACATCGACGGCGAGGAGGGCGGGCGGCGCCTGTTGATCGCGGGCACCTATCGATTGAGCGTCCGGATCAGGGCCAAAGGCGGCGAGCGGATCCGCACGCTCGTCGTGACGGCCGATCGCGATCCGGAGTTTCACCAGACTCTGAGCTTCCAGGTGGAAGAGTCCTCGGTCTTCAAGACCAAGGGCACCTGGGCCGTGCGTTCGCGCGAGGACTGGAAGCTCACGGGGCAATTCCCGGTCTTCGAGGGTGACTCAGGCGACGTGCGCCTGGTCGTGCTGGAGACCTCGGGGGGAATCCAGCGCGTGGTGCTGCGCAAGTTCCGCGTGCCGGCGTCCGTGCCCAAGCCGATCCAGCCTTCGGTCCCGGTGGACTTCACCGAGTACGCGAGGTGCGTGAAGCGGCTGCTGCCCTAGTAACTTCCCGGCTACTTGCGGAACTTCAGCACGCCCTTGGCGACCTTGATCTCCTGGCCGAACGCGGCAGCGACATAGACATCGCTTTCGTCCGCGGCCAGCGTCTGTCCAAGGCTGCCGTAAAAGGGCATATTGGCGTACACCGAATCCCAGACCGTGCTGCCCAACGCCGTGAGCCGGGCGGTATACACGCCGCAGCCCTCGTCCTTCGTTAGACACCGCTGGGTGGTCACGAAGAGGCTGCCATCGGAGTCGATGAGCAGGCCTTTGGGGTAAAGTGTCCCGGGGCGGCCGCTGAAGTCCGACGGAGGCAAGTAGAGGGTGATATGGCTCAGCTTGCCGAGGTCATCGGCCATGCCGATGAGCTCGTGGTTGTGGATCGGGTGGTAGGCGCCGATCGTGGAAGTCCCGTACGAGTAGATCCGGCCGTCGCGACCGAGGTTCAGGCTGCCGAAAAAGTATGGGAAAGTGATTCTGGTCTTCTCCGATCCGGTGAGGCCGTCGCGGACTTTGCGAAGGTTTCCGTGCTGCGTGTACAGCAGCCCGTTCTTGAAGACGATCGAAAGCGGGAAGAGCGTATTGTTGACGATGCTGGCGAAGTCCGAGATTTTCCCTGTCATCCAGGAGTAATCCGCGTAAGTGGCTGCCTGGGAGACGAGCACGGGCGCTTCGTCCTGCCGCCACTTCAAGGTGCCCGACGCATCGAACTTGAGGAAGAACGGCGAGACCGTCATGAAATGATAGGGACTCGAGGTGATGCCGTTGCCGAGGTATTCCCCGTCTTTTTCGGTGATCACATGGGTTCCGGCGAGGTAGATCTCGGAGCGGTCCGTCGCGATCGAGGCAAAGAAGAAATCGTCCTGCGCGATCGCCGCGTCGGCGGCGGCGCGGAGCTCCCGTGACCAGAGCAATACGCCCGTCGCGCTGGCTTTGACCATGAGCGCGGCGGCGCGCCTGGGGTTCTCCGGGTCCGAGAGCCCGCGGCCGATGAGCAGGATATTGTCCTGGTCGTCGAGCATCAGGCGCTCGAGCGCGCTAAAGGAGTCGGTCAACGCGCGGGTCGCCCAGAGCTTGCCTCCCGCAGGGGTGAACTTGAAGACCTTCCTGACGTAGTTCGCGCCGACGAGGCACTGCGCGGCGGCGACGATGTTGCGGTCCTTGGCGACGGCCACGGCCTCGACGATGTGGCACTTCTCCCGCGAGAGAAGGACGCTCGGCGCCCGGGTCTCCGCGGACGCGGGTTGAACCGAACCTGCGACGGCCAGGAGCAAGGTAAAGAAAGTCATGAGTTCCCCCGTAGGGGAGACGCGCCGGCGGAGGTTTTCGTTTCGGGTCGGCCCGCTTTCATGCTAACCGAGGAAAATGGCCCGGAAATTCATCGCGAGTCCCGCCTCTTTCCTTCTCGGGATTCTCCTGCTGGGGGTCTACTGGTTTTCGATCCGCCCGCGCACCGGCGGCGCCGGTATCCCCGGCTTCGTCGAGGACATGTGCTACTGGGACATGTCCCGCACGCTCATGGCCGATCAGCTGCGGCAGTTCGGATCTCCCCGTTTCGTGACGGATCAGTTCATGACGCCGTCAGGCGCCTCAGTGCCTTACATGGCATGGTCGCTCGAAGGCGCATGGGTCGGCGCGTACGCATGGCTCCGGAACCGCGACTTTCCCTTCCTCTGGTTCTGGACACTGCTCTCTTTTCTGGGGACCTATCTGGGCGCAGGCTTTCTGCTCGGCAGGATCGGGCTCTCCGCGCGCGCGCGGTGGCTCGCGGCCGCGGCGATCGTCGTCTTCCACGTGCCCCGGCATTTCAAGGCCTGGCATCATGCCGAGCATCTCTTCCAGCACTGGTTCGTCTGGAGCCTCCTGCTCGACGCGTGGATCTGGAGCCGCTTCGTGCGCGAGCGACGCTGGGCGCTCTCGCTTGAGGCGTGGCGCGGCTTCTGCCTGGTCGGGATGCTCGGGATCGCGGGCTACTACTGGGGGCCGCTGATCCTGGAATGGGCGCTCGTGCGCGGGGCGATGCTCTGGATCGCGACCGCGGATCGGCGCGCGCGGGCTCCGGGCGTCGCAATCGAGTGGGATTTCCGGAAGTGGCTCCTGCCGCTGAGTCTGATCGCGCTTTGGCTCGTCCCGGTTTTGCGCTGGTTTACTCCGCTGGCCGAAGAGGCGCGGAAGCTCGGGAACGTCGAACAGGGTCTTTGGTATTTCACGAGCCCGTTCTATTTTCTGCGCCCGCTCTGGTATGACGCGATCTTCTGGTGGAAGGGGCTGCTGCAGGGCATTCCGGGAGGGACACCCGCGATGGCGCGCGGAGAGACGATCGTGAGCGTAGGCTGGCTCGTTCTCGTGCCCTGGCTCGCGGCGCTTTTTCTCGTGCGCCGCAGACGGGGCGGCCCCGGCTTCCGTCTCGCGGCGCCATTCGCGATCCTGACGGCGATGGCGATTCTTTATTTCGGCGTTTACACTTTCTTCTACCATACGCTTTTGCAGGCGGTGGTTCCGTTCATGTCGTTCTTTCGCGTGGCCAGCCGCTGGGGACTGCTTCTGCCGCAGCTTCTCGCGGTCACGATCGTGCTGGCCTGGCCAGAGCTTCAGGAGGGGGCGAAGCGGCTTTGGGCGAGGCTTCCTCGATCCGGCCGCGTCACGCTGGGCGCGATCGCGTTGATGCTGGCCTTGCTTGAGCTGAGCTGGCTCGGGTATCCCACGCGCCAGATGCCGCCGCTTTCACGTTCCATGCAGGCGCTCTTGCAGGGCGTGGCCGAGAGTCCCGGCACGAGCGTGCTGAATCTTCCCTTCTGCGTGGCCGGGGGCAACGGAGTATGCACCGAGGAGCAGTGCCCGCAGTACCCGGAGTCGACCGCGGGGGAGTGCCTCAGGATCTGGCATGGCAAAAAGGTTTACGGCCTCTATCAGTCGCGGATGACTCCCGCGCATTGCGCGATCTATCGCCGCACTCCCTATACGGAATGGTTCGCGGCGTGGCGGGAGAACCGCTGCTTTTCGCCGGCGGAATGGGACGGCTTCTGCGGCCATCTCCGGGAGCGGACCGAGCTCTCGGCCGTGCTCGTGTACCCGGATATCTGGAAAGCGGCAGGCAGGCCCGAGTGCCTGGCGGAATTCGAACGGCGGCTCGGTCCCGCGCGCGGGCAGAGCGCGTTCCCGATCGTGCCGTCTCCGGGCGGACAGGATCGCACGCAGACGCGGTTGCTGTGGTTCGGGGCGCGTTGCGGGGGAAGTTAGGTGTGTCTTCGCGGCCACAATCCGGGGGGGGTTTAAGTAAATCCAGGAGATGGTCGAAATGGAACTATGGAAGGAATTTCTGGGAACCGTGAGGAGAGTGCGAGGATACGGGCGGAGCTGGCCCGCTTCGCAGAACCGGAAGATCGATCGGCCTGGCTGCAGCTAGCTACCACGGTCCCGCCCTATTTGGCCTTGGGAACGCTGATGGGCTGGAGCTGCTCCCGCTCGATCGTGGCGACGCTCGCTCTGGGAGCGCTCGCGGGAATGTTTTTGGTCAGGACTTTCATCCTGCAGCATGACTGCGCGCACTATTCGCTCTTTCGCTCCCGGCGTATCAACGAGACGGTGGGCTGTACCCTGGCGCTTCTCACATTCACGCCGTTCCATAACTGGCGGATCGTGCATAATCTGCATCATGCGACCTCAGGGGACCTGGATCGCAGGAATCAGGGAGACATTTGGCTCATGACGGTCGAAGAGTACCTGCGATCGGACTGGCTGAGGCGAACCGGATATCGGCTTTTCAGAAACCCGCTCTTTCTCTTTGGGCTGGGGCCGAGCTTGTACTTCCTGGTGCGCCGCCGGTTTCCGGTGAAGCTGGCTCCGACCCTGAAACAGGAAATTCGAAACGTACACCTCACGAACATCGCGCTCTTCGTCTTTTACGGAACACTTTGCTGGTCGTTGGGGCCGTGGAGGCTAGCCATGGTCCTGTTGCCGATCGTCGTGACAGGGTCGTCGGTAGGGACATGGCTATTCTATATTCAGCATCAGTTTGAGACGGGCTATTGGAGGCGTTCTGAAAAATGGGATGCCTTCGAAGCAAGTCTTTCGGGCAGCTCCTACTATGAGCTGCCGGCCTGGCTGAACTGGTTCACGGCGGACATTGCCGTTCATCACATCCATCACCTTGATTGTCGCGTTCCGAATTATCGGCTGAGAGATGCAATGCGGGAAATTCCGGGGCTTGAGCCGCGGCGAACCCTGCGATTGCGCGAGAGTCTGGGCATGACCAGGCTTAAGCTCTGGGATGAAAGGTCCGGGAAGCTCGTGGGATTTCCGCGATGAGCCGGCGAGACGCTTCGGTTCTTTCGACGGTAGGGCACGAGCTGCTGGGTTTGAGCCGAAAATCTTCGGAGAAGCGGCACGATCTCTTTTTCAGGAAGGGCTGGGGCGATGCGCGGGTGCTGGAGGAACTCAGTCGCGCAGGCTTTATGGCGGGGCCGGCAAAGAGCGGGGAAATTAGATGGAAGGCGCGCGAGACGCGGCTCAAGGGGATTTCGCTCGACGGTACCTTCGAAAGCCCGCTCGCGGCGTTCCTTCCCGGGGAAGCCAAAGAGGGACGCGTGCGGGCTTACCTGCCGAAGGAAGTCGATGGGCTGACTCCCGTTTACGTGCTTTTCGCCATGACTGGGGAGGAGGGGTTCAAGACGCGGATCGGCGCGTTCTCGAGGCCTCTTCTCGAACTGGGCATCGGCACTCTGTTGCTGGAGAATCCCTACTATGGCCTGAGACGCGATCAAGGGCAGACGAGCGTGATGCTTGACCGGGTCCAGGACATGCTGACGATGTCCGTTGCCGCGGTGGAGGAGGGGAAGTTTCTCGTGAGCGCCCTGAGGCGCGCCGGATTCAAAAGGATCGGCGTCGCCGGGAGCAGCCAGGGGGGGATGGTGGCTGCGGTTGTGGGATGCCTTGTCGCGGAGCCCCTCGCGGTCGCGATCAGCCTGGCGGCCCATTCGCCAGAGGTGATTTTTACCGAAGGACTCCTGCGCTCGTTCGTCGATTGGGAGGCGTTGGGACTCTCGTCTCCCGAGGAGGGCGTCGCGCGCTTCAAGGCGCTCTTCGGCGGAGGTGACGTGACAGCCTTGCCCGGGCTCGTGCGTCCCGAAGCGGCAAGGATCATCGGGGCCCGCCGGGATCTCGTTGTTCCAGGGCATTCCGTGAGGAAGATCCATCAAGCATGGCCGGGCTCCCGGCTGTCCTGGCTGCCCGGCACTCACGTCACGTCTCTCGCCTTGCATGTGCCGGCCTTCCGGAGATCGCTCGTGGAGTCGATGGAGGCATTGTCCGGGCGTTAGTCCCGTGCCCTGGACCTCAAGGAGTCTCCGAGTTCCCGGCGATCTCCCGGAAACGCAGGGAGCAAGCCTGTATCGGACGTTCCAGTACCAACAGCTGGGCCGCTCCGAGAAGCTCGATGAGTGCCATCCGGAGCGCCCCTTTCGGGACGATGCCCCCTTCGGCGAGCTTGGACAGCAGAATGCGCGCTTCCTCCTCGCCGAATTGGCTGCGCAAGGCGCGTGCAAACGAAGTTTGGGTAAGCTCGCCGCGGAAGTGTTCGGCAGGAAGCAGACGGAGAAAACGTCGCATGGACGCGATGAGAGCGTTCCCTCCGCGGAGCGCGGAGTTGAGGATCTGTTCGATCGCGCGGCGATCGCCCACTGAAAGCGGCTCTCGTTGCTTTAGGAGAAGCGTGGCGGCCATGATGCGCGTATCGAGGTCGGGATCCCGAAGCAGCGGGCGGATGCCGGAATCGAGGAACTTCTCCCCGAAATTTCCGGCATCGCTGTCTAGAAGCGCCAGGACATATCGTTTCTCGGCGTCGGTTCCGGAGGTGAGAAACGGCAGTGAGGCTTCGTTGCGTGCGGTCCGTTCGCCCCGGAGCCTGAGCGCCGCTCTGGGTGCCTCCTTGGCATGGAGCGCGAGCTCTTCGCGCGGGATCGATTGCCGCTGGGCGCTCGTGAGCGAACGAACGCGGCCTTCTGCGATCCGTCCGAATTCTCCGCCATGGGGGGCGCTTGCGAGCTCCTCGAGGAGCTTCGGGCTGAACCGCTCGTCCGGAAGAGTCCAGAGAATCATCTCCGCGACGCGAGGCTGAGCGCCGGGAACACCCCGAAGACCAGCCCGGAAATTCTCGAGGAGTATCGCTTCGAGCGCGTCCGCGTCCTTGGTCAAGAGCGGCGGCCGGACCACTCGCAAGAAGGCATCGGCCGCGGTCGTGCGGCGTTTGAGATCCCCGCGCGAGAGCCAGCTACGGATACTGTCGGCGAGCGCGGGCTCGGAGGCGAGAAGATCGTTCTTGCCAGCGGCGAAACGGATGAAGGCGAAAGCCTGATCGATGAGCTCGGGGTCGCCCGAGCGAAGGACCTCGTGGATGACGGTCGCCGGGGGGCGCCCGGTGAAAAGTAGCTGTTGCAGCCGTGCGGGAGCGTCAGTCTCCGCGAGCAGGCGCTTTGCCGCCGCCAGGGTTTCGGCGGTGCCCGCGCGAGCGCTCGCGGCCTCAAAGGCGCTTCGAAATTCCCCATCTTCGATGAGCCTCACCTTCAGCGCGTCAAGGGTTACGGCACGCGGGCCGCTGCGCTGGAGGTCGGCGAGCTGGAGGAGGAGCGTATCCAGGCGTTCGGAGTCGCTCGCCAGGGCGGGCGAGCCCAACTCGGAACCCTGCCCGACGAGCTGAGGCGACAGGGGCTCCTGGGCCCTGGTCGGGGACGAAACGAGCGCGGCGAGCAGTGAGATGAGAAGCAGACCGGGACGCATCATCTTCTCTTCGGAAGTTCGGCGTTTAAGATGAGATTGCGAGGTTTTGTCGCGCTGAGTTAGCAATGGAGATGAGGCAGCGAGGCCGTTAATAGCAAACAGGGTCTCCAGCTGTCTAAGGCTTAGACAGAGGTCCTCGCATTTCGTCTTCCAGGACGGCTATAGCATGTTGGGTACATGCAACATCACTGGAGCGCGTCTTGCTTAATTCAATACCATGAATTTCCTTAGTGGCTTCTTGATCGCTTTCGTGGCTATCAACCTGTCTGGCTGCCTGGAGTCGCGCTCGTTGATCCGTCAACGCCCAGCCGCGGGAGGTCCGGCCTCGGAGAGTGTCTACGGCGTGAGCTTTGCCGTCGCCGGCGGCTCCACCCCGCTTTCCGTCTGCGAATCGCTCCGCTCCCTGAGCAGCGGCGCGCAGGACGCCTCCGCGCCGCTGCAGCAGTGCATCGACTCCGCAAGCGATGGCGCGGTGATCGCGCTTCCTCCGGGGCGTTATCGGATCGCCCATGGGATCACGCTTTCCAAGCGGGTGCTCCTGGCCTCCGAAGGTCTTGATCCCGCCGCTCCAAGGTGCGAAGCGAACGGGGATGCCCGGTGCGCCGAGCTTTTCGCGGCCGCGGCGCTTTATTCGATGGGCGGCCTGATCCGCATGACCGCCCCGGGTGCGGGGATCGATCACGTCATCATCAATGGCAATCGCACTGAGCGGCAGGGCAGCGCCGCGCAGAAGGCCTGTCAAGACGCCAAGACCGGTTACGGCTACAATATGCAGCTCGCCTGCGCGGACTGCTCATTCACCAACAGTGTTTCGAAGCTCGCGCTTTGCGGGACCGGGATGGAAGTGGCGGGTTTCCAGCCGAGGATCCGAATCGAGCGCAGCACCTTCGCGTTCAACGGCCGCCACGACGCGCGGATGCTCTGGGCCGACGGATTGACCGTGCATGACTCGGCCGACGCGAACATCTCGGACAACGAGTTCCGGGACAATACCGACGTGGATTTCATCTTCGGGGGCTGCCAGAACTGCCGGATCCAGCGCAACGCGATTTTTCATTCGGATGACTTCGCCTCCGCGAGCTTCGTTGCGCTCCATCTGCAAAGCTGGCCGGGAGGCACGAGCGGAAACTTCACCGGTTCCGATATCTCCCAAAACACCGTCGACTGCGGCCCGAAGCGCCGCTGCGGCTTTGGGCTCTTCGTCGGCGGGGATCCCTGGTACGCGTCGACGGTCTACGGCGGCTCAGTCCACGACAACCAGGTCGTGAACGCCCAGCAGGGCGTGGTCGTCGACAAGACGACGGGCTCGGTCGAGTTCTACGACAACTTCTCGCGGAACGCCGGGGGCGGGACGAAGGCGTCCTGCGGCTTCCGGTCCACTTCGGATTACAGTATTTCGCCCGAGTCCGTGCTGGATCGCTCCAAGGACCGGGTTCCAACGGAAAGCTACTCGCAGGCGAACTGGGATGGCTGTATCCCGAATTTTTACGACTGGGTGGCACCCGAGACCGAGCCCGCGCCGGTCGCCGATTCCATTCAGCTGCAGGTACGGCGCGCCTATCGTGAAATCCTTCTTCGTGAGGTCGATGCCTCCGGTCTGGCGACCTGGAGCGACTACCTGAGCAGGGGTAATTCCTATGGCAGCCTCATTCGCCTTCTTCTGGCGAGCGATGAAGGCTTGCAGGTGCTGGTCAACCAGGCCTATCGGGAGCTTTTTGGCCGTGATGCGGATCCCACGGGACTCACGGCGCATGTCAGGTACCTGAAAAGCGGCGCCACGCTCAACGAACTGTACTCGGTGCTGGCCAAGAGCCCCGAAGGGGTGAGCCAGGGCGCTGATCCCGTCAGCGGCGCGATTCGGGGCTTTTACCATACGGTATTGGGACGCGAGCCGGATGCCGACGGTTTCGCGTATCATGTGAATTCCGCTCGGCAAGGACTGCCTTTGCGCACGATCCTGTTGAATTTCGCGCTCAGCCCCGAGGCGTTGGCGCGGAGCCTGTGATCCGCGGACCTTTCACGGGACTGACCTGCTTTCACTGCCCGGAGTGCGTTTCACCATGCCGAACTCGGTTCCGATAAAGTTCGCCGGTTCTTACTCGTGGTTTCGTGGCATTTGAGGCCCCCGCGTCCAAGCCAAGCGCGGATGCTGCCGGCGAGCACGGGCTCGGCGGCAATCAGATCATTCTTGCTCGCGGCAGCGAAGGAGCCGGCGATCCTTTCTCACCCGCCCACGATCGCCAGCGCGTTATCGAAGCGCTCCAGCAGCGGCCGATAGGATTCCCGGATCCGCTCGATCTTCTCGGGCTCTCCCCCGGCGCGGGCGATCTTCTCGTCGCGTTCACGCACGGCGGCGTCGCGCCGGCGCTGTAGCTTTTGACCGAGAGTCAGGCCGTTACCGTCGCGGAGCCCGAACGGGGCGCCGTGGTCGCGGAACGCCTGGCAAAGCGGAATCAGAAGCCCGCTGTTGGCCAGGTTGGCGTTGTCGGCCAGGAAATGGAAGGCGGGCCGACCCGAATCGCGCTCCATGATCTCCGCCCTGATCCCGCGCGAGAGCAAAAGCTTCGTCGTTTCCAGGATGGAGTTCTCCAGCTCGGGGGTCAGGAAGAACACGCCTTTCAGCAGCGCAAGCAGATAGCTCGTGGAAAGCTCCGCGCCCCAGTTCACGTCGGCGCCGCGATCCAGGAACGCTCGCGCCAGCTCGACGTCATGGCGCTGGATCAGCGGAGCGTAAAGCGCGCTCAGGCCACGGTCGTCCAGATGATTGATCTCGGCCTTGACTTGGACCAGAAGCGAGAGCATCGGGACGGAACGCACCTCAAAGAGCGGCGTGCGCTTGTCGAGCGATTCGGCCTGCGCTGAGAGCCCCTGATCCAGCAGATAACGCGCGGTCTGAAGGGCGTCGGAGTCGACCGCGACATGCAGCAGGCCGCGCAGGGACTTGTCCTTCCACTGGAGGCTTGCGCCACGGGCGGCAAGCGCCTTCACGACCTCGAGCTGATTCAGCGAAGCGTGGACCGAGAGCGGGGTTTCGCCAGTCTGGGCTTTCAGATCCACGGGAGCGCCGGCCTGGATCAGGCGCAGGGCGATCGCGGGTTCCTTGGCCACGAGGAGCAGTGAGCGCTGGGCATTGTCGGTGGTGTCCACCGCGGAACGGGCCTGCAGGAGCCGCTCCACGATTTCACCCCGGCCGCCCTCGGTCGCGGCGAAGAGCGCGGTGCGGCCCGAAGCATCCCGAAGCTCAAGATCCGCCTGTGCGGCGATCAGGCGCGAGACCGTGTCGGCCTGGCCCGCGATCGCGGCCAGATGCAACGGCGTATAGCCGCGATTATCCTGCTGATTGAGCGGCGGGTTTTTGGCCAGGATCGCGGTGGTGAGCGCGCCCATCCCGCGCTCGATCGCAAGGTGCAGCGGTGTTTCGTTCGAGGGGTTCAAGGCGGAAACGCTCGCGCCCGCCTGAAGCAGCTGAAGTGCTGAGGGCTCCAGGCTCTGCTGAATCGCCTGATGGAGAGGGGAGGACGTGGCGCCGCGCGGATTCACCTCCGCCCCGCGGTCCAGGAGATGGCTGATGAACTGCGGCGATTTCAGCTGGATCGCCTTTTCGAGAAAGGTCCCGCCGCGGCTCGTGGTCTGGATGCGGGTCGCAGGGAGCTCAAGCAGGTAGTGGGCAAGCGGGCCATAGCTTCCGTAGGGAAGCTCCATCGCGCGCTCGAGGATGGAAGGGCCGCGGGTATTGATGTTCACGTCAGCGCCAAGCGAGATGAGCAGCGCCGGGATGAGCGCCGGGTTGTCCTTGTTGAAGAAAAGGGCGTTCTCGGAAATCGCAAGCAGGAGCGGAAGCTGGGTCGGCGAGCCGAAGGCGTCCGTCATCACCTGGTTGAGGTTCACCGAGAACTGCTCGACACCTTTCTTCACGCACTCGGCATTGGCGAAGCGGATATCGCTCTCGAGATCCCTGCGGCTCAGGAAGGGGTTGATGCAACCGGAGGCTTGGATCGCGTCGAGCTTGAGCAGGGGAATCTGGTAGGCCGTCTCGGCGTTTCCACCGCGGGAGATTCGGCCGTTTTCGTATTTCTTGTTGCCATCGATCAGGCTGCCGCCGTCTTTGAGTTCGACTTTGGGGGCGCACGCCGTGAGGATCATGCCCAGCAGGGCGCCGATCAGGGAAACAAGAAAACGATTTTTCATTTTAACGGGCTCCGTCTCGAAAAGGTTTCAAACCTTGTACGAGACGACGGCCGGCCGGTCAACCGCCGAAATATTCCGCGCGACGTTTCCGCGAAGGACTCAGAACGTCTTCCAGCCGTAAGCCACGAGCGCGACGAAGCCGATCAGCCCCGCGAAGGAGGCATAGGCCTCGTACGCCTTGTTTTTCATGGAGATCGCCCAGTCATAGCGCCGGTGGGCGCGATCGGGATTGACCTGATCGAGCGCAGCGGCTGAAGCGGGCCAAATCCGCGGAAAGAAACGGGGGACCGTCTGACAGTACTTCAGATAGGGCTCGCCGAAGATCTTCTGAAGCTTGGTTTCCTCATCCAGGATGATGAAGTGGTAAATGACGGCGAAAAGAACGGTCATCGTGCCTAAGAGCCACCAGTTTTCGATGGCCATAGCCGTACCGAGCGCCATGAGATAGGTGCCCAGATAAAGCGGGTTGCGAACGAAGGCGTACGGGCCGCCTACCGCGGGCCGGCTGTCCTTGCGCAGATAGCCGCTGGCCCAGAAGCGCAGGGTGGCGCCCACGAAACAAAGAAGAATGCCGTGCCATTGCGGATAGTCACGCGCGGAAAGTCCCAGGATGATCGCGAAGATCCAGGCCAGGGCGATACGCGTCTTGCCCTGGATGGCACCGCGGAATTTTTGATTCAGCATGGTTTTTTCAAGTAGCCGGTTTGAAGGCGGAGCGCAAGCATCGTGTCAGGACTTGAAATCCACCCCCGGGTTAGGCTATGGTCGAACGCTCAAAAACTCTCATGAGAAAAGGGTACGTCAGGGGCTTCCGCGAAGGTTCCTCAAAGCTTCCCCGAAATTCCGAGAAGTTTCGTACTTCGACGCATTGCTGACTGACTTGAAGGAGCAACCTTGAAAGACATGAAGACCAGTTCGAAGGAAAATTTCAGGAACGCCGGCAAGGCCGAGTCCGCCGAGTCCAAGGATTCCAAGCAATCCGGCGCCAAGAGCAAGTTCCGCCTCAAGACCGAGCAACTCACTCGCATCCATGATCTCATGGTCAAGGCGCGGGTGCTCGAGGAGCGGCTCATCCGGATGTACAAGCAGAACGACGGCTACTTCTGGATCGGTGGGCCGGGCGAGGAAGCTTTCAACATTCCCCTGGGCCTTCAGGTCAAAAAGGGCATGGGCAAGGACTTCGATTACCTGCACCTGCACTATCGCTCGAGCGGGATCATGACGGCGATGGGCATGGAGCCGGTCGATGCGCTCCGCCAGATGAAAAACGTCGCCTCCGATCCGTTCTCGGGCGGGCGCAACTTCGTGAACCATTACTCGCGCCGCGAGTGGAACGTCGTGCCGGGCAGCTCCACGATCGAGACGCAGTATCTTTCGGCAATCGGCACGGCGATCGCCCAGCGCCGTCATGGCGGCACGGGCCTCACCATCGTCAACGGCGGGGATGCCGGCACGGCCGAGGGCGATTTCGCCTCGTGCCTGGTCTGGGCCTCACGCCCGGGATTTGAGCTTCCGCTGCTCATCATCGTGACCAACAACCAGTGGGGTATTTCCACGCCCGCTTCCACGCAGCATGGCGAAAAGCGCGTGGCCGATCGCGGGAAGGCCTTCGGCATCCGCACCGCCACGATCAACGGCAACGACGTCGAGGAGTCGTGGTTCGCCCTCGAGGAGGCGATGAGCTACATTCGCCGCGAGCGGAAGCCCTTTTTGCTCGAGGCTAACGTCTCGCGCCTTTACGGCCACAGCTCGGCGAGCGGGGCCAACCGCACGAGCGAGGAGCTCGACTCGCTCACCGAGTTCGAGAAGCAGCTCGAGTCTGGCGGGGTGCTCACGCGCAAGAAGATGGATGAGCTTCGCGAGGCGTATAACCAGCAGATGCTGGAGCTGTCCCAGAAAGTGAAAGAGGAGCCGATGCCGGACCCCTCGACCATCTACGATCATATCTACTACGGGCAGAAGGGGAGATACTGGTAATGGCAAACATGGCGCAGGCCATCCGCATGGCCCTTCATTACGGCGAAAAGCACCTGGGCATCACCGACATCTTCGGCGAGGACGTGGGTCCGCCGCTCGGGGGCGTCTTCACGGTCACCCAAGGCCTCAGCACGACCTGGAACTCGCCGCTGGATGAGCGCGGGATCATCGGTGCGGCCATGGGGCTCGCGCTCGCCGGTGATCGCTGTGTTGCCGAGGTGCAGTTCTGCGATTACATCTACAACACGATCGATCTCTTGAAGCTCGCGGGCATGCAGTCCTGGTCGACCAACGGCGACTGGAACCTGCCGATGACGGTCATGACCCCCGTCGGGAGCGGGATCCGCGGCTCGATCTATCACTCGCATTCGTTCGATGCGACGATGACCCATATCCCGGGCTGGAAGATCGTGATGCCTTCGACGCCGCTTGACGCCTACGGGCTCATGATCGCCTGCCTCAAGGACCCCAATCCCACGATGTTCCTCAAGCCCAAGGCGCTCTTGCGCATGCGCGGGATGGAGCCGATCCCGGGCGAGCCGCCGCTCACCCCCGAAGGCGAGAAGCAGCTGCGCGAGCTCATCGATGCGCCGCTCGGCGACCGCTCGAAGTGGAAGGCGCGCTGGCCCGAGGGCCTGACCGACTACACCGTCGAGCTCGGCCGCGGCAAGATCGTGCGCGCGGGTGAGCAGGTCACGGTCGTGAGCTACGGCCGGACCCTGCCCATCTGCGCGCAGGCCGCAGATCTCCTGCGCGAAGAGGGGCTCTCGGTCGAGGTCATCGACCTCAGGACGCTCTGGCCCTATGACTGGCAGCTGATCTCCGATTCGATCCGCAAGACGGGCCGGGTCATCTTCGTCAACGAGGACACCGAGGTCACGAACTTCGGCGAGCACCTGATCCGCCGGACGATCGAGGAGCATTTCTACGAGCTCGAGGCGCGCCCGCGGCTTCTGGCCGGGGCGTTCACCCCGGGCATCGGCCTGGCTGATCCGCTCGAGATGGCGAGCGTTCCGCAGCTGAATAACGTCCTGGAGCTGATCCGGGAAGTGGCGGCGGAGCGGGCTTAAGCTTTCGATCGCGCGGGAAGTTTTTGCCGACCTTCCTGGCGCTGTGCTGGAACCAGTGAGCGAGCCTCTCGCGCGCGGGTGCGTGCGCGTGCACGAGGACGGGTGCGGGTGCGTGCTGGACCGGACTCATCGGAGCCGGCATAATGGATCCTGGGAGAGGCGCACGATGGCGTTTCGCGGGATCTGGATTTTGGCAGGAGTTCTTGGCTCGGCCGCGGTGAGCTGGGGCGAGGAGCCTTGTGCGCCCAATGCTCCAAAGGAAGATCTTCAGAGTCTGGTCGCGCTTTCGGAATCCATCGGGCAGATCAAGACCGCGGAGGAATTGAAGGACATCCCGGAGTTCTGCCGGGTGCTGGGGTATCGGGGATATCAGGAAAATCAGAAGGTCGAGATCGATGGCCCTTGGGTTGGAAGTTTCGTCGCGGTCAAAGAGGCCCGGGAAAGCGGTTTTCGGAGATACCTGTCAGAGGGACTCGAGGCAACGAGCCAGCGGGATAGCGTGAAGCCGGCTCGAGAGCGGCTCGATTTCGAAGAGCTCAAACGTGGGGTTGCGCAAATCAAAAATGCTTCCCCCGATGATGCCGAATTCTGCCGCTCGCACTTCGAAAAGTATGAGCGCTTCGCGGGAGATCAGGCCGAATTACGCAAGGCCAGCCTGACCGAGTCCGCCTATTTCTGCAGTGACCTGACCCTGAGCTCCGCCGCCTCCTGCGCCAGTGGCATGACCCGCCTTCAGGAAATCGCGAAGCCCGTGCATGGAGTCACGGTGCTTTCGCTTTGGAAGGAGCTGGTCACCGATCCGGTGTATTTCAAGGCTTTGAAAACAGCCTCGCTCCAGGTTCTGGAACGGCTGCAAGCCGACGACTCGAGAGGTTCCAGGCTTTTTCAAGACCTGGAAAACGCCGTCTTGAAGGAAACCCGGAATCCCTCCAGCGCGCGTGAGTATGCCTGGAAAACCATTGCGATCTTTGCCAGCGGCGGCGCGAACGCCCATCGCAGGATAACGAAAACCTGCCGCCACCCGATCAGTGCCTTTCTTTACGTGATCACGAATGGCGCTCCGATTTTGGATCGCGTGAGCGCCGCGAAGGGCTATCTCTACTCGATGCCGAAAGAGGTCAACAGCCTGTGTGATTACGGGAAATCCTATCACTTCTGGATGACGGCCTATCTGGCGCGCCGGTTGGTGAAGGAGGGCTCGGATCCTCTCCCTGCAGCGGCCGCCTCCTACTCGGTTCAAAAAGGCTATCAGTTCGCGAAGCGAGATGGCGGTCGCGAACCGGAACGTAGCTTCAGGGAGCCTTCCTTTTCGGATTGGAACAACCGCCGCAGGATGGAGCTTTCAACTTCGGCCGCTGCGGCGTGGTTCGGTGCGCTTTCGGCAAAAGGATCGCCCAAGAACCTCGACTGGTCGACCGTCGAAGAGGGGATCCGCCAGCAGTTCCGCGGGTCGGAGGTCAGGAGCGGGGATCCGTCGTTCCAGTTTCCGGGGGATTCCGATGTTCCCAGGCTGATGAGCGCCTATAGGGAATGGAAGAAGATCCTGAACCCCGACAGTTCATTTGAGTATTTCAGAAAGAAATTCGGGCAGTGATCGGGGTCGAGGCTCCGTATTGCCAGCACTCGCGTGAATTTCGCGAGGTCGCGTTACCGCGCGCTATCAATATGGACACAGGTCTCCTCTGAATTCAGCTGTTCCCATTCCTTTTTCAATCGGCCGGGGTTCAGGGGGTTCTTCCTTCGCAGCCTTTCGACATACTTCACGGAAAGGATCTGATGGGTCCTGGAGTCCTTGGAAACCGTGATTTCAAAGCGGTGAACTCCTGCCGGGCGGCAGCCGTCGCGGAACGGCAAGGGAAAACAGGCTTTCTCGTGGAAAACGGTGGTCAGTGTTTCGATCTGACCTTCTCGCGTGCTCTCGAACTCATAATCAAAACGCTCCCCGTAGGCTTCGATGTTCTTGAAGACGTATTGCAACGTCGAGGGGAGATGGCCGGTTCTGACGAAGAAGACCTCATTGAAGACGAGATCGTTCTCCACTCCGACATAGGCGCAGGACGGCTGAATCGTGTTCTCGAAGAAACGCGCGACCTCAGATGGAATCGGGTAGTTCGGCATGGCCTGGGCGCTGAAGGGTAACGTCATAATTACTAAGGCACTCAGCAGCTTCATTGAGTTTCTCATTAACGATCTCCATTTCGTGTTCACGAAGGTAGCTTCCCGCTCGCCCAGGGGAAAGGTGGAAAGGTGTCAATTCCGTTGAAAATTGACACCCAGGTCCTCCCGTCATCCGTCTGCGCGATTGTGAGCCGGTGCTGAGGGCCGCTTCGATGATGCGCACCTTCCCATGCGGCTGGAAATTCCAGAGTAGCATGGAGCCACTTGGGCGGAGCGAGAGTTCGCCTCAGTAGAGGTGCGAATGGCCGTGGTCACGAGTCGTTTTGCGCGTGATCTTTCGGGCCGCGAGCAACTCAAGACGTTGTTTACCATCCCCCGTGAATTCAGATTCTAGGTGAAACGCAAATAGTTATCGGATCAGACTCTTGCTAAACCATTGCCCCAATGCTATTCCATTTTCATGGCAAAAAAACACAAGGAAATCCAGCTTACGCTTCCGGGCCTGACCCGCAAAACCCGCAAGAACGCCCACGGTGGCGATCATGCCATCGGCAAGCGCAAAGAGCGTCGCCCGTTCGATCCCAAGCAGGCGCTGCACGTGGTGCTGCGCTCGAGCAGGGCGCGCGGGGAACTCTCGATGCTCCACCCTCGCCATCGCGATCACGTCCTGGCGCTCGTCAATCGCCTGAAAGCGCGCCGGGGGATCGCGGTTTACCGCTACGCAAACGTCGGAAACCACCTGCACCTGCTCATTCGCGCGAAATCGCGCGCGGACTGGCAGGGGTTCATCCGCGAGCTCTCGGGCGGGATCGCGATGATCGTGACGAGCGCGAAGAAGGGCAACGGCCTGCCGCGCGCGCGGCGCTCGGAGCTTCCCGAGAGCGCGCAGCGGGGGTTCTGGGACGGGCTCGCTTATAGCCGGATCGTGAGCTTCGGGCCGGATTTCAGGAATGTCGCGCAGTATGTGCTGATGAATCTCTGGGAGGCGGCGGGGGTGCCGCTTCGGGAGTATCTGGATCGCGGCATCCGCATCCTCGAGATCAGCGAGGATGGGGTCGTCGGGGTGACGCCTGAGATGGCGGAGGTGCTGGCTCGAGCGGGGTAGGCTCGGGCGGGGTGGCTCGGGCGGGGTGGCTCGGCCGGGGTAGGTCGGCCGGGGCGGTACGGCCACGAGACGCCGGTAATCGTCTCCGGCGAAGCAGAATGGAGTAAAGGGACTTACTTCCCTTTGGGAGCCTCGGGCGATTTGTATTTAATGGCTCTTCGCGGAAACGAGTGGGTAACTTTCGACAGTTTTCGTGAATCCAGAGCCGTTTCAGGCTGAAAGCTTCAATATTGACACCCATTAGTTCCCAGCGATGATGCTGGGATGACTCCACGGCCCAAAAAGAAGTCTCTTTACGACGCCTACCGCTTTCCCGGCTTCACCCCCGTCCGTGAGCTGCACGGCGTCTTCGGTGACCGTTGGGCGCGGGTCATCCGGCTCAATCGCCGCTCAAAAAAACGGTCTGCGGCACCTGCGGGACGGTTCATCGCGGCTGGTACGACCGACGGATCCGGCAGATCCGCGATCTCGCATGCGGCGACTACCGGATTTATCTCGAGGTGGATGTCCGCCGCGTCGATTGTCGAAAGTGCGGCAAAGTGAGACGCGAAGGACTGGAGTGGCTGCTCGACAGCCCGTTCTGCAGCAAACGCTTCGGCTACATGATCGGCGCGAAGTGCCGGACCCAGACCATCCAGGACGTCGCCAAAGAGCACATGCTCGACTGGCACACGGTCAAGGAGCTCGACAAGCGGTACATGGAAGAGCAGCTCAAGCGAGCGGGAAAACCATCGCCCCGGATCATCGGCATCGACGAGATCTCGATCAAGAAGCGGCACTAGTACCGGATCATCGTGAGCGATTTGGAGAAGGGCCGCGCGATCTGGTTCGGAGGTAAAGACCGCAGCGAGGAGAGCATGGACGAATTCTTCTCTTTTCTCGGAGAAAAGCGCTCAAAAAAGATCGAGATGGCGGTCATGGACATGTGGCCGGCGTTCCGGAAGTCGACGAAGAAGAATGCCCCGGACGCCGCGATCCTGTTCGACAAGTTCCACATCATCCGGCACCTGGGCGAGGCGCTCGACAAGCTCCGCAAGCAGGAGTACGCACGGCTCACTGGCCGGGATCGAAAGTTCATCAAAGGCCAGAAATTCGCGCTCCTCTCGCATCGCGAGAACTTGAAGCCCGAGGCGCGCAAGGGCCTCAAGACCCTTCTGGCCGCCAACAAGAGGCTCAACACGGCCTACCTGCTCAAGGAGTCCTTCGGCCAGCTCTGGGACTACAACCGCGAGGGCTGGGCGCGGAGGTTCTTCGACAACTGGCGCGACCAGCTCAAGTGGCAGCGGCTGAAGCCCTACGAGAAGTTCGCCCGGATGATCGACAAGCACTGGGACGGCATCGCCGCGTACTGCGAAGCCGAGAACAAAGTCGCATTGGGCTTCGTCGAGGGGCTCAACAACAAAGTCCGTGTGATCCAGCGCCGTGCCTACGGGCTACGCGATGAGGAGTACCTCAAGCTCAAGGTCCTCACGTGCATGCTGCCGGAGCTCTGAAGTCATGAAAAAGTACCCACTCGAAAACCCGATGAGCCTATTTAATCTTCGGAATCAGGCTCATCAAGGTCTCCATATCCGAAACGTCCCAAGCTTTAAAATAGCGGGTCTTGACTCGACCGCCGCTCAATCCCTTGAGAAGGTCGATGACGCCGTCTGCATGGGCAAACCCCAGCATCACGACCACGTGACTTGCTGAGGCACCCAGCTCGCACATGCTGTCACTGATGCTTCCAGCGAAGTCTCGATTCCTCAGATCGACGGTGATTTTGTCATAAATCGAGCCTGGACGATAATGGCCGCCCTCGTAGAGCCCAAATCGCTCGGCATCCGGAGTGGATTCGATTGGGAACAGTTCCTGAGGCGGGAGCCTGTCGTGATACTTCTCCTTCGCGATCTGGATGATCTGCTTGTGGAGCCGATCCAGGAAACGAATTCGCATCGTTTCATTGGAAGCGCGAAGCTCTTCCTCGGCCGCTCGAATGTCTGTTGAATTTCCATGCTTCTGAAACTCCGCGGCGACCCGGTCGATCACCCGGAAGCACACGGGACAGGGCTCTTTCGTGTCCTGCCTGAGATCTTCGTACGCCTTGCGGAAAAGCGGGTTGGAGCTGATCGCGGCTGAAGCTACGGACGCGATCAGGCTGGCCGAAGAATTCATGTCATCGATCAGCTGCCTTTGAAGCAGATAGCTACTGATCAAGGCATGGGGAATCGGGGACTCCATGCCCTTGATGTTTTTAGAATTTGACATCCATGGCTGCATTGCTCCGAATTCCGCGAGTTCGGTAACGAGTGGGAATCGGCCATTGCGAGCCGCTTCCAATACCGCATTGTGGAGCGCTTCGTAGGCTGGGTCCGCGTGGTCATGCTTGAAGCCAAGGACGATCACCTCCGGCACCTGGGCAGTCCGCAGGAGGTCACAGGAGGTGCGAACGCTTGCGCATTCGGAGCAGCTGATCTTTTGGATGACCTGCCGGTACACGTGGGCAATCTGCTCGATCAAACCGGTTTGAGCTGGGGCACAAGGCTGGTCGAGACCATGGGCGGCCATGGGGCTAAGAAGAGAGACGAACAAGCAAAATGCGGTCAGTTGCCTACCCATCGTTGACTGATCGTCATCGATGGTCCAATCCTTTAATGAGAGAAAGCGGAGTTCTTCCGCGAGCTCTCGCAGCTATAGTTTCGGAGATACTGGCGCGGGTCAGGCGGGGAGCAGGCTTGATTCACGCGAGTGCGGTCATCACCCTGCTCCCATCGAACGATCAGTTCCTGAAGTCGAAGCCCCGAACCGAGATCTGACCGGAGAAGTGGACTTCCGGAGAGAACAAGCCCTCGCTGGCTCTTTCCGTGAACTGGCCATTCCAGAGCTGGACGTCGCGGCCAATCTTATACGGAGCGAGGAACCGGATGTCGTTGATGAGATGAACCATCACGCCGCCACTGGAATCCTCGCTGAAAATCTCGCACTTCGGACGGTTCTCTAGCGTGACGAGGAGGCTCTTTCCGTCCGCCTCGCGGGGGAAGGCGCTCAACGGGCACTTTGCCACTCTTTTTTCACCGGTTTTGGCGCTGTTCCAGGTGAATTTCAGGGCCAGGCCGTCATAGAGCGTGGCGAAGGTTCCGACCGGCGAGTTGAAGGGCTGTAAGCGGGTGGATTCCATGGCGTAGGTCGTGATTTCGACCCATTGGTTTTCAGTCCTGACGCAGCGGTCTCCGATTTTGACCTGGCGGCAAGATTGTGGGGAGCGGGCGAGCCCGGTGCACGTGAGAATATTTCCCATGCAAGGCAGGGATACACAAACCTCCTGCATCTCCGGCTGCGTCTGAACACAGACATTTCTGTCGGTGTGAACGCGCTCGGCGATGTTGAGCAGTCTCTGATCAGAGAGGATCAAGGTCGGCAACACTTCGAGCTGGGTTCCGGGCACGACGGTGAGCCCGAGCTCGCGGCTGCTGCCATCGTTTTTCAGCGGGGGTTTGCCCGACGCGCCGCCGATTTCGACGGAGTTGTCCTGCACGGGCTGCATCTTGGCCCAAGTCGAATAAATCTCGCCGGTCAATCCGGTCGTGGACTGGTGCCAGGAGGCTTCGAAGTCCCCCTGTTCGTTCGTGCGCGTGTGATTCAGCGAAAGGCAGACGAGCGAGCCTCCGCAGGTGCCTGTTTCGGCACGGGCCTCAGGCCGGAAAGGTTCAAAGAACAGCTCGAGCGCTTGCGCGACGACCGAGTGAAGCGCGGGAGAGAGGTCTCCCTGGATGTTCAGGCTGAGTGCCTGGTTTTTCAAAACCTGGGTGAGCTTGGCCTTGATGTCCGCCTCGGCCCAGGGCCCGGCGTTCACGCTCAGCTGCGCGGCGAGATCCTCAAAGACCTTGCGCTTGGAGAATCGGATGGTGCCATCCCCGATGACGAAAGGCACCATGGTTTCATAGTTCACGTGAGCTTCGACCGACCCAGCATAAAGCGCCTTTTGGAAGATGTATCTGGCATCCTCGATCGTTACGCGCAAGGGAGCCTGGATTGCCCGGTTTAGCTGACAATAGTTGGATTGCCGGGCAAGCGACGGGGTCGCGTCGTATTCGTGATCATTGATCGTCAGGGTAATGCGGCTCGGGCAGCCGGGAAGGGGCGCAAGGGTCAGGGGCTTGCCGAAGCGTGCGGACAGCTCCTTCCGGAGCTCGTCCTGATGCTGCACCCGGAGGGAGTCGGGCACGGGAACCGATTTCCTCTCATCCGAGGAGGCGATCGTCTCGCGCGTGCCGTCGATCAAGGCCAACGGAAGAGACAGGCTGATCGTTCCGTCGTGATTGTCCTGCGGCGCCACCTTCGCGCCTTGGGCGCTGCCGTAAGCGAAAACGCGGGGGGCGATGAAGACGAGATTTTCGTAATCCGAAACGCCTTTGATCCGGAAGAGCTCGACGTTGTATCGCGGGTCCACCGGGACCGCAACCAGAGCGGTCTGGCGAAAGGACTTCCGCGCCGCTTCGATGGCCCGAGGCGGCAGCATGCGGACATGAGCCCGGACCGTTCCGGAGGGGGAGACGAGGTAGCTCTCTTCCCAGGCGGAAGGGTCTCCTGAAACCGTCGGGGCATCGACCGCGGGTTTGCCCGACTGTACCGAGTCGGGGAGCTCGCCGTTTCCGCAGCCGGCCAGAATAGCGAGAGTGAGGAGCCCCATCGCAAGCGTGAAGTATTTCATTTGTAATCCTTTCATCGAATCGGTTTTTGGATTCCGGGTTCAGGAGCCGGACTTGCCGGGAGCGCCCTTGAGCAAGGGCGAGACCAGGGATGAGTGGGTGGAAAGGATAGGGGAATTTGGCTCAAAAACGGTCTGCTTGTGGTGAAGTGCCTGCGGTGATTGTCGGGTGGGGGCTACACGGTCGGGGGCGGGGGCGGAGCGGAGGTTTCCGGCCCATGAACTTGGTGGGAGTCAGATGTTGCGAGACTGGACTTTCCTTGTCCCGCGGTGTTTTTGGGAATCGCCCTGCCCGCGTTCGCCGAATCCACTCTGCGGCTAGTCCTTGGGAAGTTCCAGTCGCGTTTACGGGGCCTGGATCAGTTCTTCTACGATCGGACACTCTACAGCAATCTGCGCTGGAAGGACCTGCTCGATAATCTTGCTGAAGGGGTGGAATTTCTTCGCTCTCGATCTATGTCCTTGGTCATTCGGAAGGCGCCCAGGTCGTCGTGGATTACGGGTCGATCAGCAAGGCGGAAGCGGCCAGGTGGCCAGAGTTCTTGTGGCCCTGGCAGGATCGCCAAGACCAAGAGAAGGTTTCTTTCGCGGAAATCGAAGGTGCGCTCAGGAGGAATGCGAGCATTCAAGCCGTTTTGGCGGCGCTGAAACGATCTCCTCTCTATGCGGAGGGCCTGTTCGATCGCGCCGACGTGCAAAGCCAAGGGCAAGCGCCATTGCCACGTCACGATCGTGCCTGATGGGCTGCAAGCCGAAGAAAGGGGTCCGTGACCCCCGGTGCGGACAAGTCCTTGCAAAGCGCAGTCTTTTCTTTTGTGGCACGGAGCGCACCCTTCCGCAGAATCAAAAAAGCAAATTTAAATCTAGCTAAACCATTGCCCTAATGATAAATCCATTTCCATGGCGAAAAAATATAAAGAAATCCAGCTCACGCTCCCTGGCCTGACCCGCAAAACCCGCAAGAATGCCCACGGCGGCGATCATGCCATCGGCAAGCGCAAAGAGCGCCGCCCGTTCGATCCCAAGCAGGCGCTGCACGTGGTGCTGCGCTCGAGCAAGGCGCGCGGGGAGCTCTCGATGCTCCACCCGCGCCACCGCGATCACGTGCTGGCGCTCGTCAACCGCCTGAAAGCGCGCCGGGGGATCGCGGTTTATCGTTACGCGAACGTCGGAAACCACCTGCACCTGCTCATCCGCGCGAAAACGCGCGCGGACTGGCAGGGTTTCATCCGCGAGCTCTCGGGCGGGATCGCAATGATCGTGACCGGCGCGAAGAAGGGCAACGCCCTGTCGCGCGCGCGGCGTTCGGAACTTCCCGAAAGCGCACAGCGGGGGTTCTGGGACGGACTCGCCTACAGCCGGATCGTGAGCTTCGGGCCGGATTTCAGGAATGTCGCGAGTTACGTGCTGATGAATCTTTGGGAAGCTGCGGGCGTGCCGCTTCGGGAGTATCTGGAAAAGGGCATTCGCATCCTGGAGATCAGCGAGGATGGGGTTGTGGGGGTGACGCCGGAGCTGGCGGAGGTCCTGGCTCGGGCGGGGTAGAGTGAAAGCGAAAGCTAAGCATGCCTTGGGCGGGTGGAGCAAGATCAGGGCTAACCCATTGAATCCATGACTAACTATCGAAAACGAAAGTAGATTTCATGTTAGCCTTCCCCCAGCCTATTAAAGGATAAAAGCTCTTTTCAATACCTGACTCTACCGGTACAATTTAGGAAAGTCCCATTTTATCGGTTAGTCCCGTTTCGGCTGCGGATTTTGGGGTGCGGCTGGAACGATTGAAGGGGAGTCAGTCATGTCCATTTCGGGAAAGTCCCGGGCTTTGGCGATCTTGGGTGTCACCGGATTTTTCTTCCTCCGCGCGCTGAGCAGCTGGGCGGTGGAGGCGGGAAGCCTCACCACGCCATCGGTGGGCTCGCAGCTTCCGCCGGATCTTTTCAGCCCCGAGGTCGCGCAGCGCACGGCGCAGGCGATGACCCAATGCTTTAACGTCACGCCCGAGCTCAATCAGCTCAAGAGCCTGAGCGAAGGCGGCACCTCCGCCCTAGGCGGCTGCCTGGGGCTGGACATCAACGAGGATATCGACCTCGAAGTCAGCTGCGACGCGTTCGCGGGCTCGGACGGCCAGTTCAGCAGCTCGAAATTCGAGGAAAAGCTCACCAAAATGAAAGGCGTCAAGACCAGCCTCTCCTGCAAGAAGGCGAAGTTCGATCGCCTGAGTTCCGACATGAACTGCATGAGGTCGCAGGCCGCGGCGCTGCAGGCGAAGACGGGTTCACTTCAGAAGTATTTCGAGCAGAACCTCCAGCGCATGCGCCAGGACGTGCAGCAGATCCAGGCGGCCGAAAAAGATCGCGGCGTGCAGCTCGAGGAAACGCAGCGTCTGCTGGGTGACGACAAGGACAGCGGCCGCGAAGGGCTTGTGCCGCTGATGAATGCGACCGAGAAGATGCTGGGCGAGGAAATTCCGTCAGCCGTCGAGGACGCGCGCCAGAAGGTCGTGGGCCTCGCTCAGATGAAAAAGGCCCATGAGGAAGGCGTCGCCGCGCGCAAGATGACGCTCACCAAGGGGTGCTTTGTATCGAAGCCGAGCTCCGCGTATCGTTGCCAGTCTTTTGGCAAACCGATGACGGCGCGCGAGTATGTCTTGTGCCGCTATGGGCAGAACCAGCGACTCACCAAGAGCGGACAGATCCAATACTCCCAGCTCGTGACCAAGCGCGCGGCCAGCAACCAGGCGGGGCTCGAGAGCGTGCTGGATGCCATCTTCGGCGAATCAGTTGCGGCTTCGGCGCCGATCGATCCCAAGAGCCCGAACGCCGAGGCCCAGCTCTCCAAAACCGTGGCGATCTTCAGCATCGATGACATCGAGAAGCGCTATGGCTCAAGGCTTCGTTCTTTCGACGGCAACGGGCTATCGATCCATGATTTCGTGATGAAGACGCTCCGGGGCTGCTACGGCGACGCCGAGAAGGCGGCGATGCGCGAGCTGAAATCCGCGGGCTTCCTGGGCGACAGCGCCACGCGGCTCAAGCTCCAGGAGAGCATGCTCATCGCGGATTCCAACAAGAAGCTCGAGCGCTTCTCCTCGCATTACGGCAAGGTCATGTCGGCGCTCACGGGCCAGAACCTCCCGCTCAACACCCAGGCTTGCAAGGCGGGGGCGCCGAGCGTCCAGGTCACCTGCCTGGAGGACCTCAAGAAAAACCTCGAGGGACTCTATCACGGCAATGTCCCGCAATCGACGATCCGCATGCAGGTCAAGGGCACGAACCCGGCGACCTACATCAACCTCAACTGCCAGGGACTGCGCGGCTGCGTGACGGCGCTGCAGAACACGATGAGCGGCCTGAGGCGCGAGGTGCAGCGCATCGGCGAGTACAAGAAGGATTACGTCACCAAGGCCAATGGCAATTTTGTAGAAGCAGCCATGCGCTATGCGCAGACACTGAGTCCGGAAAGCGGGATGATCGCCCAGCGCATCGCGCAGATGAACCAGACGCTGAGCACGCTCGGGCTGCCGCCGCTGGAGACGGAAGACGTTAAAGGCGAGGAGCTCAAGCCCGACGAGCGTTACGAGGGACTTTATGGATCGCCCCGTAACGTATTGGGGTTCGTGGGCGCCAAGATGACCCCGCCGCTGATCGATCTCTCGGGCCGAGGGCTCTCCTCGAGCATGGATCGCATCTCGCGCGCGCAGCGGGAGATGGATCGCAAGGCGGATGAGGTCGGTCGCGCGATCGCCAAGGCGGAGGGGAAGAAGAAGGGGTGCATGAAGCAGGATCTTGAAACGGAGTTGTCGGTGCTCAGGGGGGATGCGCAAAAGTTCGCGACTTGCGCGTCCAAGACGCTTTGCAAAGACCGCTCGAGTGATACAGCCGTAGGCAAGCTGTTGGGGAGCTATGGAGATATGAATGACTTTCTTCAGCCCTATGGCGCGAAGATCGTCAATTATTCGGTCGATATCCAGGGAGTCTTGGATGGCTTCGGAGATGGCTGCAAGAAAATCGACCGGCGGAAAGAAGAATTGGAAAAAAAGCTCTCGGGCATTGAAGACGAGCTGAAAAATGAGAGCAACCAAAAGGACCCCGGCGTCATGCTGACTCTCAAGACCAAGGCCCAAGACTATGGTGATGAGCTCAAAAAGCTCGATGATGACGAAGCGGAGCCCAGTGACTGCAACGCCGTCATTGAGTCGATGAATGCCAAACGCCTGGAGATTGTCGAGAAATACGGCAAATCCGATGACTCCGGCGGCGAAAAAGCAACTCCTTGACTATACTCCATATTTCTTTTAGATTTATGGAGTATGTTCCATAGGCTGATAAGCACCTCAAAAACACACAGCTTTTTTATCTTTGGTGCCCGTGGAACCGGCAAATCGACGTATCTTTCCACACAGGTTCGCACAGCGAGGAGCTTTTCGATCGATCTGCTGACCGAAGCGGACGAGGAGCGTTATGGGCGTTCGCCCGACCGCTTGGCTGCGGATCTGAAGAGTCTGCCGGAGAAGCCGGACTGGGTGATCATCGACGAGATTCAGAAGGTGCCGAAGCTTCTGGATCTGGTTCACAAGCTCATCGAGGAGGAGAAGCTCCGCTTCGCGCTCACCGGCTCGAGCGCGCGCAAGCTCAAACGCGGGCAGGCCAACCTCCTGGCCGGGCGCGCTTTCGTTTATCAGTCCTTTCCTTTGACCGAGCGGGAGCTGGGAAAGGATTTTTCACTCGAGCAGGTCCTGCGCTGGGGGGCACTTCCGAAGGTGATGGCGCTCGCTTCTGAAAGCGACAAGCGGCAGTTTCTCAGGTCTTATTGCCATACCTACCTCAAAGAGGAAATTCTCCAGGAGCAGCTAGTACGCAACGGCGAAGCCTTTCGCGATTTCCTGGAGCTCGCCGCGCAGTGCAATGCCACGAGCCTGAGCTACAGCCGCATCGCTCGGGATCTCGGCGTCGATACCAAGACCGTGCAATCTTTCTTTCAGATCCTCGAGGACACTTTGGTCGCCTTCCGGCTGCCCGCATATCATCGCTCGGTCAGAAAGGCCCAGAAGGCGCAGCCGAAGTTCTATCTGTTCGATCTGGGCGTCAAGAATGCGCTTGAGCATAGCCTGGATGCGCCGCCGACTCCGGGGACCTCGGCTTATGGCAAGGCCTTCGAGCATTTCGTCATTTGCGAGGTTTCGCGGCTCAATGAGTATTATCAGGCGGATTACCGGCTCTCGCATTTTCAGACTTCGCAGGGCGCGGAGGTCGACCTGATTCTCTCGCGCGGAAAAAAAACGATCCTCGTCGAGCTCAAATCTTCGGCGCGCGTGGATGAGGTCGAGATCCGCGCGCTGGCTCGGTTTGGCTCGGCGATTGCGGGAGCGGAGCTCTATTATGTTTCGCAGGATCCGGTCGCTTCCAAAGTGGGCGATGTCAGTTGCCTGCACTGGAAGGAATTCCTGGCTCGGATTTTCCCGGTTTCATAGCTGGCCTCCCGCGCCGAAATCGGCTAACGTTCCGGCGCATGCGGATTCCTTTCATCAAGATGCACGGACTGGGCAACGACTTCATCGTCATCGACGAGCTCGAACGGGAAATTCCCTGGCCCGTGACGCCTGAGTTCGCGCGGCAGGCGTGCGATCGGCGGTTCGGCATCGGCGCGGATCAGCTGCTCTGGCTCAAGCGGCCGCTTGCGGCGAGCGCCGAGGCGCGGATGGAAATTCTCAACGCGGATGGGTCGGTGGCCGAGATGTGCGGCAACGGGATCCGGGCGGTCGGGATTTTTCTCGCGCGGCGGGGTCTGGGCAAGGCGGCGGGCGCCACCGCGAATGCGGCCGGGGAGTATCGCATCGAGACGCTCGCGGGCCTGAAGACCGTTCGTGTCGAGAACGGCCTGGTCACCGTCGATATGGGAGCGCCGACGCTGGGGGGCGGGTTTCCGGGAATCGGCGAGGCGCTGCTGATCAAAGGGCGGGAGCTGCGGTTTTTTGAGGTCAACATGGGCAATCCTCATGCGGTGCTCTTCGTCGACGAGCTCGCGGCGTATCCGATCGAGGAGGTCGGGCCGCAGGTGGAGACGAATCCGCGCTTCCCCAAACGCACGAACGTGGAATTCGTCCAGGTGCTCGAGCACGAGACCCGGCAGAAGTCCTCGGTGATCCAGGTGCGTGTCTGGGAGCGCGGTGCGGGAATCACGATGGCCTGCGGAACGGGCGCGTGCGCGTCAGCGGTGGCGGCGATCGCGACGGGCAGGGTGGTGCAGGGGCCCGTGGAGGTCCGTCTGCCGGGTGGAAGTCTCACGATCCAATGGGCGGGCACGGGTCAACCGGTGCTCATGACCGGGCCGGCGGTCGAGGTGTTTCGAGGGGAGATCGAGCTTGCCGCTCAATGATCCCGCGCTCAGTGATCCATGTTGGAGAGCGGATTGATGTACAGCCGGAAGGTCTTGTCGCGGTGCCGGCGGATGGCGAAGACGCCATTTTCTTTCTCCGTGGCCAGCTTCTCGTAGAAGACCGGATCCACCTCGGCGATTTCCTGGACACTCTTGCCTTCGTACTTCCCGAAGTCGATGATGACCTGGCTTTCGTCGATAATGCCCGTGACCGGGCTTGCCTGAGCGCTCATTCGAAAAAACAACCTCCGTGTTTGGCCGTACGGCCTGCGGCTATCTTCTGCCGCAACGTTGAGTCAATCGTAACGGGTCGCGCGTCCGTTTTCAATACGGGCGTGCACCGCTGATGCGGCGCGCAGCCAAAATATTGTCAGGTACATTCAAAAAACGCTATGTTATAGGGCTTTTACATGTGTGGCATCGTCGGCTTGATCGGCACTCCTCATGCCGCTCGCGAAGCTTTTCTGGGTCTGACCACTTTGCAGCACCGTGGCCAGGATGCCGCGGGCATTCTCTCTTATGATGCGGACGGCTTTCATCGCGTGAAGAATATCGGGCTCGTGGAGTCTGTCTTCACCCGTGAGAACATGGCGACCTTGACGGGGAACGCCGCGCTCGGGCATGCGCGCTACGCGACGATCGGCCGCGGCGATGTGGGTGATGTGCAGCCGTTCGTGCTCAGCTATCCTTACGGCCTGGGCATCGCGCATAACGGCAATATCGTGAATACCGAAGCCATGGCCGCGGAGCTGCGCACCCGGAGCCGCCGGCTTCTCATGACCCGCTCGGATACGGAGATCATCCTCAATCTCCTGGCCGACGGGCTGGCCCGCGCGACGCGGGATTCCGAGGTGCTGACCTTTGATCATCTGTGTGCCGCCGTGGGCGAGCTTTGCCAGCGGCTCAACGGGAGCTATTCGGTGGTCGCGCTCATCGCAGGACATGGGCTGATGGCATTCCGGGATCCGCATGGCATCCGGCCGCTCATCTGGGGCAGGCGATCAGTGGCGGATGCCGCGGGTGCATCGCCGGGTTCGGGCGCTCAGGCCACTGGCATGCCAGGCACTGCAGGCGCAGCCGCGGAAGGAACGCTGCCGAGCGGCGAGGCGCATATGGTCGCCTCCGAAAGCGTGGCGCTCGAGTTCCAGGGTTACGAGATCGTGCGCGATCTCAAGCCTGGCGAGCTGCTCTACATCGATCAAGAGGGGCAGGTGCATTCGCGCGTGCTCGACGCCCGCCCCGAGCGGCACTGCATGTTCGAGTGGGTTTATTTCGCCTCTCCCGAGTCGCGCATCGACGGCATCCCGGTTTATGGCGCGAGGATCGAGCTCGGCCGCAGCCTGGCCCGGCTGCTCAAGAGTCAGCTCGAGGAGCGCGGGCTCGCAGGCGACGTGATCGTGCCCGTGCCCGAAACCTCGCGCATCGCCGCGATCGCGCTCGCCGAGGAGCTCGCGATCCCGTATCGCGAGGTGCTCATCAAGAACCGCTACATCAAGCGCACCTTCATCCTGGATTCGCAGGAAAAGCGGCAGAGCGCGGTGAATCTCAAGCTTTCGCCCGTGCGCTCGGAGATCCAGGGCAAGCGCGTGATCCTGGTCGACGACTCGATCGTGCGGGGCACGACCTCCAAGAAAATCATCGAGCTGGTGCGCCAGGCCGGCGCTTCGAGGGTCATCTTCGTGTCGACCTGCCCGCCCATCCAGCACCCCTGCTATTACGGCATCGATTTCCCGGTCGAGTCCGAGCTCATCGCCTCGGGGCGCTCGAATCGCGAGATCGAGGAGGCGCTTGGCGCCGACGCGGTGGTTTATCAGGATGTCGAAGGGCTGCGGAGCTCGTTGGGGCGCGCCAAGATTCGGGCGGCCCACGATCGGGCCGGCGCGGGAGAGGGGCAGGATCCCGAGCTTCACCCTTGCATGGCCTGCCTGGATGGAAAATACCCGACCGACGTGTCCGCATGCGGCGCGCGGCTCGCGGCAGCGCGAAAGGCGGATCGCGTAACCAATCGCGGAATCAAATGACGGAAACCCAATCGGTGACTTTGGACACGATCTACAAAGGCTCGGTGAAAAATCTTCGTGGACCGGCGCGCGTCGGCGACATGCCCGCGCTCGTCTTCGAGTACAGTGACGCGTATTCGGTTTTTGACTGGGGTCGGATGCCCGATCCGCTGCCCCGAAAAGGGGAGGCCCTGGCACTGCTCGCCGCCGACTGGCTCGAGCGCCTGGAATCGCCCGAGGCGTGGAAGGATTTTTCCCGCTCTCCCGTGGCGCACGCGCTTCGCAAAGCCAATCGTTTCGGCAGCGGCTTCATCGAGCTCGGGGAGCAGCTCCAGGCGCGCGGGCTTCGCACGCATTATCTGGGCGCGCTCGCGCAGGCGCCCGACCGGGAGGCGCTCGCGCCGGAGCGTCTGGCGCAGCTTCGCGCGCCGCTCAGGCACCTGGCCGTGCGGCGGGTTTCGGCCGTGAAGCCGGCACTGGGCAGTATCCTGGGGCGCGCCGTGCCGGATTACCTGGCGACGCGCTCCTCGCCCGCGCCGCGGCTCGTGCCGCTCGAGGTGGTCTTCCGTTTCAGCTGTCCCGAAGGGAGCTCGCTCATCGAGCGCGTGGCGAAGGACTCTTCTTACCTCGCGCAGCTGGGCTTCGCGGATTATCGCGTGGCGCCGGGGCAGAGCTGGGACTTCCCGGTGCTGGAGCTTTTCACCAAGCTCGAAGCTTCGGATCGCCCGCTGACGCTTTCGGAGGCGCTTGCGATCTCGGGGCTTTCGGCCACGCAGCTGCAGGAGCTGCTGCTCCGCACGGCTTGGGTGGCGGGTTTCCTCAAGGCATTGTGCGCACGCAGCCGGATCGAGCTCGCGGACGGGAAGCTCGAGTGGGGAGTGGACGCGGACGGCGGTATCTTCCTGGTCGACGCCATCGGGCCCGACGAGCTGCGCCTGCTCAAGGATGGTGTGCAGCTTTCGAAGGAATTCCTGCGGAAATCCTATCGCGAAACTCCCTGGTACGCGGCCGTGGGCGCGGCCAAGCGCCAGGCCAAACTCCAGGGCACGGCGGACTGGAAGCGCCTGGTGGGAGAGGGGCCGCCGCATCTCGCGGCCGCGACCCAGGAGCTGGGTTCGCAGCTCTACATGGCGCTCGCCAACGAGCTCACGGGCCGGCGCTGGTTCGAAAGCGCATGGAAGCTGGAGCAGGTTGTTGAGGCCGTCAAGCGGCTGGGCGAGGTCGGCGGATGAGTGGAGCTCCCTCCACCGTGCTCATCGTGGGAGCCGGAGGCCGCGAGCATGCGCTCGCCTGGCGCCTCGCGCGCTCGCCGCGCGTGGGGCACCTGATCCTGGCACCGGGGAATGTCGGGATGCCGCGAGAGTGGGAACGCTGGGAGACCGGGCTTTCGCGCAAGGAGGAGTTCGCGGCGTTGGCAGAGCGCGCGAGAGAAGCGGGCGTTTCGCTCGCGGTGATCGGACCGGATAATCCGCTCGCCGAGGGGATCGTCGATGTTTTCACCGAGGCGGATTTGCCCACGGTCGGGCCCACGGCGGCGGCCGCGCGAATCGAGGCGAGCAAAGCCTTCGCAAAGGAAGTGATGCTCGCGGCCGGCGTGCCGACCGCCCGGCATTTCATCGCGAAGAGCCGCGAAGAGGCGCTCGGGATCTTGCGCGCGCTCGACTGGAGTCGCGGCGGCTGGGTGCTCAAATCCGATGGGCTCGCGCTTGGCAAGGGCGTTTGTGTTTGCGGCACGCTGGCGGAAGCCACGGGAGCGCTCGAGGGCCTGCCCGGCGGGGAATTCGTGATCGAGGAGCGGCTTTTCGGCGAAGAGCTTTCGTGGATGGCTTTTTGCGACGGCGAGCGCTGCGCGCTGCTCGAGCCGGCACGCGATCACAAGCGCCTTCTCGACGGGGATCATGGCCCGAATACCGGCGGAATGGGCGCGTTTTCGCCAGTGCCCGGTGTTCCCGCGAGCTGGGCCGAACGGATGAGGCGCGAGGTTTTCCTGCCCACGCTCCGCGAGCTCGCGCGGCGGGGCGCGCCCTTTCGTGGGGTGCTTTACGCGGGCCTCATGGTGGATTTCGCGCGCGATCGCTTTTGGGTCCTGGAGTTCAACGCGCGCTTCGGGGATCCCGAGGCCCAGGTCCTCCTGCCGCGGATCGAGGAGAGGCCCATGCTCGGGATTCTGGAATGGTTCGAGGCCGTGGCGCGCGGGGATCTGAGCGGGCTGCCGGACTCGGTTCCGTTCGAGCGCGCGGCGGCGCTCGCGGTCGTGGCCGCGGCGGCGGGTTACCCCGAAGCGCCGCTCAAGGGCGCGCGCATCGCGGGGCTGCACGGAAGCGAAAGGGCGACGGGCGGTTCCGAAGGGATTTTCTGCGCGGGAGTGGGGGGCTTGGGTGAAGCGCCAATCGTGAATGGCGGACGGGTCCTGGCCGCGTTCGGACGTGGCGCGGATCTCGCGCAGGCGCGGGAGCGCGCATACGCGCGGCTCGCGAAGATCCGCTTCGAAGGGATGCAGTACCGCAAGGACATCGGAGGGGGCGCGCCATGAGCGTACCGATCGCGATCTTCGCCTCGGGGCGCGGGAGCAACTTCGAGGTGATCGCCGACGCGTGCGCCGCCGGGCGACTCGATGCGAGCGTGGTCGTTTTGGTCTGCGATCGCCCCGGCGCTCCGGTGCTTGACGCCGCGAAAAGGCGCGGCATTCCCGCGCTGCTCATCCCGCCACCCGCGGTCGGTCCCGGGATCTCGCCGGCCGCGCGCCAGGAGCTTCGCGAGCTTCATGACCGCGAGATTCTCGCGCAGCTGAGTCCGTACGCGCCGCGCTTTCTGGTTTTCGCGGGCTACCTCCGCAGGGTTTCACGCGTGCTCATCGAGGAATTTCGAGGCGAGCGGGGCCAGAGCCGCATCGTCAACGTTCATCCGTCGCTCCTGCCCGCGTTTCCGGGCTTGGGGAGCTACGCGCGGGCCTTCGCTCATGGGGCGAAGGTCGCGGGCGTGACCGTTCATCTGGTCGAGGAAGAGCTCGATCTGGGCCCGATCTGCGCACAGGAGGCGTTTTCGATCGCCGACTGCCGTACAGCCGGGGAAGTCGAGCGCCGCGGGCTTGCCATCGAGCATCGGCTCTATCCAGAGACGCTCGGCTGGATTCTCAAGGAGAGCTTCGAGATGCAGGATCGTGAAGGGAGGCCATGTGTTTGCCCGAATTGAAGTCGCGATGAGACCGGAGTTCAGCGATCCTTCGGCCGCGGGGTTCCTGCGGAAGGTGGAGCTCGCGCATCCGGAGATCCGGCGCAAGATCCGCTGGGCGCGGCTGCTCGAGGTTTACTGGCTGGAGCTCCCGGCGTCGCGCGAGGAGCTGATTCCGGCGATCACCGAGGTCTTCTGGGACCGCGTGCTGCAGTGGCTTTTCACGGGGAACCTGATTCCCAAGGCCGCCGGCAAGCACGGCGGAATCGCCGATCTGCTCGAGGGTGCCCCGAACCGTCCCGGAAAGTTCTGGGCCATCGAGCGGCGCTTCCGCCCGGGGGTCACCGACAACGTCGGACGAACCGCGATCGAGGCGCTCGAGATCGTCTGCGGCAAGGCCCTGCCCGAAGGGCGCGCGGCGAGCGGGTCGCTCGTCGTGCTCGAGGGCGTGGAGCTCGATGAGGAGCTCCTGGCGCGCGTGGCGCGCGATGTGCTGTGCAACGAGCTGATCGAGACGTGGACGGTACTGCCCGAATCGGAGCTCAAGAACAACGATCGCTTCCATCCCGAGCGCATCCGCCGCGACATTCCGCGCGTGAAAAGGGAGTCCGCGGGCACGTCGGGCGCCCGGGTCGAGGAGCTTCCGCTCGAGGGGCTGGGCGACGCGGAGCTCGAGAGCCTGAGCCAGAGGCGGCTGCTGGCGCTTTCGCTCGCGGAGATGCGTGCGGTTCGGGATTACTTCCGCCGTCCGGACGTGCAGGCGCAGCGCCGGGAGCTGGGCCTGGGCGCGCCGACCGATGTCGAGCTCGAGGTGATCGCACAGACCTGGTCGGAGCATTGCAAGCACAAGATCTTCGGCGCGGCCGTGGATTACTCCGAGGATTCCAATACCGGAGGCAAGGCCGGGATTCCCGCGCAGGGGATTCCCGCGCGCGTGGAGAGTCTTTTCAAGGCCACGATCGCCGGGACCACGCAGGAGCTTCCGAAGCCGTGGCTGCTGTCGGTTTTCAAGGACAACGCGGGCATCGTGGCTTTCGACGCGGAGGATGCCTTCTGCATCAAGGTGGAGACGCATAATACCCCTTCGGCGCTCGATCCCTACGGGGGCGCGCTTACGGGAATCGTGGGCGTGAACCGCGACATCCTGGGCTGCGGGCTGGGCGCGCGCCCGATCTTCAATACCGATGTGTTCTGCGTGGGACCGCTCGATCACTCGCGGCCGCTCCCCGAGCGCATCCTGCATCCGCGCCGGATCCTGGGCGGGATCCGCCAGGGCGTGGAGCATGGCGGAAACAAGAGCGGGATTCCCACGGTGAACGGCGCGTTGGTCTTCGATGAGCGCTATCTGGGCAAGCCGCTGGTCTACTGCGGAACCGGCGGCTTCCTTCCGCGCACGATCGCGGGCGTGCCTTGTGAGACCAAGGAGATTCGCCCCGGCGATCGCATCTGCATGGTCGGAGGCCGGATCGGGAAAGACGGCATCCACGGCGCGACTTTCTCGTCACTGGCGCTGGATCAGGATTCGCCGGTCTCGGCGGTGCAGCTCGGGGATCCGATCACGCAGAAGCGGCTCGCCGATTTCCTGCTCGAAGCTCGCGATCTGGGGCTTTACCGGGCGGTGACGGACAACGGCGCGGGCGGGCTTTCGTCTTCGGTGGGCGAGCTCGCCACGCTCAGCGGCGGCGCCCGGATGGATGTCGCGCGCGCGCGGACGAAATATCCCGGGCTCAAGCCTTACGAGCTCACCGTGAGCGAATCGCAGGAACGCATGACTGTCGCGGTGCCGCCCGAGCGCCTCCCGGTTTTCCTGGCGCTGGCGGAGCGCCGTGGCGTCGAGGTCAGTGATCTCGGCGAGTTCAACCGGAGCGGTCGGTTCGACATCGAGTACGAGGGCAAGCCGGTCGGAAGCCTGCAGCTCGAGTTCCTGCACGAGGGCGTGCCGCGGCTCGAGCTCAAGGCCGTGTGGGACGGCGGACCGCCCGAGCCCAAGGCCGCGCACGACGCGGGGGGCGCGATCTTCGAGGCGCGCGGGCCCGAGCTGCTGCTCTCGCTGATGGGACGGCCCAATATCGCCTCGAAGGAGTGGCTGATCCGCCAGTATGACCACGAAGTGCAGGGGACCTCCGTCGTGAAGCCGTTGCACACGGTGGGTGCCGGAACGCCCTCTGCCATGAGTGGCCCGAACGACGCCGCGGTGCTTAAGCCCAAACCGGGCTCGGATGCGGGGATCGCGGTGGCCTGCGGGATCAACCCCAAGCTCTCGGATCTCGATCCTTATCTCATGGCGCAAGCGGCGGTGGACGAGGCCGTGCGAAACGTTCTGTGCGTGGGCGCGGAGTTCGGCAACGAGGAATCCGTCCTGGCGCTCGTCGACAATTTCTGCTGGCCCGATCCGGTTTCGGACCCGGCGAAGATGGCCGCGCTCGTTCGTGCCTGCTATGGCCTGCGCGAAGCGGCGCTGGCGCTCTCGGCGCCGCTCGTCTCGGGCAAGGACAGCATGAAGAACGACTTCCGCGGGAAGCTCGGCGGCGATTCCGTTGTGATCTCGGTACCTCCGACGCTTCTCATGACGGCGGTGGCTCGCGTGTCGGACATCCGGCGGTCGCGCACGGCGGACTTCAAGAAGGCGGGGGACGCGCTTTACCTGCTCGGGGGCAATCGTCTGGGGCTTCCGGGCTCGGAACTCGCGCAGCTGGAGCACGAGCTCCATTCGACCGAGGCCGGCGTCGTGCGGCCGGGCCTGCCGGACTGGCAAGAGGCGCGCCGGATCTATTCCTGGCTTGGCGGGGCGCAAGGCAAGGAGCAGGGCAAGCTTCGTTCGCTGCACGATGTTTCGGAGGGCGGGCTTCTCGTCGCGATCGCCGAAGGGGCGCTGGCCCGCGGCCTGGGCGCGAAGGTCACGCTCCCGGCCGATCGCGATCCTTGGGCGCTGGCGTTCGGCGAAGGCTTCCACAGCTTCGTAGCGACCGTTTCCGAGGAGGATTCCTCCGCGCTCGAGGCGGAGTGGAAAGCGTTCGGTGTTCCGGCTTTCCGTCTCGGTTCGGTCACCGGCTTCGAGAAACTCGAGGTGACGTGGGAACCGGGGGCGCGGAGCTGGAACGTCCCGATCAAGCAGCTCCGTCTTGCCTGGCAAAAAGGAGGGTATTGGGAATGAGCGGCCGCAAGCCCCGGACCTTGGTGCTTCATGGCGATGGCGTCAACTGCGAGCAGGAGACGGCCGAGGCCTTCCGCCTGGTCGGCTTCGAGGCCGAGATCCGGCATCTCAACGATCTCATCGCCGAACGGATGAGTCTGGATGAGCTTTCCAGGAGATATTCCGTCCTGGCGCTGCCGGGAGGATTTTCCTATGGCGATGATCTCACCTCGGGCAAGGTGCTGGCGCTGAAGATCCGGCATCGCCTGGGTTGGAACCTCGGCGCCTTCGCCGAGCGCGGCGGCCTGGTACTGGGTGTCTGCAACGGCTTCCAGGCGCTGATCCGGATGGAAGTTTTCGGGAAAGACATCTCCATCACGCAGAACGCCCAAGGCAAATTCGTGGACACCTGGATCAAGGCGACGCCTTCGGGGACCCGCTGCGCCTGGCTCAGGGGCGTGGGTACCCTGGAGCTGCCGATCCGCCACGGCGAGGGTCGCGTGGTTTTCGCGCCGACGCGCAAGACGGAGCTGCTCGGCAAGATGGAGCGGCAGGGAATGACCTGCCTTCGCTATGAAGGCGATCCCAACGGGAGCGAAGAAGGGCTGGCCGGCCTTTGCGACCCGACCGGAAGGATCTTCGGGTTGATGCCGCATCCCGAGGCTTTCGTGCGCTGGACCGCGCATCCGGAGTGGACGAGCCAGCCGGGACGCGCCAGCGCGCCGGGGCAGGGCTTGGCGCTTTTCGAAAACGCCTTCAAGGAGGCCTCCCATGTCCTTGGCTGAACGTCGTATCCGGCGGGCGCTGCTTACGGTTTCCGACAAGACGGGCATCGTCGAGCTCGCGAGCGCGCTTTATCGTAACGGGACGGAGCTGATCGCGACGGGCCGCACGGCGGCCGTGCTCAAGGAAGCCGGCCTGCCGATCACGCCCATCGAGACGGTCTCGGGCGCGCCCGAGGCGTTCCAGGGCCGGATGAAGACGCTTTCGTTCCCCGTGTGCAGCGGGATTCTCTACCGGCGTGGCGATGCCGCGGATGAGGCGGATCTCAGGAGACTCGGCCTGGGACCGATCGACTGCGTGGTCGTGAATTTCTACCCTTTCGAGAGCGCGGCCGCGCGCGAAGGGATCTCGCGCATGGAGCTCATCGAGGAGATCGATATCGGGGGACCCACGCTCGTGCGAGCCGCCGCGAAGAACGCGCCCGCCACGCTGGTTTTGACTTCGCCGGCGCAGTACGAGGCGGTGATCGCGGAGCTGATGCGCGCCGGATCGGTCAGCACGGCGCGCGCGACCGCGTGCGCGGCCGAGGCCTGGGACCGCGTCGTGGCCTATGACCAGGCCATCGCCCGCGAGCTCGGGGCGCGCCCGCGCCGGAAGCTTCGCTATGGCGAGAACCCGCACCAGGAGGCCTGGCTGGAGATCGATCCCGCGGGCCCGATCGCCTGGCCCGGCGGAGCCGAGCCCGCGCTGACGCCGGCCGAGCTTTCCTATAACAACATTCTCGATGTGGCCGCGGCCTATGGGCTCGCCAGCGACCTGCTCGGGCTGGGGCACGGGCGTTCGACGGGCGTGGTGATCGTGAAGCACAACAACCCTTGCGGTGTCGCGCTCGTGCCGAAGGCCGTGCCTGGCGCGCAGAAGATCGCGCTCGCGAAGGCCTGGGAAGGCGATCCGGTCTCGGCTTTCGGGGGCGTGCTCGTGTTCACCGACCCTTTGGAAAGAGAGACGGCCGACTGGCTCGCCGAGCGTTTCGTCGAGCTGGTGGCGGCGCTAGAGCTTCGTGCCGGGTGCGAGGCGCTCTCGACCCTTCTCGCCCGGCGAAAGAATCTCAAGGCGGTGGCGATCCGTCGATTCGGCGAGCTGCCGACGCGGACCGCGCTCGCGGTTCCGGGCGGGATGCTTGAGCAGGAAACCGACGTGGGGCTTGCCGAGATCCTCGATTCGGTGACGAAGCTCCCTTTGCCGGAAGACGGGGAACCGCTCGCGCGCTTCGGTATCGCGGTCTGTCGCGCCCTCAAGAGCAATGCCGTGGCACTCGTGCGCGCGATCCCGGGCCTCGCCGGAGGATATCAGCTCGTGGGCGCTGGCCAGGGCCAGCCCAACCGGATCGAGGCGCTGCAGGCTCTGGCCATCCCGCGCGCGCAGGCAGTCCTGCGCGAAGGTGGCGGTCGGCTCGGGGATTGCCTGCTGGTGAGCGATGCGTTTTTTCCATTCCGCGATACGGTGGATGCCGCGCATGCGGCGGGGATTCGGATGATCGTGCAGCCCGGGGGCAGCATCAAGGACGCCGAGAGCATCGCGGCCTGCGATGAGCATGGCATCGCGATGGCGTTTACGGGGGTTCGGCATTTCCGGCATTGAACTGAGGATTCCCGGAACCGCGCGCTAGCCGGTGTGGCATTAAGTCAAACTGTAGCAGAATAATGTGCAAACACGGAAACAGACGTAAAAACAGTTAGTTAAGGCTTGCTTACTCATTCTGTAATAATTATGGACGCCCCTAATTTCACTGCTATAAAGGGCAAAATCAAAGGGGACTTACGATGAAAAGAGTGTCGCTGCTGGCGTTTGTATTTCTTTGTTCCTCCGTTAATGCTTTTGCGGTTGAGCCTGTCGTTCAGTGTATGTGGCGGGACTCCAATGCCGCAGCGAACGGCAACACCGAAAACAGGTTTAAACTTCCGCTGACGGGGAATGACGACATTCATCATTCATTCAAGTCCCCAGCAGATTCTGCAGTCACTTTCACGGTTTCCTATACTCGTTCGTTCAACACCGTTGATACGTTTATTCGGGATGAAGAACTTGGTGTTGAAGCAATGGCAACTGAATGGATGAACGAACCCAAAAAAAAAGCCATGTCTGCAGTCCGGCTTTCTACTCGTAAAGGGAGCTACATTCTTTCGTGTGCCATTGTTGGCGGCGAATGATCAAAAGAGAGAGTAGCCGTTATTCACGGCGATAAAGAGCCAGATGTGATGCTCCAGGTATTTTAGGTTCGGTGTGAATCCCCAGAATCGTCGCCTAAGTCGTGAGATCCTGGAGCGAAGAACCGCACATTTTTGATTTATACTGAACAGCGGGTCAAATGCCTTCGTGAGAGTTTTCCCGTTCTTCTGCTTTTTGTTCCACCAGCTCCCTGGATCTGGCTTGAGCGAAAAATCCTCCAAGTCCCCGTGTTTTTCAAAGCTTGAAAGAGCCCGCTCCCTGAGCTTCAAGTCGGAGCCACTGTGTTTTTGGTAGTTGGCGAACGGCAAAATCCTGTTCACCAGGGGCTCATATTCAACCCACTTGTCGCTCGCTATAGTGAAGTTCTTCTCGTCTTTGAAACGACATTGGTAAGATCCCGGAGCATTGCCTTTAGCCAATTTCAGAAGTTAGAAAAAAACCCCGAACATTATTTCTCTACAGTTTGCATTAAGTAGCCGAAAATAAAGACGGATTTCCTTTTTCGAACCTAACAAGAGGAAGGGGTAGCGAGAAATGACGCAGCGTGTTATCAGGCGCCCATGAATCATTTCCTTTCGCTATTCGCCCTGATCTTTTCTGTTTCGGCACCGGCCGCGGAGCTGTCGCAATCGAAGGCTTCGCCTTCAGAGGATTCCGCCGGTTTCGAGAACTTCTACCAGCGCGTGATGCAGATCCGTCAGGACTCTTCGCGCGAGAATGAGAGCCTGGTTTTTCACCCCGTCCCGTCCGGCCCTCGAGTTCGTCTCATGGGCGAGTGGGACCCGCAGAACTGGGGCATTTCAGACTCGCGGAACGGCGACCTCGTCTTTCTGATCGGCCACCTGGAAGCCAGTCCGACTCGCCAGGAGATGAAGAAGTTCCATGGAATGATCAAATGGGCGATCGATTCAGGGTTTCGCGCGGTGATGGACCCGGCGGCGCTGAACGAGGAGCTCCGGCAGACCGTGCGCTCCGACAGGACTTCCGTGGTCATCTGGTCGAGTCACGGTTCGGCCGATGGCCGCGTGTGGGACGCAAAGGAGCGTGCCGTGCCGGCCGATGCTTTCGCCGACCGCGCGGGCGATCTGTTGAAGATGTATGTCCTGAGCAATTGCTCCGGCGAGAATACCGTCAAGCATTACCGGTTCAAGCCGGGTAGCAGGCACGTTTATTGGGAAGGCAAGACGACCAGTCAGGCGCTTTTCAGCTATCTTTACTCCACCCTCTTTGACGATGGCCTGAGGGATCTCGGCTTTTCGCTGTAAAACGCGGTTGCCGGATGTCTCTCTGCCGGAAAAAAGGTCGGCAGCAGGTATCCGGCATTCCGTCAATCAGCAAACCGGTTCAGAGCGGGCTTACGGCCGCAGTTCCGGCCGCGTTCCCATCAGCTCATTGAGCTGCAGCACGAACTCCACCGCCGCGCGCGCGTCCTTTCCCTCGGTGGGGCTGTTGCAGTAGAGCCTCCGGCCGTAGACCGTTTCGATCTCGATCCAGTGAGGACAGCTGTCCTTGGGTGAGGGAGTGGCCGAAGGGAGACCTAGCGCGAGCTGACTGACCTTTTGGCGAAGCCCGAGCTCGAGCTTCTCGTCCAGGCGGATCATCAGCGCATTGCCGGCGTCCTCGGCCGTCGCGATGCGGGTCATCGTGGTCTCGGAAAGCCCGCGCTCGACCTTCCACACGATGAGGGCCTGCTCGACATGCGCGGCGATCCCTTCCTGGATATTCCAGATGAGGTCCTTGAATTCCGGTTCGGACTCTCCCGGCGCGGCGGAATCAAAGGGATTGGGCAGGATCGGCTGGAAAGTATCGGAGAGCGCCGGCGAGGGCTCGTCCGGCAATGGGCGCTTGCCGGCCGCTTGCGTCGGCTCGGAAAAGGTCAGAGCCGCCAGAAACGACAGGACCGAAAGCAAGGAAACGGAAATCAGGTTTTTGGATTCACTCGGCATTTTTCCACCCCACCCAAAATTTTCAATACCTGATTTTGACGAACAGCAATCGATATGCCAGGGATTCGAGCCGCGAGCGTATTTGGAAATTCCATTTAAATCAAACCATTGTTAGTTTGTAGCCACCCAATGAGCGGGGCGTTTCGAGAGATAAGTTGGCTCCGGTGACGAAATGGGACTATGGCCAGAAAGGGCCAGGCAATTTTCGGGAGACAGGGACACGATGGCGGCCTTGGATTACGCGCAGTCGGGAGTGAATCGCGAAGCGGCGGACCGTCTGGTCGAACGGATCGCGCTCCTGGCGAAAGCCACCTTGAACCGGAGGGTGAAAGCCGCCGTGGGCGGGTACGCTTCCCTTTTCGAACTCGATCGGAAACGCTGGCTTGCCGCCTCGACCGATGGCGTGGGGACGAAGCTCAAGCTCGCGTTCCGGCTGCGCGAGCACCGGACGGTAGGCGTCGATCTGGTCGCGATGTCGGTGAACGACATTCTTTGCGTCGGCGCCGAGCCGCTTTTCTTCCTCGATTACTTCGCTACGGGCCGGCTCGATCCGGGAGTGGCCGAGCAGGTGCTCGAAGGGATCGTCGAGGGCTGCCGGCAGTCGGGCTGCGCGCTCGTGGGCGGCGAGACCGCCGAGATGCCGGAATTTTACGCGGCGGGGGAATACGACCTGGGTGGCTTCGCCGTGGGGCTGGTCGAGCCCCGGCGGGCGCTGCCTTCGCGCGAGATCCGCGCGGGCGATGTGCTCGTGGGTCTGGGCTCGAGCGGCTGTCACAGCAACGGTTATAGCCTGCTCAGAAAGCTTCTGCCCGAGGGCGCCGAGGGCGACGCGCGGGCGCGTGAGCTGCTCACGCCGACGCGGATCTATGTCAAGGCGGTGAGAAAGCTCCTGGAGCGCGGGTGGGTGAAAGGCCTGGCTCATATCACGGGCTCAGGCTACCTCAACGTGCCGCGCATGTCCGAACGGGTGAGTTATCGGATCTCGCTGCCGCCGCGCGCGGAGCTTCCCTCGATTTATGACTGGGTTCGCGAGCGTTCGGGACTGCCGTTTTCGGAGCTCGCGTGCACTTTCAATCTGGGGATCGGGATGGTGCTCGTCGTTCCGGCCCGTAAAGCGGAAGAAGCCGTGAAGCTCGCCCGGCGCGCGGGCGAGAAGGCCTGGATCATCGGCGAGGTGACGGGAAAGGCGCGGGGCCGGGATTCCTCGGTCGCGATCTCGCAGGAAGGCGAGACGGCGGTGCTGGATTATGGGTCTGATTCCGGCTGAACTGATCCCGCTGGAGCGGCTCGCCGGCCTGAGCCCCGCGACCTGGCTTGCGGTGGGCCCGGGCTTCGCGCGCGAGGAGATCAAGGCGCTGCTGCTCGAATCAGGCTCCGCTTTCGTCGCGGATGCGGTGACGACCGCTCCGGAAATCGCGCGCAAGGTGCTCAACGCCTCGGGACGGTCGATCGGGAGCGAGGCCGTGCTGGAGAGCCTCGGACGCCAGGAGGTGCTGCGGCTGCTGCTCGGGGAGCGGCGGCTGAGTGCGCGCTTTCCCGAGCTCAAGAAGCTCCGCCGGCAGGGCGGCTTCTTCCGGCGGCTGGACCGCGCGCTTCAGGCGGGGCGGCTCGCCATCTCCCACGCCGAGGAGGAGGAGGCGATCCTCGGAAGGCTCGAGCAGCGTTTCGGGAAGAGCTCCCTTCGGGAGGAGTTGTCGCTGCTCGCGCGCGCGTACGAGGCGTGGCTCATGGGCTCGGAACTTTGGGATCCGCCGCTGCTGTTGCGCCAGGCCACCGAGGCGCTCGCGCGCGAATGGCCCGCGCGCCTGCAGCAGCCCGGGGAGATTCTCCATTTCACGATCCAGCAGCCCGAAAGCTTGGAGCGCACCTTCTGGGACGCGCTCTCGCGAACGGTGCCGGTTCGCCGGCCCGAATGGGGAACGCCCGCGGGGCCGGGCGTCCGGGAGGTTCGGTGGTCCTGGGAACGCTGGCATACGCTGGATGACGCCGCCGAAAGGCTGGCCGAATGCCTTGCCGCCGAGCGGGATCTTACCGGGCACGCGGTACTGCTGGCGGATTCTCCATCGGTGCGGCGTTCGCTCAAGCGCGCGCTGCGCGACTGGGGCGTGACCGAAGCCGATCCCCGCGATCCACTGAGGCTCCAGCAGGAGGAGGCCGTGAAGTGGGCTCTTCTGCCGCTGGAGCTGGTCGGACGCGGTTACGAGCGTGAGCAGGTCGTGGCCTGGATCCGCGGTTTTCTCTCGGACCCGGAGGCGCGGCGCGAGGGCCCGGGCTGGGTCGCGGAAACCAGCGCGCGGGGTCTGCGGCTGGGGCGACGCGGGTACCAAGGCGGGGCCTTGACTCCCGTGTTCACTCGCCTGGAACGGCTGGAAGCGACGCTCGGCGGGCGAAAATCCTGCGATGAGCTCGCGAAAGCGCATCTCGCGCTTCTTCGCGAGAACCTCGATGAGCGCGGCGAGGCCGCCGCGGCGCTGGGATGGGCGCTCGGGTTTTTCGAGGAGCTTTGGGCGCGCTTCGGTCGAGAGCTCGAGATCCTCGGACTGCGTGATCGTCGTGCGCCCCCGCTTTATTGGCTCGAGCGGATCGTCGCGCGGGTGCAGGAAAGTCCGGCCCCCGTGGAGCGCGCGCGACCATCCGGCGGCTTGGCCGTCTACCGGCTGCAGCAGGCGCCGCTCCGGGGCGCGCGCAAGCTCTGGGTTTTCGGACTTTCCGGCCGCTGGCTTTCGGCGGAAGGGGTGGGGGATTACTTTTTCAGCGAGCGGGAGCGCGAGGTGCTTTCGGCGGAGTTCGCCGTGCGTTCGGGAATCCAGGCTCGGGCGGAGCGCCTCTCCGCGTTGCGCGCCTGGCTCGCCGGGGCGCAGGAAATCGCCCTGCTGGATGCGCTTCACGATCCCGACGGCGGCGAGCGCGAGCTGCTCACGCCGGTCTTGAAGGAATGGGGTGGCCCGCACACGCCTTCCGAGCCCCTGGACAAGGGGGCGCATCCGCGCTGGTCGGCGAGCTATGGAGCGCTTCGCCCGCTGCAGCCCCAGGAGGCACGGCTGCCGGCGCTGCCGGCGCGACCCGGCGCCAGCTGCCCGGAGATCACCGCGACCGCGCTCGATCGTTACAGCCGCTGCGCCTTCCAGGCCCTGGCGTTCGACCGCTGGAAGCTGCGCGATTCCCGCGAGCCCGACTGCGATCTCTGGCCGGATGCGCGCGGGAATATCCTGCACGAGGCGGTGCGGCTGCTCATTGAGGGACGTGACGACGCCGGCGGTTTCTCGCTCAGTCCCGCCGAGGCGCTCGACCGCGCCTGGCGCCGCAAACCGCCCAAAGGCCTGCTCCGCAGCGCGAGTCTCGAGCGGCACCTGAGATCGCGCCTCGTCCAGGTGCTTGAGTCCTTCTGCGAGAAAGAACGCGAGTACCAGCGCCGCGCGGGCGCGCGGCCGCGGCTGCTCGACGATACGTCGCTTCGGCTCGAGCTGGGAGAGGTCGCGATCAAAGGCACCCCTGATCGCATCGACGAGATTTCCGAGGGGCTCTTCGTCATGGACTACAAGACCTCCGGAGGGCTCCCGAGCGGCGCGGACATGGTGGAACTGGGCTATCGCCTGCAGCTGCCTTTTTACGCGCTCGCGGCCGAGGAGCGGCTGGGAAGGCCCGTGCTCGGCGTCCAGTTCATCGAGCTCAGTCGCAAGGGCTCACGCTCGAGCGGGATCTTCTTCAAGCGCCACAACGGGAAAGAGCCCGGCAAGCTCACCCAGGTCCGCTCCAATTCCCGGAGCCTCCTGCCCGGCGAGCCCGGGGAGCTCTGGCCCGTGCTGCGCGAGCGGATCGCGGCGGAGGCGAAAGGTTTCGCCCGCGGAGAGTTCGCCGCCCGTCCCAAGCGGGGTGACCGGGAATGCCAGGGCTGCGTAGCCGGGGATCTGTGCGGATATCGCCGCCGGATCAGCGACGGGCTCACTGACGAGGCTTCCGAAAAAGCCGAGGGAGGCGCCGAATGAGCGGGGAAACGGCGCCAGCGACGAATCTCTCTCCCGAACAGCAGCAGGTGGTGGACACCTGGGGCAGGGGAATGGCCGTGCTCGCGGGCGCGGGCTCGGGCAAGACGACGACGCTCGTGCTCAAGTGCGCGGAGCTGCTCAGGCGCAGGCCCGACGCGCGCTTCGCGGCGGTTTCCTTCACGGAGCGTTCCGCCGGGGATCTCCGGCTCAAGCTCTCCGAGCGACTCTCGCTCGAGGGGGAGGGTGGCGCCCTGGGCGGACATTGGGTCATGACGATCCACGGCCTGTGCCGCGCGATCCTGCGCGAGTACCCGCGCGAGGCGGGATTCGACGGCGAGGAGACGATGCTCTCGGAAGCCGAAGGACAGCTCCTGTGGGAACGCGCCATCGAGTCGCTCTGGTTCGATGAGCTGCCCCCGGAGGTCGCGCGCGGGCTGGACGCGCTGCTGGCGCGCGAGAGCCGCGCGAGCGTTTTCCAGCTCCTCAAGCGGGTGCGCGAGCTCGCCGGCTTCGGAGGCCTGGAGTCGCTCGCGCGTTCGGAGGACGAAGCCGCGCGCGCGCTCGCGGCGATCGCCGGTCACGTGCTCTCGCGCTTCGAGCGACTGAAGCGACGCCGCGGGGCGCTTGATTTCTCGGATCTCGAGCTCGGGGCGGATCGCGCCCTGGAACATGCCCACGTCCGGGAAGCCTTTCACCGCCGCTTCGAGCTGGTGCTGGTTGACGAGTTCCAGGACACCAACCCCCTGCAGGCGAGGATCATCCTCAGATTTTGCCGGCCCGATACCTCGAACCTCTGCGTCGTGGGCGACCCCAAGCAGTCGATCTACCGCTTCCGCGACGCCGACGTGAGCGTCTTCGAGGATTTCTGCCGCAGGCTTCCTTCGCGTCACGTGCTGAGCTGGAACTTCCGCAGCCGGCCCGGCATCATCGAGTTCGCAAACGCCGTCTGCGCGCGCGCGTTCGCGGAGCCGGACGCGGCGCAGGCCATGCCTTACGACGCGCTGGAGCCGCGGCGCGAAGCCGACCCCGGCGCGATTCCGGTCGGGCGCCTCGACGTGCGCTCGCCCGCGGAGCTCGCCGCCTGGATCGGCGCCGAAGCCGCGCGGGGGGTGCCTTTGCACGAGATGGCGCTGCTCGTGCGTCGCATCCGCGGCAACGAGAAGTGGTTCAAGGCCCTGACTGCGGCGGGAATCCCGATCGCCATCGGCAGCGGCGGCCTCTTCTGGGAGGATCCGAGAGCGCGCGAGCTCGTGGCTTTCCTGCGCTGGTGGGATCTGCCGGCGAACTCGCTTTCGGGCGCGGTTTTCCTGCGTGCGCCGTGGGTGGGCGTCGCGGACGCCGAGCTCGACGCCTGGCACGGGAAGGACCCGACGCTTTGGTCGCCGTTTTTCGCCTCCTCCCATCCGCTCGCGCGGGCGTTGTCGCCGCTGCGGGAGCGACCCGTGCGCCCCGGCGAGCTGCTCGAGGCGCTGCTGGTCGACGAGGGGCTCGAGCGCGAGCTCGGTGCGGCGCTGCTGGGGCTTTGGCATCGCGCCGAGGAGCTTTCGCTTCGCGGGCTCGACTTCCATCAGGTCGTGCTCGAGCTTGCGCGCGCGATCGAGGAGGGTCGGCGCGAGCGCGACGTTCCGCCTCCGCGCAACCTCGGGCAGCTTCCGGTCCTGACCTTCCACTCCTCCAAGGGCCTGGAGTTCAAGCACGTGATCCTGATCGATCTGGGCGAGAAGCCGCGCGCGATGCCCGCACCGCTGCTTTTCTGGGATCGCGAGCGGGGTGCATATCTCGGTCCGCGCGACGGCGACGGCGAGCGCGACCGCAAGCATCCGGTGGAGAACGCATGGCGCGAGACGGAGCGGGCGCGGAATCTCGCGGAGAGCAAACGCATCTTCTACGTGGCGCTCACGCGCGCGCGCGAGCGCCTGGTGCTGGCGTGCCCCGAGCTCTCGGAAAAGGCGCGCGAAAAGGGCTTCGATCCCGCCAAGGTTTATGGCGAAGAGGACTGGCGCGGTTGGCTGGAGTGTTCGGGCATCCGGCTGCCGGCGCTCTCGTCGGCGGACTGGCCCGGCCCCGGTGCCTCGACGGCCGACTCCGGTGCGGGGGGGCGCCCTGTTACGGAGCGTTCACGGGCTCTCCCGTTGCGGAGACCCCGCCATAGCGTGACGGAATGGAATCTGCTCGCGAAATGCCCGCGCGCCTATGAGTGGATGCACGCGCGACCGCGGCGGGTACCTTGCGAGTCGGAGCCCGAGCAGGAGGGGATCCCGCAGGCGGATCTCGGGAGCCGGGCTCACGCGGCGCTGGAGCTCGGAAATGAGGAAGCCTTGCGCGCCCTCGAAGCGGAGTTCGGAGCCGAGCGTTTCCGGGCCGCGCCGGTGTTGGAGTGGCTGCGCTCCAGCCGGTGGATGCGGCCGGGGCTGCGCGCATGGAGCGAGCTCGCGTTCGAGGTGCCGGTGCGAGGCCCCCTGGGACCCGAAGCGCTGGTGGGCTCGATCGACCGCCTCGCCCTGGATCCCGATTCGGAACGCTTCGCGGTGATCGACTTCAAGGTGACCGCGCGCGCGCGCGCGCCGCGGAGTCTGCTGGAGTCCTATCGTTTGCAGCTGGAGCTTTACGCATGGGCGATCCAGGCGCTGCAGCCCGGGCTCGATCGCGAGAAGCTCGAGGCGTGGATCGTGAATCTCTCGCCCGAAGGCGTTTCGGAGATCCGCGTACCGCTCGAAGACGTTCGCGGTCCCTCGCCCGAGGCCTTGGCTTCGGAGGCCGCGCGGATCGTCGCAGGCGGGGAAGGAGAGGCTCGGCCGGGTTCCCATTGCCGGTACTGTCGGGTGCGGGTGCTCTGTCCTCGCGCCGAATCCGATTGATTACTGCAGGGGCGGCGCTTCGGCGGGCGGTGTTTCGATGGGCGGAGCTTCGACAGGAGGCGTTTCAACGGGTGGCGCTTCCGCGGGCGGGAGGTCGGGCGTCGGCAGATCGGCGGGCGGCGCCTCGGGCTGCAGCGGGGGCTCGGGTAGCGGAGCCGTTTCACCCGCCGGCGCTTCCGCCGGAGGTGGCGCGACGGGCTCCTGAGGCGCTTCGGGCTGCGGCTGCTGCTCCGGCTCGGCCGGCTGTTCCTCGGTCGGCTGCTGCGTCGCTTCGGCGGCGCGCCGGGCGTCTTCAGCCGCGCGCTTCTGCCGGTAGACCATTTTCCAGGGTTTTTCCGGCTGCTCCAGGTAGAAAGGCATGCTGAGGCCCAGACTGACCTGGTTGTAATCGGCGGATTGCAGCAGGGGGAGGCTTTTTGGACGGGTGCCGGAGACATTCCCGAAAAGCATCCGATCATAGAAGAGATTGATCAGGAGTTTTTCCGAGAGGAAATAGCCCATTCCCAAGCGGAAAGCGAACTTGCCTCCCATGCTCATCGCGGCGTCCGTATAGCCGGACGCCAGTTGCAGGGTTCCGGTCAGTCGGAGCGGGATATACTTGAGGTTTCCGCCGATCGAGGCGCCGGCGGTAAAGATCATCCCGGACTGCTCAGGGGAGATTTCCGCCAGAAGCACCCCAGGCTCGATCGCAAAGAAAATATCCTGTCTTTCGATGCCCAATCTCACCGAGCCGCCGAAGCCGAACGTGAGGCCCGAGCCTGATGCTTCATCGAGCACCGAGGAGACGCCGAGCCCGCCGCTTACGATCGGCTCGATGAGCATCGCAGCTCGCGCGGGCTGAGGCGCCAGCGGCAGGATCGAAAGGATGGCGAGAAGAGAAAGCTGTGAACGGATGCGCGAGGCGCGCGGCGCGGGATTTTTTCTGATCAGCTTTATCATGAATTGTCTTCAGGATCGGTGGGCTCCCTTCTTTTGTCAAGAAGAGCGGCCCGGCGGAACGTCGAAATCTTGACGGCGCGTTCGCGGGGTCTCGCGAACCGGACCAAAAAACTTGCTGGAATTCAGGGGAAAGAGTTAGACTTTTTTAAAGTCATGAAAAGCCATGGAAATCTTTTGGAGAAGCCTACGGGAACGATCAATCCGACGGGAGTCGCGGCGGCAGCTCCGGAGCGCGCCGGACTCAGGGCCTGGTTTCTGAAGCTGCTGCTGATCCTGGTGGCGATGCTCTGGCTCACCCTGATCGGGGCGAGCTGGATGCAGGGCGCGGAGGCCGCGCAGGCCGGCGGCGGCGAGTCGCCGGCAGACGAGTACAGCTTCAAGTGGCTGGACCCCGAGAAGAAGATCTACGTTCTGCAGAACCGGAGATATCTCAAGGCCAATCGGCTGCTTTTGAGCGCGATGGCGGGGCCGGGGCTTTCGAATCCCTATCGTACGACCTTGAGCCTGGAGCCGCGCGCGGCTTTCTACTTCCGCGAGGATCTGGGCCTGGAGGTCTTCTATCGCCGCGGCTTCAACACCTCGAACAACGCTTTCAAGGCGCTGGTGGCGACGAATTCCGCGGTTTACCCGGTGATCCGCGAGATCCGCTCCGAGTACGGGGCATTGATGCATTGGGTGCCCTGGTACGCGAAGATCAACGTCTTCAACAAGATCCTCTATTTCGACTGGTATCTTTCGGGCGGCGCCGGCCAGCTGCAGACCTGGGTCAACCGGGATGCGCGCTTCCCGGAAGGCGAGTTCCTGCAGCAGGATCTTTTCGGTCTCTTCCTGGGAACCGGTCATCAGTACCATCTTTCCCGCGGGCTGACTGTGCGGCTGGATATCACGGGGGCCTTCTATCAGGCGCCGACTTTCGGGAGCACGGGGGATCAGGTGTGGTTCTCGGACTACAACTTCGGCTTCGGCCTGGGATTGCGGATCTGATGCGCGCAGCGGCTCTGCTCATCGCGGCGACGGTTCTCTCGGGGGGCGTCGCGGGCGCCGAGGAGCTTTCGGGCGCGGCCGCGATCCGGGATGCCCAGGCGCTTTACCGCTCGGGGCAGTATTTCAAGGCGGCGCGCTACGCTTTCAGCGCGAAGGAGGCGGATCCGGGCCTCGCGGCGGAATCGTATTCCTGGGTCGCGCGCGGGCTGATTCGCGCGCGCCTCTATCACTCGGCTTCCTATTTTTTCATCAAGACGCTTCAGCAGAAGGACAAGGCCGCCATCCGTCGCGTGCTCGTCGACACGCAGGAGCTCATGGTCCGGGTGGGGCCCGATCTGCTCCGGCGCTATCTCCTCCAGCACACGCAGCTCGAGGATTACGATGCGCTCAACCGAAGCGCCTATCTCTACGCGCTCGGCAAGGACGCGCTCCTCGGCGGCAAGGAGGAGAAGGCGGTCGGGTACCTGAGCGCCATGAGCCCCAAGAGCCCGCTCTGGCCTTATGCGCTGCAGCTCCGCGGCTCGGCCCAGGCGATCCTGGGACGGGGAGACGCGGCGCTCGGGGATTTCCGCGGCTGCGCGGCGCTTTCGGATTCGTCGCCGGAGCTCGAGGATCTCGAGGCGCGCTGCAGGGCGGGCGAGGCGCGCACCCTGTATCAGCTGAATCGCTTCGAGGAGGCCGATCTGACCTATGACCAGATTCCGAAGACGAGCCTGGTCTGGCCCGACATCCTTTTCGAGCAGGCGTGGAACGCCTTCGCGCGCAACGAGTTCAACCGCTCTCTGGGCAAGCTGGTTTCCTACAAGAGTCCCGCGCTGAGCTTCGTCTTCAATCCCGAGATCGAGGTCCTGCGCGCGCAGTCGTTCCTGGCGCTTTGCCTTTATGCCGAGGCCAACGACGCGATCAACGATTTCAACGGGAGATACGCGGGCGTGGGGGAGAAGGTGAAACGCCTGGTCGAGGAGAATTCCTCGAACGTGGGCGCGTTCCATGCGCTCGGCAGGCAGGCGCTTCGCGCCTCGATCACTTCGAAGGACGGCGTGCAGCAGCTGCTCAACCGCTTCGTGCGCGGGCCCTACTTCCAGACGCTGGTCAAGGCCGAGGAGGCCGCGGCCGCGGAGCTGGCGGTGATCCGTCGCTTCGATGCCGCGCAGCCGGGAGTGACTCACGATCCGAGCAAGGGGTTCCCGGGCTTCCTCGCGCAGGTCCTGGCCTGGCGCGCGCACTCGGCGCGGATGCTGGGCGGCGTTTTCGTGAAGAACAGCCTCATGGATCACCACGCCGAGCTGCTCGCGAATTTCGACAAGATGTCCTTCATCAAGCTGGAGATGCTCAAGAGGGCCAAGGAGCAGATCCTGTTGAAGAGCCGCGCCCGGGCCGACCGCGGCTGGGGGAATATCGAGCCTTCGCGGCAGGATTACCAGTATTACTGGGGCTTCAACGGGGAGTTCTGGAACGACGAGCTCGGTGACTACGTCTTCGGGCTCGAGTCAGAGTGCGGAGGCCGGAATGGGGCGTGAGTACGCGATCCTGCCCGCGTTGCTGGCGTTGAGTCTCGCGGCCGGGGTGCCGACGGCGTCGACGCCCGCGTGGGCTGCGACGAGCGCCTACTCCGAAGCGGAGATCCGCTCGATCGAGACCCCGGACGAGGTCCGGGTGCGCGAGCTGCGCAATCAGGAAATCACCCAGCTCAGGATCGCGCTGGGCCGGCGCCTGCCCAACAATCGCCGGGCCGATCTCTATTTCCGTCTCGCGGAGATCTACCTCGAAGCCTACCGCATGGAATACCTGCTCGAGGGGCGGGCTCACGAGAAGCGCGTCGAGAGCGGTCGGCAGGAGAAGGGGATCGATCATTCCCGCTCGAGGCCTTATCTGAAGAGCGGCATCGCCGCCAGCCGGGAGATCCTGCGCTTCGGGATTCCCTACCCGAAGCTGGATCAGGTGTATTTCTTCCTCGGCTTCAATCACGGGGAGCTCGGGGAGGAGAAAGAAAGCCTCCGCTATTTCGAGCAGCTCGTGCGCAAGTTCCCCGGTAGCGTTTTCGCGGCGGAAGCTTATCAGCAGATGGGCGACGCCGCGTTCGACGCGGGCCAGTTCCGCAAGGCGCAGGGGCATTATGAGGCCGCCACCGAGCTCGCCGCGCGCAAGGGCGCGGGCGACGGGGCGGTGCTGCCCCGGGTGCTGCACAAGCTGGCCTGGTGCTATTACCGGATCCGGCAGCATGACCGCGCCGTGGAAACCATGAAGCGCGCGATCGCGGCCGCGCGCCGGAGCGACGAGAAGTTCCTCTCGCTGCGCGAGGAGGCGCTCCGAGACATGGCCGTCTTCATGACGGAGTCCGGAAAAGTGGATGAGGCGGTCGCGTATTTCCAGGAGGCCGCCGGCGACAAGAGCTTCTATCCGAGGCTGCTCGAGAAGCTGGGCCGGCAGTACGAGCGCGGAGTGGAGCCGGCGAAAGCCACGCAGGTCTACGAGTCGCTGCTGAAGACGCATCCGGGAAGCGACGCCGCCTTCCGGGTGCTGGTGAAGCTGGTGGACCTCGATTTGCGACGCGGGCGCCATCGCGAAGCCCTGGCCCGCCTGCGGGACCTTCGCCTGAAGTCCGGGGATGACGAGACACAGGTGGCCTCGCAGAACCTCCGCGCGATGGTGCGGCGGACCGCGACGGAGCATCACGAGAAGTTCCGTAAGGCCGCGGGCGAGACCGGCGGCTCCGCCCGTTCGAAGGCGTTGCCCGCCCTCGAGATCGCCGAGGCCTTTTACGAGGTCTATCTCGCGACCTTCCTCGCCCAGGATGATCCCCGCAAGGAGACGCCGGAGATCCAGATGTATCTGGCCGAGGTGAAACGGGATCTCGGCAAGTCCAAGGAAGCGTCGGCGCTGTACCGCAAGGTCGTGGATTCGCGTGATTCGCGCTATGCGAAGGAGGCTGGCGCCCTTTGGACGGCGAGTCTCGCCGAGGCGATCCGCAAGGAAATCTCCCAGGGACAGGCCCAGGGCAAGTCGCAGGAACCCTCGGAGCTGGAACGCGAGTTCATCTCGGCCGCGGACGCGCTCCGGGACGCGATCGGGGACACCGCCGAGGGACGCGAGGCCGCGCTCAAGGCCGCCGAAGTGCTGGCCGGTTACAAGGGCACCCAGAAGGACGCGATCAAGCGCGTGGAGAAGATCATCGATCGCTGGCCCCGTTCCGCGCAGGCCGTGACGGCCGCCCGGCTGTGGCTGCAGCTGCTTTCGGATCGCGGCGCGGGCGCTCTCGACGAGCTGAGCGACGCGCTCAAGGAGCTGCGCGGGAACGGCGTGCTCCTCGCCGCCGATCAGGAGCACGGAAAAGGAAAGCTTCACGCGCAGCTCGCCGAGCTGGAGTCCCGCGTCCGAATCGCGACGATTGCGTCGCATGAGAAGGAAATGGACTTCGCCGCCGCCGCGAAGGGGTACGAGGAGTTCGCCCGCGACGCGGCCCAGCGGGAGCTCGCGGAGAAGGCCTATGCCAACGCGATCGGCAGTCATCTGAAGGCCGGCGACGATGAGGCCGTCGAGCGCGTCGGCCAGGCCTGGCTCAAGCGTTTCCCGAAAAGCCCGAAGGCCGCGGAGTCCTTGCGGGCAGCGGCGACCCAGCAGCTGGTCGCGGGTCGCTTCGACAAGGCAGCGAGGCTTTTCGAGCGCCTCGGCACCGAGGGCGGTGAGGCGGATTCGCTGGAAACCTCCGCCCGCATCCATGAGGGGCTCGGCAATGCCGGGGCGCTGACGAGCGCACTCAAGGCCTACCTCGGGACCTATCAGACTCCGCAGCGGCCGCAGCTCGCGCTGCAGCTCGCGCGGGCGCTCGAGGCCGCGGGTCAGGACAGCGAGGCTTCCCGTTACTATCGCTTGTGCATGAGCGGCAGCGGGGAGCTCGAAACCGAATGCGGCGCGCGGCTGGCCGATCTGCATCTGCGCTCCAAGAGCGTGGCCGAAGCCAAGGCGCTCTATCGCAAGGTCGGCAAGGGCGGGGATTCCCCGTGGGTCGGTTATGCGCGCTACATGCTGGCGTCGATTACGGAGCAGGAGGCGGCTTTTCAGCCGTTGTCGCTTCCGGAAGCCCGGCTGAAGAAAGCCATGAGCCAACGCCTGGCGTTCGTCGAGACGCTGAGCCGCGCATACAATTCCGCGGTCGAGGCGGGTGGGCCCTGGGCCATCGCCGCACTGGACCGGCTGGCGGACTGGGTACTCAGGTTCGCTGACGAGGTGGATGCGATCGCGACGCCCCCGCAGGCCAGCCCCGCGGCGGTCGCGCAGTTCCGAAAAAGCCTGGCGAGCGTGAGCTTGCCGCTGCGGCGCAAGGCGCTTCAGACCTGGCAGCAGGCCTATGCGAAGTCGGCCGCGGCGGAGGCGCTCAGTCCGGCGCTCCCGGGCATCGCGGACCGGCTGGCCGACTTCAAGGTGGGAGGCATCGGCAAGGCTCAGGGATTCAGAGGCCGGTTCCGGCTCGCGGGCATTCCCGCGAACGGCGGCTCCGAGGGAGGCGCGGCCTTGGAGAAGACGCGCGAAAGGCTTGCGAAGAACCTGCAGGACGCCGGCGCCTGGGTCGATTACGGCAATCTGCTTTGGGGCCAAGGCAAGCCGTTGCTCTCGAAGCTGGCTTATGATCGCGCACTGGCGCTCAACGCGCGCAATCCCGCGGCACTGAACAACCGCGCCGTCGTGGAGCTGAGTCTCGCGGACGCCGAGGATGACTGGAGCCTGGCGGCGGGAGCTTACGAGCGTTTCAAGAGCGCGCTCCGGCAGGACGAGTTCTTCCTTCCGGCGAAGTTCAACCGGGCGGCCCTGCTGAACTATTACCGGATCTTCGCGAAGGCCAAACCGCTCTGGGAGCAGGTGCTCGCCAAGGGCGCCAATGCCGACGCGCAGGAGGGTCTCGGGATCGCGCTGCAGGGGCTGGGCAAGTCCGAGGCCGCCGCGGAGGGCTTCCGCAAGGCGGCCGCATCCGGAGGCTCCGCCTCGCGTTTCGTGTTCGCCTATCACGAGGCCGCGCGGGAGCCGGAGAGCTGCCAGGCGCGGCTCGAAGAGCTCGATGCGGGCTCGCTTTCCGGCTTCGAGAAGGCCGCGGTCGAGCGCCTCAGGAAAACGTGTTCCATGCGACAACCAACCTCGGGGAAATCAAGATGACTTCCGCTTTTCGCGTGCTGTTTTTCATACTGACTCTCGCGGCGATCGGGGGCGTCTCCTTCGCCGCGGGCCTCGCCTGGGCGATCTCGGCGGAAGCCGCGGAACGGGACGGCGGCAAGGGCCGTTCCAAGGTCGTCTATCCCGAGAAGACGGAGCTGGATTTCGAGGGGCTGGCGATCGAAGGCGAGATCCGCAATCCGGGGGAATTCTACTTCCAGCACCGCACCGAGGAGAAGTTCGACTCGCTCGTGAAGCGGCGGCGCGACTTCCACCGCGAGATGCTGCGCGACGCGGTACTGGGAAAATAACGGAGAAGCACCATGGATCACGGCGAGCAGGGCCCAAACGACGAGACCGTCACCGAAACATCCCGCAACGCGCCCCTGGCGCGCAAGGCGGCGCTCTTCTCCCTCGAGGTTCCCGCGGGCGGCGCTCCGCTCGAGGCGGATCAACAGCGCGTCTTCCGCCTGGGCAAGGAGCGCATCGTCGTAGGCTCGGTCGTTTCGGCTGACGTCCGGCTCCTGGGCAAGGGCGTGGCCCCGCTTCACGCGGTGGTCGAGATCACGGGCGCGCTTTCGGGCGAGCCCGAGGCCACCGTATACGATCTGGCGAGCGATTCCGGCGTTTTCGTCAACGGTCGGAAGATCGTGACCGGCGCCCTGAAGCCGGGCGATCTGCTGCGGGTGGGGCCGCACGAGCTTCGCTTCTCGATCAGCGACGCCGAGAAGGTGGTGCCGCGCGAGCGGGTGCGCGAGGCCGAAGGCCGCAAGCTCTATCTCAATCCCGATGAGGACCTGGCGCCGCTTCTGCTTCAGAGCGACGGCGAGGTGGATAAGATCTTCGACTTCAGCCCGTGTCGCAAACGGGCGCTCGCGGTCGTGATGTCCTGGCACGGGACGATCATCGACGTGGAGCATTTCGTGAAGGAGAAATCCGTCACCGTCGGCGCCAACCGCAGGAGCGATTTCGCCATTCCGCCGCTGCTCTCGTCGAGCCGCTACGCGATCGTCACGCGGAGCGGGGAGGACTTCGTCCTGAATCTCGATCCGCAGATGAAAGGCGTGATCCAGCGCAAAGGCAAGCTCGAGACGTTCGAGGGGATCCGCGAAGGCGCATCGGTCGCCGGGCCGCAGAGCTATGGCATCCCGATCGGCAACGAGGATTTCGCCAAGGTTTCCATCGGCGACGTCGACTTCTACCTGAGCTACACCGACGCGCCCCCGCGCGTGAAGGCGGGCCGGCTGCTCGATCGCGATCCCTTCTTCCTGCGGGTCTTCGCGACTTCCCTGCTTTTCACCGCGGTCACGATCGGGGCCATGCTCAACGCCAACGTCCCGCAGAACCTCGAGGCCGAGCAGATCCCCGAGCGGATCGCGACGATCCTCTATCAGCCGGAGAAATACAGCGCACGCCCGAAGCGTGCGCCTGAGCCCTCGAGGCCCGAGCCCGTGAGAGCCGAGACCGCGAGGCCGCAGCCCAAGCCCACGCAGGTGGCGAAGCTCGACCTTCAGCCGAATCCGGCGAACGCCAAGAAGCCCGTGCCCAAGGAAATGAACGTGGGCGCGAAGCCCGAGGTCGCGAAGAATCCGGGCGGCTCCAAGAAGAAAAGCCCGGGCCAACGCGAGGCCAAGGAAGGACGCGGCGCGCGCGCCAAGGGTACCGAAGGCAAGAGAGGCAGTCCCAAGGCCGCTCCTGGCGACAAGCCTCAGGACAGGGCGATGCGCGCATCGGCGCAGGGAGGTCCGGGGCGCGGCGGGGGCGCAAGCCAGGTCGAGAGCATCGGCAACGTGGACTTCCTGAGCTCCGCGGGCGCGAAGATTTCAGACATCCTCGGCAACAGCGCCGAGAAGCTCGGCAAGGGCGGTGAGCGACTCAAGGGCTTCGGCGGTTTCACCACGCAAGGGGGCGGGGGGCTCGCGCTCTCCGGTGACGGCAAGGGCGGCGGCGGGACGGCCGATTCCCTGGGCGGCCTCGCCACGAGCGGTACCGGCGGCGGGCGAGTGGGCACCGGCAAGGGCGCCGCGGGCTTGGGCAGCGGCATGATCGGAGGCAAGGCGCGCGTGGCGATCCGCACGGGCGGTCCCGAGGAGGCTGTCGTCATGGGCTCCATCGACGCCAGCGCGGTCGAAGCCGCGCTGCTCGCGCACCGGGACGAGTTCCGGCTCTGCTACGAAAAGGAAATCAACGCCGAGACGCCTGATCTTGCGGGCCGCGTGAGCACGAGCTTCGTGATCGGCTCCACGGGCCGAGTGACCCAGGCGGGCATCGAGTCGACGACCCTGAAGCACGCCAATACCGAGCGCTGCGTGCTGAACGTGATCCGGCGGATCGACTTCCCGATCCCGCGCGGGGCGGGCATCGTGCAGGTTACCTATCCGTTCAAGTTCAATCCGACGCGGCGCTAGTACTGCGTCCGCGAGGAGACTATCCTAACTCAGCTCAGGCTCGCGGGGGACATCCTGTCCACAACAAACCCTCGCCTGGACCCTCCTGGTCCAGCTCGGCTTATCAGCTGAGCTGAGTAGGATAGTCTCCTCGCTCCATTCCTCGTCTAGGCCCGGCATAGCGGGCCTAAGGTACTGGCTCGCTTTGCGAGCCTCGCACGGAGCGAGGAGGCGACTACTCCTTCTTAAGCGCGAGGAACCGGAAGACCTTGTAGCCGGCGGCGGCCGAGGTGTACATCACGCGCCGAACCGTCTCGTACTGCACGCGTTTGTCGGCCTGGATGGCCAGGACGCCCTCGAACGGCAGGGGGTTGCCCTTCTCGTCGCGGGTCTTGGACTTCGCGCGCAGCAGCTCGGCCTTGTCCCGCGCCTTCGTCAAGGCGTCATAGAGCGGCACGATCCGGCGTCCGCCCTCGTCGAGGTCCGTTTTCCTGAATTCGTAGCTCGGTCCCGAGCCATCGAGGCTCGCCGCCGTCTGCACGAACTCGAGGATGCGCTCGTTCTCGAAAGTGACCGCCTCGGGCGTGATGATGACCTGCAGGCTCTCCGGGGGCATTTCCTCCGAACGCGAGATCGGAAGCTGCATGCCCGGGACGGTGGTAAAGGTATTGATCGTCGTCGAGTAGCTCTTCAGGAGGAAAACGACGATGATCACCAGCACGTCCATCATGCTCGTGAGCTGGAGCTCGAAGACCTGATTGATCTTGCGCCGGCCCCGGCGCGAGCGGATCGAGCGGTGGAAGGCCATCAGCTGTCCCCTCCCGGCGCGGAAAGCAGGTTTCCGAAGATGATCTCCGGGAAAAGCTTCTTCACGGCTTCATCGTTGCCGCTCTGGGGGTTGCGGGCGAAGATCGGGGCATCCGTCGCCTCGACGGCCCGTGCGGAGTCCATCAGCGAGACCAGGACGTCGTAGGTCGTGGCCGCGTGAGGAACGAGCACGAGCTTCGTCTCATTGGGGAAGAGCTTCTTGATCTCGAGCAGCCCTGAGTGGATGCCGGCGATGTCGGGCTGGCCAGGCAGCGCGTGGGGGATCTTCTTCGAGGCGAACTTCTCGAACGGGCTCCACAGCTCGGTGTCCGACTCGTGGACCGAGACGGTGAGCTGCAGGGGCTTCTCCTTGAGCTGCTCCTCCATCTCCTTTTCGCTCGAGATGGGGAAGGGCGACTCGATGTGCACGATCGAGAGGAACGAGGTCGTGAAAAGGAGGAATCCGATCAGCGTGACCATGGTGTCGAGGATCGGCACCAGGTTGAGGTTGATCCCTTCGGCGGAGGATTTGCGGCGGGAGCTCGGGCGCTTGAGCACGGCCCGTCACTCCGCCTTCTGCGCGCCCTGGCGGTACTTGCGTGCCGAGAGCAGATCCAGGAGCTTCACGCCGAACTCATCGATCTCCTCGAGCAGGCGGCTGGCCTGGTTCGAGAGGATGCTGTGGGCGATCATCGTGAAGATCGCGGTGATCAGGCCGAACGCCGTGGCGTTCATGGCCTCCGAAATACCCGCCGAAAGGATCGCTTGCCGCTGCGCCGGATCCGCCTGCGCGATCGCCGCGAAGGACTTGATCAGGCCGCTGATGGTGCCCAGGAGGCCCAGCAGGGTGGCGATATTGGCGATCAGGGCGAGATAGGGAAGGCGCCGCTCGAGCTTCGGGATCATCTCCAGGCTCGTGGCATCGATCGCGTTCTGGATCTGGTTCTCGTCGCGCGAAGCGCGTTGCAGCCCGGCTTTGATGACCTTGGCCAGGGCCTTGTTGCCCCCGCCGTTACAGAGGCGGATCGCGCCGTCGATGTCGTTGGCCAGGATGTATTTCTGGACCTCGAACATGAAGGAGGCTCCGTCGACGTTGTACTGGATATAGAGCCGGTAAGCCCGCTCGATCGTCAAGGCGACGGAAACGGCCAGGGAGATCGCGATGGGGATCATCCAGGCTCCGCCTGTTTGGAAGGCCGCGATCATGCTGTTGATGAAGCTCGTTTGTTCCATGAGCTTGGGTCTCCTTCGAATGGACGCGCGTGAAATGGGCGCGAGTATTGGAATTCCTTAGTTAAAGGATAACGGATTTGACGAGGCGGTCAATGGATTAACCCGCGGGGAAGGGCAAAAAAGAAGGGGCCGCCTCTTTCGAGGAAGCCCCCCTCATGGATCTTCAAAGCACAAGATCTCAAAGATGCTTCTGGACCACCTGGCTGAGCGTGTCTTTCGGGTGATTGCCCACGAGCTGATCGACGAGCTGGCCGTTCTTGAAAAACAGGACCGTCGGAATCCCGCGGATGTGATAGCGGCTCGGCGTCGCCGGATTCTCGTCGACGTTCATCTTGTAGACATTCATCTTGCCGGCGAATTCATCGGCGAGGGCGTCGATGGTGGGACCGAGCAGGCGGCAAGGGCCGCACCATTCGGCCCAGAAATCGACGAGCGCAAGCTGCGCGGATTTCAGGACTTCGGATTCGAAATTGCCGTCAGTCGCGGCACGGACATTGGGTGAATTTGCCATGAAAGATTCCTCTCTTCTCAGTGATCTCTAGGTAATCCCGATTGACCCAAAATAGCTGCCAAAAAAGCCGTGTCAAAAAAGTTTGCCAAAAAGTTTGGTGAAAAGGTCATTTCCTAATAAAATCGGCTTTAGCGTGATCGGGTTACCATTTTTCCTGAAAATGGTCGAGAGATTTAGTTTATAATTCCGTATGGTTGGGATTGAAAGTTCATGCTAGTCGCACTCAGCTTGGATCTGAAACCGGTTCCCGCACGTCAGAAAGTCGGCGTGCTCAACCGTGTTTCCGCCAAAATGATCGATATCCTCCTGATCATCGGCGTCGCGGCGATTCTGCCCTACCCCCTGGGGCCGCTCCTCGCGTTTCTCTACAGCCTTTTGGCCGATGGATTGAATTTCGGCCCGTTTGCCGGACAGAGCGTCGGCAAGCGCCTCATGCGGCTGCAGGTGGTCAACGTCAAGACCCGCAAGCCTGCCAGCTACCGTGACTCGATGCTTCGCAATACCCCGGTCGGGGTGGCGACCTTTTTCGCGATCATTCCGGTGTGGGGCTGGCTCATCCTGGTCCTGGTCGGGGTGCCTCTCATGGTCATGGAGATCTACCTGATGATGAGCGTCGAGGCCGGCCATCGCCTGGGCGACGTGATGGGGGATTCCGAGGTCATCGAATTGCCGCGCCAGAGCAGCTAACGGGTGCGGCCCAGGTTTTTGTTGTGCTATGAGGGGAGGATATGTCCAAGCCCCTCTTCGCCGATCCGGAGCACACGCTCTATCTCCTCGACATCAGCTCCTTCATCTTCCGGGCCTTCTTCGCGATCCGTTCCCTGAGCACGCGAAGCGGCGAGCCCGTGAATGCGGTGTACGGAGTGGCCACGATGCTCGCCCGGATCGCCGAGGAGGCGCGCCCGCAGTACCTCGCGGTGGCTTACGATTCCCCGGAGCCTTCGTTCCGCGAGGAGCTCTATGCGGAGTACAAGGCCAATCGCTCGGAGCCCCCCGAGGACCTCATCCCTCAGTTCGCGCGGATCGAGGAGCTGGTGCGGCGCTTCGAGATCCATTCCTACCGCATGCCCGGTCTCGAAGCCGATGACCTGATCGCAACACTCGCGCGCAAGTGGTGCGCGGAATCGCCTGTGAACCGCGCCGTGATCGTGACGGGCGACAAGGATCTCATGCAGCTCGTGGATGAGCGTACGCGGGTCTGGGACACGATGGCGCAGAAAATTTACGGCCCGGACGAGGTCTTCGAGAAGATGGGCGTGCGCCCCGATCAGATCCGCGATTACCTCGGGCTGGTCGGCGACAGCTCCGACAATATCCCCGGAGTGGCGGGGGTCGGCCCCAAGACCGCCGCGGAGCTGCTCAAGGAGTACGGCGATCTCGACCGCATCCTGGCCGCGGCCGCCGTCGGCAAGATCAAGGGCAAGCGCGGCGAGACGCTCGCCGCGAGCGAGAAGGTGGCGCGGCTTTCGGCGGAGCTTGCGACCGTGCGCTCGGACCTGGACGTTCAGCTCCGGCGAGACGAGCTCGTCTACCGCTTTCATGTCAACGAGAAGTGCCGGGACTTCCTGCTCTCGATGGACTTCAACTCGCTCGTGGCGCGTTGGGCGAAGGACGCTCAGGAAGGGGTGGTCAACGGAGTGAAGGCGTCTGTCCCTCTCGCCACGCAGGCCGCGTCTCCGAAAACCGCGGAACTTGCGACCACCGGGCAGGCCTCCTTCGCGCTGGAGGCACCGGGTTTCGCCGGCGCGGCTCCGCCTGCTGCTGATTCCGCCCCTCCGGTCACGCCTGCCTCCGCGCCCGCTCCCGCGACCGTGAATCTTCCCGCGCTCGTGGGCCCGGACAAGATCTTCCGCACAGTGAATACCGAAGACGATTTCCAGGCGCTGCTCGCCGCCCTCGAGAAGGCGCACGAGGTGGGCTTCGATCTGGAGACCACCTCGCTCAATCCGCGCCAGGCCGAGATCGTGGGCTTCGCCCTTTGCCATGACCCGAAGTTCGCCTGCTACGTACCCGTGGGCCATCGCCCAAGCCTCGCGGGTCCGCCCGTGGAGCAGCTTTCGCTTTCGCGCGTGCTCGAAGGGCTCCGGCCTTTCCTGGAGGATCCCCGCCGCAAGAAGATCGGGCAGAACCTCAAGTACGACTGGAACGTCCTGGCCGCTCACGGCGTGCATGCCGACGGGATCGGCGCCGACACGATGGTCGCCGCCTACGTGCTCGATCCCGAGGGGCGGCACAACCTGGCGACCCTGGCCGCCTCTTATCTCGACTATTCGGTGCTCACCTACGAGCAGGTCTGCGGCAAAGGCAAGGACGCGCTTTCCTTCGATCAGGTGCCCATCGATCTTGCGACCCGGTATTCGGCCGAGGACGCCTGGATCGCCATGCGGCTCTGGCTCCAGCTCAAGGAGCGCCTCGCGCAGGAGCGCTTAATGGAGGTCTTCGCGCGCGTGGATCTCCCGCTCGTGCAGGTGCTGGCCGACATGGAGTCCGAGGGCGTCTCGATCGATACGGAGTGGCTGCGGCAGCTCTCCGAGGAATTTTCGCGCGAGCTGCGCGCGATCGAAAGCCGTATCCAGGCTTACACCTCGGGCCCGATCAACCTCAATTCCCCCAAGCAGCTCGCTGTGCTGCTCTTTGAGCAGCTCAAGCTCCCGGTGCAGGGCAAGACCAAAACGGGCTACTCCACCGATGCGCAGGTGCTCGAGACGCTCGCGCCGCTGCACGAGGTTCCGCGGCTGCTGCTGGAGTACCGCGAGATCTCCAAGCTCAAGGGGACGTACGTCGATCCGCTTCCGCTGATGCGCGATTCGAAGACGGGAAAGATCCACGCGAGCTTCCACCAGACGGTGGCCGCCACGGGGCGGCTTTCGAGCTCCGAACCCAATCTCCAGAACATCCCGATCCGGACGGAGCGCGGGCGTAAGATCCGCCGAGCCTTCGTCCCCTCGCCGGGGAATGTCCTGGTTGCGGCCGACTACAGCCAGATCGAACTCCGGCTGCTCGCGCACATGAGCGGGGATCCGGAGCTCGGGCGCGCGTTCCGCGAGGACGAGGACGTCCATCGACAGACCGCCGCCGAGATCTTCCGCATTCCGGGCGCGGAGGTCGACGAGCGCCAGCGCGGCATTGCCAAGGCGATCAACTTCGGCCTGATGTACGGCAAGACCGCCTTCGGGCTCGCGCAGGAGCTCAAGATCTCCCGCAAGGAGGCGCAGGAGACGATCGACCGCTACTTCCAGCGCTACGGCGCCGTGAAGCGCTTCCTCGATCAGCAGATCCTCGACGCGCGCGAGAACGGCTATGTCACGACGCTTCTTGGCCGCAAGCGCGCGCTTCCCGATATCGCTTCCAGGAATCAGGCGATCCGCAACAACGCCGAGCGCATGGCCATGAACTCGCCCATCCAGGGCACGGCCGCGGATCTCATGAAGCTCGCGATGACCGAGCTCGCGCACCGCCTGCGCGGCGAAGGCCTGCGCTCGAAGCTCATCATCCAGGTCCACGACGAGGTCGTGCTCGATTGCCCGCGCGAGGAGGCCGAAGCCGTCAAGGCGCTCGTGACCCGCGTGATGGAATCCTCGGGCGATGGGCATCTGGGCATGAAGCTCTCCGTCCCCCTGCGCGTGAACGCGGCGGTCGGGGCGAACTGGATGGATCTGTAGCCCATCGCGCTCCCTCGCTTCGCTCGGGCTGGCGCCATCCATGGCGCGCAAGCCCCCTCACGATACCTTGAACGGGCTAAGCTCCGCAGAGCAGCGATTCGTCCAGCGAGCGCCAGCCTTCCACGGCCCGGTCGACCGAGGAGGCCCGCCCTGCGCTGAAAAGGAGCGCGTGTCTTCCGTCAGCGGATACGCCATAGCTCAGTGCATGGTTTGGGTTCGTGCGCACGGTTTTGCAAAAACGGCCTGACTTCAAAAGGGTGAAGCCGTAGGAGTGCAGTAAGCCCAGGCGGTCTTCGGAGAACTCCACGATCAAATAGAGTGTCGCCACTGGTGCGCCCAAGAATCGACCGAGTACGCCCGAAATCGTGGGAGGGAAGTCCAGCGTCGCGTTTTTCCCGCTTAGGCCTTTCGCGGAGAGAATCAGGCCCTCATTCACAAAGTAGTTCTCATCGCAGATTTCCGTTCCCCGGACGTGTACGCAATTGGTTTCGAAATTGTCAGTTATCCGGGAGGTGATCGTACCTCCGTGAGGCGGAACGAAGTTGTGCAGCGGTTCCGTGCTGTTTACCGGTAAGCTGGCGGGCAATAACCGGATCTCGCTCGCGGGTAGCTTGGCGGCCGGAAGATCCGCGATAGGAATGGATGGGGGCTGTTCCGCGCAGCCGCCAAGCAGGAGTCCGAAGCCGATGCTGACAACTAGCGCCGAATTCCGTCTTAACGGATTCATTCAAGGGAGGGTAACATACGTCTCAAGTTGCCTGCCAGCTGGAAGGCCGGTTAGGATTGCTTTATGCGATTTCTAATTCTGCTGATCTCTTCCTTTGTTGTGAACGCCTCGGAGGCCGACACGGTTTCCAAGATGCTTGACGCTGATAGGGCCACGGAGCAGGCGCTCTTCAAGCAGGCCGGGGGAGTGTTCAGTCGGCCAAAGCCCGGAACGCTCAAGCTCAAGCTCACGAACGGGAAGGAAAAGGAGTTCCTGGATAATCCCAGCGATGGAGATACTCACGTCAACTATGCTCTTCAGAAGCTTTATCCCAAAGCGGGGTTCGCCCTCCTTCATCTGGCACTCTACGAAGGGGAAGATTACCTGCTGCTCCGGCTTTCAGATGGCTGGAATACCGTCCTTCCGGATCTTCCGGTCTGGTCTCCCGATTTCGCCTTTTTCGCGATTGCACACGACGGCGGCGAGGCCCAGTATACGCCGGATGAGGTGGCGATCTGGAGTTGTGCGGCCACCGAGCGCGGATGCGAAAGGATCTGGCAGACCCCGAGGGACCCGGAGACACGCGTTTCTACCTATGCGGGGCGGCGCGCCTTGTGGAAATCCAAAAACACGGTGGAGCTCACGATGAGTCGCAACGACAAGTCGTTCAGCGCCGTGTGCATGTGCCAGATCAAGGCCTGCCGCTGCAGTCCCGATCCTCAGTAAATCGGCCCGAGCGGGCGCCGCCCGATCCTTCGTAACGCGTCCGGAAGCGCAGCCACGGTGATCGGGGTCGGAAGGTTCTCTCGTATTTCTGGTCAAATCCGCACGAAAAATCGTTTGTTCGCGATCACTTGGCCATTGGAAGAAGGATTCGGTCCTGAAGGAAAGAATCAGTGTTGCCGTACCTTTGGGATAAAGAGTCGACTTTCCATGTCTTGCATTGGCTTCAAAGATTGGCTTCAGTTTGGAATCGTTGAACTCCGCTCCCAGAGAATCAATCTCCTCAGGCGAGAGCTCTTGAAAAAGGTATCCGACGGCCGCGAACTCGCGTGCTTCTGCTGACGTAGCGGCGCGCCGCTCTTTAGCGATAACCGATACCGCAAGAAAGAAAGCCGACCGACTTCTCCACGGCGGGTGTAGTCCCCAAGATCCCGCTGCGTGATTTCTGCGGAAATGCTGAAGGGGTCGGATTACAGCGACGCGGGGCGAGGCGCGCGGATGCGTCGTGCCGACGAGGGCGCGCTTTCTTAACGGCCCGGGAGTGGCAAGCGCCCCCGAGCGAACCTGTTTTTCCAGAAACGACTTCAGATAACTGAACAAAATGCCGATTAACTCAGATGTGGGCTATTTTCTGTGGCTTCTACCCTTAGCTCTCCTCCTTTCGTCGGACCTCCGGGCTACCGAAGACCCCTGCGCGACTTCCGCAACTCGCACGGCCGCCGCTCCTGACGAGCAGATCCTGAAGATAGAGCAGCTCGCAACCACTCTCGCGGAAGACCTTCGCCCGAAGCACCGCGCGTATCTCGGGCCCGAGGAGCTTCGGGAGCAAGACACACGGACCCTGGCCAAGTTGCTTGTGACTCGTCTCCGAGAGGGGTGTGAAGCTCCCAAAGAAACCGGCGCATCCAGCAAGGATCTTCAAGCGGACGTCATCATGATGGTTCCTCACGCCAATTTTGAGGGGATCGCGCGTTTTGGATTTCTCAACCAGCACAAGACTCAAGCCTCGATCGGAGCTTCGGACCGAAAGGGCCGCTTTCTCGCGGAACAGGACTTCTCCTTGATGCGCCTTCCTTACAGCGACAAAGGCAAGGAGCTATTGCCCAAGTACGCCATCTTGAACCTGAAGGGCGGGGACTTCGGAAAATTTTCGCTTCCGGCGCACTACGGCGATGTAGCGGTGGTTTTCAAGCCTGAGGTGAAGCAGAGAATGATCTGGAGCTACACTGACAGTCTAGGGACGGACAAATCGCGCCGGCGTCTGCGCCGCCCCCCGATGACCGCGCAGTACGAAACACCGGAAGCAAACAGGAAGGCTTGCTACGGATATTGCGAAGCGCAGATCTGGGGCGCCCTCGACCTGACGGATGTCGCCTACCTGATGATCAAGGAAGGGGATAAGGTTCCGGAGTCGCTCAAGAAGCTGGGAGTCCCGGTCTATTTTTATCGTCCCGAGCCCAATCCGGAACACGCCGCCGGCTTCACCCGGCTGGAGCAGGCTGTAGCGGGAAATCCAGCCAGGATCAAACGCCCGGATGTCCTCACTTTGAGCGAAATCGAAAAGGCGAAGAATGAACCTGCCGTGAGGGATATTCCAAAGCCATTCCCCAATCCGATAAAAAGTATCTTGGTAAGCAAGGAACAAAGCATCCTCTCCGAAAGCGAGCTCCTTGAGCGGATCAGCTCCCCAGAATCCACTCCCGCTGATCGTGAATCCGATTCGGCATTCGACCCCAAGGAGCAATTGGTCGCCGAGTTGGCCACCCGACCTAAGACGCCAGCGGTGATCCGCAAGCTCAAGGAACTGATGACGGATTCCTCCGTTCATATTCGCTCCCAAGCGGCCTATGGTTTAAGCGAGCTTCCTTGGAGCGAATTCAAACGCATCGCCTTGCACTGTCTGAAGGACTCGTCGGAGGTCGTGAAGCTGGAATGCCTCGCCCTGGTGGCGGATCACCTCACGGACGACGCCGATATCGCCAAGGCGATCAGGGAGCTTGAAGCCGCCGAGGGTGATTCAAAACTCAAGGATTGGATCAAGGTCTTGCAGGCGAAGCGTCTTTGCGATTCCATGGCTTCCGAGAGGTGAGGAACGCCGTATACCCATCCTTGCGCCCTAGGCTGACGGAAAAAAGTTTAACGCTGTTTGCCAGTCTCGTGCCTCAGTAAACCGGCCCGAGCGGACACCGCCCGGTCCTTCGCAGGGTCTGCGTGCGAAAGCCCGGCCACGGCAGGTGCGTCGTCGTTCATAATGCAATGCAACGTGAAGTGCGCTATTTTTCAAGCCCGCTGTGTTCATGGACGAAAGGTAACTGATGGGATTCACCGCCCAAATACGGTCACTCATTCATGCGGTCACGATCCTCGGATGCCTTCTGACCTCGTATGATGCCTCGGCGACAGGGGGGCCTCCGAGCGCCCACGGCTATCCCCCATCCCTGAGCACCAACTGAGCGAGCAAGCCCTGGCTCGTCAGGGCCGAGTGATCGAGTTTCGAAAAATCCAGGATTTCACCCGGAAGTTCGGTTCTCAAGCGGCGCTCGCCCGCGAGTCCTTCCTCGATTGGCTTCAATACGTCCATGCCGACGTGGAGCGCGAAGGCGGCAACAAGGGTATCTTGCCCGAGCTTTTTGACTATGATCTCGACCGCATTTTTCATCCGGACCAGCCCGTCAAGATTCAATACGTCGAAAATGGCAAAGGAACCGCCGAGAACTTTCTGGAGTTCCTGACGCGCGAATTTCCCGGGACGCGTTGGCAGGTAGAAAAGGTTGCCGCTCTCGATTCTTTCCCAGCCGATGTCCGGACGATGGCATCGCGAAAAATGCCGCCCATCGAGATGAAGGCGGAGGTCGCGGCGAATCTGGATCAGCTGGTAAGCTATATGCTCAAGCCACGCGCTACGACTTGGATCCGCCGGAAAAGGAGTTGAAGGAGTTCATTTCAAAGCTCGGACCCCTCACCAGGAAAAACGCCGTGTCATCAGCGCGCCTTGACCAGCTCAGATCCGAGCTGGCCTCGCTGTTCTATGGCGCAACGAATTTCGAGCGGGCTTATCCGATCTTTTCACGGGTCGGTTTCGATTCCTTCATGAAGAAGCTCTCCTTTGCGCATGAGGGAGATTTCGATGGGGAACTGGATAAGTGGTTCAGCAAGGAGTACGTGAAGTGGTCGCCCGCTAAAAAGGAGGGACCCAACGACTGGATGTTCGAGACGCTTGTTCACAACACCAACAGAGAAAGCTACTGGCAGCTGGAAAGGAATCCTTTCGGGGTGTTGAACGCGGTTTATTCTAGTCGTAATGACGGCTTTGGTCATGCCGAATCCGGCGACGGCTTCTATGTTTTCGGCAAAGCGCCGCCCTATGCCGCCTATGGGGAAAATCGAATCTATTTTCGAACGGCTCAAACGCCCGACACGGCCGCGCTTCGAAGAGGGTCGGCCCTGAAAGACGAGGCGACGATCCTCTATGCCGAGGACTTCCGAATCATCCCGGAAACCTTTCCTTCGAGTCCCGCCGCCCTGGCGGACGCATTCGTTCGTCCCGAGTCCTTCGCCGACCCGGGAAATCCGGGAAAGATAACGGTGCTTCACCGGCGAATCGATCGCAACTGGAGTCCGGAGCTTGTGCGCGAGCTGGATAGAGCACTCGCGGAACGGCCGGATAACCTGCTCTACTATCTTCAGCTAAAAAAGGGTCCGGAATGGGACGGACTAAAACGCTTGATTGACTCCAGGGTCGCGGCGAGGACGCTGACGGATGAGGAGCTTTTTGGTTTATTCAGCATGCGACAGTGGAAGCAGGCACCAGAGATGAGCAAGTGGGTCAGGGAACTTGCCAAGGACGAAGCCCGGTTTGCGCGCCTTGCGACAGGCTTAGCGGCCGCCAACCGATCCTTTGATACGACAGGAAATCACTTCGCTCAGGCTCTTTTGGAGATCGGAGAAAGGAATCTGGCCAATCAGGCGCTCAGGCAGGCGATGCAGGTACCTCGGCTGCGTAGCAAGATGATTGACGTGGTTTTCACCCAGGAGTCGTCGGCAGGCGCCAAGAGGATCTTCGCGCAGCAGGTGAAGTTGGCGCTCAAGGAGAAACATCACTTACCCGTAATGACGCTTTTGGATTCGGTTTATCGGAAGCCGCACTCGGTCGCGTTCGAGGACCATCTCGAAGAGATCTGCGCCTATGTGAAGAGGACGAATGACTCGCAGCTGAACGACGCGTTGATCCGGGCGCTATATCAGGGCCCGGACACCGCACGGCGCTTGCAGCGGCCTGAGATCCGGGCGCTGTTGGATGACAAAGCATTCCGGAGCAGGCTTTCGGCGCACGCGCGGCAGCAGCTTCTTGAGATCGAGAAGGCGCCATTGAAGTGCACGAAGGCTTTTGAGGGTCTGAATTAGGCCTGCCGCTGCAGTCCCGATCCTCAGTAAACCGGCCCGAGCGGGCGCCGCCCGATCCTTCGCAACGTCTGCGTGCGAAAGCGCAGCCACGGCACATGCGCGGCGCGCTCGGCCTGGAGCCCGAGCTGCGAGGGCAGGGGAAGCTTTCTCACCCACGCCGCCGCCTGCGCCACGGCCTCCTCGACGAGCACGGTTCCGGTGTCGCCGCCGGGCCCGGGAATTCGCGAGTCGAGGTCAATCGGGCTTTCGATGAATGCACGATAATGCGGGTAGGCCCAAAGATGGAATTCCAGCACCGCCGGAAGCCCGAACTCGCGCACGGCGCCTTCGAGCTCCTGGTAGGCCGAGCCCCCTGAAGACTGCGGGGCCAGGAGCTTTTCGGCATGCAGCTCGATCGGCGCGGAGGCGGGGCGTTCGGCCTCGCGCTCGCCGGCTTCCTCGAGCACCTCGAGTAGCCGCTCCTCGCCCAGAAGCGCCGCGAGCCGCCGCAGCGTTTCCGCATGGGCTTCCAGGAGCTGGCAGAGGAATTCCACGATCCGCATTCCCGCTCAGTACCTCTTCGGGGTGAAGACCGCCCGCCAATGCGCGGGCGTCGGCGCGGTGATCGTGCCCCCCGGCCATTCCGCGATGCCGCGCGAAAGCTCGTTGGGATCGGTGAAGCGCGGATCCAGGATCACGTACCACTGCCCGCGCCAGAGCGCGTCGTCCGGGTTGTCCGTCCTGCTCTCGAGAAACCCCGCGTTCTCGGTGAAGAGCACGATCCCGTGTGGCCAGAGCTGTTCGGTGAGCGTCTGATTCCACCTCTCGATCAGCGGGATCTGCACCCACGCGTCGAGGATCCAGAAACGCCAGCCCAGGGAGCAGGCCTGGGCCGCGAGCGCGTTCTCCCAGATGCGGTCATAGCGCTCGAGCTTTTCCTTGGGAATAAAGCTGAAGAGCGCGTCGGGCAGCACGCGCGTGCGCTTTCGGGCGGAAGAGGCCGGGCGTTCGATCAGCTCGGTGAGATCCCCGTCGAGACTGGCGCTCAGCCGGAGCTCCTGGACCCGGGTTTCCCATTCGCCGAGGCGCCTGGCCTCGTCGCGCTGCCCTTTGGCCAGGCAGCCGGACTTGCGCGCGTGGATCGCGCGATGGATATCCCGGAGCACCGCAAGCTTGAGCAGGAAGGCCGAAGGCCCGCCGCTCTCGCCGATCTGCTTCCAGAGATCGGTACTGCGCTCGAGAAGGGGGTGGATCATGACTCGTCCGAAGGTTTCGGCCGCAGGATGGGATAGCTGATGCCCGGGCCCTTGCGGAAATTCGGCGCCTTCTTGGGCTGCGCCTGGACCTCGGGCGCGGCAAGCGGCGCGAACGCGGAAAGCGGCTTGAGCTCGCGCTGCGCCTGCACGGTGCCGCGGTGGAATTCCAGCAGCGCATCGATCACGCCCTGATCCTTGAGCGCGGGTTGGTACTCCTGGCGCGCCGTCACCGGACGCGGAGCGGGGGGCCTGGCAGCCCTCCCTGACAGCCGGGCTCGTGCTGCGGCTAGGGCGCTGGACTTGGGCGCGGCCGGGGTTTCGGGCGCGGCGGGTGCGGCCTTGGCGACCGGGATGCTTTCACGCGCGATCGCGGCCAGGGAGCCCAGGAGCTGCAACGACTGCTGCATCTGAGTGAATCCCGGGGCCGGCCCCGGCTCCAGGCGCTGCGAGTGAGAGAGGAGAGCGCGCGCGAGGTTCGCGAGCTCCTGTTTTTTCTTCAGGCCAGAATCCAAAGATCGACCTCCTTGAACTGCCGGGCGATGAACTCCTCGCTCGCGTTGCCGAAGTCCCTGCGGGAGATCCCGACTTTGGGGATCTTGAGCGAGGCCAGGTTCTTTTTCAGCGCTTGGATCGTTTCGGCCGGGGGCAGGTGGCGTTCCCCGGGGCGATGGGCGGAGCCGGCTCCGGCGAGGATCAGGTGATAGGTTATTCCGTGGCGGGTGAAGGGAAAATACGCGCATTCCCCCGGGGCTCCGGTGATCGCGCCCGAACGCAGGTTGCGCGACAGCGCGCCCTGAAAACGCCAGTCCATCAGGCCCGCCAGTCCCTGCAGCGGGCGTTCGTTCTCGTGAAAGGTCACGACGAGACCTGCGACTTCGCCTTCAAAGAGGGCCTGTTCGGCCGGGATATCCAGGGAATGATGGACGTGTTTGCTCGCGGAACTCACCCGATCAGTTTAACCGGTTCGGGAGGCGGCCCGCAAGCTTGGCGCGGCCCCGGGAGCGCGTCCGTGGGCAGAAACTGCCGAGCTCAGTCCTGGGCGGTCCGGGGGGCTTTGCGGAGAGCATCCAGAATCCCATTGACGAAAGCGGGGGTTTCCGCGCTTCCGAACTCCTTGGCCAGCTCGATCGCCTCGTCGATGACCACGGAGGCGGGGACCTCGGGCTTGATCAGAGTCAGCTCATAAGCCGCCATGCGAAGCAGCGCCCGGTCGATGAAGGCCATGCGCGCGAGCTTCCAGTTGGCGGCATGGGTCTCGAGCAGCCCGTCGATCGCGGGCCCGTTCTGGAGCGTCCCGGCCACGAGCTGGGAGGCGTACTCGCGGATGCCCTGGGGCGTCTGGAAGTGCTCGAAATGTCCCTGCAGCTCGCGAACGAGTTCCGCGCCAGCTGGCGCGGGCTGGCCGGTGGACTGGGCCTTGACGTCGAATCGATAGAGGATCTGCAACGCGACTTCGCGCGCCTTGTGCCGTGATTTCATACTTTGCTTTCGTTGGAATGGATGAAGGGAAACTCAAGGTGCACGGCGTCGCCGGAGCTGGCGCTCGGGATGCCCTGCAGCTCGGCCACGAACTCCTCGACGTCGCGGAAGTCGCGGTAAACCGAGGCGAAGCGCACATAAGCGACCTTGTCGAGGCTCTGCAGGTGGATCATGACCATCTGGCCGATCGTGCGGGCCGGGATCTCCTTGAGGCCGTAGCTCTGCACCTTCTTCTCGATGGCATTGACCGCTTCCTCGATCTTCTGCATCGGGACCGAGCGCTTCTGGCAGGCTTTCTGGATGCCCTCGAGGACCTTGGCGCGGTTGTAATCCTCGCGCCGGCCGTCCTTCTTGATGACCACGGGCATGACCTCCTCGACCCGCTCATAGGTCGTGAAGCGGCCTTCACAGCGCGCGCAGGCGCGACGCCGGCGGATCATGTCCCCGGGCTGGTTCATCCGCGAGTCGATGACCTTGGTGTCAGGTGTGGAGCAAAAAGGGCATTTCACTCTTTTGCTTGTAGCTGATCCGGGGAAAGCGATCAACCCTCGTCGCGCCCGCTCAGCCGTAAAGCGGGAATTTCCCGCAGAGTTCCCGGACTTCCGCCCGGATGCGCCCGAGCTGCGCGGCTTCGCCCCGGGCCTGCAGCGCCTGCCGGATCCAGACGCCGATCTGCCGCATCTCCGCCTTGCCCATCCCCCGCGTTGTGATCGCCGGAACGCCGATGCGGATGCCGCTGGTGACGAACGGGCTGCGTTTTTCGTTCGGAACCGTGTTCTTGTTGACCGTGATCCCCGCCTGATCGAGCCAGGCTTCGGCCTCTTTACCCGAAATGGAGCCGTCGAGAGAGGCAGTCAGGTCGATGAGCATCAGATGGTTGTCCGTGCCGCCGCTCACGAGCTTGAATCCCTGGCTCATCAGGGCGTCAGCCAGCGCACGCGCGTTTTCCAGGATCTGCTTTTGGTAGGCCTGGAACTCGGGAGTGAGCGCTTCGCCGAAGGAGACGGCCTTGGCCGCGATCACGTGCATGAGCGGGCCGCCCTGGATCCCCGGGAAGATCTGGGAATTGACGGCTTTCAGCCGATCGGCAGCGGTTCCGAGGGTCTCTCCGGGGGAAGGGCCCCGGCCGACCAGGATCAGCCCGCCCCGCGGTCCGCGAAGCGTCTTATGGGTGGTCGAGGTCGTATAGGTCGTATGGGGAAGCGGGGAAGGGTGCAGGCCCGCCGCGACCAGCCCGGCGATATGGGCCATGTCGACCACGAGGTGCGCGCCGGTTTCGCGCGCGATCCCGCCCAGGGCTTCGAAATCGATGATCCGCGGATAAGCGCTTGCGCCCGCGACGATGACTTTTGGCTTTTCCCTGCGGGCAAGCTCCCGGATCTGATCGTAATCGAGCCGCTCCGTCGCCGGATCGAGCCCATAGCTCACCACCCTGAACAGGCGGCCGCTGAAATTCACGGGGCTTCCGTGAGTCAGGTGCCCGCCATGCGAGAGGCTCATGCCCAGCATCGTGTCACCCGGGCTCATGAGCGCGAGGTACGCGGCCATGTTGGCCTGCGAGCCCGAATGCGCCTGGACGTTCGCGGCCTCGGCTCCGAAGAGCCGGCAGACGCGCTCGATCGCGGCCGCTTCGATCTGATCGGCGAACTCGCAACCGCCGTAGTAGCGCTTGCCCGGGTAGCCTTCGGCGTACTTGTTGGTGAGGATGGAGCCTTGGGCTTCCAGGACCGCGCGGCTGACGTAGTTTTCCGAAGCGATGAGCTCCAGGCCCGTCTCCTCCCGCTCATGCTCGCGCCCGATCGCCGCATGAATCACGGGATCGGCGGATTGGAGATCGCTCAGGAATTTCTTCGAAGAGTCATGGGGCATCGTCATTTGGATTTTGTCTCGAGTCGTTCGATTTTTTCCACGCGGGTCCGGTGACGGTCGTCTCCGCTGAAGGGGGTTTCAAGCCAGACCTTTGCGATTTCCGCGCCGTATTCGGGCGCCACGAAACGGGAGCCCAGGCAAAGGACGTTGGTGTCGTTATGCTCGCGAGCGAGGCGGGCGGCCACCGGGTTCTCGACCGCCGCCGCGCGGATGCCGCGGATCTTGTTCGCCGCGATGCTCATGCCGATGCCGCTGCCGCAGATGAGGATCCCGCGCGGCACGTCGCCGTCGGAAACGCGGCGAGCGAGCTTTTCGGCGAAATCGGGATAATCCACGCGATTGCCGTTGATGGGGCCGAGGTCCTCCCAGTCCCACTCCGGCAGGGACTTCTGGATCGCGGCCTTGAGCTCGATTCCGGCATGATCGGAGGCGATGAGGACCTTTCGCGTCCGGGGAGCGCGCTTCGAAGGTGATCTGGCCATTGAAGTCTCCTTTCGCGGAGCTTGTGCGACCCGGTTCAGACCTTGCCGAAGATCAGGCTCGCGTTGGTTCCGCCAAAGCCGAAGCTATTGGAAAGTGCGTAGCGCACGGGCTTTTCGACGGTCCGGTTGGCCGTGAAATCCAGCCCAAGCTCGGCGCAGCCCGGATCGAGGGTCTCCAGGTTGATCGTGGGAGGAATGCGGCCTTCGCGGATCGCGAGAATCGAGAACATCGCCTCGATCGCGCCTGCCGCTCCAAGCAAGTGGCCGGTCATGGACTTGGTCGAGCTGATGTGAAGGTGCTTGGCTCCGTTCGGGAAAAGCCGTGCGACCGCGCGGGCCTCTTCGACATCGCCCGCGGGCGTCGAAGTTCCATGCGCGTTGATATAGCCCACCTCTTCGGGATTGATGCCGGCGTCCTTCAGCGCCATGGCCATGGCGCGTCGCCCGCCTTCGCCTTCCGGAGCCGGGGAGGTCATGTGATAGGCATCGCCTGAAAGACCATAGCCCACGATCTCGGCGTATACCTTGGCGCCACGCTTTTTGGCGTGTTCGTATTCCTCGAGGATCAGGATCGCCGCGCCTTCGCCCATGACGAAGCCGTCACGCGCGACATCGAACGGGCGGGAACCCTTTTCAGGGGCGTCGTTGCGCGTCGAAAGCGCGCGCATCGCCGCGAAGCCGCCGATCCCGAGCGGGGAGATGACCGCTTCGGCGCCGCCGCTCACCATGATGTCCGCGTCCCCGCGAATGATCTGCTTGAACGACTCGCCCAGTGAGTGGGCGCTCGAGGAGCAGGCGGTGACGTTACAGAGGTTCGGGCCCTGGAGGTTCAGCAGGATGCTGAGCTGGCCCGCGGCCATGTTCGGAATGACCTGCGGAATGAAGTAAGGAGTGATCCTGCGATAACCTTTGGTCATCAGCTCGGTATGGACATCCGCGATCTCCGGGAGTCCGCCCATGCCGACACCGATGTTCACGCCGAGCCGGTCCGGATCGATCTTCGAGCGGATCGCGTCGAGCCCCGAGTCGCCGTAGGCCTCCAGCCCCGCCGCGAGCGCGAAATGCACATAGCGGCCGACGCGCCGGGCTTCCTTGGCGTTCGCGGCCTGCGTAACCGCGTACTCCGGGCTGGCCGGGTTGGGATGAAAGGGTCCGACGGCACGAGTGACATCGAAGCCTTTCACCTCCGCGGCGAAGGTCACCGGGCAGTCCTTCGGGTCGAACAGCTTGATCGTCGCCGCGCCCGAGCGCCCTTCCAGCGAGTTCCGCCACGTCTCCTGGGCGGAAAGGCCCAGGGGACTGACTGCTCCCATTCCGGTGATGACAACGCGGCGTTTGTTCATTTTGACGGAGTTAGAGACAGTCATTCCCTCGAAAACCTCAGTTGTTCGCCTTGGAAGCGACGTATTTCACGACATCGCCGACGGTCTTCATTTTCTCGGCGTCCTCATCCGGGATGTCCAGATCGAACTCCTCTTCCATCGTCATGACGAGCTCGACGATGTCGAGGCTGTCGGCGCCGAGATCGTCGATGAACGAAGCGGTCTGGGTGACTTTTTCCGGCTCGACGGCGAGCTGGTCACAGATGATGGTTTTGACTCTTTCTTCAACGGAAGCTGACATTTTCATTCTCCTCTATAGGTCCGGAGCTCCGCTCGGCTTTGCCTCGCTTGACTCCCGGACCCCCCTTCGGGGGCCCCTTTTTTCGGCGCTTCGCGCCTCGTTCTTTGCGGCTTTGCCGCTTTTTCGCCTTGGCTGGTGCCAAGGCTTTCATCTACAAACCCAAACTTACTGAACTGTTACTGAAACTGAAACCCAAACTGAACCTGTTGCCCAACGATCACATGTACATCCCGCCATTCACCCCGATGACTTGCCCGGTAATGTAGCGGCTCGCGGGTGAGGCGAGAAAGGAGACCAGGGAAGCGATATCTTCCGGCTCGCCCAAGAATCCGAGTGGGACGGTCCGCAGAATGTCTTCTTTTTGCGCTTCAGTCAAGACCCCTGTCATATCGGTCACGATAAAGCCTGGGGTGACGACATTGACCCGGACCTGCCGGCTGGCGAGCTCCTTGGCCACGCTCTTGCTGAACCCGATCAGTCCCGCTTTTGCGGCGGAATAGGCGCTCTGGCCGGCATTTCCCATTTCGCCGATCACGGATGAGATCTGGATGATGCTGCCCTTGCGTTCGCGCATCATCTGGTTGGCCGCGGCGCGCGTGCAGTAGATTGCGCCCTTGAGATCCACGGAGAGGACCTTTTCGAGGTCTTCGTCCTTCATCCGGATCAGCAGGCCATCGATCGTGATCCCGGCATTGTTCACGAGCACGGAGAGCCTTCCGAACGTCTTGGCGATCCACTCGAACTTCTCGTTCACCTGCGCGGAATCGGCGACGTTGAACTGGCAGAGGTCTGCCGCTCCGCCCTCGGCCCGGATCCGCGTCTGCAGCTCGCGGGCCTTCTCCTCGTTCGAGCCGTAGTTGAGGATCACGTGGTAACCTTCACGGGCGAGCCGGGAGGCGATCCCCGCGCCGATGCCGCGCGAGGCGCCGGTGACGAGCGCGATCGGTTTCTTCTCGGGAAGCTGCGTAGCCTGCATCACGGGTTCTCCTTGAGGAAAGTTTCGAGCGCCTTGAGGGTGGCGGAGTCCGACATGCCTGCGGTGTGGCAGGGCTTGCCGGCCTGCTTGGCGATGCGCTTGGCGAGCCCCGCGAGCACGGCACCCGGGCCGAACTCGACCGCGTGCCCAAAGCCCGCGTCGAGCAGGCCCGTCACGGATTGGCTCCAGAGCACCGGGTGATCCACCTGTTCGACGAGGAGCTCGAAGACCAGCCCGGCTTCCTGCGTGAGCCGTCCGGTGCGGTTGGGGACATAGGGACAGAAAGGGGACCTGGGCTTTTCTGCCGCGGAGGACTGGGCGAAGAGCTCTCCCATCCGGTCTCGCGCTTTGCGCATGAGCCTGCAGTGGAACGGGGCGCTCACCGAGAGCGGAATGGCCTTGGCGCCGGCGAAATCCCCGCCGCCCTTGATCAGGGCGATCGCCTCGCCGACCGCGTCCGTCGAGCCCGCGATCACGATCTGCCCGGGGGCGTTGAAGTTGGCCGGTTCCACGATCGCCTCGACCGTGACGTCGGAGTATTCGCCCTGCGCGCGCCGGGTCTTGGCTTGGCTCGTCGCGGCCGCGCAGAGCTTTCCGACGACCGCGTCTTCCATGCCGAGGATCGCCGCCATCGTGCCCTGGCCCGCGGGCACCGCCGCCTGCATCGCGCGGCCACGTTCGCGGACCCAGCGTACGGCGGTGGCGAGGGGAAGCGACTCCGCCGCGACTAACGCCGAATATTCGCCAAGCGAGTGCCCCGCCACGGCCGAAGGACGCGCGCCAAGCTCGGTGGTCGCCACGCGGAACGCCGCGATCGAGGCCGTGAGCAGGCAGGGCTGCGTGTTTTCAGTCAAGGTCAGATCGCTCTCGGGACCCTCGAAGCAGAGTTTGCGAAGGTTCACGCTGATGGCATCGGAGGCTTCCTCGAAAACCTCCTGCGCCACGCGGAACTGCGAGACCAGATCTTTGGCCATGCCCACCTGCTGGGAGCCCTGGCCGGGAAAAAACGCGACGAACTTATTCATGGCTATCTGCCTTTCGTGGTTACCAGCGGATCAGCATCGAGCCGAAGGTCAGGCCCGCGCCGAAGACATCGAAGAGCACGGTGTGTCCCGGCCTGATCCTTCCGTCGCGCACGGCCTCGTCCAGCATGGTCGGAACCGAGGCCGAGGAGGTGTTGCCGTAACGGTCGACGTTGACGAGGACCTTTTCCATGGGAAGATCCAGGCGCTTCGCGACCGCCTCGATGATCCGCAGATTCGCCTGGTGCGGAATCACCCAGTCGACATCCGAGAGCTTCATCTGGTTGGCTTCGAGCGCGCGCACGGCGTAATCGGCCAGGGTCTTCACCGCGACCTTGAAGATCTCGCGGCCTTTCATGTTCATCTTATGGAGGCGCTGGGCATAGACTTCCGGGGTAACCTCCATGTTAGAGCCGCCGGCCACGACCTGGAAGAGCTCCCACAGATTTCCGTCCATCCCGAGATGGCTCGAAAGGATCCGGTGCGGTGACTCGCTCGAGGTGCGCTCGACGACGACCGCGCCCGCGCCGTCGCCGAAGAGGATCGCCGAAGAGCGGTCCTCCCAGTTGTTCATCCGGCTCAGCACTTCGGAGCCCACGACGAGCGCCGTCTTCACCTGGCCGGTCTTGATGTACTGATCCGCCATCGACATCCCGTAAACCCAGCTCGAGCAGGCGGCGTTCACATCCACGCCCCAGGCCTGCGGGGCGCCAAGCTTCTGCTGGAGCCAGCAGGAAGAGGTCGGTACGGGCGTGTCCGGCGAGACCGATCCGTAAACGATCATGTCGATGTCCGTGGATTTCTTGCCGGCCATCTCCAGGGCGCGGATCGCCGCGCGACAGGCGAGCGAGGAGTTCTGCTCCGAGGGGTCGCCCTCGCGCGAGACGTGCCGCTGGCGGATCCCGGTGCGCTCGACGATCCAGTCATTGGTGGTGTCGAGGGTCTTGGTGAGATCCTCGTTGGTGACGATCCGTTCGGGGAAGTAGGAGCCTGTCCCCGTGATTTTTGATGAAAAGAGCGAGGTACTCATCTGAGTGCTTTGCCTCCGTGATTCGAGTGCGTTTTCAGGAAAATCGGGAAACGGCTCACGAGATGCGCCCCGGGCGGGAGCTGTGCGCGCGCGAGCCTGGCGCGACCGGCGGGAGCCAGCCGTAATGAAGGCGAAGAGTCAGAAGCTTCAGGCGAAAAGCCGAAGCGGATCCGGCGGCGCGGGCGCGAAGGGTCTTGCCCTTGGTCGGGAAGGGTGAACCAGCTTGCTTGAAAGAGAGAAGGCCTTTCATACCCTTGCGGCGGTAAGGGGGGGGCCCCCCCTTCCGCTGACTCAGAGAGTGGCTTTTACGCCTGAATCTCCGCTTTTTTCGAGGGCAGAACGGCCTTGCCGTCATAGTGGCCGCAAGCACAGACGCGATGAGGGCGGGTCATTTCGCTGCAGGCCGGGCAGGTCACGACCGTCGGCTTGGCGAGGGCGTTGCCGGCGGCGAAACGGCGCATGTTGCGGCGGCTGCGGGAGATTTTCTTCTTTGGAGTTGCCATGGTTTCCTCTCTTTTTGAGTTTCAGTTTCGTTGAGCCGGGCCTTCAAGAACCGACTTTAAAATCCCGCAGCGCCGAAAACGGCGAGCTGGAAATGATTTTCGAGCAGGCACAGCGGCCCGCGTTCAGGTCCGCGCCGCAGTTGGCGCAGATGCCGTTGCAGGCTTCCCGGCACAGCGGCTGGAAGGGAAGCTGGAGGCGCAACTGTTCCGTCAGAATGTCCCCGAGGTCAATATAATCGTGTGAAAGATAGGTGATATCCAGGTCCGCGCCGCCGCTGTCATTGGAAGAGTCGTGCGCGTGGCGCGCAAAGCCCTTGTTCTGGCCCGCCGGACGGCCCGCGCCCTCGAGATGGCCGACTCCGGCCATCACCGGATCCTGGCAGAAGAGTCCCGAGAAGCTGATATCGCAGTCCAGATTGAACGGGTTCGCGCAGCGGCTGCAGAGCAGGCGCAGATGCGTGGCCACGGTGCCCGAGACCACGATGACCTCATCGACCTTACGCAAGTTGAAATGCACGCGGACCGGACGGCGCGCGGTCGCGCGCGTGGGATTGAGCGGACGCTCCTCGTCCACGCATTCCACGGCATCGATCACCCAGGTGTCCTCCTGGGTGAAGTCGAGTTCGGTATCCTGATCTGTGATCTCGTGTAAATAAATTCTCATAGCGAACAACGAATACTCAGGGCAGCCGAACTCGTCCGGAAACGGTCCTTTCGCCGGGTAATCGAGGGTCGGACATTAGCCGGGGTTAAGCATCGAGTCAACCGCTAAAGCTCAGGTATTGGCCGGTAACTCTCCGGATTCCGGGATTTTCGCCAGAGGACCTTCCTGCCAAGAAGGACAGCCGGATCCAATCCCAAGGCGGCGAGCGGGAATCGGGTCACGCAGTCCAGGCTGCTTTTCAGGACTTTTTCCGGTTCCTGTCCGGTAGCGCGTGCCTCGAATGTCACCCAGCGTCCGAAAGATTCGCTGAGAAGCATTCCTCCGCCGGCGAGCGCCCCGCTTTCGAGTCGCGAGGCACCGTCGGCCAGCTGGATCGTGAGTGGCCCGAAGCCATGTTTGCTTTGCGTATCCGTGGCGGCGGCCGGCGTCGCGTCGGAGACGAAACAGATCGGGCAACCCGCATGGAGTCGGCGGGTCCAACGGATCAACGTGGGGCTCAGGTGAATCTGATCCGGGATCAGCTCAATATAGACGTCGGGGCGGCCAAGCGCGGCTCCCAAGGGGCCCGGCGCGCGGTGATGGAAGCCCAGCGCATTCCAGGCATGCGTGACCCCCCTGAAGCCCTGGTCAAAAGCGGCCCGCGCCTCGGCCTCAGAGGCCCTGGAATGGCCAAGCGAAAGCACGATTCCCTTCTTCCTGCAGAAGCGGCTTGCGTCCCTCAGGACGGCGGGTTCGAGAGTTTCCGGGGCCATCGTCAGGATTTTCAAGGTCCCCTGGCTCGCTTCCCAGAGCGAACGGAGCTCTTCGGGAGTCAAAGGGCGGATCCCCTCGGGAGGATGGGCACCGATGGCTTCCGGGTGCAGGAAAGGGCCTTCCAGATGGATTCCCAACGGGAGGGCGCCCCGAGTGCCTTCGGCCGGACGGCGAATCCATTCGCCGAGCCGCGAAACCACCTCGTGCAGCTCCTTGCTGGGCGCCGAGAGGGTGGTCGGACAAAAGGCTGCAATGCCTTTTTGCCAAAGCAGTTCGGCCAAGCGATCCAGCTCCGGAGGAGCGGCTTGCATCAGATCGATGCCGAATGCCCCGTGAAAATGGAGGTCTACCAGTCCGAAGGAGCGGATAGGACGAGGAAATTTCTTGACGGGGCTATTGTGGCGTGGCACCCAACAAACGTACCACAGGATTTTCGTCGTCACATCAAGGGACCCAAATGGCAAAGAAAACTTCCTCCAAGCCGGCTCATAAGCCGGCTTCAAAAGCGGCTCATAAGCCCCTGGTCAAGCTGGCGCAGAAAGCTGTCGCGAAGCTTGCATTGAAGAGCTCGTTGAAGAAAAAGAAACCCGAAGTCAAAGCCAAGCCTGCGGTAGCCAAGCCCAGCGCCAAGGTGACTCACCCCAAAAAGGGGCTGGAGAAAGCCCCGACGGCGCCTGCCAAGCATGGCGGCGCCAAGCAAAATGGCGTTAAGGCCGAGGCGAAGATCGATGCGAAGGCGCTCAAGGTCGCGCACGCCCCCAAAGCCGCGCCGATTGCCGCGGCGAAGCCCCTCTCGGCTAAGGCCGCGCGTCAGGCGGCCAAGGCTGCCGCTGATGCCGAAGCGGTCTGCCGCGAGGTCGCCTGCGAGGGTCTGGCCACCTCCGCCGGCTATTGCCGGCTGCACTACATCAAGAACTGGAAGAAGATCAAGCGCAAGGAAGTCATCCTCAAGGAAGGCAAGCTCAACCAGTACATCGAAGAGCTGGTCGTGAAGTATCCGGACAAATACCTCGAGGCGATCCGCCAGGATCTGGCCAGCGACAAGGACTTCGCCAAGGTGATTTACGATCTGGATCTGGATGAGTCGGTGGATGAGTTCGATGTCGAGGGCGAGAATGCCGATGCGATCATCGATTCGATCAAGAGGGACTTCGACGACGAGGGCGACACCGGCTTTTGACCGGTCCCGATCCTGCACATTTCCGGTATGACTCCGCCAGCGGGCCGCGGAGCGACCGGAGGTTCGTCATGATCGGATCGAGACTGGGGCGTTTCGTCTTACTCAGCCTGCTTGCGGGCACTGGCGCGTTTGCCCAGATAGGAACGCCGTCGCCTTCACCTACCGCGGGCCGGCAGGTTTATGTATTTCGTTTCGCGCCCGAGTTGAGCAGGCTTTTCGTCGAAGGAGCCACCTTCCAGGACGAAGCGGCGGATCGCACCGAGGACGGTTGCGAGCTGGTCGTTGCCGAGAACGGTCCCTTGGTCTGCATCAAGAAAGATTCTTGCACGAATGACAGGCCCGCCTGCGGGGTGATCTTCGAAGGGCCCGCCGGACTCGCGCTGCCTCAGGTGGCCGAACTCGAGCCGCTCAGCCCGGGCACCGCGCGGCTCGGCCTCAGGGCGGCTGAAGCGCTTCATTCCCGTTAACGGTACCTTGCTCCTACCTCGCGAGATTCCGGCCTGTGACTGCTTTTGAGGAGCTTCGAGGGCTTTAATGAAGCGTTCCGCGCGGCGGCTTCCTCGCCGCGGCAGGTGTCTTCGGTGCTGAGTCCTGGGCTTCCTCGTCTTTGTCCTCGTCGTCGCGCAGGTCCTTTTCGTCGAGATTTTTCGGGCCCGTGAAAAAGCGGCTCTTCGTCGCCTCCTCGGCTTCCTCCGCGCGCTTGCGGTATTGGGGATCGTTCTTCGCGAGCCAGTCCTCGGTCATCTCATCGAGCGCCGGATTCGCCTTGTCCGCCTTGATGTGGATCCTGAATTTCTCCACCTGCACCGGCGTCCATTCGAACGGCACGTTCTCGAGCGCGGAGAGCGATTCGTCTGCGAGGTGCTCGAGGCGTTTGACATCGCCGGGCACGAGCAGCTGCTGATAGACGGTTGCGATCGCGTCGACGCACGCGGCGAGCAGCTCCTCGATCGTCGGGACGCTCGCGCGCGGATCGTAGTCGCTGCTGGCATAGACGCTGGTGGCGGCGAGCTGGCCCTCCTGGTGAAGCGAGACGCAAAGGACGATCTCGGTGAGGTGGATGTCGCCCCGGGCTTCGAACCGCGGCTTATTGGCGATCTTCGCGAAAGCGCGCAGCCCTTCGTCGAAATTGGTCGTGAACACCTCGGAGACCATCCGGAGATAGTCCAGCGGCAAAGGGCTCGATCGGCCCGGCGCATTTTTGCGGTTTTCCATCAGAGAATTCCTTTCGGGACGGTGTCGAGGCGGGGCAGCTCCTCGAGCCTGAGTTTCACATCCAGGGTTCGGCGCCCGCGGCGTACCTTCGCGGTCACGTTCTCGGTCGGGCGATGTTTGGCGAGCGCTCGTTCGATATCGAAGGGCTCAATGACTTCCGTTTCTCCGATCGAGATCAGGATATCGCCCTGGCGCAAGCCCGCGCGATCCGCCGGACCATCGTTCACGAGATTGTAGACTAGGACACCCTGGGTCACCGGCAGGTCATAATATTGAGCCATCGGCGGGGTGATCCGCTCGCCCAGGATTCCAAGCCAGGGGCGGGGGACGCGGCCGTAGCGCTTCAGGTCGGGCAGCAGTCGCTTGGCCTCGTTGATCGGGATGGCGAAGCCCAGGCCTCCGCTCTGGCCGGTGCGCGAGTAGATGACGGTGTTGATTCCGACGACCTCGCCAGAAAGGTTGAAGAGCGGTCCGCCGGAATTGCCCGGATTGATGGACGCGTCCGTCTGCAGGAAGTTGTCGAAGGGTCCTTGCCCGATCGTGCGGTTTTTCGCGCTGATGATTCCAGTGGTGACGGTGTGCTGGAGCCCGAAGGGGTTGCCCACGGCAAAAACCGTTTCCGCGATGCGGACGGCGTCGGAGTTCCCGAGCGGCACGGGCACGAGGCCTTCCGGAACCTTGCGTTCCTTGTCGCGCAGCTGCAGGAGCGCCAGATCCGTTTTCTGGTCCTTTCCGATGATCTTGGCGCGGAGGACCCGCTTATCGAGCAAAGTGACGCTCACCTCGCTCGCATGCTCGACGACGTGACCGTTGGTGATCACGAATCCGTCTTTGTCGATGATGAAGCCGGTGCCGAGCGAAGTCTGGGTCTGACGGCGTTCCTGCGGGAGGCCCCAGAAGTGAAGAAACTCGTCCATACCGAAGATCGGCCGCGTGAGAACCGTGACCGAGCTGATGTTGACGACCCCGGGGAGGATCCTCTCGACGAGGTCCGGAAGATGGGGCACGGGCGGAGGCGCCGCCATCGCCGCGCCGGCCCCCAATAACAGGCAGAAGGGAAGCAGCCCGAAGGCAGGCGGAAGGAAAGCCGTGGCGAAAGACGCGGGTTTCATAGGCAAGCTGTTCTAATCCCTTGCTTTGCCGCTGGTCAAAGCCAAAACAGGCGTGCGAAGCCTTTGCAGTGCGTCAGAGACTGGAGGACTGAAGATTTCGGGTGGAAAGTTCGGGGCCGAAGGATTAGTTTCGGGGAATTCCAATTTTGAAAGGGAGAAGATGATGAGCCAGCAAAATGCTTCACAGACCAGTCAGAACGTTGTGATCGTCGGCATGGCCCGCACGGCTTTGGGAAGCTTCCAAGGATCGCTCGCGGGCGTTCCGGCGGCGAAGCTCGGAGCGGCGGCGATCGCCGGTGCCCTGAAGAGGGCAGGCGTGGAGCCTGAGCAGGTCACGGACGTCTTCATGGGTAACGTCCTGCAGGCGGGACAAGGGCAGGCACCGGCACGGCAGGCGGGCATTTACGCGGGCTTGCCGAAGTCATTCGCGGCGACGACCGTGCACAAGGTCTGCGGCTCCGGCATGCAGTCGGTGATCCTAGCGAGCCAGGCGATCCGGCTCGGGGACGCCGAGGTGGTGGTCGCGGGCGGCATGGAGAACATGAGCCAGTCGCCCTACCTCGTGCAGAACGCGCGGGGCGGCTTCCGCATGGGGCATCAGCAGTTCGTCGATTCGATGATTCATGACGGCCTGTGGGACCCGTATAACAACCAGCATATGGGCAATTGCGCGGAGCTGTGCGCGAAGGAGTTCCAGTTCACCCGGCAGGCGCAGGACGAGTTCGCGATCGAGAGCTTCAGGCGCGCCCAGGAGGCTCAAAAGAGCGGCAAGTTCGCGAAGGAAATCGTTCCGGTGGAGATCGCCGGCAGGAAAGGCGAGCTCCTGCGCGTGGATACGGACGAAGGCCCGGGCAAGGTCGCCTTCGACAAGATCCCGACCCTCAAGCCGGCCTTCGACAAGGCCGGTACCGTGACGGCCGCCAACGCGTCCACCATCAATGACGGCGCCGCAGCGCTCGTGCTGATGACGGCCGAGAAGGCGAAGAGCCTCGGCCTGAAGCCCCTGGCGCGCGTGGTGTCTTATGACCGCTTCGCTCAGGACCCGGTGTGGTTTACGACCGCTCCGGCCGAGGCTATGCGCCGGGCGATGAAGAAGGCGAGCTGGGATGTCGCCGGCGTCGACCTCTTCGAGGTCAACGAAGCGTTCGCCGTGGTGGCCATGGCCGCGCAGAAGGACCTCGCGATCCCTTCCTCTAAGCTCAATGTCTGGGGCGGCGCGATCTCGTTGGGTCACCCGATCGGCGCGAGCGGGGCCCGCATCATCGTGACGCTGCTCTCGGCGCTGGAGGATCGCGGACTCAAGCGCGGCGTGGCCGGCATTTGCATCGGCGGCGGCGAGGCGACGGCGATCTGCGTGGAGCGCATCTGATGAAGAAGATCTTGATGTGCGCGGCGGTCGCGCTTGTGACCTACGCGGTTGTGGCGCAGGGCCAGGAGGGCCATCCGGGCCATCCGGGACAACCACCGGGGCATGGCGGGGCCGAGCACTTCGAGCAGTATTGCTCAGGCTGCCATGGGAGCGACGGAATCAGCGGGGCAGAGCACATTCCCAATCTCGCCGGGCAGAAGAAGGAATACATCGCGCTTCAGCTTCGGGATTTTCGCGATAAGAAGCGCCCGGGGACGGTGATGCCGGCGATGGCGGCGAATCTTCAGGATAGCCACATCGAGGGGATCGCGGCTTTCGTCAGCTCCCTGGGGTGCGGGCGCTAAGCGCTTGATGGGGCTGGAGTGCTAAGACTTGGGGTCCAGCGCGAGGAAAGTATCGAGAGGAGGGAGTCCTTCATTGGGCCGCCCCTCCGCTCCTACTGCCGGAACCTCCATGAGGTCGTCGCAGTAGCCCAGGTGGTACCCTGGAGTGTGGTCATCCTTGCAGAATAGGTAGCGATCATCCCCTGCTGAACCGTTGGGAACGAAAAGCTGCGGATGATCAAAAGGCGCCTTTTCATTCCGCACCCTTTCGTCCGTCAGGGTCAGTAAAAAGGCGACGAGCTGCCTTTGTTTGTCCGGGGCACCTCTGAGGCCTCCGATGGGATCGATGTCGGGGTCTAGGTTGAACGCGTTGGTGACGGGGAAGTTCCCCCCGCGAGTGTAGAACTCCACCACCTGCCTGAGGGTGGCCGCGTCACCATTGTGGAAATACGGTCCCGTGAGCTCGACGTTGCGGAGCCCGGGCGCCTTTTGAGACCCGTCCACGGCCACTTCGGTATCAGCTGGAACGCCAGGGGGAAGATCGGGGACGAAGACGGCCACACCGGAAGGAAGCAACCCGAGCGCCTTGAGCTTGGCGAGACGGACCACCGAAAGCGGATAGGATTTGCCAGTCAGCGGATTGAGCTGAGGCGCGGAATTACCTCGGGCGACATCTTCGTTATTCGGCACGAATCCTGGCTCCGCGGCGTCGGTGCTTCCCGCCGGGCGGACACCGACATTGTAGAAGCCGTTGTCATAGATGATGTTCTTGCGGTTGCTGATATCCATGAACTCGATGAGGTTGACGGGCAGGAAGCCTGGCGCCTGGGCGATCTTGTCTTGGCGCACGTTCCTCACCGAGTGATTCATGAACTCGGGAGCTTGGTGGCAGTTGTTGCACTTCCCTTCACCCAGGAAGATGCCGAAGCCTTTGGCTTCCTCTTCGGTGAACTTGTCCCGGCCTTCCGCTACGCGGTCGAACTTTGCGTCATCGGAGACGAGAGTCGCTTCATAAAGCTGGATCGCGAGCCCGAAGAACAAGGAGAAGTTCGCTTCCATCTGCGTGAACTCGTTTTCGCCGAGGTCCTGCGTGTGCTTCGGTCTGGAGACGATCTCGGGCACGCCCGGGAGGAAATAGTAGGTCGCCGAATCGCCCGGATCCGGGCGATGCAGGTATTCGGGAATCGTCGTGAACCTGACCGCCTGGTCGTCACTATCCCACCATTTGTCGATGAAGGCCCGGCGGATAAGCTCTCCGTAGCTGATGTTGAGGCCGCGGCCGGCGGAGTAGGGACCGAGCACGCTGTCCTCCGGGCTCACGTACTGGATCGCGAGGGGTTGCAGCGCGAGCAGTTTTCTCCCGATCTTAGGAAAGGTGCGGCCGAGAGAGGACATCTCAAAATCGCTGCCCGGAGGTCCCACTGCCTGCGAGGCGAGGCTGGCATCGGGAATGCGTACTTTCGTCGGTTGGAGTCCTGTGGCGCCATTCAGGAACACGCGAGCGGTCTCATCGAGTTCGCCGAAGGGATTGACGCCATTGAAAATGTTTCGCGCGCGCCCATCCCAGAAGCTTGAAAAGTTGAAGATCGAGTTGATCACGGTCGGCGTGTTGCGAGGCTCGACTCGTCGCGTGCTCTTGCCATGGACATTGAAGACGGGATCGAATAGGAAATTCGCCCTTTCATAGGAGGTGCCGCGAACGATCCTGGTAAATTCGAAATGGCGGACTCCCTGCGAAGACATGACGTCGTTGATGTTCGAGGTGAACTTGTTCCCGGGATCCTTTTCGAAGCCGGGCTCATCCGGAAGCTTGAATGAGGTCAATGGGAAGTGCTTACTGGAAACGGTAGAGTTTGGGCCGCCGAGTTGAAAGGAAGTATCGTTCGCAAGAAGTCCGGGACTGATACTGTTCTTGATGCGGTTGTCCGCGCCCGCATGGAAATGACAGCTTGCGCAGGCCTGGATACCGGAGCTTCCCACTTGCATGTCCCAGAACAGTGCTTTTCCCAGCGCGATGGCGGATCTCTTGTCCTTTACGAACTCCCGGAGATTTACCGGTTCCGGAACGCTGATGGTCTTCAGCGAGGTCAGAGGGGAGTCGGTTTCGGCCGCACCTCCGGCACCGAGCACCGAAAGCGACACGGCAAGGCAGGATGCAACGGCTATAGCTCGGACGGGATTGCGTTTCGCTGGAAGTGATTTCGTGGAGACGTTCATGGTAACTCCTCGGAGACTTTGCGGTGGCTTCCGCTTGCCGATGGCGATAGTGGAGCCGGGTACTCATCCCGGCGGGTCGCTCGCCGTTGCAATCGAAGTACCAACTGCGGAGGTGAGGAATGGAGTCAAATAACCCGAATTTCAAGCAAGCGGAGGCAAGGCTTGCCCGCCTTGCGCGAGGCTTCGCGCGGAATCTCGAAGAGGGCTTCCCAGTCGTTGTGCCCCTCGGCATCGATGAGGGTCTGCTGAAGCCTCCAAGGGTCCGAGTCCGTCTGGAGGCGCGTGTGCGCGGCTCCGCGGGCGGGCGTGTCGGTGCGCAGGCGCCCATGCCCGAGCTCATATTCCTTCATCGTGCGTTCGAGGGCGTCAGCGCTCCAGTGCTGTGCGGACTCGGGTTCGAGCAACGCGGCTGCGACGGCGTAATCGCGGCAGGCCAGCGCCCGGAGGAAGCGGAAGACCTCGTTGCGCGCCTGGATCGTGAAAGCTTTCGGACTCTCGGTGGGCGTGGGTGCAACAGCGGCGGATTCGGGCGCGGGTGCGAGCGCGGCCAGAGGGTTCCTGAGCTTTTCCCATTCATCGAGGAGACTTGAGTCGACCTCCCGGAGCATCGTCCCGAAGTACTCGATCATCGTGAAGAGCTCGTCGTTCTTGGCGTAATCGGGCACGGTCTGGACCAGCGTCTTGTAAACGTCCGAGAGATAGCGCAGCAAGAGCCCCTCGGCGCGCTGAAGCTCGTAATCGCGGATGTACTCGGCGAAGCTCTGGAAGTTCTCGAGCATCTCGCGCGCGATGGACTTGGGGCGGATGTTCTCCTGGCCGACCCAGGGATGCCTCGCCGCGAACTCGTTGAACGTCGCGTAGATGAAATCGCGGTTGGGCTTGGGGTACTCGAGCTTCTCGAGCTCTTCCATGCGTTCCTCGTACTCCATGCCGAGCTCCTTGAGCTCGCGGAGCTTTTCGCCCTTGAGCCGATCGAGCTGCTTGCGCAAGACGAGGTCAGGATTCTCCAGGATGGACTCGACGAGCGTGAGCAGGTCCAAGGCGTAATCCGGATGATCCGGGTCGAGCCGCTCGATCGTGTCCACGAGGTAAAGCGAAAGCGCGTGATTGAGCGAGAAATCCTCCTGCAGGTCCACGTTCACGCGCAACGGAGCGAGGGTGATGATCTTCTTCTCGACCAGGGAGCGGAAGAGCTGGAAGGCCGTTTTTCCGAGCGCTTTCTGAGTGCCTGGAGCCTCGTGGCACGAGCGGAGCAGTTCGCGCATGGCGCGGCAGCCGTCCTCGTTTTCGCGGCCGAGGACCTGAAGCAGCATTCCGTGGCTCACCTTGAAGCGCGAAAGCAGCGCCTCGGGCTGTCCCTTGGAAAGTTTCTCGAAGGTCTCTTTATTCCACGGGAGATACCCTTTTTCGGGAGGCTTGCGCTTGACGATCTTCCGGAGCTTCTTGGGGTCACCCGCGGCCTTCTGCTCCATCCGGAGATTCTCGACGACGTGCTCGGGCGCCTGGACGACGACCGTGCCGCGGTCATCGAAGCCGCGCCGCCCGGCGCGCCCGGCGATCTGCTGGAAGTCGCGCACGGTCAGGATCGTGGTCTTCTCGCCGTCGAACTTGCAGAGCTTCGTGAAGAGCACGGTACGGATGGGTACGTTCACGCCCACGCCCAGTGTGTCCGTGCCGCAGATGACTTTCAAAAGGCCGCGTTGCGCGAGCTTCTCCACGAGCACGCGGTAGCGGGGGAGGAGTCCCGCATGGTGGATGCCCACGCCATGCTTGAGGAGCCTCTGGATCTCGCGCCCGTAGGGGCTCGAGAACCGGGATCCGCAAAGGGCGTCGGCGAGGACGCGCTTCTCCTCCTTCGTGCAGTAGTCAGTTGAAAGGAGGTTCTGGGCCTCCTCGGCGCATTCGCGCTGGGTGAAGTTCACGAGATAGATCGGCGCGCGCCCGCGCGCTACGAGGTCGGTGATGGTCTCGTGCAACGGGGTCTCGCGATACTCGAAGTCCAGGGGAACCGGGCGCTCCGAGGAGCGCACGACCACGGTCTCGCGACCATTGAGACCGGTCAGCCCCTTCTCGAAACGCTCGGTTTCTCCGAGGGTAGCCGACATGAGCAGAAAACGCGTGTTCTTGAGCGTGAGCAGGGGGATCTGCCAGGCCACCCCGCGCTCGCGATCCGAGTAGAAGTGGAACTCGTCGAGGACCGCGTCCTCCACGGGGGCGTTCGCCCCGTGCCGGAGCGCATCGTTGGCCAGGATCTCGGCCGTACAGCAGATGATGGGCGCGCCGGGATTGACCGAAGCGTCGCCGGTGATCATTCCCACCTGCTCGGGGCCGAAGTCGCGGCAAAGCGCGAGGAACTTCTCGTTGACGAGCGCCTTGATCGGGCAGGTGTAAAAAGAGCGCCGGCCTTCGGCGAGCGCCTGAAAATGCAGCGCGGTCGCGACCAGGGACTTTCCCGAGCCGGTCGGGGTGTTGAGAATGACGTTCTTGCCCGAGTAGAGCTCGAGGATGGCCTCTTCCTGCGCGGGATAGAGCTCGAGGTTTTTTCCGCGGACGTGCTCGAGAAAGCGATCGAGGACCTCGCCTGTGCTCATCTGGCCTTCTCGCCTCCGGCCATCTTCTCATGGATGGCGCGGGCTTCGGCGCTGGCTTGGGTTTTCAGCTCGGCAAGCTCCGGGGCGAGCCCGGCGTAGCGCTCGGTGACCCATTCTGCATGCAGCAGGCACATCGCTTCGGCCGCCGGGAGCGTGCCCGTGGGCTTGGGTTCGACGCAGGCTTTGAGCTGCGTCAGGAACTCGCGGGCGTGGCTCTCGCTTTCGAGCGCGATCGTCAGGCGGGCGCCGAGCTCCGCGCCAAAGCTCACGAGCGCCGGTGGCGTCACATGAGGCTCGCGCGCGATCTCGTCCCGGACCCTGGGGAGCTCGGGAATGTTGACGGGCGTGCGAAAAAGGCTTTCGGCCTGCGCGCGGTCAATGTCTTCGAGTGCGGCCGGGGGGGCGCCGGACGGGAGCGGCGAGGCCGCGGAGCCTGTTTCGATGGCGGCCGGGCTCTTCGTTAGAGAATCCTGGCGAGAGGTCTCACCTGGCGAAGAATGGGTCGCCAGGGCCCCGCGTTCGGGAGTTTCACCCGGTTCGAGAAGCGTTCTACCGGACAGGAGCGCCCAAAGTCCGAGCGCGACTCCGAGCAGGGTGAGGGTGATCAGCAGTCGGATCTGGCCAGGCCGCATTCTTAGCGTTGTACACTGTCTTTGCTGCTCAGGTCCAGAGGGCCCGCTTCGGCATCGACGAGGAGCCGGCCGAACGAATCCGCGGCCGAGGCGCTCAGGAGGCTCGAGTGCTTGATGATCCGCTTGGCGTCCTCGGGGGAGTTGCGGTGATAGGTCATCGCGGCCGCCGTATACACTGCGCCGAAGTAATAAGCTCCGTAGACGAAATCATCACAGGCCGCCAGTCCCGCAAGCGCGTGCCCCTTGGGGCAGCGCGTGTGGAGGTGTCCGCAGCGGCGATTGCGGTAGTTCTCATCGAACTCCTTGCCGTTGCGGGAGGCGCGCGCGACCTCGATATCCGAGGGCGTCAGCCCGGTCGGGCAGTCGGAGTGCCGTGCCTCATGGACCAGGATGGATTGCCGAAGCTCGGTCGGAAGCTTGAGCTTGAGGGGACCGATGATCTTCTCGGCTTCTTTGTAGCCTGGGCCGAACATCATCAGGCCCGCGCGCGAGCCCTGGATCGGGAACAGCTTCTTGCCCACCCGGCAGGAGACCTCGGCTTCGTTCACCGCGGAGAGCAACCACACGGCCGTGCCGATGTTCGCGGCACCCATTTCGGCTTTTGCGCTCGATTCGGGGGCTTCGGCAGGCCTTGACGGTTCCTGGGCTGGCTCTTCGCCGCCTCCAAAGAAGGCCGTGTATTTGAGCTCCTTCGGGAAGGTGCAGCGCGAGGACAATTCAGCATCATCGACGGCGGGCATGAAAGCCTTCAGTCGTGTATTGAGATAGCTGATGGGCGAATCGCCTTTGTTCGGAGTGAAAAGCCGCTGGGCCCGGAGATCGCCGCGGACAATCGCGCTCTGGTTGCCCGACATCGCTATGAGGTCCCTGACCAGGAGCTCCATCGAAGAGACGGGAACTTCAGGATCGACCGTGACGTTCACGCCGATTTTCGCGAGCTGAGCTTCAGCCTCGAGCGCGGCTTTTTCGTTTTCACAGGCGGTGAAAACCAGAAGGGAAATCAGCGAAAGGGGAAAGGCCATCCGTCCAAGGTTCTTAAGCATGACGCGGTGTGTAACTCATCTAACTTTGAAAGACAACCGAAAATATCGGATATAGGAATTGGCCTGATGCATGCCAGGCTGATACAGAAAAAGATGATGAATCCCAGATCAGCAATCGCCGCTATCGAGCGTGCCGGCGTTCTTCTTGTATTTCCTTTAAATAACAAGAAGATGCCAGCTTCTCTTTGGTCTCACTTTCATCCCCGCAAAAAGATGATTTGGGAATGGGATGAGGAAGGGGACGACCGTGTCGCGGATCTCTGGCACCTGCGTGCTGAGCTCTCGACGAGCCGCAAGGTGGTTTACACGAAATGGTACCAAGGGCGGGCGACGTATTTTTCGCGCCCCGTTTTTGCCGCTCTCTTGCGGCTGAGCAATCCCGACGGCGTTGCGCGCGAGCGGCTGAGCGTTTCGGCACGCAAAATTCTGGAAATCCTCGAGGGCGAGTCGCCTCTTTCCACCCGCGAGCTCAAGCGCCAGGCCGGGCTTCAGGGGCGCGCGAACGAGCGCAGCTATGAGAAGGCGCTGCGCGAGCTTTGGGAGCGGCTTCTGATCGTGGCCTATGGCGAAGTCGAGGAGGGGGCGTTTCCTTCGCTCGCGGTCGGCGCGACGAGCGTGCTCTTCGAGGAGCTTTATCGCGAGGGGCTCAGGCTTGAGCCTGCGGTGGCGCTCGATCGCGTGCGGGCGGTGCTCGCCGAGGACAATCCGTTTTACCGGTTTTTTCTGAAGCTGCGCGCGCGGCAGGAGCTCGGGCCGATCCCGGGCACGGGACGCGAGGCCCGCAAAAAAGGAGCTCGCCGCGAGGGTGCGCGCCGGGGTGCGGGCGCGCGCGGGGATCTTCGGGTGGTTCGTTTCGAGGATCTGTGAGGTCTGGTTAAAGTCTAGTTCTGATACTCGGGATAGCCGGTATTCTTCAGGCAGTTTTGCTGGAATCCATTCCCTAGCTCCGTGCAACCGCTGGAGCAGGCGTCCCATCTCTGATGGTACTCCTTCATCATTGTCTCCGTCCGCTCAGAAGGAGGTGGCAGATTGGGCAGCGAATCTCGGCAGTTGTCGTGGCACTTTCGGGATTCCGAAGCCCCCTTTTCTTCACAACCCGCGATGGCGTTCTTGCGCGCCCTCAAGGCCGGTGCTTGCTTCCATCCACGATAGGTCGCGTGGCTCCAGACAACGGCATCCCAGGCGAAACAGGCGGCCGCGATGATGAAGACCGCGTTTCGCCATCGGGACTTTTGGAGCCATTTTCCGAGAAAATAGGCTCCGGCAAGAGTCGTCGCGAATATCAGCGGTACCACCAGAAGCGATCCCAGCCTGTTCAACGGTGGAGCGAGGACGATCCAGGCATCCGAATGGCCTCGAATCGGCAGGAAGCTCAGCAAAGAATAATAGATCCAATGGAGAGGAAGCCGGAGCCATCCGAATACTTCGCTGAACGAATGATTCGGCTCCGGCCAGATATCCCGCGCCAGGAAGACGCTCTGCCTAAGCCAGCTTCGGAAGCAATCGAAGGTGACCCAAAGCAGGAGAACGGCTTGAAGCGGAATGCGCGGCAACATTCCTTGAGACTACACGGAAGGCGGTTGCGCGTGTAGTTTGGAATTCCAACCGGCCCTCACAACACTCACAGCCAGCACTTCCCGGAATCACTTGATCTCCAATCGACTTCCACCCAGGTGTCTTCCTTCAGTCTCACGGGTTGCGGACCTCGGAAGAGCTGGGACTCATATTTGATGACCTGTCCTTTGGGCAGGTAAAGCTCGCCATTGCTACCAACGCGAGTGGGGTCTTTGAGCTGAACGGTCTCATCTTTCCAGCTCCAGTCGCCGGAGTTCCGAACGGGCACCCGGCAGGTCAGGGTTGTGGGGAGTCCTTGGCACTGGGTGAGGGTTCCGTCTGCGGCTTTGCCCGCGCAGCTTACCCAATAGGGGCCCAGGCCCAGCGCTTCAACGACATTTGAAGCACCGCCATCGAATTCGATCACGCGAAGCTCGAGTTTTCCCCGATCAGAAGAGGTCACCTCGTAGGAAAGCTTGCGGAGCCCATTCCAGGTGAAGGTGCTCTTGCGGGCGCGGCCGTCAGGCTTATCCTGAAGCTCGAGCGTGCACTGAGCGTCGGGAATGGTTGATTCGAGCGTGATGGCGGCGCCCTTCGAGAAGGTCGAAATGCCCCGGCAGCTCAAATGCACATCGGCTTTCGCGTGTAGGAAATCCTTGAATTCGAAGCTGCTGGTTTGAAGCCCGCTCCAGTGGAAGATCCCTTTGTTGGATTCGTAGCGAAGAGACGCAGGTGCGAAGGCACGGATCACCAAACTATCGAGGGAAAGAGTTTCGCCGGGCGTCTGGGTCAGCTCGCCTTTTCCTTCACATCTTTCGGATAAGGTTGCACTGAAAACCTGTTCGAAAAACTTTTCCTTTCCAGACGACTCGCGGATCGGCCACCAATCCCTTTGGCAGCGCGCCTCCACGCGTTTGCCAGGCAGAGCTGCCCAGGCCGAATTGAATGAGGTAAAGGCTTTCAAATTCTCTTCAGGAAACGGGAAGTACTCTGAATCTCCATTGTAAACGGTTCCGCCACCCCAATCCCAATCTCGATAGATGCTTCTCATGTTTATGCTCGCCTCGAAATATTCCCGCATCGTGGCTTCGGAAAGCATGATCTGATTGAGGTGCCGGACGCGCAGGCTCTGCGGGTTTCCTCGGTTTGCGATCGCTTCGCGGAAGATCAGCTCATGCAGCACCAGCGCGGCACGGTTGTCGCTGTCCATGAGATCCCAGAGATCCAGGTCGATGGTGTAGCGCTTGTACACGGTGCCCAGGTTCGCATCGGCGAGCTGCACGGCGATCTGCTTGATCTCGCAGCCGCGCGGGATCACGACGATCCCCTCGTCCGAGACGTTGGGGAGCTGGGCGCGGACAAAGAGCGTCTCGCTCTCGAAGGTCTCCAGCCACTGCCGATAAAGCTCGGTGCGGAAGGGGCTCCGGCTTGACCAGCGATCGAGGATGGCCTGAACCTTCTGCCGGTAATCGGCATGGGGAGGACCGAGCTGAAGCTTGCGGCCGCCGAGCTGAGCCTCGTAGAGGTCGACCAGGATGGCCTTGGCCCCCGAGGCGTTGGGGCAGTAAAAGATATCGCCGCCGTTGCCGAGCTCGTTGCCGGCCCAGCCGGGCAAGGACGCCGTTAAGGCTAAAGTCGCGATGAAAGCGGATTTAATTCTCACGGGAACGTTCTCCTTTTGAGTTGTTCGGAATCGGGGAGAGCTCAGTCAACGGGATGAGCTGGATCTGAAGGCGATAAACTTCGCTCGGGTTCTTGCCGCGCTCGAGCAGCTGGGCGAGCTTGCGGCGGAAGTCCTTGATCAGCGCCTTGGCCTCGTTCAGGCGCGCAGGATCGGCGGCCAAGGTGATCGAGGTGATGTCGCGAAGCTCAAGCGGGATCCGCTCAAGCCCCTCGATGGCCTGCTCGAGCTGCCTGCGGTGCGCCTTGCGGAGCGCGGCGTTTTGCACGCCGTCGCTCGAGCGCACGCCTTGCGCATGCGTGGGTGTGAGCTTGCCGTCTTTTTCGGTGATGAGTCCCAGGTCCTGGAGCAGCCTCAGTGAGTGCGTGACCTCGGTGACCGAGGAGCGCAGCCGCGCGGCGATCCAGCGCGGCTCGCGGCGGAAGCCCCGGGTTTCCATCAGGCTCAGGAGCGTGAAATGAATCGGCTCGGAGATCAGCTCGAAGACCTTCTGATCGAGAAGCTCGGGGGCCGAAGGGGCGGGAATCGAGGCCTGCGCGAGCGAGAGCCCAAGCCAATGAGCCTGCTCCACGGGGGAGAGCCCAAGCCTGTTCATGATCCGATGCGCGGCCTTCGGGGTGACGGATCTCTGGCCCGAGAAGTACTGCGAAAGCCGCCCGGAGCCGACGTTCAGGTCCCGGCTGAAGCTCCGGAGGCTGTAGGCCGCGTTGCGGGCGCGGCGGGTGCGGTACTCGCGCCCGAGCTGATCGAGGAAGGGACGGCTGATATCCATGCGGCAGGGCTTAGCACGCCTTTTCAGGGGTGGAAAGGGATTTGGAAGCAAAGTGCTTCCAAAATGGAAGCGGGCTTGCGCTTGCCGACGCGTTTCACGGCGGAGGAGCCTCATTCGAGAGCTCGATCTCCACGTAAGTCGACGTCGCGGGCCGAACAGCGGCTTGGACTTCCTGGCGCGCGAATCCGGGAGCGCGCACCCGGAGGCGGACGCTGGGATTGGCCGGGAGGTTCGTTCGCGACCCGGCCTCGTTCTCGATCTTCGCGCGTTCGGGGCGGAGGTAACCCATATAGTAGAAGCGGGCTTCGTTGGGGAACTCGGCCGCGCCGCGGGCCGGCGCCTTGCCGTGCGAATAGAGCTCCAAGGGATCCGCGAGCCGCAAGCCGTTCTGCGAAGGAGGGAGTTCGATGGAGACCTCCTCCGGGCGCAAAGGTACGCCTTGTGGCGCTCGGATCGAGAGCTCGAGCATGAAAGAAGTGAGGGGAGAGGGAAGGGGCGGGCCTTCGGGGACCGGACGGCCCTGCAGGTGGTCCGCCACGATCTTGAAAGTCGGGTGCCTGCAATTGGGGTTGCTCACGCAACGCTCGGGGACCTGCGCGATACCCGGGAAGTTTTCGGATTCGGGCAGGGGCGACAGATGGAGCGCCTCGACGACGCGAAAGGGCGCGAACTCCATGAAGCCCACCGTTGCGGGCCGATGGGGTTTCTGAGTCAGGTGAATGAAGTCGAAACGCGCGGAAGGAAGCGGCACGGCCGAGTCATCCTCGTATTCCCTGGCATCCGAAGCGAACGGGGCCAGCAGCTTGAGCTGAGTCGCGATCGCCGCGATATTGAGCAGGCGCACGCGGGATTGGATTTCGCCGCGCACCCTTGCGAACTCCTCGTCAACCGCCAGGCGCCGGAAACGGGTGATCGTATGGCTGCCAAAGCTCATTTCCTGCAGCTCCTGCGGCCCGAAAGGCAGCGGGAAAGGTACGCCCAGGGAATCCGCGAGCCGGCGAACCGTAGAGCCGAAAACGGCCGTCTTGGCACCCCAGAATGGGGTTCCGAGTGTGATGAACGCGTCGATGCGCGAGGCGAACTCGGGATGGAAGCGGCTGTCACCCGCGAAAGCGCGCGCGAGCCAGATCGTGCCGACCAGTCCTCCTTGGGAGTGCATCACAAGCGAGATGCGATCTCCCTCACCCAATTCTCCGGAGCGATCGAAATAGGATTTCAGGAATTCGCCGAACTCCTGGGCGAAGGTATAGGTGTTCTTTCCCGCACTGCCGGTATCGTATTCGAAAGGCACGACTTCCAGGCCGCGCGCCTCGAGAGCGGGCTTCATCGAGCCAAAATGCCCCGCGTTCCCTCCGATGCCATGGATCAAAAAGACAACGTGGCGGGTTGTGAACGCTAAGTCGTAGGCTGCGGCGGGCGCCCGCAGCGCGCGACGCCAATGATCCGCGCTCAAAAGCGCGGCGATACCTGAAATCGCGAGTCCCAGGGCGAGTGCTCGGCTTTTCTTCATAGAGCCAGGGTAACATAAGGGCATGGAGGAGTTGAAGCCGGGGTTGCAAGGAAGGCTCCGGTTCCGCATAGTGTCCTGAGAGAGGCATCCCTCGGATGAAGAAGATTCCAGGCGATTATCAGGTCCATGTCTTCGTGTGCACGAACGAGAAAAAAGCCGGTGAGTGCTGCGCGGCCCGGGGCGGCGCTGAGGTCCATCGCGAGCTGAAGGAGTGGGCCAAGGGGCACCCTGAATGGAAGGGGCGAATCCGAATCAATCGTTCCGGCTGCCTTGACCGCTGCAGCGAGGGCGTGGCCGTGGCCATTTACCCGCAAAACGAATGGTGTCTCGAGGTCAACGCGGAAAATCTTCAGGAAGTGAAAGAGAAGATCGGGGCCCTGATGAGGGGCGCTCAGCGGAAGTAAGACTTCACCACGCTCAGCAGCTTCTCGGCCGCGCGAGTCTGCTCGGCCGTGGGGCGGAGCGCGGGATCGATCACGTGCTCGTAGACGTGGCCTTCGATGAGCTCGCCCATCAGCCCATTGAGCGCCCCCCGGCAGGAGGCGACCGTCTGCAGGAGCTCGACGCAGTCGTCTTCCTCCTCGAGGGCCTTCTCGATCGCCGAGACCTGGCCCTTGATGCGGCGGATGCGGGCCAGGAGCTTTTCCTTATCCTTGATCGCGTGAGCCATGATGACGCTTGTATAGTATAGGGGGGTAGACTATACAAGGGGCATGATCGAGAATCCGTTGAGCTGGGTTTATTTTCCGACTGCGGTTGCTTTGGGCGCGTTGCACGCGCTCGAGCCGGGCCACGCCAAGACGCTGACCGCGGCCTACCTGATCGGCATCAAGGGCACGCGCCGGGATGCGTTTCTGCTCGGGCTTTCGGTGGCGTTCACCCATAGCCTCGTGGTCATCGCGATCGCGGCGGGAGCGCTCTGGGTCGGGCAGGAGGCGTTCACGAAGGACGTGACCCATTATCTGCAGCTCGGGAGCGGCGTGCTGGTCGTGGCGCTCGGGAGCTGGATGCTTTTCAAGCGCCTGCGGCAGATGCGGCGGGCGCAGATGCGGGCTCGGTCGCGGGTGCCGGGCCGGGAGGGCGAGGTCCACGCCGCATACCAGATTGCTTTTGTGCCGGCATCTCCGCACGTATCCCGGCCCGTTTCCCAGTCTGTCGCAATGACCTTCAAGCCGCTTTCTTCCGGAGCGCATTCTCATCATCATCACGGCCACGACCACGGGCATGACCATCATCATGGCTACGATCACGGGCATGCTCACGATCACCACGACCATGATCATGACCACGACCTGATGACCGACGACGAACACGCGCGCGCGCACGCGGCGACGATCCCGGATTACGCCAAGCGCGGCGAGCGCCCGAGCTGGCAGCAGATCCTGGCTTTCGGCGCGGCAGGCGGGATGATCCCGTGCCCGGCTTCGATCACGGTGATGCTGCTCGCGCTTTCGATCGGGAAAGTCGCCTCCGGGCTGCTCGCGGTGGCGGGCTTCAGCCTCGGACTGGCGCTGGCGCTCGTGGGCATCGGCCTCATGGTCGTGGCGGGCCTCAATCGGCTGAGCCATACCGGCAAATTCGACTGGCTTTCGGCTCAGGCACCGGTCCTGAGCGCCGGAGTCGTGATCCTCTCGGGTGTGGCGGCGCTCGTCTTCGCTCATTGAAGAGGATGACGCGTCGGGCCGTCCGCTATTTCTTGCGATTACCCCTGTTTTGAGGCCAAATGAGGCCCATCATTTTCGAGGGGGCACTCACATGATCAACAAAGTCGTGAAAGACGCGCGCGAGGCCGTGAAGGACATTCCCGACAACGCCACGCTCGCCATCGGCGGGTTCGGGCTCTGCGGGATTCCGGAGAACTGCATTTCCGCGCTCGTCGAAAAGGGCATCCGGAATCTCACCTGCATCTCCAACAACGCGGGCGTCGATGATTTCGGCATCGGCCTGATGCTGCAAAAGCGCCAGGTCAAGAAGATGATCTCGAGCTACGTGGGCGAGAACAAGCTTTTCGAGACGCTGCTGCTTTCGGGCGAGCTCGAGGTGGAGATGACGCCGCAGGGGACCTTGGCCGAGAAGCTGCGCGCGGGCGGCGCGGGAATTCCGGCGTTCTTCACCGCGACGGGCGTCGGAACAGTCGTGGCCGAGGGCAAGGAGATCAAGAATTTCGACGGGCGGCCATACGTGCTCGAGCGCTCGCTCACGGCGGATTTCGCGCTTGTCAAGGCGTGGAAGGGCGATGCGATGGGGAACCTCCTGTTCCGCAAGACGGCGCGCAACTTCAACCCGCTTTGCGCGATGGCGGGCCGGATCACCATCGCCGAGGTCGAGGAGCTCGTGCCGGTGGGCACGTTCGACCCGGACCAGATCCATCTGCCCGGGATTTACGTGAAACGGATTTTCCAGGGAACGAACTACGTCAAGCGCATCGAGCGCCGGACGGTGGCCGCGGCGGGCATGGCTCGCCCGCGCGCCTGAAAGGAGCCTTCCATGCCCGCACTCACTCGTGAACAGATTGCCCAGCGGATCGCGCGCGAGCTGCGCGACGGCTACTACGTGAACCTCGGGATCGGGATCCCCACGCTCGTCGCGAACTACATTCCCTCCGGCATGTCGGTCGTGCTCCAGAGCGAGAACGGGATCCTGGGCATGGGCCCGTATCCCACGGAGGCCGAGGTCGACGCCGACCTCATCAACGCCGGCAAGGAGACCGTGACGGTGATCCCGGGCGCGGCCTATATGTCGAGCGCTGATTCCTTCGCGATGATCCGCGGCGGAAAGGTCGACCTGACGGTCCTGGGCGCGATGGAGGTCGACGAGACCGGCAGCATCGCCAACTGGATGGTTCCGGGCAAAATGGTGAAGGGGATGGGCGGGGCGATGGATCTCGTCGCGGGCGCCAAGAACGTCGTCGTGGCCATGCAGCATGTGGCGAAAGACGGCTCGAGCAAGGTGCTGCCCAAGTGCACGCTCCCGCTGACCGGCATCAACTGCGTGAACAAGATCGTTTCGGAGCTCGCCGTGATCGACGTCACGCGCGAGGGGCTCGTGCTGCGCGAGCGGGCGCCGGGGATCTCCGTCGAGGAGATCCGCAAGGCGACGGCGGCGAAGCTTCATATTCCGGGCGAGGTTCCGGAGATGAGGTTCTGAGCTTCAGGCCCGAAGGCGAGCGCCCGCGCGCAGGTCCCAGCTGATTTCAGCGCCGGCAGGTAAGGTCGCATAAATGTCTCCGAAGCGCCCAAAACGTTCGGTGCTCTTCGAGCGGAAAACACGAAGGCTCGTGGTTCGCCCGCTCGTGAGCTCTGATGATCTCGCCTGGAAGGCGGCATATTCGACGATGCTGCCGAAAAGGAATGCCTTTGACCCGACGAATCGCAAGCCGCGGGAGCTTTCGGTTCGGAGGTTTCGGGCAGATCTCAAGTCACGGAATGAGGGGATGGCGGCGGATCGATATTACGGTTTCGGGGTTTTCCATCGGAAATCGGGAGAGCTGGTCGGTCAGGTCGGCATCATGGATGTCCAGCGGGGAATCTCCCAAAGCGCTTATCTCGGTTACGTGATCTTCAATCGTTACTGGAACCAGGGCTTCGGAAAAGAGGCCGTGAGGGCGGCCGTTGATATCGCGTTCCGGGACCTGAGGCTTCATCGCGTCGAGGCGGGAATCAGGCCGCGGAACCGCCGATCGATCCTGCTCGCGCGATCACTCGGCTTTCGCAAAGAAGGATTGAAAAAGCGCGCCGTTCTGATGCATGGCGAGTGGGTCGATCTCGTGATGTACAGCGCGACGACCGAGGACTTCGGAATCCGCTGGAGGGGCAGGGTGGATCAGCGCTGATCCCGGTTTCGGGCCGGTGCTCGGTTGGGGCGACGCTATCGTGGAATTTTATCTCAAAGATCTTGAAAAGCGCGGTCAGCAGGTTGCGGAGCTGAAGCCCGATTTCTGAAAGATCCGGGCAATAGACCCGTAAAGCGAAATTTAGCTTCAAAGCGTCAATAATTTCGAGATAAAACGCGTCAAATCGGCTCAGATTGCGGCAAGCGCAGGAGTTTTTAAAGGGAACAATACTCCCCGTATTGTGAGCTTAAAAATTTTCCGAGCACGCCGCAATCTGAGCCGATTTCACGCGAGCGAAGCGATTTTAGCCGAAATTATTGGCGCTTTGAGGCTAGAAGGCCTAAGGCATCCACTCGGCCGTCGCCGGCTTCGATGAAACCGGGTCGCTTTGTTCCGGCACGCTTCAGTGGCCGCACACCTTGCTTGGTCCCCATCCGAAGCGCGGTTCGGAAGCCAGCGATGCAATCGGCGTTTGCCCGATTTCAAGGGCACAATCTCCCGCATCGCCTGCATCACTACAAACGGAAAACGCTCGCGTTTCCCGTCACTTCCTTCCCGAAAAAACCAGCTTCTCCAACCGCTCGCAGTCCCGCCTCAACGAGATCGAAGACCTGCTCAATCATCGCCCGAGAAAATGCCTCGGATATTTGACTCCTTGGGAGGTCCTTTTCAATAAGCCTCCCAAGATCTCCAAAAAAGCAGCGTTGCACTTGTCATCTAAATCCGTGTGCAACTCAGAACATAGGTGACACTTCAGACCGAGAACATGGGTGACACGACTTTTTTCGTTCTTGCGGCCATCAGACCTTGAGTCGCTTTTCTTTCATCAAAAATTCCCAGAACCACCGGTCCG
>JAMPXJ010000007.1 GCA_023701205.1 Oligoflexia bacterium
AGATGGAGATGATCTCAAGGCGTGCCTTTGGCTTCAGGAATTTTGAGAATTACCGCCTCAGAGTCATTGCTCTTTGCGGTTGGAGCGGAGTATTTAACCGAACTTGATTCTGCGCGACATGCGCATGCCCCACGAATTGGGGAAGAGCCGGGAAGAGCCAGGACATGGATGTCCGTCGCCTGGCTCTCAGCTCTCTCAGATCAGGTCTTTTCGGATATTTGTTTGGAGTGGGAAAGTGGCTGGGGTGCTAGGATTCGAACCTAGGAATGGCGGAATCAAAATCCGCTAGCTTACCGCTTGCCGACACCCCAACACACACTCAAAGAAGCTAGCAGACTGAAAATGATTGGTAGCACAGGTCTTTGCCGCAGGCAAACCCTGGATTGAGCTCGCGCGAGAGCGCGCTTGCCGAAGGGTACGGCGGCCACGTGTCAGAAGATTCCGGCGGGAAGCGGGCCCGGTTTCAGGCGTCGGCTTCCTGCTCGGCGCATTCGGCCTGGACGACGGGGGAGCCCTTCTTGATCTCGGCGAGATAGGCATCCAGAATGGTTTTTTCCATCGTGGCGCGCGTGCTCTGATTCAGCGGGTGGGCGATGTCCTTGAAGGTGCCGTCCTTGCGACGTTTGCTGGGCATAGCGACAAAGAGGCCGCCATTTCCGCTGATGATCTTGAGGTCCCGGACGACAAAGCAGTTGTCGAGGACGATGGTGATGTAGGCTTTGAGCTTTTCCTCATCAACCGGGAATACTTTTACTTCGGTGATTTCCATGGCGCGCTCCTCTCAAGGTGTTCAGCTTCCGCTGTTTTCCTGTTGTGAATATCCTATTGAACCCGTTTGGAAATCTTGAATGAGAATCGATCTCACCCTTGATTTATTTATTCTAGAGGAGCGTGCCGGGGAATTCAAATTTTATAAACATCTGAATAAAATCAGGATCCTTTTCGGGAGGTAAACCGGAAGCCTTCAGGCCCGGAGTCGATCCTAAGACGAACTCCTGGCGGGATTTTTCCTGAAAGAATCTCCATAGCTAGCGGATTCTGGATTTCCCGCTGGAAAACCCGTTTCATGGGGCGTGCTCCAAAATCGCGGTCATACCCCCGCTCACTGAGGAGCCGGACCGCCGCATCGGTGAGCTCCACTTCCATTCCTCTCTCCTTGAGCTGTTTCGCGAGCTTCGCCGCATAGATCCGGACGATCTCGGCGAGCTGGGACTGATTCAGATGGGAGAAGATCACGATTTCGTCGATGCGGTTGAGGAACTCGGGACGGAAATGTTGACGCACGAGATTCATCACGCCGCGATCGCGACGCTCCTGGTCGGGTTCCTCCAGAATCAGGTGACTGCCGAGGTTCGACGTCATGATGATGATGGCGTTGGTGAAGTCCACGGTACGACCTTGCCCGTCGGTCGCGCGCCCATCGTCGAGGATCTGGAGAAAAACGTTGAAAACATCGGGATGCGCCTTCTCGATCTCATCGAGCAGGATCACCGCATAGGGTCGCCGACGCACGGCCTCGGTGAGGGCCCCGCCTTCTTCGTAGCCGACGTAACCGGGAGGCGAGCCGATCAGGCGGGCCACCGAATGCTTCTCCATGTACTCGCTCATGTCGATGCGGACCATCGCGCGCTCGTCGTCGAAGAGAAATTCGGCGAGCGCCTTGGCGGTTTCGGTCTTGCCCACGCCCGTGGGGCCCAGGAAAAGGAAGGAGCCCATGGGCCGCGACTTCTCTTGCAAACCCAGGCGTGAGCGGCGCACGGCATTGGCCACCGCGCTAATGGCTTCGGACTGACCGATCACGCGCTTGCCCAGCGCCTTTTCCATCTGCACCAGTTTTTGCTGCTCGCTTTCCAGCATGCGCGCCACGGGAATGCCGGTCCAGCGGGAGACGACCTCGGCGACATCATCCTCGGTGACTTCCTGGCGCAGCAGCGTGGCGCTTTTGATCGTCCCGGGGCGAAGTTCCTGCTTCTGGGCGTCTTCGAGCTGTTTTTGCAGCGAAAGAAGCTGGCCGTAGCGGAGCTCCGCGGCCTTCTCGAGATCGCCGCGCCGCTCGGCGGCTTCGGAGTCCAGGCGGACCTTCTCGATCCTCTCGCGCAGGTCTTTCACGAGGCCGAGCTCCTTCTTCTCGCGCTCCCACTGCGCGCGCAGCTCGGAGCCGCGCGCCTTGAGCGTGCCGAGCTCGCTTTCGAGCTGCGTGAGGCGCTGGCGCGAGGCCGGATCGGACTCCTTCTTGAGCGCCTGGCGCTCGACCTCGAGGCGAAGGATCTTGCGCTCGAGCTGGTCGACCTCCTCGGGGCGCGAGTCGATTTCCATCTTCAGGCGTGCCGCGGATTCGTCCACGAGGTCGATGGCCTTGTCGGGCAGGAAGCGGTCCGTGATGTATCGGTTCGAAAGGGTTGCCGCCGCGACAAGCGCGGCATCGCGGATCGCGACGCCGTGATGGAGCTCGTAGCGCTCGCGCAGCCCGCGCAGGATCGAGATGGTGTCCTCGACCGTGGGCTCGCGCACCAGCACCGGCTGGAAGCGCCGCTCGAGCGCGGCATCCTTCTCGATGTGCTTGCGGTACTCGTCGATCGTGGTCGCGCCGATGCAGCGGAGCTCTCCGCGCGCGAGCGCGGGCTTGAGCATATTCGAGGCATCCATGGCGCCTTCGGAGGCGCCAGCGCCCACGAGCGTGTGCAGCTCGTCGATGAACAGGATGACCTGTCCCTCGGCGGAGGAGACCTCCTTGAGGACCGACTTGAGGCGCTCCTCGAACTCGCCGCGGAACTTCGCGCCCGCGATCAACGCTCCCAGATCGAGCACGAGGAGGCGCTTGTCCTTGAGGCTCTCGGGAACGTCGCCGCGGATGATTCGCTGGGCGAGGCCTTCGACGATCGCGGTCTTCCCGACGCCGGGCTCCCCGATGAGCACCGGGTTGTTCTTCGTACGGCGAGAGAGGACCTGGATCGACCGGCGGATCTCCTCGTCGCGGCCGATGACCGGGTCGAGCTTCTGCCTGCGCGCAAGCTCGGTGAGATCGCGGCAATATTTCTCCAGCGCGCGGTATTTGCCCTCGGGCTCGGGGTCCTGGATGCGCGCGCCGCCGCGGATTCCCTGAATCGCCTGAAGCAGCGGTTCCCGCCGCAGGCCCGCGTCGGCGAGCAGGCGCGCGGCCGGGGTTCCCTGGAGAGCGGCTGATAGGAGCGCGAGCACGAAGTGCTCGCCCGAGACGTACTCGTCACTGAGCTTTTTGGCCTCGTCCTCGGCCAGGACCATCAGGCGGTTGAGCGCGCTCGAGGCATAGATCTGTCCCGTTCCGCCGGTGACCTTGGGGAGGCGATCGAGCTCGGCCCCGGCCTTTCTGCCAAGGGCGGCGGGATCCGTTCCCGCGACCTTGAGGACATTGGGAACGATGCCGGAGCGCTCGTCTTCGGGGGTCAGTAACGCGTGCAGCACGTGCAGCGGCTGCAGCTCCTGGTGATCCCGGCGGATCGCCTCCGCCTGAGCCTGTTGCAGGGACTCCTGTGCGCTCTGGGTGAACTTCGCGGCCATCGATACGCTCCCGGCCCCACCAAGCGCGGGGCCTGCTGAAAAGATGGGAGCAAAAGCTACGCCGTCAAGTCCGGCCGGAGCTCACTTCAGATCGAGTATCACGACCGTGAAGGCTTCCCGTCCTTGCGGGTCGGATCGCCGCACTCGCAGCAGATAGCTCTTTTTCTCTTTCACGACGGAATAGAAGTCGTCGAGATTGCGGATGGGTTTGCGATCAACTTCGAGAATGACGTCGCCGCGGAGCAGCCCCGCCTGGTCGGCCGGGCCGCCGTAAGCCGTCGAAGCGACCACGGCGCCCTTGGTCTTTTCCGGCATTCCGAGCTCCCTGGCCATTTCCGAGGTCAGGGTCTCGAGCGTCATCCCGGTCTCGACCCTCGCAGGGGCCTTTTTGGGCTTGCGGGGAGCCTCCTTCTCGGCGAGCTGCTGAGTGCCCGGACGTTGGCCCACCTTGATGCTCAACGTCTTTTCCTCCTTGCCGCGGAGTATCTTGATCGAAGCCGCCTGGTCCGCTGGGATCGAGGTGACGGCCGCGATCAGGTCCGAAGCGCCGTGCACGGTTTTTCCCCCGAATTCGAGGATGACGTCATACGGCTTGATGCCCGCCTTGTCGGCCGGCTCGCCCGGATAGACGTGCGCGACGAACGGTGATTTCACCGAGGGCGCGACCCCGATCTTGGCGGCGACCTCCGGGGTGAGCTCGTTGACGATGACGCCGATGTACCCGCGCGAGACCGTGCCTTTGGTGCGGAGCTGCGGGAGAACCTTCTTCACGACGTTGATCGGGATGGCGAAGCCGATTCCCTGCGCGCGCTGCTCGATGGCATTGTTGATCCCGATGACCTCGCCCTTGAGGTTGACGAGCGGACCGCCGGAATTTCCCGGGTTGATCGGCGCGTCGGTCTGCAGGTAGCTTGCGAGCGGGAAATCCGGCGCCAGCCGTCCTTTCGCGGAGATGATCCCGTGGGTAACCGAATGTCCCTGCCCGAACGGATTGCCCACCGCGATGACGTACTCACCGACCTCCAGGCTGTCGGAGTCCCCGAAGGCGACCGGGGCGAGCTCACGCTTGGTCTTCACCCTGATGAGCGCCAGGTCGATCTCCGGATCGCGTCCGACCACCTCGCCATCGGTGGGCTTCTCGTCGGTCTCCTCGGTGAAGTAGATCTTGATCTCGTCGGCCTCGGCCACGACGTGATTGTTCGTGAGGATGAGGCCCGAGGCGTCGATGATGAAGCCCGTGCCGAGCGACATGACCTTGGGCGCGCGGCCCTGCGGCCCGTCAGGTCCCGGCAGGGGCGGGCCCTCGTCCTCCTCGCCGCCGCGGCCGCTCCCGCCGTGCCGACGGAAGAAATCCTCGAAGAACCGGCGGAAAAGCTCATCCGGCCCCCCGCGCCCATGAGGGCTCTTCACGGTCGTGACGGTGGAAATGTTCACCACCGAGGGCACGATTTTCTTCGAAAGATTGACGAGGACATTGGTATCGCCGCCGGGAAGCGACGCCGCCCGGGCGTTCGAAACGCACAGAGCGAGCAAGGTCGCCAGCGCAGCCGCGTGATTCCGGAATTTCATCTTATTTGCCGACTTTCTTTTGCGTCTCCACGAAGCGGAGCCGGGTTTCAAAGAGCAGCTGTTCGAGCAGCCGGTCTTCCTCGGGAGTGCGGTTCCCTTTGGTCTTCTCGTACATGAGCTCGAGCAGGTCGATGTTCTGCCGAGCGAGCTCGAGATCCACGGGGTGCTTCTCGGCGGCTTCGCCGTCGGGACCGATGCCCAGGCCCATGAACGCGGCCGCGGAGATGGAAAGGAAAAAAGTCGTGAGATCGATTCTTGGCAGGCTCATGGGCCCCATATTTCTCACACTGCCCCGCGCGCAGGCAAGGCTCTAGCGGAGAATGCGCGAGCGCGGGCCGGGATCGCTCATGGATAGGAGCTCGGCGCCCGGCAGCGGACGCCAGCCTCCCGAAGCATTGGCGCGCGTGATCTTATGCATTGCACTATCCCCGGCTTCGAGTGCCGAAAAAGCCGGGGGGGATTTGCCCGCGAGCGCGCGCAAAAGACCGAGCGCGGGAAGCAGGAGCGCGAAACGTGCCAGGCTGAAGGGTGATAACCCGTCACGAAGGCGCTGAGTGGAATGATCCCCGGAAAACAGCAGCTGTCCCCAGCTCGCCGGCGCGAGGCGCAGTACCTGAAGCGCAAGCGCGCTGCAGAGGCTTCTGAAGGGCCAGTCACGCCGATGATTTTTCAGGATGCATGCCGTCAATACCGCCCGCAGCTCCGCCTCATCGAGCTGTTCGAGAAGGCCGCTGCTCAAAAGGAGCCTGCCGGAACCGGTGAAGCTTCGGACGACGAAAGCGTTCGGAAGCGGGTCGGGATAAACCAGGAGCAGGGGACGAAAGGGCGGTTCCTCGTGCGGAAACGCGGAAAGCAGGACCTGGCGAAGCGTGAATTCCAGCCCATCGCAAGCCGCGTCGCTCCGGGCCCCGACCCGGCTCGTCAGGATCCGCTCGGAGGAGATCGCGGTATAAAGCAGGAGAACATAGCCCGCGGCGGCGCCGGCAAGCGCGCCGGGAACGCCGGCGAAGAACCCGCCCAGGACAGCCGGTGGAAGCAAGGCGAGGAGAAGCAGGGCCGTGGCCCCGAGAAGCGCGGACATGACTCCAAGCTTAATCGCGCGGGCACGGCTTCGCACCCGAAATCAGCTTTGCGAGCTTTCCTTGGAATGGAAACTGCCGGCCATCTCGTATCCCTGCTCACGGGTGAGGCCCGAAAGGCGGAGGCGGAGATCGTCCGGATTGCTCGTGGACTTGATCGCTTCCTCGGCTGTGATGGCTCCGGCGTTCACCAGTCGCTCCAGCGCCTGGTTCATCGTCTGCATCTTGTAGTAGTTGTTCGAATTGCCGATGGCTTCGGGAATCTTCTGGACCTCGCTCTTGAGGATGTAGTTCTCGATAGCCGGAGACTTGACCATGATCTCGCAGGCAGGGACCCGCCCGGAGCCGTCCGCCCGGACCAGCAGCTGCTGCGAAACGACGCCCACGAGCACCGACGCGAGCTGAATGCGCACCTGATTCTGCGCATTGGAAGGGAAAACCTCGAGAATGCGGTCGATCGATCCGGCCGCGTCCTTGGTGTGGAGGGTCGAGATCACCAGGTGTCCGGTTTCGGCCGCCGAAAGCGCGAGCTGGATCATGTCGCAGTCGCGCAGCTCGCCGATCATGATCACGTCGGGATCCTGCCGCAGTCCGGCGTAGAGGCCCTCCTTGAGCGAATGGGTATCGGAGCCGACCTCGCGCTGGGTGATGCTCGCCTTGAGATCCCGGTACACGTACTCGATCGGATCCTCGATGGTAAGGACGTGGACGTGATTATTCTCATTGATATATTGTATCATCGCGGCCATCGAGGTGGATTTCCCGCTGCCTGTGGCGCCGGTCACCAAAAGCAGGCCCCGCGGGCGCTGGCAGAGCTCCTTGACGACGGGCGGGAGCCCGAGCTCGTCGATCGTGGGGATCGTCATCGGGATGATCCGCACGGCCGCGGAGATCCCGCCCCGCTGGAAGAAGACATGGCAGCGGAACCGGCCGAGCTCCTTCATGTGGAAAGAGAGATCGATCTGCCGCTTCTCCTCGAGCTCCACGCGCTGCTTGGCGGAGAGCACGCCATAGATGATCTGCTCGAGCTGCTCCTGTCCGAGCTCGTCCATCTTGGCGGGAATGAGCTTGCCGTTGATCCGGTAGAGCGGGGGGCGCCCCACCTTGAGATGCAGGTCGGAGGCGTTGTACTTGATCAGCGCGCGCACGAGATAACGCATGTCCACGCGTTGAACGTTCCCCGCCGGGGTGCCGCCGCCCGCGGTTCCGGGTTCGCGTACCATGGCGAGATGGTTTTTCTGGGAGGTGTTCTGGCTCATGCCGCCTCCCCTTTTTTCGCGGAAAGGCTGGTCTTGGCCCAGGTGATCATGAGGCGGATCTCGATGGCGCGCGCGGCGGCTTCAGTGAGGTACGTGAGAAGCTCGATGTCGGCCGGGGTGTAGTCGTCCTCGCCCACGCGGTTCAGCACCTCCAGGACGCCGAAGATGCGGCCGCGGACGATCACGGGAAGCGCGACGAGGTTGCGGGTCTCGAAGCCCACGGCCTTCTCGATCGCCTTGAGATGCATCCGGTTTTCCTTCACGTCCGCGACGACCAGCGGCTGCAGCGACTCGGCGACGAAGCCCGCGATGCCCTGGCCGATCGGGACGGTGAAATTCCCGATGCTGTCGGAGCTCTGCCCCACGCTGGCGCGGAAAAACAGGACCTTCTCGTTATGGTTGACCTCCAGCAGGGAACCCGCTTCGCTCTTGACGACGTTCATGATGATGAGCAGCAGCTCGCGCGCGAACTCGGTGAAACGGTAATCGCGCGTCAGCAGTTTGAGCATGGAGTCGAGCGCCACGTACTTGCCCGTGGCGAGAGCGAAAGAGTCCGCGCTGAAGAGCGGGTCCTTGAACATCGTGTCGGGCATGGGAAGCGATGACGCCTCTTCCAGCTCGATTTCCGGCACGGTGCTTTTCGGGGAATTCGAATCGTTCTCTTCCACCTGGAGGCGCTCCTTGATAAGGTTATCGTCAGGATGTGGAAATTCTTTATTTTATCCCTTTGCGCCCTGACGACGCTTTCGTGCGGAATCAAGGTGGGGGGCGGGAGTCTGCGGGATCCGGTTCCGAACGGCACTCTCGTCGCAAGTGGCGAGTTTCAGGGGCAAAATGGCAAGACCGTCTCGGGAAGCGCTTTGGTTTACCAGACCGGGCAGGTCTCGTATGTGCTGCGCCTTTCGGGCGTGAGCTTTCCGGCCGAGAGCGGTCAGCAGATCTTCGCGGTGGTTGGCGGCTCGACGCTCAGCGCAATCGAGCTGCGGGGCAATACCGGAGATCAGAATTATGACATCACCCTGAGCGGTTTCACCTCGCCCGACTGGCAGCTGGTGAGGATTCATTCGACCGTTTACGCGACCGACTACGCGCAGGCGACGCTCATCAGCCGATGACCGGGGCGGCCGGCGCGAAACCGCTTACGGAAGCGACATCTCGTTCTTGTACTCCACCAGCTCCTTGATGTTGGTCACGTCGCGGATCAGCCAGTGGCCGTTCTCGTTGATCAGCTGGCCGAGCTTCTTCTGCGTGACCTTGGCGCCGCTCCCGCGGGACTGATCGATATAGGTGAGCTCGTAGGTGACATTCACCTCGTTTGGCGAGGCGGCCTTTACCTCGGTGAAGACCATCCGGACGAATTCCCGCTTGGAATCGATGAACGCCTGCCGGAACTGCTCGTCGCTCCATGCCGCGAGCCGGGCCTTCGCCTGCCCCGTGAGATAGGACAGGAGCTCGGCGCGTTCCTCCACGCGCTTCACCGCGAAGCTGCGGGAGATGTATTCGTTGAGGCGCTTCTTGGGATCTTCAGGACCCGAAGACCGCGGGCTGCAGGCGCTCGCGAACGCGCTGACGGCCAGGACGCAAAGCAAGACCCAATTCCGTAACTCAGCCCACATACCCTTCTCCTTCCAGCATTTCGATGAAATCGCCCAGCTCCTTGCGCGTATCGGGCACGAGCTTCCCGAACCGGAAACCTGCTCCCACCGCGCGGTCCAGCCGGCTCATGGGGCGAGCCGCGCACCGGAGCACGCGGGCGCGGAAACGAAAGACCAGTTCCGTGTTGCCTGAGGCGACCGCCGCATCCAGTGCCTGGCGCTCTGACGTCTTCCCGTCGGACGCGAAGATCAGCGTGCCCTCCCGATCCAGCCGGCAGACGCGGAAGGCCGTCGAGCCCAGCTCGCAGCTGACCTCCGGGATCGCTTTGGGCAGTCCCTGGAACCATCTCAGCTCCGGATCAAGATACGAGCGGCCCATCTCGGCGCGAAGCCAGGCGAGGACAGCCGTCAGGTAAACTCCGAGAAAAATCGTGAAATAACCCAAAGAAGGCGAACGCATGCGCAGGGACATCCCGAGGGTCAGGAGGAGCCATAGCGCGCTGATGACCGCCGAAGCCGACCAGGCCCAGTTTCGTCCCCGGCTCATCCACCACCCGAGCGGTCCAGTCACGGCGATCGCGGCCGCGGCCGAGACCAGCATGTCGCGATAAGGCATCCTCCACCAGGGAGCGCGCGAGACGACCAGGGTCTCCGCCGCTGCCAGAAGCGCCGAAGCCCAAAACGCGACTCGGGCGGCACGAAGGGTGAAAGGCGCGGAGAGGACCTGCATCCAATTAAAATCTCATGTTAATCAAGAACTTGTCAACGCCAGCCTCTTGGCCGTACTCTAGAGGACAGGAATGCCTTATTTCATCAACTCATCCTGCAATAAGTGCGGAGTCTGCCTGCCGGAATGCCCGACGGGCTCCATCATCGAGGGCAAGGACCGGTTCATCATCGATGCCGATACTTGCGCGGAGCACAGGGCCTGCGTGAACGTCTGCCCGGTGGAAGCGATCGCGATCATCCCCGCCAAGATCAGGCCCGAACGCATCGACGGGGAAGAGGAAGAGGAGTAACCCTTGAAATCCCCGGGTGCGCCCGCGCTCCGCGTGCTCGGCGTGATGACCGGCACCTCCTGCGACGCCCTCGATGCCGCCTGCATCGAAGCGGACGCGGCGGGCTGGCGCCTCCTCTGGTCGGATTCCTCTCCTTATCCGAGAAAGCTCCGCACGCAGGTGCTCGCGCTCCAACGCGCGCACGTCAAGGTTCCGCTGCGCGAATGGCTGGAGCTGCACGCGGAGCTCGGCGAATGGTATGCCAAGACGCTCGCGCAGCTCATCGCGCGCAACCGGCCCGCGCCGCACGTCATCGCCAATCACGGCCAGACGGTCGGGCATTTTCCCGCGCCCACGCGCGCTCGCGGCCGCAAGGGCACGACCCTTCAGCTGGGCGATCCCACCCGGATCGCGCATGCGACTGGCCTTACGGTGGTCGCGGGCTTTCGCGACGGCGACATGGCCGCCGGCGGTCAGGGCGCGCCGCTCGTGCCTCTATTTCACCGGCTGCTGGCGCGCAAGCTCGACCCCGACGGCTGCGGCGTCGCGATCCACAATATCGGCGGCATCAGCAACCTCACCTACGTCCCGCCCGAAGGCTCGGGTCTCGAGCTCGTCGCGTTCGATACCGGGCCGGGAAATATCTGGATCGATGCCGCGGCCTCGGTCGCCAGCGGCGGCAAGCTCAAGATGGATCGCGGGGGGCGCCTGGCGCTGCGCGGCCGGCCCGATTACCGCGCGATCCGCAAGGCGCTCGAGCATCCTTTCTTCGCGAAGGCGGCGCCGAAATCCACGGGGCGCGATGACTTCCCGTTCGCGCTGCTCTCGCGCGCGACGCGGGCGCGGGACGAGTCGCTGGTCACGACCGCGACGTTGGTCACGGTCGAGTCGATCGCCGAAAGCTACGAGCGCTGGGTCCTGGGGCGACAGCTGCCGCTGGAGCGGATCTTCTTCTGCGGGGGGGGCGCGCACAATCCGGTGCTCCTGCGCGCGATCGCGGACCGCCTGCCTTCGGTCGAGGTTCGGACGGTGGAGTCGGCGGGCCTGGATTCCCAGCTCATCGAGTCGCAGGCCTTCGCCATGTACGGGTTTCTCGCGCTCCTGGGCGAGCCGCTCGGAGGCGCCTGGACGGGTGCGCGCGGCTTCGGTCCGCCCGCGCACGTGATACCGGGAGAGAACTGGGCGGGCGTCCTCGAGCTCGTGCGCGAGCTCGTCCGGGAGCCGCGCTGATCAGGACTGCTCGCAGCGCGCGAGATCCCCGCCCAGGGAAATTCCTCCGGAAAGCCGGGAGTTCTCGAGAGCGCCGTAGACGACCGCGCGCGGGCCGAGCTCGCGGGGAGCTTGGGCCTTCGGATCCCCCCAGGGATTCCAGTAAGCAGGGCCTGCCCAAAGCCCGCTGCCGGCCAGGCGCGCCGAGCGCGAGACCCAGCTTTGAGGGCCGATGCGCCGATTCGCGCTTTCGACCCGCGCGCGCCAGCGGGGAGAGATCCGGCCGGTCTCCAGTCCCGCGAGGAGCGCGAGGTGCGTCTGAAGCCAGAGCTGCGGGCTACCGACGTCATGCCAGCTTCCGCTCGCGAGATGCGCTCCCACGCGGCCCTCGCGGAGCGCGGGCTCGAGGATCGTGGGCACGAACTCGGAAGGTCCTGAGCCCGGGACGTTCCGCAGGGCTTTGGGCTCCAGCACGGCGGCGCCCACGAAGAAAGGCCGGCTTTCGACCGGTTCGCCCAGACCGGTCACGAGCTCGCGCTCGGGGTCGAAGCGGATTTCCCGGTACTTCGCGCCCTTCGGCCCCGATTGAAAAAGCGTCAGCGTGAGCAGCACGTCCCAGCGCCGCCGCAGGCGCTGGTGCTGCCGTCCGAGCGCCGCCAGATCGATATCGCAAAGAGTGTCGGCGTTCACGAGATAGAAGGGTTCCGGCCCGAGAAGCGGCAGCGCGCGCCCGATCCCGCCGGCGCTTCCGAGCAGCTCCCGCGACTCATCGCTTATTTCCAGGCGAACCCCACCCCGATCGAGCGCCTGCAGTCCCGCGCGGGCCCGCTCGGGATGGTGATGGATGTTGGCGACGACCGTCCGAACACCGGCCTCGCGCAAGGCATCCAGCGCGAACTGCGCCATCGGCACGCCCAGCAGCGGCAGGAGCGCCTTGGGTTCGCGATCCGTGAAAGGCCGGAGCCGGGTGCCGAGCCCCGCGGCCATGAGCATCGCGCGCGTGATCGTCGGGCTGTCCCCGGGGGCGTTCATGCGCGGGGCTTCAGAAATAATAATAGTGGAACAGCACCTCGCGCAGCTCCGCGTACTTCGGGTACTTCAGCAGCGTCCGGCGCACGTTTTCGAAGGTGTTGCCGATGTACTTGAGGTAGGTCGCGTTGCCGCGGCGATTGAGGAAGGAGGCGAAGCTCCCGATCGCCTTGAAGTTGCGCTGAACCGACATCATGTCGAAGGCGTACTGGAAGCGCGCCTGGTCGAGCCGCTCGCCGGTAAGCGCTTCCCACCGCACGACGTAATAGCTCAGCAGGCGCTGGATCTGGGATTCCTCGAGCTGGTAGTAGGAGTCCTTGAGCAGCGATACGAGATCATACTGCGCAGGACCCATCCGGGCGTCCTGGAAGTCGATCATCACCAGGCGATCGCCCTGGCCCGGCTCTTCCGAGGGGGTCACCATGATGTTGCGGCAATGGAAGTCGCGGTGGGTGAGCACCGTCGGCTGCTCCGCCAGGAAGGAACAGATCTCGCCGAAGCCCCGCTGCATCAGCTTGAGATCGGAATCTCTGAGCTGGCGCTTGAGATAGAGCTTGTAGAAGTGGTCGATCGTGAAGCCGATCTCCCACATGAGTTTTTCCTGGTCGAAGCGCAGCTTGAACGCTTCGAGCTGGGGCCGGGTCTTTTTCTTGGGCGAGGCGTTGATCTGAAGATGGATGAGCGAGTCGATGACCCGCTCGTAGAGATGACGCTCGACGTCGGCGCTCGAGACGTCCTGCAGGTGCCGCAGCAAGGTGACGTCGCCGAGATCCTCAAGCAGCACGAACCCCTTGGCCGGATCGACGTCCAGGACCTCGGGCACGTCGACACCGGAGGCGGCGAGGTGCTTCTGGACGACGAGGAAGGGGAGATTCTCGCCCTGCTCGGAGAAAGGCTCCATCCGCATCAGGACATAGGAGCGGCGGCCCGCATCGATCCGGTAATACCGGCGCGTGCTCGCATCCCCGGGAAGCCGGTTTACCGATCGGATGGTTTTCGATTTCCTGACCCAGCGGGTGACCTCTTCGTCACCCAGAACGAGTTGATCCGCCATCCGTCTTATCTCCTCTTTGAGAAGCCTGCTGCTGCTGTCCATTTTCCTAAAGCTTCCGCATTCTTTTCTGTAGAGCCAGGAATTTTTCCGACCGTACTATAGGATTGCGCAAAGGAGCCTGAAGCGCAATGATCCGGCGCGTATTTTCGAGAAGTTTCGCCGCGATGCCCGGGGGATAAGGCGAGCGGGTCGGGACGTCGCGGTAGCGGATCATCAGGGTGGCCATCCCGCGCGGGTCGAAGCCCGCCGCGTAAAGCATGTCCAGCGCCGGGGAGAGTGCTGCGATGAGCTGCTCCTCGGAGTAAGCGAAAATCCCGCTTGGGCCCAGGAAATCCGGGGCGGTGGCGCCTTCGCCCTCGGGGAGGCGGCTGACCGCGCTCCTCTTGAGGATGTGTCCGAGCTCCAGCGCCAGGATCGCGGCGAGCTCGTTCTCGAAACGCACGTCGCGCAGGATGGAGGTCGAAAGATAGATGCGGTTGCCCGGGAGCGCGTAGTGAGTCCAACGCGCGGCGGGACCCTTGGCGGCAAGCAGCGCGACTTTCGCCGGGGTCTGTCCCAGCTCCGGTACGCTTCGACCGAGACTGGCCGACAGCTGCTCGAGATAGTGCGTGAGCACGGGCTCGGTCTTGAACTGCTGCTGCGCCTCGAACGCTCGGGCCAGGTCGAGTCCCACCGCGTTGTCGCGTTGCCGACGTTCCACCGGCGAGATCTCGGGGGTCGGGGGGGTGGCGCAGCCGAAGATCAGAAACGGAATAAGAATGGAAATAGTTTTTCGCACGTTGGCATTCTACCACCCTCGGCTTGCATTTTCATACCCGTTCGATACTCTAGCGAGCGGCATTTCAATGTAGTCAAGAGCAAATAAGGAGAATTCCATGAAACGTTTCCTTGCCGTCCTGGGCATGGCTGTTTTTTCGATCAATGCTTCCGCCGACACGCTGATCCTTCCGACGATCACTCCCGAGATGATTTCGGCGATGAACACCGTCGCCCCCATGAATCTCATCAACTGGAAGGTCGGGGATCAGGCCACTTTCGACGTCTCGGCGGGCGCCTTCGGGAAGCTCGGCAAGATGGTGAAGGAAGTGACCCGCGAGGAAGGCAACGCGATCTGGATTCACCAGAACATCGATCTCGGTTTCCAGAAGGATGTTTCCGATATCCTGATGAGCCGCGCCGACGGCAAAATCCTGAAATTCATCCACAACGGCAAGGAAGAGGCGATTCCCAACGATAAGGTCGAGATCATCTCCCAGGATGCGACGGAGATCACAGTCCCGGCCGGCACGTTCCAGGTCATTCACGTCGTCGCGAAGACCCAGAAGATCTCCAAGATCGAGGTCTGGGCGAATCCCCGCGACACCGTCATGGAAGGGACCGTCAAGCAGTTCGTCGCTACGGGCCTGCTCGACCTCACGATGGAGCTGCTGAACTTCAAGCGCGGACAGTGATTCTTCCGAATCACTGAGACGCTTGCGTCACAGGGGGCGCTTGGAACGAGGGTGCGTTCGCGGGAACCGAAGCCGGACCGCGAGCCTCCTCGGCCGGCGCCCCTGTCGTTTGCTGCGCGAGCGGCGGCGTTTGGCTCTCGGGGTTGGACTTCAGCCGCTCGAGCTCCTGCTGATCTTCGGGCGTCATCGTGTAATACAAGTAGAAGCCCGCGAAGATCATGTTCGGGTCGCGAATGAGCTCGCGGTTGTTTTCCCAGATCCGTTTCCACTTGGTCTTGGTGCCGTAGACGTCCTCGGAGATGCTCCCCAGGGTATCGCCACGCTTGATGAGATAGCGCTCGCCATTGCGGGAGATCTGCACGGGTGAATCGGGCTTTTCGAGCATGAGCACGGTGCCCGGGGGTACCGAGTTGGGATCCTGGATCTTGTCGCGGTTGGCGTCATAGATCTGGCGCCATTTGAAGAGATCGCCGTAGGTCTCGAAGGCGATCCGCATCAGCGTGTCCCCTTGCTGAACCGTATAGGGCTCGCCGCCACCGCTGGCGGGAGTGGGCGCTTCGGCGACCGGAGCGGGCTCGGCCGCCGGCGCTTCGGCGGGTACGGGAGCCGCTTCGGGCGCGGGCGGGGGAGTGTCGTTCGATGCGGTGGTCGTTCCTTCTTCCAAAGGAGGTGGCGCGTCGCCTTCCATCGGAGGCGGCGGGACTGAATCCGGCGGAGGCGCCGCATTCTCGGCCGAATCCATGGGAACCGGGTCGGTTCCGGCGTCAACGACGGGTTGGTCTCCCTGCGCATCGCCTTCCGAGGAAGTCTGCGAAGAAGAGCAGGCGGCCATCAAGAGCGCCACTCCGCCGATCAGGATAAAATGATGTCGCTTTGCCATCTTTCTGCCTCCACCCAAATGTGAGGAATCAGGCACACACTTGGCTTCAAGAGGCTTCTCGGCAGGATTTGCCTAAAACTTGACCTTTTTCACAGATCATTATTGGAGGGGCGCCGGGCGGGGGAGGTCAGTGTCGACACGGAAAAAGCGAAGGCACCCGAGGCTCGTCCTCGACGAGGTCCTCAGGTGCCGTGGAAGAAGCTGCCAGCCTGTCCGCTATCAGCGGGGAGGCATGCAGCGATTGTAAAGATCGTCGTAACGGGCGCGAAGCTCTTCGTTCTGGCGATTCACCTCGCCATAGGACAAGCAGAGGTTGCGCGCATTGGTCGAGAGACGGAGATCCTGGATCTTCTCGTTCTTCAGATCCGCGGAGTTGAGGATCTTCTGCTCGACCTCACGCAGGGTTTCCTGAAGCTCGGTTGCCGAAGGGGGCGTGTTCAGGATCTCCTGCCGTTCCATATCCGACTGCTCGATCACCGCTTTGATCCGGGAGATCTCAGCGGTCGCCACGGCCGTATTTTTCCGGCGCGTATTGACGTTGGCCTGCAACTCGCGGACGCGTGCGCGCAGCTGGCGAGCCCGCTGGGGCTGCCCGGCGGCATCAGCCGCGTTGGCTTCGTCGTTTTTCTGGACGATCAGCTGCTCCTCCTGCGCGATCAGCTGTTCGCGGCGGAGATTGTCCGACTCGAGTTCGGCGATCTTGCGGGCGCGCTCCCGGTTCTTCTGCTCGAGCTCCGCCGGGCGATTGATCTCGCGATTGAGATCACGGGCCAGGCGATCGCGCTCGGCGTTCATAGGAGCGAGGATCAGCCGGTCGAACTGATCGATCTCCCGCTGCTGGCGCTCGGCGATCATCGCGTAGCTATCGCAGCCGATGCCCGGATCCGGCTGGCTTTGGTAGCCTATCGAGACCTGGCCGGAATAACTCGCTTGGCCGTAGCCGCGGGTTTCATAGCGGCTGTCATAAGCGAGCGCCGCCACCCCGTTGAGGGCGACGACCGCGGCTACCCAGAGAGTCGGGCGGGCCAGGAAAAAGTTGGGTTTCACTTTCACATTCAAAATTTTCAACATATCTGCCTCCGGGGCGGCAATCTAATGTTTATGACTAAATAAGTCAACTACTATTTAGACCTTGATAATGCTTGGGAATTTTAAATGTCCAAGATAGACGGGGCGGGTTGATTTACTTCAATGTCTCGTGATCTATATTCGCGAAAAACATTTAATTCCATCCTTCTGGGGGATCCATCATGTCCGACACGCCGAAACGTTCCTGGGCCGAGCCTTTCAAGATCAAGATGGTCGAGCCGCTCAAGATGACCACGCGCGAGGAGCGCAAGAAGGCGCTTCAGGAGGCGGGTTACAATACCTTCCTGCTCAGATCCGAGGACGTGTACATCGATCTGCTCACCGACAGCGGCACGAACGCGATGAGTGATTACCAGTGGGCCGGGATGATGCTCGGGGACGAGGCTTATGCCGGCAGCAAAAACTTCTACAACCTCGAGAATGCCGTCCAGAAATTTTACGGCTACAAGTACCTCGTGCCCACCCATCAGGGACGCGGCGCCGAGCACATCATCTCGAAGATCCTGATCAAGCCGGGCGATTTCGTCCCGGGCAATATGTATTTCACCACGACACGCGCGCACCAGGAGCTCGCCGGCGGAAACTTCGTCGACGTCATCATCGACGAGGCGCATGACCCGACGAGCCTGCATCCGTTCAAAGGGAACGTCGATCTCGACAAGGTTGAGAGCCTCATCAAGAAGGTCGGCGCGAAGAAGATCCCCTATATCTCCATCGCGGTGACGGTGAATATGGCGGGTGGCCAGCCCGTCTCGATGGAAAACATCCGCGCCGTAAGCAAGCTCTGCCGCAGCCACGGGATCAAGGTGATCCTCGATGCCACGCGCGCGGTGGAGAACGCCTATTACATCAAGACGCGCGAAAAGGGCTTCGAGGATAGGACTGTCGCGCAGATCCTCCATGAGATGTGCTCCTACACCGATGGCTGCACCATGAGCGGCAAGAAGGACCTCATGGTGAACATCGGCGGGTTCCTCGCCATCAACGACTGGGATGTTTTCGAGGAGGCGCGCAATATGGTCGTGCTCTTCGAAGGTCTGCACACCTATGGCGGTCTCGCCGGGCGCGACCTCGAGGCGATGGCTCGCGGCATTGAGGAGGCCGTCCAGTACGATCACATCCGGGCCCGCATCGGTCAGGTCGAATACGTGGGCGAGAAGCTCAAGGCGCTCGGGATCCCGATCGTGCAGCCGACCGGGGGGCATGCGATCTTCCTGGATGCGCGCAAGTTCCTGCCGCATCTGAAGCAGGATCAGTTTCCCGCGCAGACGCTCGCGGCCGAGCTCTATCTCGAGTCGGGCATCCGCGCCATGGAGCGTGGCATCGTCTCCGCCGGACGCAACAAGGATACGGGCGAGCACTATTATCCCAAGCTCGAGCTGGTCCGCCTGACCTTCCCGCGGCGCGTATACACGCAGGCGCATTGCGATGTCACGGTCGAGGCCGTCGAGGCGACCTTCGAGGCCCGCAATCAGATGAAGGGCCTGAAGATGGTTTACGAGCCGAAGTATCTGAGATTCTTCCAGGCGCGGTTCGAGCCGCTGGCCTGAGGGGAGCGAGCTAGAACTTGGGGGGCAGTTGCGCTACAGTGCCTTCCATGGAAAAAAAGCATCGCACGATCATCGAGCCCTTCAAGATCAAGGTCGTTGAGCCTCTTCCCCTGCCTTCGCGCGAGGAGCGCGAGGAGTACCTGCGGAAGGCGGGCTACAATCTCTTCCTGGTGCCGTCGCGGGAGGTGACCTTCGACTTCCTGACGGACTCGGGCACGACGGCGATGAGCGCCGAACAGTGGGGCGCGATGATGGTGGGTGACGAAAGCTACGCGGGCTCGCGGAGCTTCGAGAAATTCGAGAAGGTCGTGCGCGAGCTGACCGGCTACTCCCACGTGATCCCGACCCATCAGGGGCGCGCGGCGGAGAAGCTGGTTTTCTCGCTGCTCGCGAAGCCCGGGATGAAGATCCCTTCCAATAACCACTTCGACACGACCCGCGCGAACATCGAGCAGCTCGGAGCCGAGGCGGTGGATCTGGTGATCGCCGAGGGAAAGGACCCCCAGAGCCGCCATCCCTTCAAAGGAAATATCGATCTCGCGCGCCTCGAGGCCTTTTGCCAGGAGAACCAAGGCAAGATCCCCTGCGGGATGCTCACGATCACCAACAATACCGGCGGCGGGCAGCCCGTTTCGCTCGAGAACATCCGGGGCGCGGCGGCGATCTACCGCAAGCATGGAATCCCGTTCATCCTCGATGTCTGTCGGTTCGCCGAGAACAGCTACTTCATCAAGATGCGCGAGCCCGGACAGCAGGAGCGCCCCGTGCGCGACATCGCGCGCGAGACCTTCGCGCTCGCCGATGGATGCATGATGAGCGCAAAGAAAGACGCGCTCGTGAACATCGGCGGCTTCATCGCGCTGAAGGATCCGGCCTGGGTGGACCGGCTGCGGAGTCTCCTGATCCTGACCGAGGGCTTCCCGACCTACGGGGGGCTCGCCGCGAGGGATCTCGAAGCCATGGCCGTGGGACTGATCGACGTGCTCGAAGAAAGTTACCTGGAATACCGCCTGGCCGTGACCCGATACATGGCCGAGAAGCTCAACCGCCTGGGAATCCCCACGGTGCAGCCGCCCGGAGGCCACGCGGTTTACATCGACGCGAAGTCGTTCCTGCCGCATATCCCGCCGGCGCAGTTTCCCGGCCAGGCGCTCGTGGTGGAGCTTTTCCGTTCCGAGGGCATCCGTTCCTGCGAGATCGGCTCCGTGATGTTCGGAAAAGCGGCGACGATGGAGCTCGTGCGCTGGGCTTTTCCGCGGCGGGTGTATACGCAGAGCCATTTCGACTATATTTTGGAAGGAATGGAAGACCTGGTCGCGAACAAGGACCGCCTGCGCGGGATGCGCATGACCTATGAGCCGCCGTTTTTGCGCCATTTCACGGCGCGGTTTGAGCCGCTCTTGGATGGATAGAAGATGAGAGGCGATTCGATCATTAAACCGCAGGTGTCAAAGTTCTCTACACCTCTCCAAAATTGGTTTTGATGTAATCTGCCGGAACATTTAGCTTAATTTTTTCAAATGGCTGGTGCGCCTCGTGCAAATCCATTCCTCAGGAAATGAGGAAAGGAATCATGAGTCGTTTTAATATTCCAATCGTGACCACCGTCCTTGGAGCTATTTGGGCCGTGAATGCCACTGCAGTAACCCTTCCTGACACTGCGGCTCCTGGATCATCGGCCTGCGAAAACGCTCGGCACGCCGGGTTGCTGTTAATCAAGACTACGGATGAGGCGGTTCGATCGGAGATCGAGTCCCTTCGTGCAAAACTGAACTCTCCAGAGCTCGACGCGGTTCGCTCGGTCCTGCCGAAGATGAGAGAAGCAGTCATAGAGTTTAAAAAAGCGGAGATCGCGACAGATTTTACTCATTACGGGTTGAACATTAAACAGGCTGCCAAAGCCGCCGAGATCTTCTGGAAGTCACCTTGGAACACCTCTCAGTATAGCCATTATGAAACCGAGGTCGGGCGGCGTGTAATTAGCGAGCTTTTCCACGATGATTTGACTTCCGAGGACATGAAGCGGATCAAAGAAAAGTTTGATTGGGGCACCTGGCGCGATGCCAAATCAATCCAGAGCGACCGCTGGGAAAAGGTGATTGCCATCGATCGTGAGCTCCGTTCAAAATATCACCTGCTTAAAGAGTCGGAAAAATGGCGGCAACAATACAGACGGCTCCAGGATAAAGGTTTTTCGCTCTCCCTGAATGTCGCGGACTATTTACCGGGGCCTCACCCCATTTATCAGGATGTCGTGATCGGGCTTGAGTCCGAGGATGGTCCTTCGTCAACTCACCACTATTCCATTTCAAATCCTTCCGAGGTCGTACCTCCGAATTCGAGCCCAGAAGAGCGTGCAATGGAGGCGATATCGGCTGAGTGTCGTCAAGCCTTGAGCCAAGGCCTTCCTCAAGTTACCGCAGTGTCCAATGCCACGGCGAAGGCGCAGATGCCACGTGCGGTGGCAAATGGCGAATTCGGGGTCTCGAAGAGCGAATCCACTGCTACTGCGGGAAAGTAATCACTTCCTGCTGACTCAAGCTACCGGGCTATCAGGCTGCTCAGCCGCGCGCCCACGCGATCCGCGGCCGCGCGCGCCTGCGTGGCATTCGCGCGCGTGGTTCGCGCCAGCACGACGAAAGGGACGAGTCCCGAGACTGTGCCGTCAGCCTCGATGCGCGGAGCATACCCCGCGAGATTGTACGACCCGCTCAACGTTCCGGTCTTGGCGCGCAGCCGGCCTTGCGCGGGAGTTCCGCGCATGCGGTTGGCGAGGGTCCCGTCCACGCCCGCGATCGGGAGGGAGTCCCAAAGCGCGGGGAAGCCGGGACTCAGGGCCAGGCCTTCGAGCAGGAGCAGGAGGGCGCGCGGCGTGACGCGGCTTTCGTGCGAGAGGCCCGAACCGTCGCGAAGCAGGAGCTCGTCCGCGGGGATGCCGAACCCGGCTGCGAAGCTCTCGAGCGCTTCGCGCCCGGCCACGAGTAGGTCAGGTTCGGCGACGGTGGCGCGCTCGCCGACCGCCTTGAGGAACGCATCGCCCATCATGTTCAAGCTCAGCTTCATGAAGGGTTTGAGAAGCTCCGAGAGCTGCGCTGAATGAAATATCAACGGGTCGGCCTCAGGTTGGGCCAGGCTCCGTCTCGCGGTGATACTGGGAAGCACCGCGATGCCCGCTTCGGTGAGCGCCCTGGTGAACAAGTTCTTTTGCCAGGTGACGACATCCGAAACCGGGAGATAAAGAGTGGCAGGAGCGGAGCCGCGCGCCCAGGTGCCGCGGATGACGAGTCCCGCTTCGTTCTGGGCTACGTCAAGCGCGGTGATGGAGCCTTTGCGAAGCTCGAGCGAGACGCGGGTCGGGACGCCGTACTCCACCCAGGCGCCCAGATTTTGGCCGCGCACCACGAACGTCGCGCAGTTGATCTGGTTGTTGAAGGCTTGCGCGAGCGCTCCGTAGCAGCGGGCGCGATCACCCAAGGTCCAACCTTCGGGATAGCGCAGCGTCTTCCAGCGATGGTCGCCGGCCACCAGCTCGATCGGCCCGTGGATGGCGCGCACGCCGCGCTCCTTCAGCTGGCGGGCGAAGGTCTCGAGGCGCGAAGACACGGTTTCGCCGAACTCCTCCATTCCCCAGCTTGGATCCCCCGAGCCGATGAGCCGCACACCCGTGATCGCGCCCGGGGAGGTATCGGGGAGCCACTGCCATTCCAGCCGGGTTTCGAAGCGGAACTCGGGCCCGAGCCGATCCAGCGCCGCGCCGGCGGTGAATAGCTTGGAGTTCGAGGCCGGCTTGAAGGAAACATCGGAATTGCGCGTGTAGGGCTCGGGTCCCTCGAGTGCCACGCCAAAAAAAACGTCTCGGGTTCCGGGCCGGTCCAGCGCCTCGTCCCAGGTGCGGTCCGTGCGGATTCCCCCGAAATGCCGGTAAAGGTCGAGCTCAAGCGTTTCTGTCGAGGCCGGAATCGAATCGTTGGAGCCGGCGGAAAGATCCAACGCGGCTTGTGCGGCGGAGGGGGTAAGCAGGAAGAGTGGTCCTGCCGCGAATGCCGCGGCCAGAGCGCGTCCAAAGGTGTTCACCCGATATCTATAAACGAGCGGCACCCTGCGGTCAAAGCCGCAGTTGACTCCGCTCAGTCGGGGCTGTAACGCCTTGACTATGGTGCGCGCGATCATACATGCCAGCGAGCTTCTGACGGGTGCGGGTATCCGCAAAAAGGATGGACGCAAGGTTCTCGAAAAGGATCTGGGGCGCATTCCTGACGGCGCGCTGGTTTACAGCACGCGGAAGCAGGACGGCAAGGAGATCCCCGATCGAATCGAATGGGTCGGACCCACTGCAGAGCTGCCCAGGCGCTATGCCCGCGCGCGCAAGCAGGACCTGCGCGGGGTGCGCGCGCTGATTCCCGGAATGGTGGACTGCCATACGCATCTGGTGTTCGCCGGGGATCGTTCCGACGAGTTCGCGCTTCGGTGCGGCGGCGCGAGCTACGAGGAGATCGCGGCGCGGGGCGGAGGGATCGTCTCGACGATGCGGGCGACGCGCGAGGCTTCTCCCGCGCTCCTGGAGCGGCTCGGCCGGGAGCGCCTCAAGGAGATGGCGGCCTACGGCGTGCGCACGATCGAGATTAAGAGCGGGTATGGGCTTTCGGTCGAGTCGGAGCTCAAGCTCCTCGAAGTGATCCAGCGCCTGAAGCGCGCGGCACCCGGCGTGACGGTGAGTTCGACTTTTCTCGGGGCGCACGCGTTCCCGCCGGATCGCTCGCGCGAGGAGTATCTTCGCGACGTGATCGAAGTGATGCTTCCGGAGGTCGCGCGCAGGAAGCTCGCTGACAGCTGTGATGTCTTCATCGATCCCGGTTACTTCACGGTCGAGGAGGGCCGCGCCATCCTGGCACGGGCGGCGAAGCTCGGGCTCAGGATCAAGCTGCATGCCGACGAGCTTGCGGATACCGGTTCGGCCGGGCTCGCGGCGGAGCTGGGCGCGCTTTCCGCCGACCATCTCCTGAAAATTTCGGACGCCGGGATCGCGGCGCTGGCCGCTTCCAGAACTGTCGCGGTCCTGCTTCCCGGCACTGCCTTTTACCTCAAAGCGGCCCAGGCTCCCGCGCGCAAGCTGCTTTCAGCCGGCGCGGCCGTGGCGCTCTCGACGGATTTCAACCCGGGCACGAGCATGTGCCTTTCGCTCCCGGCGGTAATGACGATCGCCGCGCTTTATCTCGGGATGACCCGCGCGGAGATCTTCGCGGGCGTGACTTACAACGGCGCGAAGGCGCTCGGCCTCGAGAAGCGCAAGGGTACGCTCGAGGCGGGGCGGGACGCGGATTTCGCCGTGCTGCCCTTCAGCCGCTTCGAGGAAGCCTATTACCGCTTCGCCTGGAGTCCCTGAAGGAACCTGCGGGCGGCGCCGGAGCCGGGACGGAGCGAGACGAAGGTGTTGAAAAAGCCGTAAACGATCACCGCCATGAGGAAGCCGGTCACGACGTCGATGATGTAGTGCTGCTTGGTCGTGAGCGTGGTGAGCGCGATCGAGGTCGCCCAGACGAAGAAGAAGGGGAACTTGCCCCGCTGCTCGCGCAGGAACATGAACGACGAGAGATAGACGCTGCTCACATGAAGGCTAGGACAGCAGCTCGCCGGGGTGTCGGCGGCGCGGAGCGAGCTGAAGAGCTTGAAGGTCAGCGCATCGAGATCCGCCGGCAGCGGGAACTGGTCGCGCGGGAAGGTCGTGGGCCAGATCCAGAAAATCAGCACGCTGAGCGACTGCAGGGTGAGAAAGCTGTAGGCGTAGCGGTTGAGGTTCTCGATGTCCTTGCAGAGCAGGTACACGGTGAGAAAAAGGTAGTATTCGCTCGTGTAGATCCACACCGTGCCGGGAACGAAAGGAATCGCCTGGTCCAGCGCCGTCATGGGCAGCAGCTGGGGCGGGAAGAGATGGATGTGGTTGGAAGTCATGTAAAGCACCGTCGCGACGAACGCGAGGGTGAGACCCATCCAGGTCTTGTTTTCCTGGGTGATCAGCATCGGTACCGACCAGCCGGTAAAGCCGCGGGCGGTCGATGTCGTCGTGGTGTTCATAAAACTGACTCCTTACCCCTTACCCCGAGATCCAGCGCTCGACCTTCGAGCGGATCTCTTCGCTGTTCCAGTCGCGCTCGCCGTTATGGATCAGCAGCACCTTGCGGTTCGCGTCGATCAGGACCGTGAGCGGAATGGCGTGCACGTCGAAGAGCTCGGAAAGCGCGCCATCCTGGTCCACGTAAACCGGGAAATCGATCCCGAGCTGCTTGGTCATGCGCGGGACCACCGCTTCGGGCTTTTCATCCACATTGATCGCGAGCACCTCGAGGCCGCGGTCCTTGTAGGATTTGCGCAGCTCGATGATCGAAGGCATCTCGACGATGCAGGCCTCGCACCACGAGGCCCAGAAGTTCACGAGGACGACTTTCGCCTTCAGCTCCGAAACGGTCATCTTGCCGCCACCGAAGACCGGGACGGTGAAATCCGGGAGCTGGGCGCCTTCCGAAAGATGAGCCGCCGAGGATTCGGGCGCGCCGCGCTTGAGCTGGGACTTGACCGCGAAAAGCCCGCCCAAAGCGAGGCTCAGGATGAATGCCACGGGGGCCAGGATCTTGATGAGACGGTTCGTCTGGGGCGTTGTCATGGGCTGGGATCATACATTAGAATGAGAGGGATGAGAAAGGGCGTTATTACCGGCGCGCGCCGGTCAGAGAGCGGCCAGGCGGTGCTGGAGTACGTCCTGATGATCGCGCTCGCCCTCTCCATCGTGGCGATCTTCGGGATCGGGATCCGCCGGAGCGTGATCACCGTCTGGGAGCGGATCGCGAGGGATATCGCGGCTCCGTGCCCGAGGTGCGAACCTCCGCCCCAGGTGCAGATCCGTTGACATGGCCGGCAAGACGCGCGCCCGTTTCGAGCGGGTCCTCGAGAGGGTCCTGGACGAGCTTCCTCCGGAAATCATGGAGCTTCTCGCGGATGTTCCCCTGATCGTCGAGGATGAGCCTTCAAAGGCCGTCCGGCGCGAGATGGGGCTGGAAGACCAGGCGGGGCCGTCGGATCTTTGCGGGGCTCACTGGGGGGTGCCCCTTTCGGCGCGCAGTGTATCGGAGCCGGTTTTCGAGCCCGAGCGCATCCTGTTATTCCGTGGCCCGATCCTGCGGCTGGCTGGGGAGAGCGAGGCGGAGCTCGAGGAGCAGATCCGAGTGACGCTGCTTCATGAGATCGGTCACCATTTCGGCCTCACCGAAGAGGACCTCGAGGACCTGGGCTACGGTTAGCCGCGCTTGGAGGTCTTCGCGTAGACCAGGTAGAGCTCGTCGCCAAGCCTGCGACAGCTCTTGAGCCGCACGTTCACCACTTCGGAGGGGCTGAAGCCTTCGCCGTCCACGAGGGTCGGGGCTTCCGTGCCGCCGATCAGGCGGGGAGTGAGGGTCAGGTGGTACTCGTCGATCAGGTTTTCCTTCACGAAATCCCACATGAGACCGCCGCCGCCTTCGACCAAGAGCCGCTTGATCTTGCGGGTGGCGAGCTCGGCCAGGATCGCCTGGGCGATCGAGCGCTTTAACGCCGCTCGAGGCAGCACCACGACTTCCGAGCTTCTCTCGAAGCGCCGGGCGCGCTCGGCCGGCAGCTTCCCGGTCACGAGTAGGATCCGGGGCGCGGCGGGATCCTTGAAGAATTCCCACTCCGGCGAGATGCCTGAAAGATCCCGGCTCAGGATCACGTTGGCCGGCTGAAGCTTCCTGCCCCGCGTGTAGCAGAATTTGCGATGGGCTCGAAGCGTCGAAGCTCCCATGAGGATCGCATCCGAGCGGCGGCGGAGCACCTGCATCTGCTGCCGGTCGGCGGGCGTTCCGAGATGAAAAACCGAGCGGTCGCTCGTGGCGATCTTTCCGTCAAGACTCGTGGCGAGGTTGGAAAAGACGAACATTCCCGATGGATATCACGGCTTCTGGCTTCCGCGCCCGAAATTCGATATGACGGGCCTGTGTCGGAAGTCCTGGATGTCCTCAAGCATGATCGGGCCAATGCCGGGCTGAAATACGTCTATCCCGTCGTCTCGCGCCGGGCGGGCGGCGTTTCGGTCGGCATCAACCTGAACACCAATGACGCTTGCAACTGGCGCTGCATCTACTGCCAGGTGCCGGAGCTGCAGCGCGGGTCCGCGCCGCCCGTGGACCTCGCGCTGCTGGAGAGCGAACTGCGGGGCTTTCTTCGGGAGGAATCGCTGCGGGCTTTTCTGCAGGCGCGCGTGCCGGAGCCTTTGCGCCGCCTCAATGACATCGCCTTTTCCGGTAACGGGGAAGCCACGACTTCGCCCGAGTTTCCCGAGGCGGTGGAGATCGTGATTCGCGTCCTGCGCGAGCTCGGCGTGGATCCGGCGGTGAAGCTCGTGCTAATTACGAACGGCAGCCTGGCTCGCCGTCCGTGGGCCCAGCGGGGTTTCGAGCTGATGGGACGGGCGAACGGGGAGATCTGGTTCAAGGTCGACAGCGCGCGCGCCCAGGGAATGCGCGAGCGCAACGGGACCTCGATGACGGCGGACGAGCTGCGCGAGAACCTGCGCTCGACCGCCACGCGCTGCCCGACCTGGCTGCAGACCTGCGTTTTCGCGCTCGACGGCGCGCCTCCTTCGGACGAGGAGCGCCGCGCGTACCTCGAGCTCCTGGACTGGGCCAAGCGCGAGGCGATCCCGCTGCGCGGGGTTTTCCTGTACGGGCCCGTGCGGCCGTCGCTGCGCGAAGAGGCGTCGCGGATCTCGCTGCTTCCGCGCGAGTGGGTGGAGGGCTTCGCAGCGGAGATGCGCGCGCGGGGGCTCGAGGTCAGGGTCACGGAGTAGGGGAGCACTTGGAAAACTCAAAACGCCTTGCGGTCCGTCTCGAGAGCGGGGAATCCGTCCTGCCCGGAGAGCTTTGGCTGCGGGAATGGACGCGGCGCGAGCGGATGCTGCGCGCCCTGAAGTTCGGTGGCGGCTCCTGGGGTCTCGCGCTCGTTTCGGTCTTTCTGCCGCTTCTGCATTTCGTTCTGGTGCCTGCATTTCTGATCGCCGGACCGCTCGTGGCGTTCTTCGTATTCAACCAGGAGTCGCTGGTTCTCGGAGGGAAGGGAAAGTGCCCGCATTGCGGCGGGGATTTTTCCATCCGCAGGGGCGCGCCGCGATTTCCGATCAGCGATCTTTGCACCCGATGTCAGCGGACGGTGCTGGTGAGGGCGGGCGATTAACGCTGTTGCGCGCCCAAATCCTCGGAGCCGACTTCGGCTTCTTCCGCCGGACCTCCGAACTGATTGCGTCGCATCGCCTCCTCGTAAACAGAGCGCGGGCTTCGCTCCGCGAGCCAACGGGTCATGCCGAGGACCGCCTGAACCAGGTCGGGGTCACGAAAAACGAGAATCTGCTCGTTGTTCGTCTGCGCCGCCTGACTGAAGTTGAATGATGTACCTAAGATCACGTAGGGTCCGGTCGCCAGCACCTTGTGGTGAATTTTGGCCGTGATGGCGTGGCTGGTGCCGTCGATCTTCACGTGATGGTTATTGTATTCCGGCGGGGCGATCCGGATCTGCGGCCGGAGCGCATCGAGCTGGGCGGGGGAGAGCTCCTGATGCCAGGCGTTCTGGGCATCTTCCTCGTACGTCTTCTTCTTCTTTGAAAGTTTCACCTGCTTCATCCCGGACATGAGGAGGAACTGGCTCCACGGCTGCATGGCGAAGGGCGTGTCGCCCACCGAGAGGAAGTCGAAGCTCTTCTGGCGCGAATGTTCCCGCAGGGCGCGCTCGCGCAGAGCGGTGGCCACCTCTTCCGAGGAGTAGGCGAATTGCAGCAGCCGGACGGGTCCTTGCGAGCTCTTGATGAAGTGCGCGATGAGGTTCTGGTTGATGTTGCGGTAACCACCTCCGGGCGCGAAGGTGATGATGAGCGAGTGCTCGGGATAGGCTTCGAGCGTCTCGGGTGGAACGCCAGGCCCCGTCACCTGGAAGGACCCGGTCGTCGGATAGCTCGCGCCGCGGAACAGGAAGGCGGGATCCAGGGTCTTCGTCAGCTCATGCTGGACGAGATTGGCCAGGAGCCAGGAGCGCATTGTCAGGACGTGGTTGGCGTTCGGGACGGATTCGGGGGGCCGCTTTTGCGGCGGCAGCGCCTTGAGATCCCCTTCGGGGCCGAGGCAGGATTGGGTGAGGTTTCCGGAGGAAAACAGCACGCGGGCCTTCTCGGGGTCTTCCCAGTCGATCGCGGCGAGCTTCTGATGGTTGAGGCTCACGCTGTTGACCGGAGTCACCGCCACCCCGCCGGACACCAGGCGGTCTCGCACGCGCGCGACCTCGGGACGCAGCGCGACCACGTTCTTGTCGATGCCGACGCGCACCGAGACGCCGGCGGCCGCTTTCCTGACGAGATCTTCAGCGACCTCTTCAAGATCGAAGTCGAAGACGTTGAGGATGATCTGGCGCTCGGCCTGCTCGAGGAAATCGCGCCAGACCTGCACGAGATCGGACTCACGGACCAGGGATTTACCGAGGTAATAAGGGTGCGAAGCGTGGAATTTGAGCTCCGAGTACCCCGGCTGGCCCCGGGGCGGAATGAGCCGAAGGTGCTTGGTCGGATCCGGGTTTTGCGCGGATTCGGCCGCCACGGCCTTGAGGAGTTCTTCGCGGGGGGAGTCGATTCGCGCGGGTTCGTTTTGCAGAAGCTCGATAAGTCGGGACTCGACATTGGCCTTGCTGAGACGCTTCTGCACCTTCGGATCGTCCGAGCGCAGCACCTCGCGGCTTCTCCTGAAGATTCTCGGATAGTCGGGTCCCTGGAGCTCGGCGGAGCGGTCCAGCGAACCGGGTTGCCGTTGCGCCCCCTTGTGCGAAGGGCTGGAGCAGCCCGCCGTCGCGAGCGCCAGGTTCAGAAACGCGATCAAGATCCAGCGCGGAGTGCTTGAGCTCATGGAGGTCCCCCGGGCTCTTTTCGGAATTCCGGCGGGAAACTGGAATTTGTCTAATGGTTTTGGCGGGTTTTCCCGAAACGAGAACAGTGAGAGGCCTGATTCCCGAGTTCAGGATATTTTCCGGCTTGGTTCCGATTCTCTTTTCGCTGCCGGCACACGCCTGGCCGCCGACTTTCGGGCCGGAGTTCACGTTCACGAATCCCGAGATCCTCGAGGTCGGTAACCGCAATCCCACGAACGCGAAATCGGAGATCAACTCCGCGAAGCTCGAGCAGTGGCGCGGGGTCCTGGTCGAGCGCTGCAAGCAGCTCGGCTGCGAGGTTCGAAGGACGAGTGACAAGCACGGCGCAGCGCACCGAGTTTCATTTCCGGATGGCTGGTATTTCAACATCTCCCTCGACGCCGCCGTGCTCGAGGTTCAGACGAAGCCCGGAACGCTCGAGGATTTCCGCGCGCGGAAGGAACTCATTCAGAAGGAGATCTTCGAGACAGCGCGCTCCATCGGCATCGAGCCGCACAAGCGCGCCGGCCAAGGTCATATCCACATCGATGTGGATGAGGCTTTCGGCCAGGACAGCCGGCTGCTGCGCAATTTCTTCGTCGACTACTCGAACCATCCGGAGCTGGCCTGGGGCGCGCTCGGCAACCATCTCGGCAACAGCCCGCCCGTCGCCGCGCTCAAGCCGGAGCAGCGCAAAGCGCTGATCCATGCGCTTCAGGAGTTTGACGCCCACCCGGGCACGCATCGGGAGTTCGGCGATCTGATCGACCGAAACGTCTATACGCACGGAACGGTCGCGGAATGGGGCTTCCCGCGGCATTATCAGGCCCTGCGCTTCGCCTGGAATCTCAACACGATCGAGATGCGCGGGTTCCGTCCCCAGCGTTCCGCGGATGAGTTCGTGAAGGAGCTCGAGCTGATCCAGGGTCGGATCGAGCATCTCAAGAAGGTTGAAGGAGCGATTCCGTTCGTCAATCCTCCCACGCACGAGCTTCCGCTCAAGGAAGTCGTCACGCGCTTCTACGGCTATGTGACCGAGTCGGGGCTCGACTGGGAGACGTATAAGACCCTGCTGCCGCCGGAACTCGTCGGGATCCAGCCGGACACGAAGCGGTTTCCGAAACCCAAGCTGCGCAACGAGGCTTTTGACGAGGTTCGCGATGCGAGCGGGGGCCTTCGCGAACGCTATCGCGGCGTCCATGAGGTTTACGCCGGAATGTCTGTGATAGAGCGGCGGGCCTTCGAGGCGGCCACGTTCAAGGAGTCCGCCGGGAACCGGAGCCTCCTTCCCTTGCCACGCCTCCTGAGCGTGGAGGAGCGCGACGAGATCAAGAAGGGCGTGCAGCAGCGCGCTCGGGCGCTTCAGCTTCTCGCCGAGGATGTCGCGAAGGGGAATTACGAACGCATTGAGGCATTCGGGCTTCCGCGGTCCATCGTGAAGGCAGCGCTGGCGCGGAGCGGGGAGACCGAAGCGGTGAAGGCGCTCATGCCCGAAGCGATCGCATTTCCTTACGGGCCGGACCTGATCCGTGGCCCGGACGGAAGATACCTCGTGATCGAGGACAATACGGGCTTCGTCGGTGGCATCGGCGACTCGTCCTACTCGCGGGAGCAGCTCCTGCGTCATCAGCCGGCGTACCGGCAGTTTCTCGAGCAGGATCGCGGCAAATCGGCGGTCGAGATCCTTGTGGAACATCTCCGGAAGCTGGCCGTGCCGCCGGACGGAGAGCTGGTCATGGCAGTGCACCCCGATATGAAGGTGAACAATGCGACCCTGTCTTCACAGCTGGAGAAGCTGGGTGTCCGGGTGATCTATGGTGCCAAGAGTGAGCTGAAAGTCGATGCCGGGGGCGTGTTCCTGAACATTGATGGTGTTAAGCGCCGCGTGGGCCTGGTTCTCCCGAAAAACTATGCCATCGGTGGTTTTGCAACCCAAACCGTTCCCGGTCTGGAAGAAGCTGCAAGAGCGGGCAAAGTGGCGCTCGGATATCAGGCGGGCCTGGAGTTCCTCGGAGACAAGGAGATCTCTCCTTATGTGGAGAAGCTGATCCGCGGCTATCTTGGGGAAGCGCCGATCCTGGGCACTCCCGAAACCCATTCGCTCAAGCTGGGGCAGGGAGCCGATCCGGCGCTCGTCGAGGCGCTCACCGAGAATCGCGAGGCATACGTGCTCAAGCAAGCCGATGGAAGGGGCGGGAGCGAAGTCTGGATCGGCAAAAAAACCTCCAGCTCCGAGTGGCGCTCGTTGCTCAAGAAGGCGGTGAAGGAGCCGGACAGCTTCATCGTCCAGAAGTTCACGCCCCTCTCGGAACTCGAGGGGCATATCGTGGACATGCGGCCGGTGACCTACGTGAGCCGGTTCGGCGCCGACGTCGCGGATCATTTCTGGGCGCGCGCGCTCCCGGTGGATGGCAACGGCAAGGTGAACGTCTCCATCGATGGCAAGGTCACGGCGGTCTTCGTGACGGACCCGAAGAAATACCCGGCGCAGCCGGAGCTGGACGTGCCTGCGGCCGCGCGCCCGGGAGGGTTCCCGGGCTCCTCTTTTTGCGCGCGGCTTTTTGAAAAGCTGTTCCGTCGTTGACGGTTACGCCGCCGCGAAGAGCCCTCCCTCAGCGCTTCGAATATACGCTCGAGCTCGCCTGGAAAGTCGCGAAAAGGCGATCTCGACCTGCTCATCGAAGGCACTCCGCCACTTCCCGGCGCCCGGATCGAGGCCCTGAGGGATGCGCTCGAGGAAAGCGACTTTCCGTTCAAAGTCGATCTGGTGAGGATGGAAGAGCTGGTCCCGTCCTACCGTGACCAGATTCTTTCGGAACGAAAGCTTTTTTGGGAGAGCCAGTCCGGCGGCTGAGGGCCAAGCCCACCGGCACGGATTAATGCTTATTCCAATCGTTTTCGGGCATGACCCGTTTCATGAATTCATCGAAGAGGGGCACGGTGAAGGCCGTATCGCCATGATTCGGGCTCCAAATCATCCCCTTACCGATCAGGCTGCTCCGAGTCGGACCTAATGAGCTGACGATCCGGTTAAGCTTCTCCGCAATATCTCCCGAACGGTGAGGTCCCGCCCCGAGTGCGGCCATCGCGCGGAGGTATTTCTTCTCTGAAGGGGTAAGTCGGTCAAAACGAACGCGAAAAAAGCTCTCGTCAAGAGCTGCGACAGCCTGGGTGGAAGCCGCGTGGACGTCAGCAACGGTGATCGGGCTTCTGGTCGCAACACTCCAGGAATGCTTTCCCCACTCCTGCAAGAAATAAGGATAGCCGCGAGTCTGCTCTACGATGGCCGCCACTGCTGCAGGCTCAAATTCCACACCTAGGTCAGACGCCGGCTTTTCAAGCGCCAGACGCGCGGCGGCGATGGGGAGAGGGCCTATTTCCGGATAGTCAAAGAGTCGTTCGGCATAGGACTTAGCATTACCAGCGCGGCCGCGAAGTTGTGGCAGCCCGGCTCCGACAATGCAAACCGGTAGTTTTTGCTGAGCACATCGATGAAGTGCAGTAATGAGAGCAGCAAGCTCCGGCTCCGCTACATACTGAAGTTCATCGATGAATATCACGAGAGCTGTCCCGGCCGCTTTCGCGGCGCGACCGACCTCCTCAAGGAGCATAGCTAGATCGAGTTCAAGGTCGCCGTTATCGGCAAATCCTGGTTCAGGATCGTAGTCGAGTCCAACTTCGATATCTTGGAATTTTACCTTGAGAGCCCTGACAAAACCGGCGAGACCGCGAAGCGCTCTTACCGCGACATCCTTGGCCTTATCGATCCTGCTAAGCCGCAAGAGCGCCAACCGCAACTGCGGCGCCAATATAGCGGGAAGCGAGCGACCCTCGGGAGCCTCAATTCGAACCGTATGTATTCCCGCGGCCTCTGCATCATTCCGCATCTGATCGAGTAAAACCGTCTTACCTACACCTCGTAGTCCAACCATGACGACGCTTTTCGCCGGATTGCCCAAGCGAATACGTTCGAGCGCGATCCGAACCGAACCGCGCAGCTGATCGCGACCAGCCAGTTCAGGAGGAGGGGTGCCCGCGCCAGGTGAATAGGGGTTTTGTATTGGATCCATTTGATGAACTATATAGCGATATTAGGCAGATTACAACATATAGATAAGTTTTGTAATTTAACTATAAATGAACATTTAAATAGGCAAGACATGGAAACTACTAAAGTAAATCAACAGCAGCACTTTGAGTGCTCGCAGTGTGAGCCACAGTAGCGGGCGGCCTTACTCTCTCCTGGAAAAAGCCCGATAAGCAATCGATGAGATCAAGCATGCGGGCCCTCCTACTCGCAGGGATGTTGACGTTTCCCGGCGTGCACCGCGCGCAAGCCGGGCTGCCGGTCCCTCCAGCCCCGGGCATTCCCGTCCTCAACCGGTGCAAAACAAGCTTCGAGGAGCTTCTCAAGGCGCCCGTATTTCAAAGATTCGGCCTGGGAGAGAATTTTTCCGCTGCTCAGGACAAAATCCTGATCGCCCGGGGAGAGGTACTTGCGCTCACGGAGAGAAGACTGGAACGCAATCCTACGCATTCCAGGCTCCAAATCCATGAGCATCGCGTGAGTCCATTGGTCCTGCTGGATGCCAAAACAGAGGCGCGGATCTCTGACTGGCATTCGATCCTGGAAAAGGTGGACCAAAAGCTGGGCGAGCTCGGCGACAGCCTCGTGGATAAGAAGGCGAACTTTCCTAACTTCGGGCTCTCATCGGACTCGAAAACAGTCGCTCTGCAGGTCCTCACCGGGTCGGGCCCTCGCGTGGTCCTTTTTGATTATGGAAAAGGCGAAGTCCGACAGGTCTTCAGGCCGCTTCTGAATCGGCAGACGCCCGCAGTCCGCTTACAGCATGATCGTTATATCCTGCTGACTGACCGAGCCGAAGGTGGAAGCGTCAATCTGATCCTGGATACCCAGACCGGAAGCCAAAAAATCCTGGAGGGCTCGCGATACGCGGACATTTCAGTTTCACCCGATGGAGAAAGACTCCTCGCGCTGATTGGAGATACGCTCTGGTATGGCAGATTGGACCAGCTCGGAAGCAGGGAAGTCATCGAAGATGCCGCTTCGCTTAAGTCCCTGAAAGGGAAGCTCGTCTCTCAATCGCCTGACCTGAGCCAACTCGTGGTGAATCATGGAGAGCAGACCTGGGACCCGGCAACCCAGACCTCGTTCCACCTGCCTGTCCTGAAGGTGGCCACTTGGAAGGGGAACTCCTATCGGGAACAATTCCTTCCCGGTCTCGAAAATTTGTCCCTGAAATTCAAGGAGGCCAAAAACGCGGGCATGGAGCTCCTGCGGGCGGACGTTCAGGGAAAGCAGACACCGGATGGCCATTACCTGGCGGTGCGCTTCCCGATGCGAGCCAAAACAGAAACCCTCCCTAAGAGGGGTTTTCGCCAAGAGGTCGTGGCAGAGTATGACATTGTGGGCCTTTGGGACCTCCGAAAGCCGGGAAGCCCACCTGCTTTCACGGCCTCCCGGGATCTCAACTCACCAGGAAACTACGAGCCCACTCTGGACTCCGCCATTGCCTCGGCTCAGGCGGGCGAGACAGTGCTGCGAAAGGTCGCTTTTGAGCTTTCAGACGATGGCAAGCTCACTCTGGTTCGCGTCACTTCTGCTGATTCAAATCCAGCGTCCCCGCAGCGAGCTTTTCCGAAGCTGGATTTTGCGGTCTCAGAAATTCGCCTCGTCGGTAACGGGCAGGTCGAGCGGTCGCTCGATGCGCAAAGCTTTCCGCTCAAAACACTCGGTGAGGGGGATAATCCGGGAGCGCCTCTGCTTTGGGGATCTATCGACGTCAGTGCCGACGGCAAGCGTGTGGTTGCTCATACTCGCAACGAAGGGATTCTTTACTTCGAGCGGGAGCGAGGCGGCCTTTCCACGGCGGGCCCTGATCCGATCCATCCGGCTTCCGGTGTAACAGAAAAAACCGGGAAAGGTCAGTTCGCGGAGATCCTGAAGAAGGTTCCCGCCTCTTTCAAGCAAACACACCTGACTCATGAGGATCGCGAAAAGATCCAGGCGATATTTTCGATGGGTAATCTCTCTCGCAGCGATCAGCTTCGCAATGCGTTCGAAGCCTACCGTGAGGCGAGATTGCGGGGCCTTGGGCGCAAGGAACGGGAGCAGGTGCTCAAGATGCTCAAGGAGCTCCGGGTCAAGAAAAGTCCCTCTGGCTCGGGCTACATGAGGGCCAATGCTTCGGGAATCGTCATGCCCGAGGAGCTTCATGGCACCGCCGCGCACTACGGTGTGCTGTCCCATGAGCTGGAGCACCTGATTCAGATCGTGGAAGCAACCCCTTCGGCCAGTCCGGCTGAATTACGGCGGCTCTACGGGCACCTCACGCAGGAGCACGCGCAGGTCAATCTCTGGGAGATCGGCGCCTCGAAAGGCGAATGGGAGTTCCTGAGCGTGGTCCCCGCGTCGATCAGGAGCGAGGCGGAACAGTCCGCGCAGCAAAACCTCGGTGATCATGGGCTTCGCCTGGCCGTCACCGAGATTCTCCAGTCAGCGGGTGGCTCCCTGCAGGATCATATCGCCCGGAAGATCAATCTCGGGATCCTGCGGATGCCCTTGGACCGGGATCTTACTTCTTTAGAGTCGAGTGTTCCGTCGGGGCGGGTGATTTCGCAATAACCCGCAAGCTCAACGTCGGTCTGCCGCTACGGCGCCCACCCATGCAGGATCTTCATGTAGTTCCCGCGCGTGAACGCATCCGGATCCGGGCAGCGCCGCAGGCTCATGCTCCCGCGCAGCTGCTCGAGCGACTCGTACTCATGGCTGGTAAGCCACTGCGCGATCTCGGCAGCGAGCTTGGTGAAGACCGAAGGCCCCTGCTGCAGGAGCGCCGAGACGACCTGCACGCCCGTCGCGCCGGTCATGAGCGCCTTGATCGCGTCCTGCGAGGTGTGCACGCCGCCTGAGACGGCGAGCGAACCACGGAAGTGCGGCTCCAGGATCGCCAGGCAGCGCAGGCGCAGCGGCAGCTCCGAGGAATCCGAGAGCTTGAGCGTCGGCGCGGCCTGCAGCGCCTCGGTGTCGATGTCCGGCTGGTAGAGCCGGTTGAAGAGCACGAGCCCGTCGGCGCCCGCGGCGGCGAGCTGCTGGGCGAAATTCGGGAGAGACGAGAAGAACGGCGAGAGCTTCACGGCGATCGGGATCCTCACCATCGCGCGGATCGCCTTGAGGATCTCGAGGTAGCGCCCCTCGACCTGCGCGGCGGTTTCGTTCGGATGGGTGGGGAGCTCGTAGAAGTTGAGCTCGAGCGCATCCGCGCCGGCTTCCTCGATGAGCTTCGAGTAGCGTTCCCAGCCGCCGTGGGTGATGCCGTTGAGCGAGCCGATGACGGGAATGCCCGTGGCCTTTTTCGCCTGGCGCAGGTGCTCGAGATAGCGTTCCGTATCGAAAGCGAAATCCTGGAACGGGAAGAGCCCTTCGGACGCTTCGGCATACGCACCCGCGTGCGCCGTCGCGTGACGGAAGTAGGCATTTTCCTCCATCGCGATCTGCTCTTCGAAAAGCGAGCGCAGCACGATCGCGGAGGCGCCGGCGTCCTCGAGTCGGCGGATGCCATCGATCCGGTCCGTGAAGGGCGAGGCGCCGGAGAGGAGCGGGTTTTTCAGTTCCAGGCCGAGATAGCGCGTGGTGAGCTTCACTTGGTTTCCCCTTCGGACGAGGTGCCGCCGTGCAGCTTGGCCAGGTGCTGGTAGAACTCGTAACGCTGGTTCACGAGCTGCTGCGCGGAAGCCTGCAGTTTCTGAGCCTGCTCCGGTGCCGAGGATTCCAGCATCCGGTAGCGGATCTCGTTCTCGATGTAACGCTTGAGGGGGACCTTCGGGGCCGTGGAGTCGAGCCGGAGCGCCGGTTCCGAAGTGCCCACGCGCCGGGGGTCGAAGCGGAAGAGCGGCCAGTGGCCCGAGTCAACCGCGAGCTTCTGCTGCTCCAGACCCTTCTGTAACCCGTAACCGTGGGCGATGCAGTGGGAGTAGGCGATGATAATCGAGGTGCCCGGGAAGCTCTCGGCTTCGGTGAACGCCTTGACCGTCTGGATATCCTTGGCGCCGAAGGCCACGCGCGCGACATAGGCATTGCCATAGCTCATGGCAATGAGGCCCAGGTCCTTCTTCGGCGTGACCTTGCCGGCGACCGCGAACTTGGCCGAGGCCCCCATCGGGGTCGACTTCGAGGCCTGGCCGCCGGTGTTGGAATAAACCTCGGTGTCCATGACCAGGATGTTGACCTTGCGGCCCATCGCCAGCACGTGGTCCAGGCCGCCGTAGCCGATGTCGTAGGCCCAGCCGTCGCCGCCCACGATCCAGACGCTCTTCTGGACGAGGTAATCCGCCAGGAGCTCGAGCCGCCGCGCGGCCGGATCCCGGTGGGAGACGAGCTTCTTGCGCAGCTCGAGCACGCGCTCGCGCTGCTGCTGAATCCCGGTCTCGGTCGACTGATCGGCCGAAAGGAGCTGGGTCACGAGCGTATCGCCGAGCGCACCCGAGAGCTTCTTGACGAGCTCCTGAGCCTGCTCGACGTGCTTGTCGAGCGCCACGCGCATTCCGAAGCCGTACTCGGCGTTGTCCTCGAAGAGCGAGTTCGACCAGGCCGGGCCGCGGCCCTGCGAGTTGCAGGTGTAAGGCGTCGTCGGCAGGTTCCCGCCATAGATCGAGGAGCAGCCCGTGGCGTTCGCGATGTAGAGGCGATCGCCGTAGAGCTGGGTGAGCAGCTTGATATAGGGCGTTTCGCCGCAACCCGCGCACGCGCCCGAGTATTCGAAGAGGGGCTCGAGGAACTGCGTGGTCTTGGTGTCGCCCGTCATGACCGAGCGGTCGCGATAAGGCAGCTTGAGGAAGAACTCGTAGTTCTCGCGTTCCACCTCGCGGATCGGCTCCTGGGGCGCGAGGTTGATGGCCTTGTCCTTGGGATTGGCCTTGTCCTTCACCGGGCAGACCTGGATGCAGACGCCGCAGCCGGTGCAGTCCTCGGGCGCGACCTGGAGCGAGTACTTCAGGCCGGGATGCTCGTTGGACTTGAAATCCACGGCTTTGAAGGACGCCGGCGCTTCGGAAAGGTGCGCAGGCTCGTAGATGGCGGGACGGATCGCCGCGTGCGGGCAGACAAACGCGCATTTATTGCACTGGATGCAGATCTTCTCGTTCCAGACCGGGATCTCCAGACCGACGTTGCGCTTCTCCCAGCGGGTCGTGCCCATGGGCCAGGTGCCGTCGACGGGGAAGGCGCTGACCGGCAGCAGATCGCCCTGGCCGGCCATCATGACTGAGGTGACGCGCTTGACGAATTCGGGCGCGTGCTCGGAGACGATCGGGGGCTTGGTGCGGGTGGAATCGGCTTTCGCGGGGACGCGCACCTCATGCAGCGCCGCGAGCGTCTGGTCGACCGCTTCGAAGTTGCGTGCGATCACGTCGGCGCCCTTCTTGGCGTAGGTTTTCTCGATGGCCTTCTTGATCTGCTTGATGGCGTCCTCGCGCGGGAGGACGCCCGAGATGGCGAAGAAGCAGGTCTGCATGATCGTGTTGATCCGGCCGCCCATTCCCGTCGCGCGCGCGACGGAGTAGGCGTCGATGACGTAGACCTTGAGCTTTTTCGCGATGATCTGCTGCTGGTTCTCCCGCGAGAGCCGGTCCCAGACCTGATCTTTGGCGTAGGCGGAGTTCAGCAGCAGGACCGCGCCCTCGGCGGCGGGGCCGAGCACGTCATATTTGTCGAGGAAGTCCCATTGATGGCAGGCGACGAAGTTCGCCCGGGTCACGAGATAGGAGGACTGGATGGGGTTCGGGCCGAAGCGCAGGTGCGAGATCGTGATCGCGCCGGATTTCTTCGAGTCGTAAACGAAGTAGCCTTGCGCGAAGTTCTCCGTCTCCTCGCCGATGATCTTGATGGAGTTCTTGTTGGCGCCCACCGTGCCGTCGGCGCCCAGGCCGAAGAACACGCAGCGGGCGACCTCGCGCGGCTCGATGTCGAAGTTCGTGTCAAACGGCAGCGAAGTGCCCGAGACGTCGTCGTGGATGCCCACGGTGAAATGGTTCTTGGGATGCTCCTTGCGGAGCTCGTCAAAGACCGCCTTGACCATGGCCGGGGTGAATTCCTTGGAGGACAGGCCGTAGCGCCCGCCGATGACCCGCGGGAATTTCGCGAGAGACCCTTCGGCCTGCGCTTCGCTGAGCCCCGTGATCACATCCTGATAGAGCGGCTCGCCCAGGGCGCCGGGCTCTTTGGTGCGATCCAGCACCGCGAGCGCGCGGACGCTCTTCGGGAGCGCGGCGAGCAGGTGCCGCGTGGAGAACGGGCGGAAAAGGCGAACCTTGAGCACGCCGACTTTCTCGCCTTTCGCGGTGAGCGCATTCACCGTCTCGTGCGCGGTCTCGGCGCCCGAGCCCATGAGCACGACCACGCGCTCGGCTTCGGGATGACCGGCGTAATCGAACGGCCGGTACTTACGGCCGGTGAGCTTCGCGAGCTTTTCGAAGGCTTCCTCCACCCGCGCCGGGATCGAATCGTAATACGGGTTGCACGCCTCGCGCGCCTGGAAGAACACGTCCGGATTCTGGGCCGTGCCCCGGATCCGGGGCTGGTCGGGCGTGAGGGCGAGCTGACGGAAACGCTCGATGTCCTCGGCGGGCACGAGTTCCGCCAAAGCGGCGTCTTCGAGCATCTGGATCTTCGCCACCTCATGCGAGGTGCGGAAGCCGTCGAAGAAATGAAGGAAGGGCACGCGGGACTTGAGCGTGACAGAGTGGGACACGGCCGCGAAGTCATGGGCCTCCTGGACGGAGCCCGAGCAGAGCATGGCGAAGCCGATCTGCCGGCAGGCCATCACGTCGGAGTGATCGCCGAAGATCGAGAGCGCGTGGGTCGCGAGCGTGCGCGCGGAAACGTGCATGCAGAACGGCGTGAGCTCGCCCGCGATCTTGTACATGTTGGGAATCATGAGCAGCAGGCCCTGCGAGGCCGTGAAGGTCGTCGAAAGCGACCCGGCCTGGAGCATGCCATGGATCGCGCCGGCGACGCCGCCTTCGGATTGCATCTCGACCAGGTGGGGAACGGTTCCCCAGAGGTTCGGCAGCTCGCGCGAGGACCACTCGTCGGCGAACTCGGCCATCGTCGAGGAGGGGGTGATCGGGTAGATCGCGATCGTTTCGGAGAGGCGATAGGCAACGGAGGCGGCCGCCTCATTGCCATCCAGGGTGGAGGCTCGAGAGGAAATCGTGTTGTGGTGGGTCATCCGTCTTTCTTATCTCAGAACGCTTGAATTTGAAACCCGCAGGTCAGGTCCCCGCCGGGCCCTTCCAGCCGATCGCGATGAAGAAAATCTCTTTGCTCTCCTTGCGGGTGCTCTCCGGGCGAAGCGCCTCGACTCGCTGGAAGCGCGCGCGGAGCTGGTCCCGGAACGGCTCGAAGCCCTCGCTATGAAAGAGCTTGCAGACGAAATGGCCCCGCGGTCGCAGAAACCGCTCGGCCGTGGAGAGCGCCAGCTCGCAGAGCTCCAGCGAGCGGGCCTGGTCGGTGACCCGGATTCCCGTGGTTTTTGGGGCCATATCCGAGAGCACAACATCGAAGGGAGGGGCGATCCCGTTTTCCTCCATCACCTTGCCCACATCGAGATCGCGCATGTCGGCGGCGATGAAAAGGGCATTGGGCATCGTGAGTTTCACGGTCTGAAGGTCAATGCCAAGGACTCGGCCCCGAGGGCCTACTTTCTGGGAGCAGTACTGAGACCAGGAGCCCGGCGCCGCGCCGAGGTCAAGCACCTTGTAGCCGCTCTTCAGAAGGTGGAAGCGCTCGTCGATCTCCTGGAGCTTGAAGATCGAGCGCGCGGCGTAGTTCTCCTTTTTGGCTTTCTTGAAGAAGTAGTCTTTCTGGTTATAAGCCATCGCGATAAACCTCGGAGTAATCCAGCACGGGCTCGACGCAGCAGTCGGCTCGCTCGAAAAGCGGCGCCCACGCCGGCCAAGGGCGGGAGGCGAACGCGGCCTGGACCCGCGCGATCACCTGTCGCCCTCTTTCACCCGTGGCATATCCTTCTCCGCTCAAATCCGAAAGACCCAAGATCCCGCAGACGGTTCGCCAGTATTTTTCCTCAAGCGCGCCGACGGCGACCCTTCGGCCGTCGGCCGCGGCGTACAGCCGATAGCAGGGATAGAGCCCCGAAAATAGCGTGCGTCCCGGCAGCGGCGGCTCGCCCGTCGCGCGGTACTCGCGCGCCAGGCGGCTCTGGATCGCGCGAAGCGTGTCGTAGAAGCTCATCACCACTCGCGAAGGCTCCCCGCCGCGGGCGACCCGATCGAGGGCGGCCAGAAGCGAGAACGCCCCGTCGTAAGCGCCGAAGAGCTCCGCGAGCGGCAGGCCCGGCATCTCATCGAAGAGCGAGAGCATCCCCGTGAGGGCTTCGAAGTTCAGATCGTGCCCAGCGCGGCCCGCGCGCGCGTCGCCTTCGGGGAATCCCACGAGGCTCAGGATGCAGAGGCGCGGGTTCACCGCGCGCAGGCTGGCCTCGTCCAGCCCGAGCTTGAGCCGCGTGGCGGGACGGAAGCCCTCGATCAACGCGTCGGCCCTGCCGAGGAGCCCGTGAAAGCGCGCGCGGTCGGCTTCGCGAGTGAGGTTGAGCGGCACGAGCTCCTTCAGCTCGTTGAGATCGTCGTACAGGGTGCGGCCGAGCTGGCGCGCCGGGTCCGGCCGGTCGGGGCTTTCGACCTTGAGCACGCGCGCGCCCTTGAGCGCGAGCAGCTTGCCGATGAAGGGGCCCGGCAGCAGGGTCGAACAATCCAGGATGGTGCGGCCGCTGAGAGGCATCGGGACGCCTCAGATGAAGCGCGTGAAGAACTTCCGGCTCTCCTCGAAGACGTACGAGGCGATCGCCTGGGATTCCATCGCGCGGAGACTCTTGAAAATCACGCCGACCTTGCTGCATTCCGGCCGCGTGCCCTCTTTCAGGGGTTTCGCGTGGCGTACCTCGGCGTCGGTGGAGATCCGCTTGCCCCGGATCGTGAAGGTGAAGTTCTTGAGCAGGAGGCCGGGCTGATAGAGCACCTCTTCTTCGTGCGGGACGATGAAACCGCAGCCGCCGGCGCTCAGGTCCCAGGCCTTTTTCTCGATCCGGTTCTCGGGGAAGAGGGGATCCTGGAACTCGACCTTGAGCACGTAGCCGTCGGGGATCATGAAGCGCAGGTCCTTGCGGCGCTGGACCTTGAAGGCCTTCCCGGGAGTGTGGAACTTCAGGGCGTTGTTCTCGATCCCGATGTACTGGCAGTGGAAGAACATGTTCGCGCGCGAAAGCGAGACGCTGAAGTAGCAATCGCGACTGCCCTGGCGCCCGAGTATCTCCTCGAATTTGGCCGAGTCGAAGCCCTTTGGGATCCAGGTGAGGAAGGTCTGGTTCTTGACCTCGATCGCGGTGAACTGGGTGTTGACCACCTGCTCCTGATCCTTGGTCCAGATGATGGCGGAAGCGAAGGTGCGCGCGCCTTCCTCGAGGAACTGGTAGATCTCCTCGGTCGTCAGGGGCAGGAATTCGCGTGGTTTTTCCGCCTGCTCAGACAATGGTCACCTTTCTCAGGAGGTCCATGTCCTGGAGCGCCTTGCCTGAGCCGCGCACGACGCAGGTGAGCGGGTCCTCCGCGAGGGCGACCGGAAGGCCGGTTTTCTCCTTGATCAGGATGTCGAGGTTCGCGAGCAGCGCCCCGCCGCCGGCGAGGATGATGCCGTTGTCGACGATATCGGCCGCGAGCTCCGGCGGGGTGCGCTCGAGCGCGGTCTTGATCGCGTCGACGACCGCCGAGACGGGCTCGGCCAGCGCGTCGCGGATCTCCTCGGAGTTGACCTCGATGGTCTTGGGGGCGCCGCTGATGAGATCGCGGCCCTTCACCTCGTAGGTCTTTTCCTCCTCGAAAGGATAGGCGCAGCCGATGGAGAGCTTGATCTGCTCGGCCGTGCGCTCGCCGATGAGCAGCGAGTACTTGCGCTTGATGTAGTTGACGATCGCCTCGTCGAACTTATCGCCCGCCACGCGGACGGACTTCGAGTACACGATGCCGCCCAGCGAGATGACGGCCACCTCGGTCGTGCCGCCGCCGATGTCCACGATCATGTTGCCCGAGGGCTCGCGGATGGGGAGGCCGGCGCCCAGCGCCGCCGCCATGGGCTCCTCGATGAGGTAGACCTCGCGGGCGCCCGCGGATTGCGCCGACTCCTTCACGGCGCGCTTCTCGACCTGGGTGATCCCGAACGGGATGCAGATGATGATGCGCGGGCGGATGAAGGTGCGCCGCTCGCTCGACTTCTGGATGAAGTACTTGAGCATCGACTGGGTGACCTCGAAGTCGGCGATGACGCCGTCCTTGAGGGGGCGGATCGCCTGGATCGAGCCCGGCGTGCGCCCGAGCATGTCCTTGGCTTCCTTGCCGACGGCGAGCACGCGGGTCTGGCCGCGGGCATTTCGGTGGATGGCCACGACCGAGGGCTCGTTGATGATGATCCCGCGGTCCCTCGCGAACACCAGCGTGTTCGCGGTGCCGAGGTCAATGGCGAGGTCGTTAGAGAAGAAGTCCAACATTTTTTTCAACATGCGCTGTCACCACCGGTAGTGCCGGATATGCTCGCCCCTTTCGGCGATCTCACTCATGGCTTTGATCCCGATATCCAGGTGCAGGTCGGTGAACTGGCGGAACACCGACTTCGCCGATTTCTTGGTCTTGATGCCGCCGCGCTTGAGCGGCAGGTCCGAGACCAGGAGCAGGGCGCCGATCGGCACCTTGCTGGCGAAGCCCGCGACGAACAACGTCGCGGTCTCCATCTCGATCGCGAGAGCTCTTTCCTCGTACAACTGGGCCTTGAATCGGTTGTCGAATTCCCAGAAGCGATAATCGGTAGTATGGACGACTCCGGTTCGGTAATCCAAGCCCTTTTCGACGATGATCTGCGAAACGAATTTCTGGACCTTGAACGTCGGGAGCGCCGGCACCTGCGGCGGCATGAAGTGGCGCGAGGCGCCCTCGTCCCGGATCGCGGCCGTCGGCAGGATGAAATCGCCCTTCTTGAGCGAGCGATGGAGCCCGCCGCACATGCCGAGCAGGAGCACGGCCGTCGGGTCCACCGTCGAAAGCGTCTCGATGATCAGCGCGGCGGTGGGCGAGCCGATCGAGAAATTCACGATGGAGACATTGGCCGTCTCGCTGTGGACGACGCTCATCGCGGAGCCCTGCGTGCGGCTGGTTCCGCAAAGGTCATTGAAGCGATCGAGATAATACTGGAAGTTGGTGAGGATGATCTGCTTGCGGAAGGTCTCGGGCGCGCTTCCGGTATAGCGCTCCAGGATATCGCGCGCTATCTTCTGTTTTTTCTCGTTGGCGTAAACGCGATTGTCGTTGGGTATAATGTAAGGATTGTCCTGAAAGGGGCTGGCAAAAGGGCTGGTCGGGCTGGGGGCCGGGTTGGATTTCCGTTTCGTTTTATTGTCTTGCACCCGATTAGCTTACAGTTTGGAGTGCCCTGAAACAAGAGATAGTATGCTGAACTGCGGGGTCTTTGCGGGTTGTTACTCGCTGTGTTATAGGCGTCGACCATGCTACGTTTCGTCTTCATCCTGAGCCTCCTGACCGTGGCTGCCGCCGCTGGGGCGGTTTGGACGGGGTACGGCTATCTCCGGACCGAGTTTCCGGACGTCACCCTTCTCGCCACCCGCTTTCCCGTGGTGACTTATCAGGGAAAGAATCGGTCGCCGCTCGTGCGACTCCAGAAGGGCAAGCCCGAAAGCTGGGTTTCGCTCGGCGAGGTTTCCCGGGTAGCCGTCGGGGCGATCATCGTGAGCGAGGATTGGGCATTCTACCGGCATAAGGGTTTCGACGCGAATCAGATCAAGGAAGCCGTTAAAGAGGACCTGGAGGAAGGGCGCTTCGCCCGCGGCGCCAGCACCATCACGCAGCAGGTGGTCAAGAACGTCTTTCTGGAAAAGGACAAGACCCTCTGGCGCAAGCTCAAGGAGCTGCTCCTGGCCGTCCGGCTCGAAAGCGCGGTCGGCAAGCGGAAGATCCTGGAGGCCTATCTGAATATCGCGGAGTGGGGCGAAGGCATCTACGGCCTGCGGGCGGCCGCGCGCCATTATTTCGGGAAGGAGCCCTCGGAGCTCAACGCCAAGGAAGGCGCGTTCCTCGCCATGCTTCTGCCGAGCCCGATCCGGTACGGGCAGTCCTTCCGCGCCAAGAAATTGACCGCCTATGCGGATCAGACCATCGACGCGATCATCGAGAAAATGACCCAGGCTCGCTACCTTTCGGATGAGGAACGGGTCGTGGAGCTCAACCGGCGGCTTCCCTTCGAGGAGGAGCCGCTCGAGGAACCGCAGGGCGCGACGCTTTGAAGCAGGAGGACAAGCTTGACTGCTTCGCGCGGATTGATGGACACTAGGGCACGAGGGAAAGGAAGCCCCAGAAGGTGTTGAGGACATTGAGGTTCGGAATGCTATTCGCCGCGATCGCGGCGGTTTCGTTCACGTCGTTCAGGCTTTTCGAGCCGGATACCGCTCCGTCCACGGCGGGAGTCACGCGCCCGGACACGACGAATGCGATCACCAAGGAACAAGTGGCCGAGGCGCTCGCCGATTCGGCGGTTTTTCACGAGTTCCCGAGCGAGATGGATTTCCAGATCGACTGGGACCGCACCGGAAGCCCGCATGAGCCCGCGCCAGGCAAGGGTACGGTGCGCGGCGTGATCGATTACGCGTTCGATCCGCGGCTGCAGCACGAGATCGAAGGGCTCTTCCGGCTGTATCGTCCGGATTACGGCGCGTTTGTCGCCATGGACGCCGCCACGGGACAGGTCCTCGCGCTGGTGAGTTTCACCAGCCGGGGGGCAGAGCTGGGTCACCTCGCGCTCCGCTCGACTTTCCCCTCGGCTTCGGTCTTCAAGCTGGTCACGGCGGCGGCAGCGATCGAGGGCGGGAAATACACCGCCGAGACGGTCATTCCGTTCAACGGAGCCAATCATACGCTTTATCGCAGCAATATCCTGCGGCCCCGGCATACGCGCTGGACCCGTTACACCACACTGAAGGACGCGTTCGGGAAATCGATCAACACCGTTTTCGGCCGGATCGGGGCTTTCTCCATCGAGCCCGAGGAGCTGCGCAACTATGCCGATCGCTTCGGCTTCAATCGCCGCATCGCCGCGGATCTGCCGATGGAGCCGGGCCGGGCGCCCATCGACTCCGACCCGTGGAAGCGCGCCGAGGCCGCTTCGGGTTACACCCGTGACAACACGATGAGCCCGCTGCAAGGCGCCCTGATGGCGGCCGCCGTGGTGAACGACGGCGCGATGATGGAGCCTTTCATCGTGCGCAACATCTATACCGAGGACGGCACGGAGCTCTACTCGGCCAAGCCGCGGCTGGCCACCCAGTCGGTCGACCCGCGCACGGCGGCCGAGATCCGCGCGTTGATGCGCGAAACCGTGACGCGCGGGACCTCGCGGAGAAGCTTTCAGAATTTTTTCCGGGGTCGGTTCTCGAGCCTGGACGTGGGTGGCAAGACGGGCTCGCTGACCGGCGCGGATCCCCGCGGCAAATATGACTGGTTCGTGGGCTATGCCGACGATGGCACGCGCAAGATCGCGCTGGCGTCGCTGACGATCCACGAGAAGCTTTGGCGCGTCAAGTCCTCTTATCTCGCGCGTCGCGCGATCGAGACTTATTTCAGGAGCCATGAAGTCGCCGCGCAGTAGCAGGGTTCCCGTTATGCTATAGGCGATGGCGTGAGCCCGCCGATCCCGAAAGACAGCGATGAACATTTCGGATTCCGCCGATGGCGAGCCTTCGCGGAGGCGCTCCCGATCGCCTTGCTGATCGGGGTTTTTTACTGGTTCTTCGATGCCTGGATCCATTCGGCGCTGACCGGACGCGATTTCCGCGCGCTGGCTTTCGCTCCGGTTCCCGTGGACCTGACCCCCCGGATCCTCGTGCTCCTCGGGGCGCTCGTCGTGACGGTGCTCAATCGGGTGCTGCGCAACGAGCGGCGGCGGTCGCTGCTGATGCGCTTCGCGGTCGATCATGCCGGGGACGCGGTCCTGATCGTCAGGGAGGACGCGAGGATCCTCTACGCCAATGAAGCGGCGGCCGCGCACTTCGGCTATCCGCGCGAGGAACTTCTGGAGATGGGCGTCACGGATCTCGATCCGGGGTACGGCACCGCGGTCTGGCCCCGGCACTGGCGCGAGCTACGCGAGCGGAGGGTGATGCGTCTGGAGACGTTCCACCGGAAGCGAGGAGGCGAGCTTCGAGCCGTCGAGGTCACCGCGCGTTTCCTGCGCTTCCGCGATCTCGAGCTGAACTGCGCGTTCATCCGCGACATCAGCGAGCGCAAGAAGGCGGAGCAGGATCTCAGGAAGGAAGAGGAGCGGGTACGATCGCTGCTGGAATCCACGGGCGAGGGGATCATCGGGGTCGATGCCGGCGGGCTTTGCACCTTCGTGAACCCGACGGCCCTGGCCATTCTCGGCTACTCCAAGGCGGAGGAGATGCTGGGCAAGGACGCGCACGCGCTGGTCCACCACTCCCGCCCGGACGGATCGCCCCTTCCCAGATCGGAGTGCCGCGCGCTCGCGGCCCTCGAGCGCAAGGCGGGGATCCACGTCGACGGCGACGTGTTCTGGCGCCAGGATGGGCGGAGCTTCGAGGTCGAATACCGCCTTCATCCGATCCTGCGCGAGGGCAAGACGGTCGGGGGAGTCTATGCGTTCTCCGACGTCTCGGAGCGCAAGAAGTCCGAACGCGAGCTTCGGGAGACGGCCGCGAAGCTCCGGGAGGCGAACCGGCTCAAGGATCTGTTCACCGATATTCTGCGCCACGACCTCATGAATCCGGCCGCGGCGGTGCGATCCTCGGCCCAGCTGCTTTCCCGGATCGAGGACGATCCCCGCAAGTCCAAGCTCGTGGCCAACATCCTCCGCAGCAGCGACAACCTGATCGAGCTTTGCGAGAACGCGGCGAGGTACGCCAGAGGGGCGGGTCCGCAGGCCCTCGACTTCGTGGAGCGGGACCTTTGCGCGCTGATCGAACGGTCGATCCGGGATCTCGAGCCCCAGATGCGCGAGCGGGAGGTCCGGATCCGCTTCGATCGCCCCGCGACCTGCGGCGCCGAGCTCAATCCCGTGATCGTCGACGTCTTCTCGAACCTCATCTCGAACGCCGTCAAATACGGACCCAAGGGCGGCGAGATCGGGATCGCGCTCGAGGACGAAGGCGAAGCCTGGGTAGTCTCGGTGAGCGACCAGGGGGAGGGAATTCCCGACGAGCACAAGACGCGGATCTTCTCGCGCTTCGAGCGCCTCGAAAAGCAAGGAGTGAAAGGTTCCGGCCTCGGCCTCGCCATCGCCAAGCAGCTGGTGGATCTGCACTCGGGAGCGATCTGGGTGGAGGACGGTCCCGGAGGGGGCAGTATCTTCCGGGTCCGCCTTCCGAAGAGGATTCCGACGCCGTTGCGCGCGGCGGGCTGAACGGCGCGGGCGTATCCGCCCGTTGCTGTGCTAAGAACGAGACATGGATTCCCGCAGACCTTCCGCTTTCGCGATTCCCGACTTCCGGGTACTCGCCCAGGCTCGCTTCCTTTTCACCTTTTCCGTCCAGATCCAGGCGGTCGTGATGGGCTGGCAGATGTACGCGATCAGGAAGGACCCGCTGTATCTGGGCCTGATCGGCCTGTCCGAGGCGGTGCCGGCGCTGGCCTTGGCGCTGGTGTCCGGCTACATCGTGGACCGGAGCAGCCCTTTGAAGGTTTATCGCTGGGTCATGGCGCTGAGCCTGCTCTCCGCGGCGCTGCTGCTCGTGGTCTCGAGCGGCCTCCTGGGCAACGACCCCGGAGTCGCGGTGCAGGCCATCTTCGCGGCGGCGATCATCACGGGAACGGCGCGCGGCTTCGCGGGACCGTCGATGACGGCGCTGGTCCCGCAGCTCGTGCCGCGCGAGATCCTGCACGTGAGCGCGGCGTGGATCACCTCGACCTTCCAGATCGCGGCCGTAACCGGCCCCGCGGCGGGCGGCCTGCTCTACTCCTGGAAAGGCGCCACCGCCCCCTACCTTCTCGAATGCTTCATGCTGCTTGCGGGCCAGCTCTGCCTTCTCCGCATCCGGCACCGGTGCCCGGTCAATCCCGCTCCCGCGACGGAGCCCGTCTGGGAGCGCCTGACCTCGGGGATCCGCTTCGTCTTCCGGCACGAGCTGCTGCTCGCCGCGCTCAGCCTCGACATGTTCGCGGTGCTCTTCGGCGGCGTCACCGCGCTGCTGCCGATCTTCGCGAGCGAGGTGCTGCGCATCGGTCCCGAGGGGCTGGGGCTGCTGCGCGCGTCGCCTTCGGCGGGGGCGCTCGTCATGAGCGCGGTGCTGATCCGCTTCCCCGTGTCGCGCGGCGCTGGGCGGCTGCTCCTGGGCGTGGTCACGGGCTTCGGGTTCTGCATGATCGGCTTCGCGCTGTCGCGATCGCTAGGGCTCTCGGTGTTCTTTCTGGCGTTGAGCGGCGCGCTCGACAGCGTGAGCATGGTGATCCGCGGGACGATCGTGCAGCTCTGCTCGCCCGCGGAGATGCGCGGGAGGATCGGGGCGGTGAACTCGTTCTTCATCGGCTCCTCCAACGAGATCGGCGCGTTCGAATCGGGCGTCGCGGCGAAGCTTCTGGGAACGGTGCCCTCGGTGATCTTCGGGGGCTGCATGACGCTGCTCACGGTGGCGATCGTGGCCTGGCGCGCGCCGCGGCTTCGGCGGGTGGATCTGGCGAAGCTTTGAGCTGGAAATTGTGGTAGAAATACCTCTCATGAAGATCGCCCGAAGCATCACGGACCTGATTGGCAACACTCCCCTTGTCCGGATCAACCGCCTGGCCCGGGGTTGTCCCGCGGAGTTGGTCGCGAAGCTCGAGTTTTTCAATCCCGCGCATAGCGTGAAGGACCGCATCGCGGTGGCGATGGTCGACGCGGCCGAGAAGGCGGGGCGCCTGGACCCCGAGTCGGTGATCGTCGAGCCCACGAGCGGGAACACGGGCATCGCGCTCGCCATGGTGTGCGCCGCGCGCGGCTACAAGTGCGTTTTCACGATGCCCGAGACGATGAGCAAGGAGCGTCGGATGCTGCTTCGCGCTTACGGCGCCGAGCTCGTGCTCACGCCCGGGTCCGAAGGAATGGCCGGCGCGATCAAGAGGGCCGAGGAGCTCGTGGCCTCGGATCCGAAGCATTATCTCATGCCTCAGCAGTTTGCCAATCCCGCGAATCCGGAGATCCATCGGCGGACGACGGCCGAGGAGATCTGGCGCGATACGGAGGGCCGCGCCGACATCCTCGTTTCGGGAATCGGGACGGGGGGAACGATCACGGGCGTGGGCGAGGCGCTCAAAGAGCGCAAGCCTTCGTTCCGCTGCGTCGCGGTGGAGCCCGATGCTTCGCCCGTGCTTTCGGGCGGAGCCAAGGGGCCGCACCCGATCCAAGGGATCGGCGCCGGGTTCGTTCCGGCGGTTCTCAACACGAAAATCTATGACGAGATCATCCGCGTGAAGAGTGAGGATGCCTTCGTCACCGCGCGGCGGCTCGCGCGCGAGGAGGGGATTCTGGGCGGAATCTCCTCGGGCGCGGCGATGTGGGCAGCGCTCGAGGTGGCCGGACGGCCCGAGAGCGTGGGGAAGCTGATCGTGGTCGTCATCCCTTCGTTCGGGGAGCGGTACCTTTCGACGGCGCTATTTGCTGATTTGGACGGGTGAGCGTTCCTCGGATCTCAGGATTTGCCTGGAGATTCGGAAGCAAGTAATATCTTTGGATATATGAACTTCGGCCGCTTCTTCCTGTGCTGGCTTGTGCTCTTGAATTCTCATTTCAGCTTGGGTGCCGATAACGGGTGCGCCCGAGAAGGCGAGAGTGCGGGAGGCAGCACCTTGTCGGCCTTGAAATGCTGTCCCGGTCTGCAAGCGACAAACCGATGGACCCAGGCGCACGCGAAGGAAGGTTGTGACATCCCGCCGCCACCCGGTTCGGGAGGATCTTGCGTCAAGTGCGGGGATGGTAAATGTGACGTCAAGAATTTTGAGAATAGGTGTGATTGCCCGAAGGATTGCCGGTGAAGACGCGGTACGGGCTTCCTTTGATTATTTTCCTGGCCGCCACTGCGTTCGCCGCCGAGCAGCCTTATCAGGACCAGCGCGATGATTATCCGGACGTCGTTTCGGGCCATCCCCTCATCCAGCTTGATCTCAAAGCCGGAGCTCCCAAGGTGAGCTATCTGCGCTACGAGGAGGGCGGGGGATACACGCGCGACCGCTTCGAGGCGCGAACCGTGCCCGCCGGAAAAGAGCTCGGGATCCGGGGCTACTGGATTTCGAAAAGCCTGATCGACGCGTATCGGAAGAAGTTCGGAAAGGAAAAAGACACCTTCTTCAAAGGCGTGGATGCGCCCGGCTACGAGGAGATCTTCCAGGTCTTCCGGCAGGGATCGGACGCGGCCTTCTCCGAAATGCTGGGACGGCTCACGGAGCTTCGCAGAGCGCCCGAGTCGGAAGCCGAGGCGGCGCAGGTGCAAAGAATCCTGGATCCCAAGGGAAAGAAGGACATTTCCGAGTTTTTCGGGCAGCTCGCCTTCGGCACCGGGATGATCGAGGTCGAGGATCCTCACGCGACCGGAAAGGACGCTCGGCTTCGGCGCTTCATTCCGCTCTCGCTGCTCAAGTCCGGCCAGGTCTCGCTCGATCCGGCCCGTGCCCGGATTCAGATCCTGCAGTCCATCGTCGTGACGGTCTTGTCGGACTCGACGCAGTTTCTTCAGGATGCTTCTCCGATCGAGTCCCAGGCGGTCCGCCTGCTTTCGGATTTGGGCTGCCGATCCACTCCCTGCGGCACGAATGGAAGGGCGTTCGCGGAGGCCGCCGAGATGGTGCTGAAGGTCGGCCTGGTCGATCACGCGACCCGTTTCGACATCCTGGATCCCAAATACGAGCAGAAGCTCGATCGGGCGGAGAGCGAGAAGCTCCGGCGAATCGTTTCGGAGCTGAAGCGGATCTGTTTTCCCTAGCCTCAATCGGCGGAGATGAGCACCTTGAGCGCGCCTTCCCGCGCGGCGTTCTCGAACACGTCATAAGCCTTCATCACCTCATCGAGACGGAAGCGATGGGTGATGAGCTTTTCGGGATGCAGCTTTCCCGAGGCGATCGTCTTGAGGAGCAGCGGCGTCGTCTCGGTATCGACGAGCCTCGTCGTGATCGTGATGTTGCGGTCCCAGAGCTTCTCCAGGCGCAGCTCGGCGCTCTTGCCGTGCACGCCCACGTTGGCCAGGTGCCCGCCCGGCGCGAGGATGTTCTGGCAGAGGTCGAAGGTGGCGGGGATGCCCACGGCCTCGATCGCCACCTCGACCCCGCGATTGCCGGTAAGCTCCAGGACCTGCTTCGCGGCGTCATCCCGGCGGCTGTTCAGGATGTGCGTGGCGCCGAACTGCTTCGAGCGCTCCAGCCGCTTGTCGTCGACATCGATCATGATGAGCTCCGCCGGAGCGTAGAACTGAGCCGTGAGAAGCGAAGCGAGCCCGATGGGACCGGCGCCGACGATCGCCACGGTGTCGCCGGGCTTGACCTTGCCGTTGAGTACGCCGCATTCGTAGCCCGTCGGAAGGATGTCGCTCAGCAGGACCAGGGCTTCCTCATCGACGCCCGCGGGCGCGCGGTAGAGACTCGTGTCGGCGAACGGGATCCGCACGAACTCCGCTTGGGTGCCGTCGATCCGGTTGCCCAGAATCCAGCCGCCGCGCTCGCAATGCGAATACATGGCCTTGCGGCATGCCTCGCAGCGCCCGTCCGAAGTGATGCAGGAGATCAGGACGCGATCGCCGGGCTTGAAGCTCGTGACGGCGTCGCCTACGGAGTCGATGACGCCGACACCCTCGTGGCCGAGGATCCGGCCCGGCGTGACGGTCGGGACGTCGCCCTTGAGGATGTGGAGGTCGGTCCCGCAGATCGTCGTTTTCGTGATCCGGACGACCGCATCGGTCGCCTCCTGGACGACAGGCTTGGGCTTCTCGATGAAAGCCCTCTTTCCGGGGCCCTCGAATGCGAGTGCGCGCATGGTTTCGGCCGCCTGGGATACGTCTCGCAGCTTTCTGGCTTGGGTGTTCATCCCCGCTTATCAAGCAAGAATCGGGCGCGAAGCGTCTGTTTCGCGCCGCTCCCACGGAATCAAGCTGCCCGGAGGCCGAAACTGAGGTAAGCATCTTTCAGCTATGAAGAAACTCGCTACCGTCTTCTGGGGCCTCGTTGCCGTGATCGCGCTGGCGTTCGTCATGACGATCGTCACGGCTGTCCAAAAGCGCAATGCCGAGAAGGCGATCGATGTCTCGGCGATCCCGACGCCGGCGATGCCCCAGGAACCCGGTCCTGGCGGCGTTCCCGCGCCGAAAGAGCCGCCTTCGATTCCGGTTCCGGCCGAGCCGGCGAAACCCGCGAAGTAATTTTCCCGGCGCCATTCAAAGACCGGAGATACCGGGTTAAACTTCCCGAATGAGCTCCGTGCCGAGTTCCACCGTTCACGTGCCCATCCTGGTCGAGCCGATCGTGCGCGCGCTCGTCGAGCCGTATCAGCTTCTTCCCGAGGATGCGCCCGTGCATTGGCTCGTGGATTTCACCTTGGGCGGGGGAGGTCACACCGCGGCGCTGCTCGAGGCGCTTGCGAGTGCCCCGCGTACGGCGCGCCACAAGGTGCTGTCGCTGGATCAGGATCCCGAGGCGCTCGAGCGGGCGCGGATGCGCTTCGCGCGGGAGCTTGAGCAGGGGCGGCTGGAAATCGCGCGCCGGCGTTTTTCGGAGGCCGAGGATCTTCTCGAAGGCAGGCCCGTTCTCGGCATGATGGCCGACCTGGGTTTCTCGAGCGACCAGATGGATTCGGCGGAGCGCGGCCTGAGCTTTCAGTCCGAAGGCCCCTTGGACATGCGCCTGGATCCCACGCGCGGGCGGAGCTGCCGGGAATTTCTATCACAGGTGAGCGAGGACGAGCTTGGGCGGATTCTCCAGGACTACGGTGAAGAGCGGTTTGCGCGCCGCATTGCTTCGGCGATCATCCAGCGCCGGAGGGAGAAAAAGCTTCCGACGACGACCCGGGAGCTCGCGGAGCTGATCGTGCGCGCGATCCCGGCCGGCGCGCGGCACGGCAGGATCCATGCGGCGACCCGGACCTTTCAGGCGCTGCGAATCGCGGTGAACGAGGAAATGAACGAGCTCGATTGCCTGCTCGGGCGTGCTATACTTTTCCTGAAGCCGGGGGGGAGAGCGGCGATCCTGAGCTTTCATTCGCTGGAGGACCGGAAGGTGAAGCACGCTTTCCGGCAGGAGCCGTTCGAGCCCCTGACCAGGAAGCCCCTCGAGGCGGATGAGGCAGAAACGAGCCGGAACCCCCGGGCCAGAAGCGCCAAGCTACGCATCGCGGAAAGACTATGAAACGTTGGCTCCCTATCTGGACGATTCCCGTTTTGATCGTGATGGCGATCGGCACCGTATGGCTTCGGCTCTCGATCGTGGGCACCACCTATTCGATCGCGCAGGCGGATCGGAAGATCCGGGAGCTTCAGCAGGAGCGTGAGCAGCTGGAGCTGAAAGTGACGGGCCTGCGCTCGCCGCGGAGACTCGAGCTTCTGGCCAAGACGCGCTTCGGGCTTTCGCAGCCCAGGTCCGAGCAGCTGATCCATATGCCGCAGGACGCGGCCACGCGCGCCGAACCCGCGCCGAAAGCCGCGACCCGGAGAACGGCGAAGCCGACAGCGTCGAAGACTCTGGTGAAATTCCCCGCGAAATCCGCGCGCGGAGGCCGTAATGAGCGCTGACGGCGCGAAGAGGCGGATCACCGCCGCGATGCTCCTGTGCCTGGGTCTCGGCGTTCTGGTGGCCACGCGCGCCGCCTTCCTCCAGCTCGGGCCCAATCCACGTCTCGAGCAGATGGCCAAGCGGCAGTTTCAGTCCAAGGTCCTCGTGCGCCCGCGCCGGGGCCCCATCCTGGATCGCAACGGCGAACCCCTGGTGGCCAACCGCGAGATCAGCAGCCTGGCCGCGAATCCCTCGAAGATCCGCAACCGGCGCACGCTCGCGCGCCTTCTGTCGAAGGCCACCGATTTGCCCTATTCCAAGCTCTTCCAGCGGCTGGGCGGCGGGCGCGAGAAGGAGAAGAAGGAACAGGCGCATTTCGTCTGGATCAAGCGCCACCTCGGCGAAAACGACCTCGGCCGCCTCAAACGCTGGGGGATCATCGACGCCGCGGGGGATATCGCCGACGGGCTGCTCCTGGTCAAGGAGAGCAAGCGGGTTTTCCCCCACAATGAGCTGGCGTCGCATGTCCTAGGCGACGTGAACATCGACTCCGAAGGCCTGGAGGGCGTGGAGCTCTGGATGAACGAGCGCCTCAAGGGCAAGGTGGTCTCCGTCGCCGCCATCAAGGACGCGCTCGGACGTCCCGCCTTCATCGATACGGTCGCCGCGCGCAACGTGCAGGAGGGGCGCGACGGCGAGCCGGTGACCCTCACGATCGATGCCTCGCTGCAGTTCGTGGTCGAAGAGGAGCTCCGCAACTCCGTGCGCAAGTCGAATGCGCGCGGAGGGAGCGTGATCGTCATGAACGCCGTGACGGGCGAGATCCTCGCGATGGCCAATCAGCCGGCCTATAACCCGAACGAGAAGGGTGCTTCGCCCGATCAGAAGCGCAATCGCGCGATCACCGACGGCTTCGAGCCGGGATCCACGATGAAAGCGATCCTGCTCGCCGGGGGCCTGGCGCACGGCATGAAGCTCTCCGACACGGTCTTCGGCGAGAACGGTCAGATGATCGTGCAGGGCAAGAGGATCTCCGAGGCCGAGGCGCACGAGAAGTTCAAGTGGATCAGCCTGAAGAAGATGATCCAGGTTTCGAGCAACGTGGGCGCCGCGAAGCTCGCGCTCAAGCTCGGGGCGGATCGTTACTACGCCACGCTTCAGAGCTTCGGCTTCGGCGCGAAGACCAATACCGGCTTCCCTGGCGAGATCTCCGGCAAGGTGCCCCCGCGCAAGAGCTGGCAGCCGCTGAGCCTCGCCAACATCGGTTTCGGCCACGGCCTCCTGGTCACCCCGATCCAGATGGTCCGCGCCTACGCGGCTTTCCTCAATGGCGGCTGGCTCGTACAGCCCTCCCTGATCAAGGCGCCGCAGGGGAGCGTGTCCCCCGGCGCGCAAGCCGCCGGGCCCGTGCCCGAGAAGCCGCGCCGGATTCTGCCGGAGAAGGTCGCGCGGCAGGTGGTCGAGGCGCTCGAAAGCGTCACGCAGGAAGGCGGAACCGGGCTCAAGGCCGTGCTGCCCGGGTACCGTGTCGCGGGCAAGACCGGGACGGCGCAGAAGGTGGATCCCGCTACCGGCGGCTATTCCCGCGCGAAGTACGTCGCTTCCTTCATCGGCTTTCCTCTGGAAGTGGAGCCCAGGATCGTGATTTTCGCCTCGATCGACGAGCCTCATGGCCTCTACTACGCTTCCGAGACGGCGGCGCCGCTATTCCGCGAGGTGCTCAGCGCCGTGGCTAACCGCTTCAGTCTTCCGGCACGCAATGCGCCCCCACGCGTCCTCGCCGGGGCGGACTCCATCGGGAAAGAGAAGCCTCTGGCCGCCCCCGTGGTCATGCCCGCCGAGATGCAGGTCGAGGATTCCGATTCGCTCTCGGTCGTCCAGGCCGCGCCCGAGCCCGCGGCCGCGGGGATCGACAAGCCGCCAGCGGACGAGGACGCCGGCGAGCTGCACTGGCAGGGTTCGGGACCGAACGGCCGCTTCCTCTGGAAGATGCCATCGCTCCTGGGGCTCGCCCCGCGCGAGGCGATCCAGGTCCTGCAAGGGCACCACTTCCAGGTCGAGATCCAGGGCGTGGGGGTCGTGCGCTCGCAGTCTCCGGATGAGGGCAAGGTCGTTGCGGACGGGGACACCATTCGGCTAGTGTTGAACGAGCCATGAAAACGCTTCTGGAGCTGCTGGAAGGATTTCCCCCCGAAAACCAGGCCGCGGCGGGTGATCACCCGCGCGTCCGCCATCTCACGTCAGACTCGCGCGAGGTGCGGGCGGGGACGGTCTTCGTCGCGATCCGCGGCGGGAGCCGGGATGGCCATCTCTTCATCGAGGCCGCCCGCGACGCCGGCGCGGTTGCCGTCGTCGGGGAGCTGGCGCTGCCGGAGGAGCGCCTTCGAGCGCTCGGCCTTCCTTATGTCCAGGTGCGTGACGGGCGCGAGGCCCTGGCCCGCTTGGCCGCGAACTTTTACGGCCATCCTTCGCGCTCGATGCTCGTGATCGGCGTCACCGGAACGAGCGGGAAGACGACCACCACCTATCTTCTCGAGTCGATCTTGAGGAGCGCGGGACATCGCGTGGGCGTCATCGGCACGGTGAACTTCCGTTACGACGACCGGATCCTCGAGTCGACCCACACGACACCGGGCTCGGTCGAGCTGCAGCGGCTGCTGGCGGAAATGAAGGAAGGCCTTTGCACCGCGGTCGTGATGGAGGTCTCCTCCCATGCCCTCAAGCAGCACCGGACGGCCTGCATCGCTTTTGACGGGATGGTCTTCACCAATCTCACGCCCGAGCACCTCGATTACCATCCCGACATGGAAGACTACTACCGCTCGAAGGCCCTGCTTTTCACGGACATGGTTGAGTCGTCCATCGCCGCGGGCAAGCGCCCCTTCGCCGCCATCAATGCCGACGACGAGTATGGCCGGAGACTCCTGGGCGAGCTTCGGCAGGCACGGCGGCCGGAGCTCGGCTTCGCCTCGTTCGGGCTCGCTCCCGGCTTGCACGAGGTGCCGGCCCTGGATGTCTCGGGCGAGGGCCTGTGCATCGGCCTGGACGGGATTCGGGGCCGGGTGGCGGGCTCTTTTCTAAATACGGAACTCAGCTCGAAGCTCACGGGACGCTTCAACGCCTCCAATCTGCTGGGTGCGCTCACGGTGGCGGGCGGCCTGAAGGTGGACCCTGCGATGATCGCCGGGGGGATCTCCTCGCTGGAGCTCGTGCCCGGGCGCCTGCAGCGGGTTCCCAACGCACGCGGAATCCATGTGCTCGTCGACTATGCGCATAAGCCCGATGCATTGGAGAAGGTCCTGAGGACTCTCGGGGAGGTGCGGGGGTCGCAGCGCCTGATCACGGTGTTTGGCTGTGGCGGCGATCGTGATCGCAAGAAGCGACCGGTCATGGGCCGGCTGGCGACCGAGCTTTCAGACTGCGTGATCGTCACCTCGGACAATCCCAGGACCGAAGACCCCCTTTCGATTATCGAGGAGATCCGGCTAGGAATCGCTTCGGATTGTTCCAACTGCCAGGTGGAACCGGACCGGAGAAAGGCGATCCATGCCGCCATCGCGCTGGCGCGCCCGGGCGACGTGGTCCTGATCGCTGGCAAGGGCCATGAGGACTACCAGATCATCGGAACCCGGAAAATCCACTTCGATGACCGTGAAGTCGCCTTGGAAGCTCTCCAAGCGCCTTGACACGGGGTTTTGAAAATTTGTAGCATCCCGTCATGCTCCTTTATTTCCTGTATCCGCTGCACGTGGAGTACTCGTTCTTCAACGTGTTCAAATACATCACGTTCCGGACCTTCGGCGCAGCGATTACCAGCGTCTTTTTGTGCATGCTGGCGGGCCCGAGCTTCATCCGGTGGCTCCAGCGCAAGCAGATGGGGCAGTCCATCCGGGACGACGGCCCCAAGAGCCATCTCTCGAAAAAAGGCACGCCCACCATGGGGGGCGCCCTCATCCTTTTCGCGATGACGGTATCGACCCTGCTCTGGTCGGATCTCACCAACAAGAACATCTGGATCGTTCTGATCACGACCCTGCTCTTCGGGATCGTGGGTTACGTCGATGACTACAAGAAGGTCGTGAAGAAGAACTCCAAAGGCATTTCCGCCCGGCAGAAGCTGATCGGGCAGACCCTCATCGCGGTGGGCGCGGCGTACCTGATCTATCTTTTCCGCGAGGTCCCGCCCGACCTGAAGTTTCCTTTCTTCAAGGAATTCTCCCTGAATCTCGGCTGGTTCTTCGTCGTGTTCGCCACCTTCGTCATCGTCGGCGCGTCCAACGCGGTCAATCTGACCGACGGGTTGGATGGCCTGGCAGTCGGCCCCACGATCACGACGGCGGTGACGTTCCTGATCCTGGCCTACTGCGCCGGGCACGTGAAGATCGCCGAATACCTCCAGATCCCCTATATTCCCGGCGCCGGCGAGCTCGCGATCTTCCTGGCCAGCGTTGCCGCGGCGTGTTTGGGATTTCTCTGGTTCAATACCTATCCGGCCCAGGTCTTTATGGGCGACGTCGGCTCCCTCTCCCTGGGGGCTGCCCTCGCGGTCTCCGCGGTCATCACCAAGAATGAAATCCTGCTTGCCCTTTGCGGCGGTATTTTTGTACTGGAAGCGCTATCGGTGATGGCTCAGGTCGCCTCTTTCAAGATGACCGGAAAACGGGTTCTGAAGATGGCTCCGATCCATCACCACTTCGAGCTGAAGGGGTGGGCGGAGCCCAAGGTGATCGTCAGGTTCTGGATCATTTCGATCTTGTTGGCTCTATTCACTCTCTCGACCCTGAAGCTGCGGTAAAGCGGTATAAAAGGAAGTTTCGGCATGAGCAAGTTCAAAGGCAAGAAGGTTCTGGTGGTCGGATTCGGACTGTCGGGCGTCGCGGTGGCGAAGTACATGGCACGGCAGGGCGCCAAGGTCACGGTGACGGATCTGAAACAGAAGAGCGAGCTCATGGAATCCGTGAATGCCTGCGCCGAGCTGAAGCTCGAGTACGAGCTGGGGCGGCACAACAACAAGACCTTCCACTCCGTGGATCTCATCGTCGTGAGCCCCGGCGTCCCGCTCAACATCAAGCCCCTCGAGGAGGCGCGCGAGAAGAACATCCCGATCACGAGCGAGGTGGAGCTCGCCGCGCAGGCGCTCGAGGAGCCCCTGATCGCGATCACCGGCACCAACGGCAAGACGACCACGACCACGATCCTGGGCGAGATGTTCAAGGCAGACGAGAAGCCCGTTTACGTCGGCGGCAACATCGGCAAGCCCTTGCTCGACCATATCGGCTCGGGCGCGACGGCGCAGGCGGTGGTGGCGGAGCTTTCGAGCTTCCAGCTGGATCTCACCGAAAGGCTCGTCCCCGCCGTGGCGCTTTTCACGAATCTCGAGGAGGACCACCTCGATCGCTATCCCGACATGCAGGCGTACGTGAGCTCCAAGAAGCGCCTGCTCAAGGCTTGCGACAAGAACTCCTACGTCGTGCTGAATTACGACGATCCGATCGTCTCGAAGTTCTCGGAGGAGACGCCGGCCAAGGTGCTCTGGTTCACCAAGCGCAACCCCATCGAGATCGGCGGCGACTTCGCCGAGCGTTTCAGCGGCTGCTATTATCAGGCGAGTCCTCGTGCGATCGTCTGCCGCCTCAACGGCAAGGAAGAGGTCTATCCGCTCGCGCAGTTCCGCCTTTTCGGGGAGCATAATCGCGAGAACCTCATGGGTGCCATCTGCACGGCGCGGCTGATGGGTGTCGGCCAGAAGGCGGTCCAGTCCGTGATCGACGGCTTCAAGGGCGTTCCGCATCGCCTGGAGTTCGTGCGCAAGAAGGACGGCGTCTTCATCTTCAACGACTCCAAGGCCACGAACGTGATGAGCCTCAAGAGGAGCCTGGCTTCCTTCGTCAACAACCCGATCATCCTGATCGCGGGAGGCAAGGACAAGAACATGGAGTTCGCGCCGCTCGTCGACCTGGTGCGGACCAAGTGCAAGATCCTGATTCTCCTGGGCGAGGCCAAGGAGAAGATCAACCGGGCCATCGGCGACCATGCGGAGACCTATCTGGTAGGGACCTTCGAAGAGGCCGTGCTGCTGGCGTTCCAGAAATCGCGCAGCGGCGACATCATCCTGCTCTCTCCGGGCTGCTCGAGCTACGACATGTTCCGCAACTTCGAGGAAAGAGGCGACTACTTCAAGAAGCTGGTCAACCAGCTCTGATCATGGATCAACCCAAGCCGGCTTCCGACTCCCCCGCGCTTTCGTGCCCCTGGCCGCTGCCGGCGCAGGGGATCGACGTCATGCTGCTGCTGGCCGTGGTCGGCATGGTGCTTTTCGGCCTGATCATGGTCTACAGCTCGTCTTTCATCTACGCGCAGGAGCGCACGGGCGATGGGTTCGGCTTCATCAAGAAGCAGCTTCTATTCGCGGGTCTGGGCTTCGGCGCGCTGGTCGCGGCCTGCCGGATGAATTATCGCCGCTGGGCGCAATGGGCCTATCCCGTCCTGGGCCTTTCGGTGCTTCTTCTGATCGCGGTGATGATTCCGGGCGTGGGCGCGCGCGTGGGCGGCGCCCAGCGCTGGATCCGCCTGGCGGGACTCAACTTCCAGCCCGGGGAGATCGCGAAGTTCGCGGTCATCTTCTTCGTGGCGGCCCAGCTCGAGCGCAAGCGCGACCGCCTGAACCGGCTCGTGCCGGGCTTCCTTTCGCATTTCATCGTGCCTTTGCCCGCGCTGCTGTTGCTGCTACTGCAACCGGACTTCGGCACGACGGTGATGATCTGCCTGGTCGTCTTCGCGCTGCTCTTCCTCGCGGGGGTTCCGAAGCGTTATCTCGCGGCGGGCGCGATCCTCGCCGGGGGCGTCGGGCTCTGGCTCGCGATGGGGACTCCTTATCGCCGGATGCGCCTGATGACCTTTCTCGATCCCTGGCAGGATCCGATGGGCAGCGGGTTTCAGATCCTCCAATCGCTCGTGGGCCTGCATCATGGCGGGCTCTTCGGCGTGGGCTTGGGCAACGGGAAGGAGAAGCTCTTTTTCCTGCCCGAGGCGCACAATGATTTCATCTTCGCGGTGATCGGCGAGGAGCTCGGGTTCCTGGGCGTGGGCGCGGTGATCCTGGGCTATCTCTACTTCATCTTCCGCGGCCTGCGGATCGCTTTCGACTGCCACAAGAAGTACCAGGACCTCTTCGGAATGCTGCTCGCCGCGGGCATCACGCTCGCACTGGGCTTCCAGGGCTTCGTCAATATGGCGGTGGTGATGGGGCTGCTCCCGACCAAAGGCCTCACGCTTCCGTTCATCAGCTATGGCGGCTCGGCCCTGGTCGTGGATCTTTTCGCCGTGGGCGTGCTCCTGAGCGTGGCGCGCGGCCCGCAGCCGCTGAAGGACGGAATCGCCAACGGAGTCGCGAAATGAGCGGCGGCCTGATCATCGCGGGCGGCGGGACCGGAGGCCACGTGCTCGCGGGCGTCGCGGTCGCGGATGCCTGGCGCGCGCGTGCCGGCGGCACCGCACCGGAGGCGGACGGAATCGTTTTCGTCGGGGCGCGCGGCGGTATCGAGGAGAAGCTCGTCCCGCGCGCCGGATATCCTTTGCAGCTTCTGAGGCTGGGCTCGCTCAACCGCGTGGGCCTGCTCACGCGATTGCGCACGCTTTTTCTCCTTCCGTTCTCGCTCCTGAAGTCGGCGCTGGTCCTGCTCCGGCTGCGTCCCCGCGCCGTCCTGGGCGTGGGCGGTTACGCTTCGGGCCCGCTGCTCTTGATGGCGCGCGTGCTGACGGCGCTCGGACTTTTGCGCGCCCGCACGGCGATCCTGGAGCAGAACTCCGTTCCGGGCATGACCAACCGGATCCTGGGCAAGCTCGTCGACGAGGTTTACTGCGCGTTTCCGGGAATGGAGAGCCAGTTTCCCGGCAAGAAGGTCATCGTCACGGGAAACCCAACGCGCTCGGCGATCCGGCCGCTCGGGTCCGCGCGGAGGGATCCTTTCACGATCTTCATCTTCGGTGGGAGCCAGGGGGCGCTCGGGATCAATACGCTCGTGCTGGAGGCGCTGCCGCTTTTCGAGGATCTTCGTGACAAGTTGAAATTCATTCATCAGACCGGCGAGAAGGATTACGAGCGCGTGGCCGAAGGCTATCGCAAGGCCGGCATCGCCGCGCGCGTCGAGAAATTCATCCATGACATGCCTTCGGCTTATGCCGAGGCTTCGCTCCTGATCTGCCGCGCGGGCTCTTCGACGCTTTCGGAGATCGCGGCGGTGGGGCGCGCGGCGCTGCTGATCCCGTTCCCTTTCGCTTCGGATAATCATCAGGAGAGAAACGCGCGCATCCTGGCCGAGCGCGGGGCGGCGCTGCTCCTCGTGCAGGCGAAGGCGACGGGCGTGGATCTCGCCCGGATCGTCCGCAGGCTGCAGCAGCACCCCGCGGAGCTGGATCGCATGGAGGCGGCCGTGCGGCAGTTTTACCGTCCTGAGGCCGCGCGCGATGTGGTGAGCGGGTTTCTCGCATGATCGCGCGGCGTTCGAAAAAAAAGGAAGAGACCCAGCTTCACTTCGTCGGCATCGGCGGGATCGGGATGAGCGGGATCGCCGAGGTCTTCCTCAATCAGGGTTACCCCGTGAGCGGGTCGGACCTGAGCGGCTCGGAGCTCACGGCGAGACTCGAGCGCATGGGCGCGCGGATCGCGATCGGCCATCGCGCGGAGAACATCTCCGGCGCGCAGGTCGTGGTGATCTCCTCGGCCGTCCGGCCCGAGAATCCCGAAGTTCAGGAGGCGCGCCGCCTGCGCATCCCGATCATCCCGCGCGCGGAGATGCTCGGCGAGCTCATGCGCGGCAAGACGGGCGTGGCCGTGGCCGGGACTCATGGCAAAACGACAACGACCTCGATGGTCGCCACGGTCCTCACCGAGGCGGGACTCGATCCGACGCTCGTGATCGGCGGCAAGGTCGATTCGTTGGGCGGCAACGCGAAGCTCGGCCAAGGTCCCCTGGTCGTGGCCGAAGCCGACGAGAGCGACGGTTCGTTCCTGCATCTGCCGGCGACCTACGGCATCGTCACGAACATCGACAACGATCATCTGGATTATTACGGCGACATGGAGCGCGTCGAGGAGGCGTTCGTTCACTTCGTGAACAAGCTTCCGTTTTACGGCCTGGCTGCCGTCTGCGCGGAGGACCCGCGCGTGCGCGCCTGCCTCACGAGGTTCGCCAAGCCCTTCGTGACCTACGGTTTTTCGCGGGAATGCGATTTTTTCGCCGAGGAGCCGCGGGTCGTGGGCATGGGCTCGGCGTTCGTCGTGCACGGGCGTACCGCGCCCGGGTCACCGCATGCGCGGCTCGGCGAGGTGCGCCTCCACGTGCCCGGAAGGCATAACGTCCTCAACGCGCTCGCCGCGATCGTGATCGCGACCGCGCTCGATCTGCCGTTCGAGGCGATCGCGCGCGGGCTGGGCGCGTTCCGCGGGGTCAAGCGCCGCTTCGAGGTGCGCTGGGAGGATCCCGCGCGCCGGTGCGCGGTGATCGATGATTACGGCCATCATCCGACGGAGATTCTGGCGACGCTTTCGGCGGCGCGGGCCTTCTGGCCGGGCCGGATCATCACGGTCTTCCAGCCGCATCGCTACTCGCGCACGCTTCACTGCCGCGAAGGATTCCTCTCGGCTTTCGGCGGGACGGACGTTCTGCTGATCACGGATATTTATGCCGCAGGCGAGGAGCCGATCGATGGGGTGAGTGGGCCGTCACTGGCTTCCGAGATCGCGCGTACGCAGGGTGCGGGCCGGGAGGTTCGGTTTGTAGGGGATCTTGCCGGGGCGCGGGACGCGGTGCTCGAGCGCTTTCGGGACGGCGATCTCGTCTTGTGCCTGGGGGCAGGTTCGATCACGCGGCTCCCTGAGGGCCTGCTCGCGGGCCTGGCGCCCGGGTCGGAGCGCGGGAGATGACCGGCGAAGCTGCCGAGAACGTCGCTGGGGAGGTCGCCGCGCGCTGGTTTCGCGAGAACGCCCCACGATTCTCGGGCGTCCTGCTCTTTGAGGAGCCGCTGGCGCGCCACACCTATTATCGCATCGGAGGCCCGGCTGCCGTTTTGGCGACGCCCAAATCGCGCGAGGACCTGTCCTGGCTGGCCGAGGGAATCCGCGCCACTGGCGCGCGCAGCTTCATCCTGGGCGCGGGCTCCAATGTCCTGGCCTCGGATGAGGGCTTCGCCGGCGTGGTGATCCGCACGGGGCGCATGAACCTGACGCTCGAGGCTTCAGGCGAGCTGCTCCGGATCGGCGCGAGCGTGCCGATCTCGACGCTGCTCCGGCGCGCGGCGCAGGAGGGCTGGGGCGGACTGGAGTTCCTTACGGGAATCCCGGGCACGGTGGGCGGCGCGGTTTTCATGAATGCGGGCACACATCTGGGCGAGACCGCGCGGAGATTGCGCGCGGTCGAGGCGATCGATCTTGCCGATGGCCGGGAGCTCACGCGCTTCGAGGGCGAGGCGCTGCGCTTTGAATATCGCCGCAATCTTTTTCTGCCCCGGAGCGCGCTCGTGTGGCAGACCGAATGGTCGCTCGAGCAGGGGGACCCGGCACAGGTCAAAGCCACGATCGACACGACGCTAGCGCGGCGCAAGGCCACGCAGCCCATCGATTTTCCTTCGTGTGGGAGCGTTTTCAAGAACCCGCGCGCCCACGGCCTCAACGCCTGGCAGGTGATCGAGAAGCTCGGACTGCGGGGGCACCGGATCGGTGACGCGCAGTTCTCCGAGAAGCACGCTAATTTCATCATTAATCTCGGCGCAGCTCGCGCGTCGGATGTGAAAGGCCTCATCGAGCTCGCCAAGTCGCGCGCGCGCGCGGAGCTGGGGATCGAGTTGGAGGAGGAAGTGGTTTTCTTGGGAGCAGGGACCTCCTTTTAGATTTCTCGGCCCGCCTGAGTGGAATTTGCGGGAAAGTGTTCCTGAAAATCGAGCAAACTCATCTGTGAATAGGGTTTTATGGGCTTTTCCTTTTGGTCCATGAGCTTACGTCTACAGCCTGCGCTAAAAGTCTTTCAGTCCCGATTGACACAACTGACGCGGTTTGCATCTCTTGTAGAATCAAGTCAATCAGTCGTTTGGAGTCAATTGGGGGAATCATGAAAAACGTCTTACTCGGCCTTTCGATTTTCGTATTCGGAAGCCAAGCCTTTGCGGACACGTTGATGATTGTTCACAAGGTGAACAACGACCCCAACAGCCCGAGCATCGCGAGTGTTACGCTCACGCGGCAAGCCGACAACACCTTGCTCGCGCAATACGGAGCTCCTAGCACAGGGGCCACCCAGTCTCCGGAAAATTTTGGACCCGCGAGCGACGTGGGCGCCGACTTCATTTCCGGTGGCATCATCCACTTTCGTTCGAAAACTTTATCGTCAGCCAGTTGGCTGATTTCGGTTAACTTCGGCATCAGCAATACCGGCGAATCAATGCACATTTACATGGGTGATATCGCCCGCTGCTTCCAATGGCTTCGGGTGGGATTAGCCACCTCCATTAGCATCGTCGGAACAGCGAGTGCCACCCCTTCAGTCACTTGCTCGATGAACTAAGGCCGAAGTGGAGGCGTGCATGAAAGCGCATTTAGTTCTGATCGCAGCGGGGCTGGCCGTGGCCTTCACAGGTTGCCAGATGAGCTCAAAGATCGCGGTCACATCGAGATCCGCTTCCCAGACAACCGAAACTACGGACACGCCCGCGCCTCAACCGATTACAAGCGCTACGACAACCCCGACGTTCGCTGCCCAGCAATGTGGAAAATTCGAGAGCTGGAACGCAGAGGATGGAATTTGCCAGCTTGACTCGCAGGTTGCGGCGGCCTCGATCGATTGAAGGTATTCAATCCGCATACGTTTTTTTTCGTTGGGATCGGGCTGATCTGAACTTTGCATTCGGGAAGTGAATCGATTGCTTTTCCATGCGCGTAGTTTAATCCGTCGTTATCGTTCCTCGCCTAAGCCAAAGGGACGTAAATCTCTTTTTGCTTGAACAACAGTCAGTCCCGGTCACACTCTCGGACAGCGTCAGCCGAGTAGTTACGGAACAGAGTATAGGACATTACATGTGAGGAATGGAACGGTTCGCTTTCACGGGCCGTGAGTACGCCAACTTCATGATCAATCCGGGCGCGGCTCGAGCGGCCGAGATTCGAGGGCTCTCGGGGCGAAGTCCTGCAGCTGAAAAGAGAAGGCGTACGCCTGGAGCTTGTCGAGCTGGGCCTTTGATCCCGGTCCGAGGCGTCCTTTCGACATCACCCCGACCGACGAATCGGAATGATCACAGGCTTCGACGAGGTCTTCTCGGCTTTGGGTTCAGTGGCGGAAACCTGTTCGACTACCGGCATTCGCGCCGGCACGGGCGGCGGCGGCGGGACGATGGTTCGGGCCGGAGCCGGAGGCTGCGGAGGGGCCGACGCGGAGGGCGGCCAGAGCTGGGTCACCGTCGAGGTGATCTCCTGCTTCGGGGCGTCATGCACGACCTTGTCGCTCTTTTCGGCGGTGTAGGAGCTGTACGGAGTCTGGATGATCACGGGCTTGCGGTTCTCGTCGTAGTAGCCAAGCACTTTGTAAATCGCCAGGGGCTCGCTCTTGCCCTTGACCTTGGCTTCGTGGGTCTTCTCGACGATGAACTTGTCGGGCACCTGATCGAGCGCATAGCGGCTCACGAGCAGGTCCGTGCCGAATTCCTTGGTCAGTGACTCGATCCGCGAGGCGGTGTTCACGGTATCGCCGATCACGGTGAACTCCATGCGCTCCTCGGAGCCGATATTGCCCGAAATCAGCGCGCCGAAGTTCAGGCCCATCCCGATCCGGAGCGGCGGCAATCCCTCGGCCGCGAGCTCGGCGTTGAGGTCGCTCAAGGCGACGCGCATGCCGATGCAGGCGCGCAGGGCGCGCTCGACGTCATCGGGTTTGGCGATGGGCACGCCCCAGGTGGCCATGATCGCGTCGCCCACGTACTTGTCGACGATCCCGCCGTGCGAGAGGATCACGCGCACCATCCGGGTCATGTAGCGGTTGAGGATCTTCACGAGCGACTCGGGATCCATGCGCTCGCTCATCGCGGTGAAGCCACGGACGTCCGAGAAGAACACCGCGGCCGAGCTGCGCTCGCCGCCGAGCTTGAGCTCTCCGGTGAGGACCTTCTCGGCGACCTCCTTGGAGTGGAACTTGGCGAAGGTGGATTTCACCTTGTCGCGTTCCTCGAGGCCTTTGGCCATCTCGTTGAACGCGAGCGAGAGATGAGCCACCTCGTCGTGCCCGCGCGGCTTGAGATCGATCTTGAAATCGCCCTCGGAGATGCGGCGGGAGGCTTCCATCAGGAGCTTGATCGGCCAGGTGATCGTGCGGGAGAAGAGATAGCCTCCCAGGAAGGCGATGAAGAGGATTGTCATCGCGATGAGGATCGCCAGGTGCTCGACTCGCCGGGGCGCCTCATAGGCGATGGCCTCGGGCACCTCGGTCACGACGCCCAGACCGCCGAAGCCCACCGTGCGGAAGGCGCCCAGCTTGGGCTCGCCCGAGGCGGGATCGAGATAGCGGGTCTGGCCGTTATTGAACTTGCCGCTGAGGAGCTGTCGGACGATCTCGACCTGGGACACGTTCTCGGCGGCGGAGGCGCGAGTCGCATCGGGATGCGCGAGGAGCCGTCCCTTGCGGTCCACCAGGAAGCTCGTCGCCACGTCGCTTTCGCGGAAAACCTTGAAGCGGCTCTGCTTCACGAGCGCGGTGAGCGTGTGGCTGAAGCCCTCGCTCGTCTGCACGGCTTGGATGAAGGGCACGGCCACCGCGATCGCGGCCGAGCCGTCCTGCAGCTTGAGGCTCGAGATCAGGACGTCGCCCTTGCCGACCTGCTCGAGCTGCAGCTCGGGGTCGCCCATGAGCGCGGCTTGAAGCGTATCGGCGGATTCGCCTTCGGGAAGCTCGCTCGAGACGGAGCGCGCGCTGACGGCGAACTTCCCGTCGGGCTGGCGCGCATAGACGAAAGCTCCCAGGAAGTCCTTGTCCTTGGCGAAGAACTCCTGAACCGTGTGCTGCCGCGCCTCGGCCGCCTGCGGGTCGATGAGGACGCTCCCCAGGATGCGCATCTTCTCGGTGAGTCCATCGAAGGTTTCGCGCATCTGGATCGACAGGCTCATCGTCTTGTCGGCGTTGTTCTGCTGGATGATCGCCTGGACCTCCTCGACGGTCATGCGCGTGGAGAGATACACGAGCGCCGCGATCGAAGCGACGAGCAGCACGGAGATCAGGCTTACGAGCTTGGCACCGACGGTCAGGCGGACTCGCGGACGCGGAATGGGCACGAGGCGTTTCCTCTCTCAATTCCCTTTCGGATAGAACGCCCGAAAGTCTGAAGAAAATTTGAAGCTTCGGCGGGCTCTTTCCGAAAGGGGAATGAGGTACTCAGTGGAAACGAGCGCGCAGCCGCAGTTCGATCTCAAGACTCTTTTGGTTACAGGGGGTTGCCTGCTGGGGGCTTCCTATGGGAGCTATCTGCTTTACGAGGACCTGAACCTCAGCGGCGCCCGCGGCCAAGGGTCCCCGCTGGCCCGTATCGAGCGGAAGGAGTCAAAAGTCCGGCGGAAGCTCCCGTCGAGCTACGTCTGGCGGCAGGTGACGCAGGAGGAGGAGCTCTTCCGCAAAGACTCCCTGCAGACCGGCCCCGCCAGCGCCGCGACCGTGAAGTTCAACGACGGCTCCGTGCTGGAGGTCGGCGAGGAGAGCCTCGTGGTGATCGACGATATCAAGGAGCTCTCCCTGAATTTCGTTCGGGGCTCGGCGATCGTCCGCAATGCCACGGGCGACGCGCGCATCACCGCGGGCAAGGACGGCAAGGCGAAGCTCGAGGAGCTGCCCGTGCAGCTGCTTTCGCCTGCGAACCTCTCGACGGTTTTCGTCGCGGAGGCCGCGCAGAAGTCCGTGACGTTCTCCTGGCGCGCGCGGACGGAGCGCGTGAACCGGGCGACGGTACAGATCTCGCGCGATCGCGCTTTCCGGGGCCAGGGAGTGCAGAGCCTGCCGGCGAAGGAAGGCGTCTCGGAGCTTTCCGTCGCGCTGAAGCCCGGTCGCTATTTCTGGCGCGTCGCGACCGAAGGCGCGGGTGCGCCGGTCGTACGCGAGCTTCGGATCTCACCGGTCACCGCGCTGAAGCCGATCTGGCCGGCGCAGGCGCGTAAACTGGTGTCCTGGGGCGGAGAGGTCCCGGTCTCCTTCCGCTGGGCAGGAGGGGATTCGCAGGCCAGCGTCGCAGGCGAGCATCGGCTGGAGCTCTCGCGCGAGCCGGATTTCAAGACTTTGGTCGCGGACGAGGCCATCCGTCCGGAAACGTCTGTCGCGAATCTGCGCCGGATACCTGAGGGCACCTACCATTGGCGGATTCGCAGCCGTTATGGAGAGCTCGAGCTCCTGAGCGCGGCGGAGCGTTTCGCGCTCGAAAAAGGCGCGCGCATCCCGGTGGAGCTCGCGTTCCCGGCAGACAAAGGCACGTATGAGCTGCTGCCCAAGGCGCGCTTCTCGTGGTCGACGGAAGCCTCCGATGCCGAGTACCGCATCGAGGTGCAGGACGCCGCCACGCAGAAGGCCGTCGCCGGTTTCAAGGGCCGCGTGGGAAGTTTCGTCTGGGACAAGCCCATGCCCGGGAATTACCGTTGGCGCGTCACCGCGCTGATGCAGGACCAGCCGGCGGGAGAGTCGGGCTGGCGCGATTTCACCTTGTATCAGGGAAAGCCGCTCGCGTTGAAGTCTCCCGCGCTCAATCAGGAGCTGCGGTATTGGGAGCACCCCGAGCCCTTCACCTTCGAATGGTCGAAGGATTCGCTTGGGGAGCAGGAGCGCAATTTCTACCAGCTCGAGCTTTCGGCCGATCCCGGATTCCGAAGCGGCGTGATCTCCAAGACCCTCAAGGACACGCGCATCGGAAGCACGGAGCTGAAGCTCGCCGAGGGCAGCTATCACTGGCGCGTTCGCGTGGTAGACGTCACGGGCGCGCCCCTCAAGACGAGCGAGCCGGGGCGCTTCGCCTTTGGGCGCCATCCGCCGCTGAAGGCCCCAGTACGGGCGGAGGTTCCAGGCTCCGTGGCGGAGGTCTATAACTTCTACGAACTTAAGAAAAATCCCGTGATCGCCTGGGCGACGGTACCCGAGGCCGTGGGCTACGAGGTGATCGTGTACGATCCCGCGCCGGCCCGGGCCACGGCGAGCGGCGCGCGCGGCGCGACCCGCATCTTCCTGCAGAAGACGACCCAGGAGACCTCGCTCGAGCTCAAAGGCCTCAAGGAGGGGAATTATGCCTGGACCGTGAGGCCGATCGATCGCCTGCAGCGCAAAGGCGAGTCCCTCGCGCCCCGGCGCCTGCGCCTGACTTACGGAACCGTGCTCGAGGCCCCCGAGGCCCTGACGCAGGAGGTGCAGTAAGCCCATGCGTCTCTTCGCCCGAGAAAAACCTCGCTGGAAGCTCTGCCAGGCGGCACTGCTCGGTGGCGCGCTCCTGCACGCGGAGCTCGGGGCGGCGAAGGCGGTCAATGTCCAGTGGAAGAAGATCCCGGACGCGACGCAATACGAGCTCGAGGTGAAAAACGCCGCTAACGAGGTCGTGGCGAAAAGACTCTCCGAGGAGACCTCCTGGAAAGGGGACCTCCCTCCGGGGATCTACGCTTATCAGCTGCGCGGGCACGATTGGATGAAGCGTCCCGGGAAGTGGAGTCCGCCCAAGGCCCTCGTGGTCATGCCGCCGGCGCCCGAGACTCTCGAGCCGAAGTCCGGCGAGACGTTGCCGACTTTTGCGGCGACGGCTTCGGTCGCCTTGAGGTGGCAGCCTGTTCCGCTTGCCTCAAAGTACCGGGTCAAGGTCAAGCGGGGAGCCCAGGAGGTGTTCTCGGCCATGGTCGCCTCGGATCGGGTGACCTTGCCGCGGCTCATCCCAGGCAAATACGAGTGGAGCGCGATCCCCGTGCTCGAGGCGCAACCCGGCCGCGCGCCTGCATCGCTCGTCGGAAAAATCTGGGAGGGCAAGGCAGAAGCCACCTCGTCGTTCGAGCTCGAGCGGCGGCAGCTGGGCAAGCCCGTGCCCGTATATCCCCTGGGTATCATCCGGCCCTCCGCGCGGGGGATGCAGGAATTCGAATGGAAAGCTGTCGAGGGCGCGACGGCTTATCGCCTTCAGGCTTTCAGGATCCTCGGCATGAATCGCGCGCAGGTCGAGGTGGGGCCGCCCGTGACGATCGACGCGAAGGAGTCGCGCGCGCTGCTCCGCCTTCCCGGCGAAGGGATTTACCGCTGGAAGATCGCCGCCGTCGTGAAGCCCGATTCCGCGGGCGCTCCGCCGTTGGTGAGCCAGGAGGCGCTCGGCGACTTCCAGGTGGATCGCAACGCGGTCTTCCTGCCGGGCATGGGTTACGTCGCGACGTCCGTGATGCTTTCGCCCTATACCTACGAGGTGATCAGCCCGCTCGCCGACCGGAAGTTCTACGCCGCCGCGTCGGCCGCGGTATTCCGGCTCAGTGGCGAGTACTGGTTCCACCAGCGACTGGGCGGCGCCGTGGCCGTCGAGAACACCAGCTTCAAGATCGACAGCTATTCGTACAACCGTGCCGCGGTCGAGCTCCAGCTCAAGTACCGCATGAAGCTCGACGAGGATCAGAACGGCTGGTATTTCCTTCCCAAGGGCGGACTCGAGTACCGCGACTACTTCCACCTGATCTGGAGCGGAGCGGGGTCGGTGACGGCCACCATGGCGCGTTCCTACACCCAGTATCACGCCCTGGGCGGCTCCATCGGCTTCGACATCCGCAAGCAGTTCTCGCCTTCCTGGAGTATCGGCGGGAAGTTCGCCTACTTCCATCCGTTGAGCCTCTCGGGCGGCCTTACGGGAACCGCGCTCACGAGCGACGCTTCGCGACGCAACTTCAGCTTCGGCCTGCAGGGGCTTTACTGGCTCAAGAAGGAATGGAGCCTCGCGGCCGGCGTCTTCATCGACAAGCGTTCGATCAGTTTCCAGCCGCCGACGACCTCGGCACCGGAGAAGGTCTATTCGGACGGGACCTACTTCTTCGCAAGCGTGATCTACAGCTTCGGTCGCGGGCAGTAGGCACCCGCCCCGGCGTTCACTCCTCGGTGTAAGGCACGACCTCGACTTTGTCCTCGGCGACTCCGGCCGCTTTCGCGAGCGGGGCCTTGAGCGAGGAAGCCGTGCCCAGCACCGTGATCGTGAGGATTTCCGGCCGGAGGAAGTCCGCGAGCGCCCGATTGACCGACTCGAGGCTCACCTTCGAGAGCTCCGCGCCGTAGGACTTCATGAAGCCGTCAGGCAGCTCGAGAGTGCGCTCGAGGAGCTTGTTTTCGACTCGTTTTTTTGGCGTGTTGTACATGAAGCCCGAGCTGTTCACGAGGCTGCGCCGCGCGAACTCGAACTCCTCCGAGGTGATCCCCTTGGCCTTGAGGTCCTGGACCATCTGCAGCGTGTGACCCAGGGCCTCGGGCGTGTACTTCGAGGCGGGGAAAAGATGGAACTGCCAGGAGCGGGGCTGCAACCCGTGCTTGAAGTAGCTGTATGCTCCGTAGCTCCAGCCGCGCTTGGCGCGGATCTCCGTCATCATTCGCGCCGAAAAGGAGCCGCCGCCGAACGCGTAGTTGCCGAGGTATAGCGGGAAAAACTCCCGATCCGTCATCCGCACGCCCACCTGGCCGGCGTGGATCTGCGTCTGAGTGCGATCGGGCTTGTCGATGAGCACGAGCCGGCGCGCGGACGGGTTCTCCGGCCGGGCGGCGCTCGTCATGGCGCCTTCGGAGGCGCCGGAGTCGGGCCGAAGGCGCGCGAGCTCTTCGCCGAAGCGCTGGATGCGCTCGAGATCGGTGTCGCCGGCGCCGACGATCAAAAGCAGCTTGTCGCGCACGATCCGGTCATAGTGCTTCTGGATCAGCTCGCGGTTGAGCTGCTCGACGTTCTTGATCGTTCCCAGCACGGGATTGCCGTAAGGATGGCCCCGAAAGAGATGCTTGTTGAAGCGCCGGCCCGCGAGCGTCGAGTCATTCCCAAGCTCCTCGAGGATACCCGAAACCACCTCGGACTTGAGCTTGCGTACCTCGTTCTCGGGGAAGCTCGGCTGAGTCACGATCTCGCCGACGAGCTTCAGGAACGGATCGATCTGCGAGGCGAGCACCGAGCCGCGCAGGATCATCGACTCGGCGCGGGTCTCCACGCTGAGCGCCGCGCCCATCTGGTCGAGCGCGAGGTCGATCTGCTCCTTGGTCCGGAGCCGCGTTCCGCGCAGGAGCATCTCGCCCATGAAGTTGGTGAGGCCGAGCTGGCCCTGCGGGTCGGTCACGGACCCCGCCTTCACCGCGACGTTGAGCTGAATGAGCGGAAGGCTGGAATCCCGCTCGAAGGCGACTTCCATCGCATTCGCGACCGTAGCCGATAGCGATGCGAGCGCGAGCGCTGAAAGGGCGAGGTTCTTCATTTGGTCACTCCCGTGATGACGGTGCGGTTCTTGTTCTCGAAATATCGTTTAGCCACGGCCTGGAGCTCCAGGGCGTTGACGGCGAGGGCCCGCCGCTGGATGTTCAGGCCGAGTTCGAAGCCCTGTCCAACCGCCTCGAAGTGCCCCAGGAAGCGGGCCTTCTCGGAGTTGCTTTCCAGGCCGCTGTAGAAGGCGAATTCCAGGACGTTGCGCGCCTTCTCCAGCTCCTTGTCGCCGATGGGCTGGCGCGCGAGGCGCGCGAGCTCCCGCAGGATCGCGGCTTCGGCTTGGGCCGCCTTGCGTCCCTGCTGCAGGTTCGCGCCGATGATGAAGAGGCTGGGGTCCTTCTCGTCGGAGGAGTACGCCTCGATCGAGCCCGCGATCCCGGTCTCGACGAGGGCGCGATGCAGGCGGCTGCTCTTTCCGCCGGAGAGCACGGCCTGCAGCAGATTGAGGGCGGGGATATCCTCGTGATGAACCGAGGGCGCGCGATAGCCCATGAGCAGCTTCTCGTTCTTCATGTTGAGCTTGAGCGTCTTGTGGCGGGGGGCCGTTTGAGGGGGCTCCGGCTGGATCGTCTGGGCCGGGGTGGGCTGACCGGGAATCGCGGCATAGTGCTTCTTGACCGTGGCCAAAGCCTCCGCGGGGGTGACGTCACCCACGATGACGATCGTCGCGTGATTGGGGCTGTAGAACGCGCGGTAGAAATCCACGCCGTCCTGCCCGCGCATCGAATCGAGGTCCTGCTGGTAACCGATCACCGGCCAGCGATAGGGGTGCTTCGTGAACGCGACCTCATAAAGCGCCTGGTACATGAGGCCGTCGGGATTGTTCTCCTGCCGGAAGCGGCGCTCGTTCTGCACGACCTCCGTTTCGGTCTTGAAGGCCTGATCGTTGATCACCAGGTTGACCATGCGATCGGATTCGAGCTTGGCGATGAGCTCGAGCTTGTCGCGGGGCATCTCCTGAACATAGGCGGTGTAATCGCGGCTCGTGAAGGCGTTCTCGCCCTCGGCGCCGGCGCCTTCGAGGATGCGATCGAACTCCCCGTCCTTGAGGTTCTTCGTCTCCTTGAACATCATGTGCTCGAAAAGATGCGCGAGCCCGGTGCGGCCCGGCGTCTCGTCGCGCGAACCTACGCGGAACCAGGTGTGGTAAGCGAGGGTGGGGGAGGAATGGTCCTCGACCACGAGAAGCCTGAGCCCGTTGTCCAGCTGGAAGCGGTTCACCTTGATGGACCCGACGAGCGGGATCGCCTCCCGCGCGGGCTCCTCATCGGGCGCTTTGACGGTCTTGGCGGCGCAGGCGAAGAGCAGGGGCGGAAGAGCCGAAAGGGCGGCGGCGATCAGCGTTTTTTTCGTTTTCGTGGTCATATGAGATGGAAGCTAACAGGGTGGCGCCGCAATTTCCACCTTCTCCGCGTTGCCGTGGCTCCCGGGAGGAGCTAGACTTGACGTAATGCAGGACTTCCGGAGGACCTTGGTCATCTTCTTCGCCGCTTTCGCGCTGCTCGCCGCGGCCGGCGGCATTTACATGGCGATCCATTCGCCGCTTTTCCTGGTGCAGGTGGTGGAGGTTTCCGACCAGCCCGATGAGGCGCCGGTCGATGCGCAGACGATCACGCAGCTGGCCGCGATCCCATCCGGAATGGTGAACCTCTTCGATCTCGACCTTCGCCTCGTCGAGCGACGCATCCTGACGAATCCCTGGATCCGCGAGGTGAGACTGCAGAAGCGCTTCCCGCAGACGCTGTCAATCGCGGTCAGCTACCGCGAGCCCAAGGCGCTGTTCCAGTATCAGGACGGAAGGCTTGCTTACGTCGATTCAACGGGGAAGGTCTTCGGCCAGGTCAATCTGCGCCTTCAGGCGGATCTCCCGTTGCTGACGGGCTTGTCCTCGGAGCAGGAGGGTGCCGGTCTCTCCGGAGCGCTGGGCCTGATCGCGGCCTGGGACCGCTCTCCTTTAAAAGGCCTGGCGCAGCTTTCGTCGGTCCATTGGGACGGGGAGCGGGGTTTCCGCGCCTTGCTGGTGTATTCGCTCGGACGCGCGAAAAATCGTGCGATGGTCGACCTCGGTCAAGAAATTGACGGCCGCGAGGACCAGCTCCAGAAGCTTTCCGAAGTCGTGGCCTACCTGGGTAGCCATTCCATTCCCGCTTTTCAGATCTGGGCGGATTCCGGCAAAAAAATAGTTGTCAAAACCGCTCATGGTTCTTAGAATTCCTTATAGGTAATTTCTGCCTGCTGAGTATTCAGCACAGGGTCCCATGGGAGGGATTCGCCGTATGTCCAAAAAGGACTTTGTCGTCGGACTGGATATTGGAACCACGAAGATCTGCTGCATCGTCGGCGAGGTCGCGGAGTCCGGGCCGAATCCCGTGATCGATATCGTGGGCATCGGGACGGCGCCTTCCACAGGGCTGCGAAAAGGCGTCGTGATCAACATCGATTCGACCGTCGAGAGCATCTCCAAGGCGATCGAGGAGGCCGAGCTCATGGCCGGCATCGAGATTTCGAGCGTCTACACCGGCATCGCGGGCGGACATATCCAGTCGTTCAACTCCACCGGGATCGTCGCGGTGAAGGATCGCGAGATCAGCGAGCAGGACGTTCAGCGCGTGATCGACGCGGCGAAAGCCGTCGCGATCCCCGTCGATCGCGAGGTCATTCACGTAATCCCGCAGGAATACATCATCAACGGCGAGGAAGGCATCCGCGATCCGATCGGGATGAGCGGCGTGCGCCTCGAGGCCAAGGTCCACATCGTGACCGGCGCGGTCTCCTCCGCGCAGAACATCATCAAGTGCGCCAACAAGGCCGGGCTGAACGTCTCGGAGATCTGTCTCGAGCCGATCGCCTCGGGCGAGGCGGTCCTCTCCCAGGACGAGAAGGAGCTCGGCGTCGTGCTCGTCGACATCGGCGGCGGCACGAGCGACATCGCCATCTACAAGGACGGCGCGCTCCTGCACACGAGCGTGCTCGCGATCGGCGGCAACCACATCACCAACGACATCGCCGTCGGCCTGCGCACGCCGCAGAACGAGGCGGAGAAGATCAAGATCCAGTACGGCTGCGCGATGACCTCGCTGGTGAAGCCGGATGAGACGATCGAGGTCGCGGGCGTGGGCGGCCGCAAGTCCCGGGTGCTCTCGCGCCGTCTCGTCGCCGAGATCATCGAGCCGCGCGTCGAGGAGATCTTCTCGCTCATCCAGCGCGAGGTGATGAAGACGGGCTATCAGGAGCTGCTCTCGGGCGGTTACGTGATCACCGGCGGCTCCTCGCTGCTCGAAGGCATGCCGGAGCTCGCCGAGTTCGTGTTCGACATGCCGGTGAAACGCGGGCTGCCCCAGGCGATCGGGGGGCTGCGTGACGTGGTGAATTCTCCGAAGTTCGCGACGGGAGTGGGTCTGCTCAAGTACGGGGCGCGGAACATCCAGAAGAGCAAGTTCCCGATCCGGGAGAGGAACATTTACGACAAGGTCCGGGGCTCGATGCGCTCCTGGATCAAGGATCTGTTTTAGGTTTTCAGGATTGGGGGTGTCCCGCGAGGGACGCGTTGTTCAATGGAAGGCGAGGGAGGCCTAGCTCTCCCTCGACATCAGCGAAAGAAGAGGATCTTCTTTGAATATGTTTGAAATCGATCAGGTGGCGACACAAGGAGCGAAGATCAAGGTAGTGGGCGTGGGCGGCTCGGGCTGCAACGCGGTCAATACGATGATCAAGATGGGTCTCGAGGGCGTGGAGTTCATCACGGCCAACACGGACCGCCAGGCGCTGGACGCGTCGCTGGCTCCGGTCAAGCTCGCGATCGGCCAGGAGCTCACCAAGGGCCTGGGCGCGGGCGCGAATCCCGAGATCGGCCGCAAGGCGGCGCTCGAGGATTATGCCCGCATCTCCGAGGTTCTGGCCGGCGCGGACATGGTCTTCATCACCGCCGGCATGGGCGGCGGCACCGGGACGGGCGCGGCGCCCGTCTTCGCCAAGATCGCCAAGGAAGTCAACGCCCTCACCGTGGGCGTGGTCACGAAGCCCTTCATCTTCGAAGGCAAGAAGCGCCTCAAGCACGCGCAGCAGGGCATCAGCTGGCTGCGTGAGAACGTCGACTCGCTCATCATGATCCCGAACCAGCGGCTTCTTGCCATCTCCGGCGCCACGCTCTCGATGGTCGACGCGTTCAAGAAGGCCGACGAGGTCCTGCTGAACGCCGTACAGGGCATCTCCGACCTCATCAATCACACCGGCCTCATCAACAGCGACTTCGCCGACGTCCGCACCATCATGCAGAACAAGGGCCTGGCCCTGATGGGCATCGGCTACGGCGAAGGCGAGCACCGCGCCGTCGAGGCCGCGACCAACGCGATCTCGAGCCCGCTGCTCGAGGACATCTCGGTCGACGGCGCCACCGGCATCATCATCAACATCACCGGCGGCTCGAACCTCAAGATCCACGAGGTCAACGAGGCCACGACCCTCATCATGGAAGCCGCGCACGAGGACGCCGAGATCATCTTCGGCACGGTCATCGACGAGTCGCTCAAGGATCAGGTCAAGGTGACGGTCATCGCGACCGGCCTGGGTGGCCAGTCCCAGGAGCTCCCGAAGGTCGACTCGATGCAGCCGGCGATCTCGGTCACGACGAACGTCGCGGCCCAGGTCACGGCGCCCGCCCTCGCGGCCTCACCCGCGCCGGCGGCTCTGCCGCCGCAGCCGACCGCGGCGATGCTCGCGCAGGCTCAGGCCTACATGCAGGCTCAGCTTGCGCCGCAACCCGCGCCCGCTCCGGTCGCCGCTCCGATGCCCGCTCAGATGGTCGTGGAGCCCACGATCCTTCAGGCTCCGTCGCCCGTCGCAGCCCCTGTTGCGGCGCCGAGAATGGAAGAGCCGGTGACCGAGCCCACGGCGATGAGCCTTTCGGCGATGGCCACGGCCCCGATGGGACTGGGCGCCGAAGGCGGGGAGCTCGCCCGGGCCCGCGCCATCGCGCAGCGACTCGGCATCACCAACCTGACCGACGACGAATACGATATTCCGGCATACATGCGCCGGCAGCAGGAGCGGGATCTCTAAATCGGATTCCGAATCATCCTGACAGTCTCGAGAGGGCGCCGATGAAAGTCGGCGCCCTTTTTCGTTGGTGCAGCCCCGCTTCCTAACGAAAAGCCACCACGACTGCCGCGATAATCAGCCCGAAAGCGATCAGGTGATTCATCCGCGGCGGCTCGTTCAACCCGAACCAGGCGAATCCCATGAACACCACGAGCGTGATGCACTCCTGCAGGATCTTGAGCTGGTAAGCCGAAAGCTCGCCGTGGCCATAGCGATTGGCCGGCACCTGAAGTCCGTACTCCGGCAAGGCGAGAAGCCAGCTTCCGAGGATGGCCAGGAGCAGTGGCGCGCTCTTGAAACGCAGGTGCCCGTACCATGCCAGGGTCATGAAGCAATTGGAAAGAAAGAGGAGTCCCACGGTGCGAAACAGGATCATGCCCCCGATCATGCCAAAAAACGCGTCGCGAGGCTTTGGAATCGTTCAAATTTACTTAGGAATATCAGAGATTATTTCGAAAGAAATCTTCTTAGAAAAGCTTTTAGGGCGGAGGCAAGAGTCTAGTCCAGTGGCCGTCAAAAACAAGACCCTTGTGAAAAAAGAAAGCGAAGCGTCAAATTTGCAAAATCGAAGACGCCCGGTAGACTTCGGGGTTAAAGCCGCCAAAGCTGGAGAACTGAATCGAAGGCTACCCGGCAAATCTCGTGGGGGGATTTTGAATGTCGATTTTCAAGACCGCATTAGTGGTCGTAATGGCGATGGGGCTTGGAAGCCTGTCCGCCGTGGCGTCCGAATACAAGCAAAACGAAATCATCGTCAAGTTCAAAGACGGCGCTTTCCGCAGCCGCCTCATGATGAACGATCTTTATAGCGCGACCGGCGTCACGAAGGTCCGCCGCTACAAGGGCATCATGAAAGGCATGGAACAGCTCACGCTCCAGGACAACGTCAAGGTCCAGGACGCGGTTGCCGAGCTGATGAGGAGTGACCTCGTCGAGTTCGCGCAGCCCAACTACATCCTGCACGCTTACCCGATCCGCACCCAGGCCGGCGGCATTCCCTGCATTCCGGGCTTCGAGATCCCGGGTTGCGAACCGGGCGACGGCGGCGGTGATGGCGGCGGCGGCGGCGGTGAAACCCCGATCCCCTGCCTCTTCCCCGGTATCCCGTTCCCTCCGGGCTGCACGGATGAAGGCGGCGGAACCCCTGGCAATCCTGGAAACCCCGGCAACCCAGGCAATCCCGGCCCTTCTCGCCCTGAGGTTGCCCCGGCTCCCGCCGAGGTGATTCCTCCGGTCGCCGATCCGGATCTCTCCAAGACCTATGGCATGAACAAGATCGGCGCGATCGAAGCCTGGAAGACCCACCGTGGCTCGAAGTCCATCATCGTCGCGGACATCGACACCGGCGTCGATTACAACCACGAGGACCTCTCCTTCAATATGTGGCGCAACCCGAACCCGACGCAGAACGATCTCGTCGGCTTCGACTTCGTCCATAACGACGGACTGCCTTACGACGACAACCAGCACGGCACCCACACCTCGGGCACGATCGGCGCGGTTGGCGGCAACGGCAAGGCGATCTCGGGCGTGGCCCAGCAGGTCTCGATCATGGCGCTGAAATTCCTTTCGGGCGAGGGCAGCGGCACGACGGCTGACGCCATCCGCGCGATCGATTACGCCATCGACAACGGCGCCAAGATCCTCAGCAACAGCTGGGGTGGCAAGGGTGATGACGACAACAAAGCCCTTTACGCCGCGATCGAGCGCGCCAAGGCCAAAGACGTGCTCTTCATCGCCGCGGCCGGCAACGACGGCACGGACAACGACGGGAAAGATCCCGCCTATCCCGCGGCCTTCAACAACGACAACCTGATCGCGGTGGCAGCCACCGACGCGAAGGATGGCATGGCCTTCTTCTCGAACTACGGCAAGAAGACGACCCATGTCGCCGCTCCGGGTGTCGACGTTTACAGCACGGTTCCTGGCAACAGGTATGCGAAGTTCTCCGGGACTTCGATGGCCTGCCCTCACGTGGCGGGTGCCGCGGCCCTCATCTGGTCGAAAAACCCGGAGTGGACCTATAAGCAGGTCAAGAAGGTGCTGATGGAAACGGTCGACGTTCTTCCTTCGCTGCAGGGCAAGACGATCACCGGCGGGCGCATCAACGTCCTCAAAGCGTTGCGCTCCATGGAATGAAGCCACCCGGCCTTCGGGTCGGATGAAGCCAAGGAAAAGGCTGAGCTCAGGGGCCCTCGAAAGGGGGCCCCTGTTTTCGTTTTTAAGGCGAATAGAGTTCAATCTGCCTGGAGCTTCTCGCAGTCACGAAAACAAGTCTTTCATAAATCCTCTGCTTCACTGCAAAGAAAGGACTTATGACAGAACTGAAGGAGCTTCGCTTACTCGCCGCGGCCTGCGCTGCCTTCGTGGGCCGGCGCACTGGCAACTACGCCTGCGCTGAGATCCTTGGTCAACCGGCTGCTCTCTTTTTTCGAGATACCGCGTTTGGAACCCTGAGACGACGCAATCTGGGCATTCGGATCCCACGGGTTGGCCACCGAAGCCCGATCGGAAAAGCACCCAAACGCATGTCCGAGCGAACTTACGAATTTCGCATTAATAAGGGTTCTTCCATGGTTGAAGACAACACCCGAGCCAAACAGGATATCGCTCTTCATAGACTCGGAATCTCCAGTATAGCTATAGGGCCTTTGATGGGCGAGTACTGCTTTTCCATCAACTCGAATCTCTAAAGTTTCGTAGGTGGTACCAGGGAACCAAAAGATTACATGGCACCTGGCATCTTTCGACGCTTGGAAAATCTTAAGGGCGTCCCGACGATCCAGCTGGGTATCCACGCTGATGGCTTTGAGGAAGCTGCCGGATTTACTGTAATCGTCTTCTCCCTCTCGGCGGCTCACGCGCAGTGCTTCGTGTAGGAAGAGAACCTTGTCCTCCATTTTTTTCGAGTTGAAGAGCTGCTGCCATCGCGGGATGGTTTCCGATCTGCAGTCGAGTGACACGGTCGAAGGCGCATCTGCAAAAACCATCGCCATCTTTTCTTCGGCCACGAGCTGCTCCAATCTTTGGCCACGCGCACACGCAGGCCGCAGGCCGTTCCGGGAAAGCAAAGATGCTCTCAGCTGATAAGGATCGAAAGTGAGATGTTTCCTGGCTTCGACTCTCATTCGATCGATGGAGTCGAGTACTGCTTCGACAGAGCCTCTGAATTTTGCCTCGATATCATTGCCACCGCCACCGGTGCCTGGACCGTCATTGTCGGCAAGTGCCGGTGAGACAAAAAGAGTGAACGCGAGGATGGGAAAAATCTTGAACCACATGGCAAGTGACCCTTTCGAGGTCTGATGATTCAACTCTTGTGCCTCCGAAAATTCCTTAGAGTTCAAGGCCCGACGAATGACAGCCTTGTTCAACGTTCCGTTGTTCGTCTTTCCGCTAACATGTGTATTCTCGTACATGGTTTATCTCCTTGAGTTTTGGCTTCTTCAGGGAAGAAGCAGTTCATTACCTGTGTCCAAAATACCTCAGCAGTACTGGATAAAAAAGATCAACTTTATATAAAATCGAGAACTTCTGATATAATTTATTAACGGGATGAGCATATTCAATTTCACGGATTATAAGTCCTTTTTAAAAGACCTCCTCAAAGGCAAAGGAGAGAAACGGGGCTTTCAAGGCCAGTTAGCCTCGGCGGCGGGTTGCCAGCCGGCGTACCTGTCTCAGGTTCTTAGATCCCACGTTCAGCTCACCCCGGAGCACGCATGCAACCTCGCTCATTTTCTCGGACTGGATGAGCTGGAGAGCGAGTACTTTCTCCTGCTTGTGGATTACAGCCGCGCTGGCACGCGCCGTCTTCGACAGCGAATCCAAGCGCAGCTCGATAGGAAAAAGAGAGAGGCCGAAAATTTCGCAAATAGGCTCAGGGATGGCGCACTGGACTCGATCGAAGCGCGATCTCGTTACTACTCTTCCTGGCACTGGGGAGCGATCCACATCATTACAAGCATTCAGGCGTCACAGACTCCGGAGGCGATCTCCCAGCGGCTGAATCTTCCGATCGAAGTCGTCCTCGAAACATTGCGAGGACTGAAAACAATGGGACTGGTGAAGTCGGATAACAATCGCTGGCAATTCACCGGAGGCAACCTTCATATTCCCAAGGATTCACCTCTCAATGGCGTGAACCATCAAAACTGGCGGTTGAAAGCTGTTCAAGATAGCCAAAACGCCGAATCAGACGGCTTGCATTACACCTTCTGCTTCACAGTCACGCGCAGTGATTACGAGAAGCTCAAAACGATGCTCCTGTCCTTTATTGACGAGCAGCGGAAAGTCATCGCCCCCTCGGCCTGCGAGGATTTGGTTTGCTTCACTTATGATCTCTTCAGGATCTCGTAAAATCAGGTGCTATCCGGGAGTTCAGGCGGAAGATCCATCATCAGGCGAGAGGTACTCGAAATTGACATAGCGCTGGATTCTTTTGAAGTTAGCCTCGTTAGAAAAGCCGAGCAGCGGAAACGCCTGCTCGTCAGAAACCGGCTCTCTTCGTGTGGCGGAGAGCAGCAGGCCGGCGCCCGTCGAGGGAAGCAGATCGGAGTCGATATCCAATCGTATCGCCTCACCATGGCCAAAAAAGCCGCCGTACGGAGGGGCGGAGTCGTGAGCGTGGTGGGCGTTTATGGCACGAGCTTTCACGGCTTCCCCCTGGGACAACTCTTCGAAAAAGGCATCAGCATCCGGGCAGGCCAGGCGCTCGCGCACAGTTACATCGACCAGCGGCTGGGCTTGATCGCCGTCATGAGGCCGTAAGAAACGGAAAGCGGCGACCTGATCACGAGACCCTGCGCAGCCGCGGCCTTTCCACCGTGATATCGGTCTCCAGCCGGCGAGCGCGCCGGCCATCGATGCTGTAGAGGCCCGGACCGTTCGCCGCCACCCCGAGCATCCCGCCCATGATGGAGAGGTTCTTCAGGAACATGATCAGCTGAAGCGTTCGCTCCCCGCCGGAGTAGGACCAGAAGTTATGGAAAAACAGCGTCACCGGGACCAGATAAAGGAAGAGAAGAACGGCCGCGCCGCGCGCCCGCCAGCCGAGCAAAAGCGCGACGCCCGCGCCGATCTCGACAACGGTCGCGAGGCCCAGGAGAAGTTCGGGAAGCGGGAGCTGTTTCGAGGCGATCATCTGGAGAGCGACGCCCCAGCTGGGAATCTTGCTCAAGCCGCTGATGATGAAGATCGCCCCCAGCAGGATCCGGCCCGCCAGGGCCAGGCCGTCCGAGGGGTAAGGCCGCACCGTTCTGAGTTCACGTTCCATTCCCGAGATACCTGCAAACCACGTGCAGCAGGAGAGCAGGGCCGGCCTGTAATCAGCTCCGCCCCGGAGCCTGGGGAGCACGTGCCGCGCGCGCGAAAAGAAATGCGCCCAGCGCCACGAGCGGCACGCTCAGCAGCTGGCCCATGTTCAGCGGGAGGGAGGACTCGAAAGCCACCTGGTTCTCCTTGAAAAACTCCCAGACGAAGCGGCTGCCGAAGATCAGCATGAGGAATAATCCGAAAAGATAGCCCTGCCGCTTGCCCTTGCCGCTCCAGTAGAGCCGGTAAAGAAGCGCGAACGCCGCGAAGTATCCGAGCGACTCGTAAAGCTGGGTGGGATGCCGCGGGATCGCGTCGATGCGCGTGAACACGAAGGACCACGGCAGCTCGGCCGGCTTGCCCAGGATCTCGGAGTTGAAAAGGTTGCCCAGCCGGATGAAACCGCCGGCCAGCGCTACCGTGATGCAAAGACGATCGACAAGCCACAGCCAGCTCAGTCGGTGCTTGCGACAGTAAAGGAAGAGCGCGAAAAAAATCCCGATGGCCGCGCCATGGCTGGCCAGTCCGCCTTCCCAGACCTTCAGGATGCGAATGGGATCGGCCAGGTAGATCTCGGGCTCGTAAAAAAGACAGTGGCCCACGCGCGCGCCGCCGATCGTTCCCACGATCATGTAAATGAATAGCGGGTCGAGGTGCTTTTCCGAGACCTTCTCGGCGGCGAACATCTTCTGCACGATCCGGAAGCCAAGCACGAACGAGATCGCGAAAAGCAGGCCGTACCACCGGATGGAGAAACTGCCGATGCTCAGAAGCTCGGGGCTGACGTTCCAATGGATCATTTCATGCTTCCTCTAGCGCCAGAATTCAAGTAGTCTATTGAATATAAGCTTATGTCCTCTCAATTGCCAGAAACAAATTCGGACCCCAGGGAGCTGATCTACCAGAAGCTCGGGCAGATCGCGCTCGCGCTGGGCTCGCCTTCGCGACTCAAGCTGATCCAGATCCTTTCGCAGTCCCCGCGCACGGTAGAGGAGCTGAGCGAGCGCTCGGGGCAGAGCGTGGCTAACACCTCCCAGCATCTGCAGCGCATGGCGAAGGAGGGGCTCGTCGCCTGCCAGCGCCAGGGCGTTTCGCGGATCTACCGCCTGGCCAACCCGCGGGTGCTCGAGCTTTGGGAATCGCTGCAGCTGCTGGCGCACGAGCTCTTTCCGCAGCTTGACGAGGCCGAGGTCGCGCTGACGGATGCCACGCTTCACGCCGAAGCCACGGCCGCGGAGGTCGTCGAGGCAGTGATCGATAAGAAGGCGGTTCTGCTCGATGTCCGCGAGAGCGAGGAGAGCGGCGCCACTCCGGTACCTGAGTCGCTGTGGGTGCCGATGGAGCAGCTCAAGGCCGAGCTCAAGCGGCTTCCCCGGCAGAAGACGATCTACGTGTTTTGCCGCGGACGCTACTGCGGCCTGGCTTCGCAGGCCGTCAAGGCCTTGCGCGCCGCGGGCTTCAAGGCTTATCGGCTGCGCGAGAGCTCCTTCCGCCTGAATCAGCTCCTGGGTTCCGGGCGGAAGCCCCGGCAGAAGTGACTTGTCCTCCGCGAGGCGCATGCCTTGCAGAACGCTTCGCCCGGAGGGGCGAAGATGCGGGTGGGCGAACTTTCCGATGGACTCGAGCGGGCTTCCCTTCCGGTGCGGGAGGTTCGCGCGCTACAGCCGCTGATCGATCGGATCTCGCGGGCCAAGGTGGTGATGCTCGGTGAGTCGACGCACGGAACCGAGGAGTTCTACCGCTGGCGGCGCCTGATCACGCAGTGGCTGATCACCAAGCACGGCTTCCGGCTGCTGGCGCTGGAGTGGGACTGGCCCGAGGCCGTGAAGATCCACCGCTACGCGCGCTTCGGCGAGGGCCGGGATGCGCGCACCGCGCTCGAGCGGACGGAGCGCTGGCCCACGTGGATGTGGGCCAATACCGAGATGATCCGCCTCGTCGAATGGCTCCGTTCGCACGAAGGGGCCCGTGGTTCCGGCGAGCCCGTGCGCGTCGCAGGCCTGGACCTCTACGCGCTCTTCGAGTCCATGGAGGCCGTGATCCGCTGCCTCGAGGAGATCAGTCCGCTCATGGCCCGGCGGGCGAAAAAGCATTATGCCTGCCTCGACCGCTTCTCGGGCGACGAGATGCTTTATGCACGCTCGACGCTGAAATTTCCACGCGGCTGCGAGGAGGAGGTTTCGCGCACGCTCGAGGATCTCCTGCGGCTCAGGATCGAGCGCGCGGGCCGCGAAGGGTTGGCCGCCGAACGGCTGATCGATGCGCAGCAGAGCGCGCGCGTCGTACGCAGCGCCGAGAGCTATTATCGAACCCTGATTCACGGGGATGACCGTTCGTGGAATATCCGGGATCGGCACATGCTTGAAACCCTCCGGTGGCTCCTGGAGGTAGAGGAGGGCAAGGCGATCGTCTGGGCCCACAACACCCATATCGGCGATTATCGCGCGACCGAGATGGCGCGCGAGGGTCTGGTCAACTTGGGCGGCCTGGCGCGGGAGCACTGGGGCGAGGAGCAGGTCGCGCTGGTGGGTTTCGGAACCTTCGAGGGGCGCGTGATGGCCTCGCGCGCGTGGGAAGGTCCGATGCAGGAGATGACGCTGCCCCCGGCGAAACCCGCGAGCCTCGATGCCGCGTATCACGCGCTGGCGAGCAAGCTGGAATGCCCGCAGGTGGTCTCGATCTTCGATGAGAAGTCCCATCCGGCGCTCCGGGACAGCCTGGATCAGCGCGCCATCGGCGTCGTCTTCGATCCGGAGCATGAGCGCGGCAACTACACGGCCACGGCGCTCGCGCGGCGTTACGATGCGTTTTTCCATATCGACCGCACGAGCGCGCTGGAGCCCCTGGTGCTGCCGTTTGAGCGCGAGAAATTTCCCGAAACCTGGCCGATGGGGCGGTGATCATCTCGCGCGGGACGCCTCGAGACGCAGTACCTCCGCACTCAGTCAGGCGGCACTCCTCCGCGTTTCGAGATCCCGCAGGTAGTTCACCAGGTCGGACTCATTGATGTTGTATAGGTCCTGGTCGATCATTCCCGAGACCCGGCCATGAACCGAGGGGCTGAGCGAATCCCGCAGGATCCCGAGCAGGCGCGACTCGGCACAGAGGATGAGCGCTTCGAACTCGCCCCGCGCGAGCGCCTCATCGAGCTCCTGGGCGATTTGCCCCGAGTAGGACTCCGCGATTTCGCGCTCGAGCTTCTCCTGCGCGGAATCCGTGAGGACCTCCGGGAGGTCCTCGTCCCCGGCGAAATCAGCGTCGCGGAGCTGGATGGAGGGCCTCCGGAGCTCCCGGACGAAGCTGACCCCATCCTTCAGATCCTCGAACTGGAACAAGCGGGCGCCTCTCAAGTTGGAGCATAAGACCCAGGTCGGCATGCGGCCAGTGGGTGCAAGTCATCTGCCGATAGCCCTTGTCGTGACGGAGGGGCCCTTGTTAGGCTGTTCCCCTCATGGCCAAAGTCCTGATTCTCTATACGGGTGGAACCTTCGGAATGGACGAGTACCCGCTCGATCTGCCCAAGCTCTCTCCGGCGCTTCTGGGCGAGAGACTGCGCGCGCGCGTTCCCGAGCTCGCGAAGCTGGCGGAGTGCGACATCGAAATCCTGCTCAACTGCGATAGCGCGCAGGTCGGTCCGGACGAATGGCTGCTTTTCGCCGATCGCATCCGTTCGAAATGGAAGCGTTATGACGGCATCGTCCTATTGCACGGGACCGATACGATGAGCTACACGGCGAGCGCGCTTTCTTTTCTGCTCCGGCCTTGTCTCAAGCCGGTCGTGGTCACCGGCGCGCAAAGGCCGCTGGCCGCCTTGCGAACCGACGCGCGGCGGAATCTCATCTCGGCCGTCGAGATCGCCGCCCACGGACCGCGCGGCGTCGTCAAGCAGGTGAGCCTTTTCTTCGATAACCGCCTGCTGCAAGGCAATCGCGCGCGCAAGCGAAGCGCCGCGGAGTTCGACGCGTTCGAGAGCCCGAAGGCTGCTCCGCTCGCGCTGGTGGGAACCGAGATCGTTTATGACCCGTCTGCCGCGACGTGGAGCAGGCGCAAGCGCCAGGCCGGGCGTCTGCAGCCGCGCTTCAGCCGCAAGGTTGCCGTGATGCATGTCACTCCGGGTTTTCCGAGCGCGATCATGAGCCAGCGGCTGCTGCCGGATCTGGACGGCGTGCTCCTCGTCGCTTTTCCCTCGGGTACGGCGCCGACTCAGGACGGAGCTTTCATGGATTTCCTGGCGGAGGCGCGACGCCGGAGGCTGCCGGTGGTCATCATAACCGAGAGCACCGGAGAGGGCGCCTCGCACGCCTCGCCGCCCGCCTATGTCGCCTGTCGTGAGGTGCTCGAAGCCGGTGCGCTTTGGGCGGGCGAGATGACCCTCGAAGCCGCCTTCGTGAAAACCTCGTTGCTGCTGGGACAGCCGGGAGGGAAGACGCGTTTTCATCGGCTTTGGAAAAAAGGACTCGCGGGCGAGCAAGGATGACGCGTCGCCCGGCCCGGGGCACGGCGTTTGCTCGTTTCCGAGTAATGCGCAAGCCGGGGATTCTTCTTGCCGCTTTGTGTTTCCTTTCAGCCGCTGGAGTTCACGCGCAATCGGAGATCTCGCCGCTTCCGCTGCCTTCGGTCGCGGGACCGGTCCTTTTCGGGAGCGGCGGCTATCTCACGGCCGGCCCCGAAGGGGTTCAGCTCTTCGGTGTGTCCTCGCCCACGCCGGAACCTGTTCCCAATCAGCCGGGTGCCGTACAGGCCGGTGCCGCGGCGCAACCGACGGAACTCCGAACAGAGCCCCCGACCGTCATCTGCCGTTGCGAGTGCCCGCCGTGCGAAGCGGCGGCCGGCGGCTTGCCGCTGCAGGAATATGTGGAAAACGGCCGCCCGACCGATCAGCTGACCGAGGGGCCCGAGGGCTTCGTCCGGGGTGACCGAGCTGGCGAGGTTGCCGACGAAGCGGCCGGTGAAGCACCTGGCGAAATTCCTCGCGAAACCGAGCCGAGCCCTCTCCCTTGACACAGGCTTCTTGTCCATTTAACGGCACAGTAAATCCTAACTTTGCAGTCTGGTGGGATGCTTCGTTTCCGCTTACTCTGGAGTCAAACCGGAACACAAAAGTTTCGAAAACTTCAAAGGAGAGTGAAATGAAAATCCAGAATCAGAAAGTCCTGAGCGCCACCGCGCTCGTTGCGTTCCTCATGGTCAGCCCCGCCGCCTGGTCGGCTCCGAAGGCGAAGAAGGTCGCGTCCGACGCCAAGGTCGTCACGCTCGACCCCAAGGCGAGCTCGATCGCCTGGACCGGCAAGAAGCTCGCCGGCACCCATAACGGCCTCATCCAGCTCAAGTCGGGTCAGGTCGAATTCAAAAAAGGCGCCCCCGTCGGCGGCTCCTTCGAAGTCGACATGGGCTCGATCACCAACACCGACCTGACTGACGCGGGCTATAACGCGAAGCTCGTGGGCCACCTCAAGTCCGACGATTTCTTCGGCGCAGAGAAGCACCCGGTCTCCACTTTCAAGATCACCGGCGTGAAAGCGCTCAAGGCGGCCGCCGGCCAGCCGACGCATGAGATCTCTGGCGACCTCACGATCAAGGGCAAGACCCAGCCCGTGAGCTTCCCGGCCGTCGTGAAGATGGGAGGCGGCAAGGCCGAAGCGCAGGCCACCGTGACGCTGGATCGCACCCGCTGGGATCTCCAATACAACTCGGGCAAGTTCTTCGACCCCAAAGCCCTGGGCGACAAGCTCATCGACGACAACTTCGTCCTCGACCTGAAGCTCGTCGGCCAGGCGATCTGATCGTACGTACGGATCGTTTCTCCCAAAAAGGGCTCCGGGACTTTGTGCCCGGGGCCCTTTGCCTTTCTGTCGCCAGCGCCCCTCGCCAGGTCCCGGCAGCAAGGGCGAGTCAGGGTCGCTCGAGGAACTTCCGGATCGCGCCTTCAGCCTGGGTGATCGAGCCGATCCCGTCGAAATGGCCGGTGCCGCCATCGAGCTCGAAGACCTCGACGGGCACTCCAGCCGCTTTCAGCTCCCTTTCGGTGTTGCGCGAATAATCGCGGAACGCGAGCAGGTCTTTCTTGGAAGGCACGAGCAGGACGCGCGCCTTGATCTTGCGAAGCTCGTCCTTGATCGACCACAGCTGCACGGCTTTTGCGTGATAGAGGATGGAGTTGGCATCATAGAGCTTCTCGAAGGCGCCCACGAGCGTGTCCACCCAGCTCTCGATCTGGTACTTGTTCTGGAAGCTTTGCGCCGGATCCTTGTCCGCCGCCGCCCAGGCGCGGCCGAACTTCGCGCTCGCCCAGTCGTAATGATAGGTGCTGAAGATGACCTGCTTGATGGAGAGCCGGATCCCATCGAGCGGCTCCTCGCGGCCGTAATAATCGCCGCCATTCCATTTCGGATCCATGAGGATCGGGCTCATCCAGAGGTTCAGCGCCTGGATCGCGAACGGGTTGCAGTCGATGTCGCCGGGGATGACGCCGATCACGCGTTCCACCGCCTCCGGATACGTCACCGCCCAGGTGAGCGCCTGCACGGAGCCGCTCGAGGGCCCCATCACGGCGCGCAGCTTCGTGATCCCGAGCGAATCCAATAGCGCCTTCTGCACGTTGACGAAGTCGCGGATCGTGACGATCGGGAAGCTCATCCCGTAAGGACGGCCCGTCGCCGGATCGATCGAGGCGGGGCCCGTCGTGACCGTATTGGGATCCTTGGCGTTGACGTTCACCAGCGTATCCGAGGCGATCACGAAAAACTTGTCGGTGTCGATCGCCTTGCCCGAGCCGATGATCGCGTCCCAGAAGCCCGCCGACTTGTCCTCGGGCTTGTACTTGCCCGCGGCGTGACCCTTTCCGAGGAAGAAATGCTCGATGAGGATGACGTTGTCCTTGCGCTCGTTGAGCGTGCCGTAGGTTTCGTAGCCGACCTTGAGATCGCGGATCTCCTTTCCGCTTTCGGTCTTGAAGCTCTTCATCGAGAAGACCTGCTTCTCGACCAGGCGGTCGTACGCGAACGCGTGGGAGCAAAGGATCAGTAACGGGAGAATGATGAGCAGGGGGTTTCGCATGGGGGGCCTCCGTAAAGGCGGGGATATCAAAGGCTTCGGGCGATGGCTAGTCCGGACTGCCTAACGATTAGACAGCCTGCGACGTCACCGCTCGTTACTCGAATTACTCCGACTCAAGCGGTAATCTCTCGGTCACGGGACATCAGTCCTGAAAGAAGGAGAAGGTCATGAATTACAAACTGCTGTTAGGTTTCGTTGGAATTCTTACTTGCACCGTCGCTCAAGCCAGAACCTCTCGGGTGCCCTCTGATCAGCTGGAATGTCAGTCGATCATCGAAGCGATCCCGGATCAGCCGGAGGGCGTAGCCAAAAAAACCGTCTACAAGGGATTTTATTTTCGAAAAAATGAACGCACGGTCGGATTCCTCGACGAGCTGCCGGGCTACAGCGCTTTTTTGGTAAGGGGAGTCAGCATTGATGGCGGAAAGCTGTCGCCTGAGCTGGCAACCCTCATTGTCCAGCGCACTGGAGTCGTGGTCACCTGGAACACCCGACAGCCTCTCGAGGTGGAGTTCGACAATTACGACCTGGGGACCCAGTCTTACCGCACGAAGCTCGCGGGCAAGCTGGATTTTCAAGGGATACGCATCTTCTGCGCTCAAAGCACGAAAGAGATAGAAGCGATGATCAGGAGGGCCTATCCGGAAAGCGTGGCGAGCATCCTTCCGTTCTCGAGCGGACCTTGGGAGATCCCCGCTGACCCGGAGCTTTAAAGGCAGTCACCCCTGTTGCCTTGGAGCGACTCGAGAGCCCCGGGAAGCTCGTCAATAGCAGCGATCGTCTGCTCAAGGACCTCGCGCGCGAATGGAATCCGGTACTCTGCTCCGCTCTGAAGATTGACGATCGTAAGAACTGAAGCGAGGCCGCCACGACGTGCAGGCAGCGCCACGTTGAAGTGCTGCAGGGGATCGGGATGGGTTAGGAAGAGATCGGTCAAATCCACCGAATACTCAGTCCCTGTTCGTGGACCCTTGACGCGGACAATAGGCACGAAACCTTTGTGGTCCGACCCGACGAGTTTCCCGGCTTCATCCAGGTCAAGCGTGAGGTCTGCTTGCGCGGGGCCGAGCTTTTGTATGAGGATCCTCACTTTGCCGTTTCTATACTGGACGGAGCGACCGCTGTCCGAGGTGATTTGAAAGGCATCCCGCTTGGTTCCTACGCGCTCTTTGAGAAGTCGGGTGATCGGAAAATCAGCTGGCAGAGGCTTGATCGACTTAGCCCGCAGACTTTTCAACAGGCTCAATCCATCCAGGCTTCCCGGTACGTATAAGGTTTCCCGTAGCTCAGGGACATAAGCCTTGAGGGCCACGGCTTCTCTTCCTTTGTAGATGAAGCCTGAGGAGATCTGAAAAGTCCGGTACGGATCACCAAGATCGAGCTTTGATGATTTTTGAGTGCCTCCCGCGCCACTCCCGGCGCTATCGGGTCCGCCGCTTCCGGCGCTATCGGGTCCGCCGCTTCCGGCGCTATCGGGTCCGCCGCTTCCGGCGCTATCGGGTCCACCGGTCACGATGGTGTCTGGATTGATCTCCCGCGTCCCATCCGGAAACACACGATAGACGAGGCCGTTCCTCGATAGCCAGGTGATGCCTTTGGGGTTCCCGCGTTTGCCCCGGAGGTAATCCTCAAAAGTACGGGCGATCTGATAGGAATGCGTCGCATACGAGCCGATTCGGTTTCGAAGGGTGCGCGTGGCGATGCCGATGACTTCGAATTCAGAGCCGCCGAACCGAGGCTTTTCCTCGACAATCGGAGCGCCACTCATGCCAGGCTGGAATTTCACCGGAAAGTGAGTCTCGGCATGACCGTAGGGATCCGGTTCACCGGCGAAGTTCAGGTAATAGTCCTGATCTTTATCCGCGCGCTGGTAGACTTTCAAGCTGCCCTGGTGCGCCGGCGTTACCCGCAGGACCGCCACAGGCTTGTCTTTGACCCAGGGCGGGATAATCGTGGAATGCGGGGAAGCATCTCCATTGGGGTTTGGGATTTCAAAAACTCCGTCTGGTGAATCCTTCCACGCCTCGATCACCTCCGGGTTGGCTATGAACTTCCTGCTCTTCCGATCGTAGTCGGCAAAGGGCGTAGTCTCCTCATCCGCTGGAATTTCAAGGATCATGAGATCCGGTTCGTCACTATCGATGAGCTGACCGAGCACCCGAGTGGGCCTGCCATCGATCCTCAAATCCTGCCCTTGGCTCGCATGAGCTTTCGTGATGATGAAGCGGCGCTTACCGCTCTGAATCACGGTACCAGTTCCCACGGTCGGCTGCGGCTGGCCGCCCCGGTCATCAGGAATTCTGGAGTTGATCCTGACGATTCCAGGGAGCCCGGCAAATGAGTTGCCGGACCAGATCAAGAGGAGGAGTGCAGGGAGGATGGGGGAAATTCTCAACCGGCCTCCCGCAGGAAGGAAGGGAGAAGGATGCGATCCGCGATCCGATATTTTCCGCCGTCCAGGAGAAGAAGGCCCGGGCATTTCCGGCGTATCCGGCTGAGAAGGCTTTTGAGGCGCGCTTCGAGGGCATGGAAATCGGCGTTGTTGCCGTAAAGAAACTCGATGAGCTCGAACTTGTCGGCGGGTTTCTCGCTGATGCGTTTGATCAGGGCTTCTTCCAGCTCACCCAGTTTCCGGCGGCTGAGTTTGCACGCGGACCTCGTGTGGATACGGCCTTCCTTGAGGCGCTCCCGCCAGAGCGGCAGCAGGTCCTTCTCGGCGATCTCGATCTCCGCCGTCGGGTTGAGGAGCTGCTCAATGACCTGGAGGGCGGCCTTGATTTCCGGGAAGTCAGCGTGCCGCGCTTCCTCGAAATCGATCTGCGCTTCCCGCACTCGGTCCATTTCATAGAGGATGTGACAGCGGTTGGTGAGGGCCTTGTAATAGTAGAGAGTGCCCAGCTCCTTTTTGAGATACCGCACGGCGTGGTTGGCGTACTTCAGCGCGGTATCGAGTGCCCGGATATTCCGGTACTCCCTGGCGATATTGCTGAGCGCGATGCCGCAGCTCCGAAACTCACGAAGCTTCCTGGCCTGCCTCGAGATGGAATGGAACTCGGCTAGAAGCTTCTTCTCGGGATGAAGCTGGCCTTCCATTGCCACGGAGTTGATGTATGCGCGCAGAGCCTTCCTCTCAAACCCGGCGCTCAAAAGGGCTTCGCTGGCTTTGAGATAGATCTCCTTCGCTTTCCCGAGCTCGCCGCGGAGCTCGTAGCCGTGGCCGCACGCGATGAGGATCTCACCGCGCCACTCTCCGCTCCGGTCGGCGAGGCTGATCAGGCTTTCGAGCTGAGCCGAGTCCGGATCGCGAGCCTGGAGCGAAAGACGGAGGCAGGCGAGGGGAAGGAGAAACTCGGGCGAATGAGGAAGAACGCGGATCCGATCGCATTCGGAGCGAAGGCGTTCTGAATCTCCCCGGAGAAAAGCAAGCAAGACATCTCGATAGACATCGACAAGAGGAGACGCCGTCGGATACCGCGCGAATTCGAGAAGGCGCTCGTAGCTGGCCTCCAGGATATCCCCCAGTTTCAGCGGAGAATTTTGCGGCGATTGAGCCGATGGCGCTCGCATGGTTTGTTCCTCTGCGTTTTTAGGGTGCTTGAAGGATAACTTCAGCAAGTCGGATGCCACGGGCGAACTGATTTCAGGCGATCTGGGCGTGTGTTTCCTCTCACGGTCTCCGCAGCTGTCTAATGTTTTGACAGGCCTCGGCGTTACCAGGCGTATCTCGAGTTGGAGCTGGCATTCAGGTAGTTTTGTGCTTGAAAGGAAGGTGGCTTATGAAAAAGCTCCTCACGATCGCAGGTATGACGGGTGTGATTCTGTCCATGGCGAACGCCGCGGTGTCTCTGGTGGAGACCTATGAGGTCACTTGCAGGCAAGGAAGCACGAGCGTTGGCTTGAGCTATGTGCCAGATTCGGATGGTTCGGGTTTCCTGGTCCATAACGAGGAAGCTCGCCCGATTCAGGGTCTCCGGTGCCAGGGTTCCATTGAAGTCTTTGAGTCCTTTCCGGCCCAATATGGTTTCCGGAACCTGGAGTGCGCCAAAGACGATCGGCCGGTGGATGGCGCGAAGTTCACGATCAGGATCGAAAGGAACGCCGACTGGGAGTACTCCATCACCCGGAGGATTGAAGCCTATAACTGGAGGACTGCCAAGTACGTCGATGAAGAGGTCAAATTAGGTGACGCCTTCTCGTGTAGCGTTCGACTGGTGAAGATCCCAGAGCAGAGACAGGAGCGGTGGCTCGGTGAATGACGCAGGCCTCCAGCGGCACGTTGTGGGAGGAGGCTTGAACTAGGCCGCCAATCGACATATCTGAAGAGTTCGATGAATGACTCGCTCAAGTTGAAGCTCAGCTTTTTGGTAGCGCTCGCAGGCTTCGTGGGAAGCCTTTTCTTCAGCGAGCTGATGAAGCTCCCCCCTTGCTCGCTGTGCTGGTACCAGCGCATCGCGCTTTACCCGCTCGTCACGGTCTTCGGCGCGGCGATCTGGTTCGAGGATGGGGCGCATCGCCGGTACTCCGTTCCCCTGATCGCGCTGGGCCTGCTCCTGAGCGGCTATCACAACCTGCTCTATTACGGCGTGATCCCCGAAGGGATCACGCCCTGTTCTCAAGGCGTCCCCTGCACCTCCCGGCAGCTCGAGCTCCTGGGCTTCGTGACGATCCCGCTGCTGTCGCTGCTGGGGTTCGTCACGCTCGGTGCGCTCAACTTCAGATTCAAATCAGGAGAGATGAAATGAAAGGCAACAAGCTCTTTGTGGTTCTGGCCGCTGCTCTGGCGCTGGTGGTGTTTGCCGGCGGTGCCTGGTACCTGTCCCGGAAGGAGCAGGCCAAAAACGACGGCATGGGCCGGGTGGCGGCCTCGGAGCTGATCGAGGATCATAACGTGGTGGCCGGACCGGCCGACGCCAAGGTCACGATCGTGGAGTTTTTCGACCCCGAATGCGAAGCCTGCCGCGAGATGTACCTGATCGTGAAGCATCTGCTGAAGGAGTATGAGGGCAAGCTTCGCGTCGTGCACCGGTACATGCCTTTTCACGGAAACGCGATGTACGCGGCCTCGGTGATCGAGGAGGCGCGGGAGCTGGGCAAGTATGACGAGGCGATGTACGCGCTCTTCGAGAATCAGCCGGAGTGGGGCAGCCATCACGAACCCCGGCCTGACCTGATCCCCGGGTATCTGGAGAAGATCGGCATCGACCCCAAGCGGCTCCAGAAGGACGAGGTGATCAAGAAGCACGGCTGGAAGGTCGAGAAGGACTTCGCCGCCGGAAAGCGCCTCGGCGTGCAGAAGACGCCCACCTATTTCGTCAACGGGCGGATGCTCAACACCATCGGCTATGAAGTCCTGAAGAGCGCGATCGAAGCGGAGCTGCAGCGCTAGCCGCCCGGGATCACTGGTGTTGGCATGATCTCATTTTTCGACGAAAATTGGGATCATGGTAGGCAAGTTATATCCCCGCGTGCTATCGGCCCCTTCTCGCTGGACGCGCGCTCATCAAGAATCTCTTTCCCCTGCTCCCGGTTGAGATGGGGCGGGACTTCGACCTCGAGACCGCGCTCCAAGCGGGGACGGTCCCTCTCATCAGCACCAGTGAGCCTTCTGAGCTCAAGGATCGGCTGCGCGCCTATGTGCAAACCTACCTGAAAGAGGAAATTCAGGCCGAAGCCCTCGTGCGAAACCTCGGGGGTTTCATGCGATTCCTTCCGGTCGCAGCGCTCGTTCCGCCTTCCCGGTTTTGAGGCGAAGCTTCGCGTGCGTGAACGCAAGCATCCCAAGCTGTATTGGGTCGATCCGGGCATCGTGCGTGCGGCGCGCGGTGACTATGGCCCGGTCAGCTCCGAGGAGCGCGGCAGCCTGCTGGAGGGCTGGGTCGCTCAGACGCTTCGGAGTTGTCAGGGCTATTTCGATGATTGGGACGAGATGTTCTACTGGGCGCCGTCCGAGGCGAAAGGGATTGAGGTGGATTTCCTCCTTCGCGGCGGGCGCAAGTTCGTCGCCATCGAGGTGAAATCCGGATCCCGGATTCGTCCGGAGTGGTTCACCGGGCTGGAGGCGATCCGTGACCTCAAGGGCGTTGGCAGGCGGATTGTCGTTTATCTCGGTTTGGAGAGCATCACGACCGATACCGGAATCGAAGTCCTCACTCTCGCCGACTTCCTGAAAGAGCTGGAATCCAGGAAACTGGTCTGAGGTGACTCACTTTCACTCAACACATTGTTGAGCGACAGGTTGACGTCCTCGCCCGGCCGGGTTAAACGCTCGTCATCGTGAACGAGCTGAGAGACTACCGAGAAGTCCTGCGGAATGAGCTTGCGAGCCGATGTGGCCGCAACCCGAAATACTCCCTCCGCAGCTTCGCGCGGGACGTGGGCCTCTCGCCCAGTCGCCTGAGCCATGTGCTGAAAGGGGACTTCGGTCTCTCGAGAGAGGCCGCCCTGGCGGTCAGTCGGCGGCTGGGCTGGTCCGCGAACGAGTGCGAAAGCTTCGCCGATCTGGTCGATGCGCAGCATGCGCGCGGAAAGCTCAAGCGCGAGCTCGCTCAGAAAAAGCTTGAGGCTCGCAAGGAAAGCTATCAGGATCTCAGCGCCGAATTCTACCGTGTCATTGCGGATTGGTACCACTTCGCCATCCTAGAGCTCACCAAGACCGCTCAGTTCAAATCGGACTCGGCCAGCTCCCGGCCCGAGCGCGTGGCAAGAGCCTTGGGCATCAGCGTTCATGAGGCTGCCGCGGCGATTGAACGTCTGAAAAGGCTGAAGCTCCTCACTCAAAAAAAGGACGGCGCACTGGCCGCGATCGGTGACTTCAGTGCCAACCCCGCCGGGATCCCGAGCGAGGCGATTCGCAAGTCCCACAAACAGATTCTGGCCAAGGCCATTGACGCCGTCGACTTCCAGGGCGTCGAGGAACGCGATCTTTCCTCGATGATCCTTGCCTTGGACGAAAAGGATCTCGGAGAGGCGAAGCGGATGCTGAAGGAGTTTCGCAGGTCATTCGACCGGCGCTTCTCTGCTCCCAGGAGGCAAACCAACCGGGTCTATTGCCTCGGAATGCAGTTTTTCAGATTACAGGAGAGGGACTGATCATGAAGGTTAACTTGAAATTCGCCACGCTTTTCATAGCTATCGTCCTGGGCGCCGGGCAGTGCGCTTTTGCCGGCCAGGAGATCGGCAACGGCGGCGATGCCATCGTCTGCCGAAGCTCCGATGGCGCGATCCAGCGCGCCGAGCTCGTCGACTACTATGAGGCGAAAATCGAGCGTGAGATCCAGGTGGATCTCGGTCCGGGCGGCTCCTGGCAGGAGCAATTCGAGTTCGTGATGAAACGCCTCGATCGCCTGGACCCAAGCCGCGCGACGGAGCTGCGGAACGGCGCCGCACGTTTCCTTGCCGATGTCCGGTTCATCGATGGGCATGACTTTCCCGATCTTTCGGACACCGGAGGCTTGATCGTCCCGAGTGGCTGTCGCATCGAGCAGGTCGCGATCCAGCAGAAGGTGGCCTTCCCGCAGGACAAGCCCTACCTGATCAATCGCGATCTCTGGGGCCGGTTCACGGAGCAGTCGAAGGCGGGTCTGGTGCTGCATGAGCTGCTTTATCGCGAGGCTCTGGAAAACTACCTGGCCCGGAACTCACGAAAGGTGCGCTACCTGAATTCGCTGATCGCGTCGCCTCTCCTGGAGGCGCTCAGCACCGTTCAATACGCCGAAACCCTGGCCGCGGCCGAGATCTTTCGTTATCAGCTCCCGCTCACGTTCCAAGGACAACCCGCCCTGCTGAACCTGAATCTCGGGGGATGCTTTGAGGACATTGGCACCCGCACGTGTCTCCTCAATCTGGAGTCCAAGGAGCACGGGGTGATTTTCAAGGATCCGAAGCTGACGGATTCAGCCGGCAACCGGATTGGGATCAAGCGTCTCGCCACGAGGGAAGGGAAGGGTGTCCAATTTATACATTTTCCTTCGCTTTCGGAGGCGCTTCTCCTGAGGCGGCAGCATTTCAAAATGACCTATGCTCTCTCATTGAGCCTGAATAGGAGCACCCTGACTTCAAAGCTCTATGGCGCTATTTCGGTGCCCGGAGATATCGAGGCCGCTTTTGATGGAGACGGCATGTTGTTGGACGAGGTGCCGCTCTTCACGTTTAATCCGACTCGTTTTTCGGATTTCTTTTTTTCCCAAGGTCTCATCTTTCCAGAGAACAGGCCGATTGCGATCGGCACCTGGTCGGACTCGCCTCTGGAGCTGGAGTTTCGTGCAAAAGGCGGGGAGATCAGGCGTTCTGGATCAACGTGGATCACCTTCGAGAATCTCGCGCGGCTGAGCTGGGTGCTGTCAGGTCGGCGGCATCAGGTCACGCGCAAACCGGGTTGCAAGGAATCCACGCCTCGCCTCTCCCTGAATTTTCAGGAGGAAACCTGGTTGGATCCCGAGGGTTGTTTCACGATCGAGATCCATTGAGGTTCTGTGTCAGCAAGGACACTGGCAGCTGAAGATATAAAGCCCTCCCCCGGAATTTCCGAAAAGAATCGAGATGAGGGCTCGATTCCGCAAACTCAGAAAAACGCTCGCGATCGCGGCGCTCGCGTTTTCTCTCTCCTTCAGCTCCTCGGATTCCGCACACTCTGATGAGGAGCTTGGATCGGCCTCAAAGGACTGTATAGCAAACCGTTGCCAGGGCGATTACGCCTACGGCCTGGGTGCGAAGGGCGAGCTGAGCTTCGGGAAGATCGACCGGGTCTTTACGCGCGAGGGGAAAGGAGTGGTCCGGCTTGACGGCAAGGAATTTCCAATCGACTCGGTCGGGAGCTCGAGCCGGAAAGATTGCCTGAAGCTCGGTACGGGACCCCGCTGCGCAGGGGATGTCGTCAGCAAGGGCGGCAAGATCGGCTTGATTCTGGCGACTTTTCCGCACCTCAAGTCGCCGTCTTACCCTGCGGTGATCTCTGTCGGGGGTCAGCCCCCGGTTCTCGCCTCTCATCGCGAGTTTGTTCCGGTTCCGGCGGATTGTGATGATCTTCCCGAGCTGCAGTTCGCGGTGGAGAAACTCAAGGTGATTCAAACGTTATTGAAAGGCGGGTTGAATGCGCCCAGCGAGGCCAGCTGCATGGGGCCACCCCGCGAGCCTTCGCCGCGCTATCTCGAGCCGGTTCCCCGGATAGTGCCAGGTGATGTCCGTTGCGATGAGACGCCCGGACCCGTTACGGCCATGGATAGCCCGAATTACCCGCATTTCGAACAGCTCCTCAAAAAGGGAATGTCGGCGTCCCTCGGCGAGTTTCTCAGGCTTTGGTATCCCTCGCCGGGGGAAAAAACGGACAAGAGGCCTGCAGATTCGATCTTGAATTGTCTAGGGCCTTCGGGCAGCCCGAACTATGGAACGGCGGAGTACGCGCCCGAGAGCTGCGTGCCCGACGTCCTCTATAGCTGGGGGCCGCGAGCGAAGGTCGATACCTTTCAGCAGACGATCCGGGATGGAAAGGCCTGGGCGGGAAAACCCAATCCGGGTTCGGAGACTTCCGACGGCACCTTGTTCCTGTCGCTTTCTGCTGCGAGCACCTATATGTACGGCGTGGTTCCGATTCGTTTCAAGCTCAAGCCAAAGGTCCCGTTGCATCTTCAGAGAGGCGTGAAGGCTGACGATCTCAAGATTCCCGGAGAAGTGACTTATCGGGACTGGGAATACCAGGATTATTGGATCGCCGATTCCTCGGTGATCGAAAGCTGGAGCTTCGGCACCCCGGAGCATTACGACGAGATCGTGCGGGACATCCTGCGGATCAGTTCGGGTGAGAACGCCGCGCTCTATCATCGCAAAGAGCTCCACGGGAGCGGAATCGAGAGATTTTTTTCCATCGGAGCGACGGATCAGAATCCCAACAACGAAGAGAAGCTCAAAGCGACGTTGCTCGAGATGGTGCGGATGATCGTGACCGGAGAAGGGCGGATCTACTATTCCAAAGGCGCCTGCCGGAACCGCGAGGAGCATTTCGCGACGGATCGGCCTTCTTATCTGAATCCGAGGGATCGCCTCTAGCGCTTTTCCCCAAGCGATCTTTTCACCAGCTTGACCACGTCATCGATGTCGAAGGGCTTGCTGAGATAAAGCGGCACCCCGACCTCTTGCGCGCGTTTTCCGGCGTTTTCCGCCGCGGTGAAGACGATGATCTTGGCGGCCTCGCCGCGCAGCCGCCGTTTGTACTCCTCCATGAACTGCCAGCCATCCATCACGGGCATGCGCATATCGAGCAGGATCACCGCCGGGTGGTACGAGGCGAGCAGCTCCAGCGCGATGCGTCCGTTCTCGGCGGTTCGCACCTGAAAGCCCTCGCCCTCGAGGATGAATGACATGGCGTCACGCAGGTCGCGATCGTCATCGATGACGAGGATCTCCGTCGGTTCAGGCTTCATGCGCGCTCCTCTCGCCACCGCCGGCCGGCCGTGCCGCCTCCGGGCTGATCGGAATGCTGAACTGGAAGGTGGAACCAGCATTCTCCCGGCTCTGGCACCAGATCCTTCCTCCGTGGCGCGTGATCAGCTCGCGGCTGATGAAGAGCCCCATGCCCATTCCCGTGGAGTAGGCATGGCCCGTGCCGGCATGGGCGCGGTAATAGCGGTCGAAAAGCTGCAGCTGCCTCTCCGGAGGGATGCCGATGCCCTGATCCTTCACCGCGACGCACACCTCTCCTTCGCGCCCCGAGACCGTGACTTCGATGGCGCCCCCCTGCGGCGAGAACTTGATGGCATTGTCCACGAGGTTGAGCAGCACCTGTTCGACGCGGTCGCGATCGGCGAACACCCACTCCGGTGGCCCGTCCGCCAGGGAAAGCCGATGCGTCGGGGAGATTCCCTGCATCTGAGCCACGAGCTCGGAGACCAGGGAGCGGAGTTCGAAGCGGGTTTTGTTCAGCTGGAGACGCCCGAGCTGCAGGCGCGAGAACTCGAGCAGGTCCTGGATCAGCTTGTTCATGCGGTCCGTCTGGTAACTCAGGACGGAGAGGGCTTTCAGCTCACGCTCGCCGATACCGGCGGGGCGCCACTTCTTGAGCAGCTGCACGTAGGCCTTGATGGTCGTCATCGGCGACTTCAGCTCATGCGCGGCGGTCGATAGGAACTCGTCGCGCATCCGCTCGAGCCGCTTGATCTCGGCGATGCTCCGGAAGACGATGATCGCCCGGCCCGTCGACCCGTCTTTTTCGTGTGGGACGGGCTCGTCCCTGACGGGCGACGCGCTGATGCTGATGGGCAGGTCGTCGTTACCCGGAGCGCGGATCTGGCCTTCCCAGTTGTAGATCGTCTCGCCAGCGAGGGCTCGCGCGATCGGGTCAGGATCCTGGGCCGGCCGCAGCGCGATGGATTTTCTCAGGAGACTCGTCCTCGTGAGGATCTCGTTGCGTCCGAGCCCGAAGAGGAGAGTGGCCGAGCGGTTGAGCTCCACGACCTGGTCTTCGCGGTTCACGACGATGATGGCTTCCGGAAGGCACTCGAGCAGGGTCTTGAGCCGGTGCTCGGATGCGCGGATCTGCCGGAAGTACCGCTCGATGAGCGCATAGAGCATGAGGCTGGTCGCCAGGACGTAGAAGGTGCCTTTGAAAGTCTGGATCCGGGTAATCGTCTCCGGGTCGCTCGTCATGAGGGAGACGGCGCTGTCCGAAAAATATATCCAGAGAAACGCGACGAGCGCGTAGAACCCGGCGATGCGGAGAGGGGTCAGCCCCTTCAGGAGGCGCATTCTTTTTTCCTATCCCAATGTCGTTGAAATTCCCCAACGAATCTTTCGGTGGCCGCCCGGATTTTCCGCGCTGGACTTGATTTCTCCGGCTCGGATATGATTCAAGCCGAAGCGGAATCCTCATCGGTAAGGCTGGCAGTTTCCCATTAAGTTTCAAAAGGTTGTTGCCTTGGGAAAACTCGACCCGCCGGGTGGAATTTTTGTCCCACGGATGGATCATACCCCTAGGTTTCTTTTTAGAAAACACCGGAATGGAACTTGCTCAACCCGGGTGGAAACAAGTACCTGTTGGGGAATACGAGAGAAGAGAGAGGAAGCAACAGAGATGCCTCAAGTACAAGAGCTTGATTTGGTCGTGGTCCGTTTTGCCGGGGACTCCGGCGACGGCATGCAGCTCGTGGGCGATCAGTTCACCACCACGTGCTCGATGATGGGCGACGATGTCGCGACACTTCCGGATTATCCCTCGGAGATCCGCGCTCCCGCCGGAACGGTCTTCGGCGTCTCGGGCTTCCAGGTCTGCTTCGGCAACAGCGGCGTGCACACGCCGGGCGATCGCGTCGACGTGCTCGTGGCCATGAACCCGGCCGCGCTCAAGACCAATCTCCAGTACATGAAGCCCAACGGGCTCATCATCGCGAACGAGGACGCGTTCGTCGCGCGCAACCTCGAGAAAGCCGGTTACGCCTCGAATCCTCTCGAAGGCGCGGATCTCGCCAACTACCGAGTCTGCCGCGTGAAGATCGCGCAGATCACCCAGAAGGCGCTCGAAGGCTCGGGCCTGAGTCCCAAGCAGATCGATCGCTGCAAGAATTTCACGGCGTTGGGCCTCACGTATGCGCTTTTCAATCGCTCGAAAGAGTACACGCAGAAGTGGATCCAGAAGAAGTTCGGCGCCAAGCCCGAGATCCATCAAGCCAACGTAAAGGCGTTCGAGGCGGGACTGAATGTCGGGCAGGAAGGGGACCTCTTCCCCTGCACCTACCAGATCCGCAAAGGCAAGCGCGCTCCGAAGCCCGGCAACTACCGTCAGGTGACGGGCAACTCGGCGACCGCGCTGGGGCTGCTCGCTGCATCGCGCCGCGCGGAGCTCCCGCTCTTCCTGGGTAGCTATCCCATCACTCCGGCCACCGATATCCTGCATGAGCTGAGCAAACACCGCGGGATCGTGACGATCCTCCAGGCCGAAGACGAGATCGCCGCGATCGGCGCGACGCTCGGCGCGGCCTTTGGCGGCGCGCTCGCCGTGACGACGACTTCCGGCCCGGGTTTCTCGCTCAAGAGCGAGTTCATGAATCTTGCCGTTATGGTCGAGCTGCCCATGATCATCGTGGACGTGCAGCGCGCGGGCCCGTCGACGGGCTTGCCCACCAAGACCGAGCAGTCGGACCTTCTGCAGGCGCTTTATGGCCGGCACGGCGAGTCGCCGATCGCGGTCGTCGCGGCCTCCTCGCCGCGCGACTGCTTCGATGCCTCGATCGAAGCGGCGCGGATCGCGCTCAAGTACATGACGCCGGTCGTGCTGCTCAGCGACGGCTATCTCGGCAACGGAGCCGAGGTTTGGCGCGTGCCGGCGCTTACGGAGCTACCGGATCTGCGTGTCCGGCAGCGCACCAATCCGGAAGGCTTCCTGCCTTATGAGCGCGACCCGCAGACTTTGGCCCGTCCGTGGGCGGTGCCGGGCACTCCGGGTCTCGAGCACCGGATCGGTGGCCTCGAGAAAGCCGAACGCACCGGACAGGTCAGCCACGATCCCGTCAACCACGAAAAGATGGTCAAGCTGCGGGCCGAGAAGATCGCCCGCATCGCCCAGGATATCCCGGCCACCCAGGTTTATGGGAACCCCAAGGCGGAACTCCTGGTGCTCGGCTGGGGCAGCACGCAAGGCGTGATCCGCCAGGCGGTGGAGAGCCTGAACGCTCAGGGCGTCCCGGTCGCCTGCGCGCACCTGAGGCACCTCAATCCGATGCCCGCCGATCTCGGCGCTTTGCTGAAGAAGTACCCGAAGGTGCTGATTCCGGAGCTCAATATGGGGCAGCTCTGGTACCGCATCCGGGCCGAGTACCTCCTCGATGTCGAGCGCCTCAACAAGGTCCAGGGTCAGCCGTTCCGCGCGGACGAGATTGAATCCAAGATCAAGAGCATGCTGGGAGTGAAATCATGAGCACTGAAATCAACAAGGAGACCAAGCCCGCGGGCGGGCTCGTCAAGAAGGACTTCCTGAGCCAGACCGAGCCGCGCTGGTGCCTGGGCTGCGGCTGCTATTCGGTCTTCAACCGGCTGACGGGCATGTTCCCGACCATGGGCGTTCCCCGCGAGAAGTTCGCGATCATCTCAGGCATCGGCTGCTCGTCGCGCCTTCCGTATTACGCGTCGACCTATGGCTTCCACACCATTCACGGGCGTGCGCCCACGGTGGCGATGGGCCTCAAGATGGCGCGGCCGGAGCTCTCGGTGTGGGTGATCAGCGGCGACGGCGACCTGCTCTCCATCGGCGGGAACCATTTCATCCACCTCATCCGGCGCAATCCGGACATCAAGGTGATCCTCTTCAACAACCAGATCTACGGACTGACCAAGGGCCAGGCTTCGCCGACGACCCGCGCCGGCACCAAGACGAAGACCACGCCCGGGGGCGCATTCGACTCTCCGATGAAGCCGCTGGCGATGGCGATCGCGGCGGGCGCGACCTTCGCGGCGCGCGTGACGGACACCGACGGCGAGATGCTGACCGAGGTGATGAGCGCGGCCGCGGCCCACAAGGGCGTGGCGTTCATCGAGGTGATGATGAACTGCGTGATCTTCAATGATGGCGCGTTCACGGCCATCACGGACAAGACCTCCCGCCTGGAGACGACGGTCCGGCTGCAGCACGGCAAGCCGCTCCTCTTCGGCGCCAACCAGGACAAGGGCATCCGGCTGAAGAATTTCAGCCCCGAGGTCGTGAAGGTGGGCGAAGGCGGCGCGAACGCGAGCGAGCTCGCCGTCCACGATATCGCGAGCCCCGACTCCTCGCTGGCCTACCTGCTTTCGCAGATGGATCAGCCGCGGGACGGGCAGCCGGTTCCGCTCGGGATCTTCCGGCAGGTCAGCGCGCCCATTTACACGGAAGTCGCTGGGATGCAGTCGCCGGCTGACGACGCGGCGGTGGCCAGGATCCTGCGGGGTAGCGCCTCGTGGGTCGAAGGCGAGGATGGCGGTATCCGCTCGTCTGAATGATTTGAGCAGGGGTTAGATAGAGAAGGCGCATTTATGGATTTCTTCTTCGTCCTTGTATTCCTGGGCCTGGCGGGCTTGTTCGTTTTCGGGGGGCTTTTCGCCTCGCGGCTTCTGGCGCCGCACCGGCCGGATGCGAACAAGAACGCCACGTATGAGTGCGGCGAGCGTCCGATCGGCACGGGCTGGGTTCAGTTCAACGTCGGCTACTATCTCTTCGCGCTGCTCTTCCTGATCTTCGATGTCGAGGCCGCGTTCCTGTATCCCTGGGCGGTCGCGTTGAGGGAGCTGGGAGTGGCCGGACTGATCGAGGCGGGGCTCTTCATCCTCGTGCTGGTTTTCGGGCTGGTTTATGCCTGGAGGAAAGGGGTGCTCGAATGGGTCTGATCACCGAGAAGCTTCCGGGCATCATCGAGCCCGTTCCGGGCGGCTCCGTGCTTCTTTCGAGCATGGATGCCGTGATCAATTGGGCGCGCTCCAACAGCCTCTGGCCCCTGACCTTCGGAACCAGCTGCTGCGCGATTGAGGTGATGATGGCCTCGGGCGCCGCCCGCCACGATCTGGCGCGTTTCGGAGCGGAGGTCACGCGCCCGTCGCCCCGCCAGGCCGATCTTTTGGTCATCGCCGGGACGATCGTCCGCAAGATGGCGCCGCGGCTGAAGCTCCTCTATGAGCAGATGGCCGAGCCCCGCTACGTCATCGCGACCGGTTCGTGCGCGATTTCGGGCGGACCCTTCATTTACAACAACTACTCCACGGTCCGTGGCGCCGATGAGATCATTCCGGTGGACGTCTATGTCCCGGGCTGCCCGCCGCGGCCCGAAGGATTTTTCTACGGCATTCTGCAGCTGCAGCGGCTGATCCGCGAAGGCGAGTCGATCCGGAGACCCGGCGAGCGGCGCAAGCCGGTGCTTGCGGCTCTGCCGGCCGGCATCACCCTGGATCAGATCCAGGCGGAGCTCCGGGAGCTGCTCGAAAGCAAGGCACAGGTGAAGCTCGGGGCGTCGGCGACCGCGGGGAGGGGCTGAGATGGAAGCGAATGAGCTGATTTCCACGGTCCAGTCGCTCGAGCCCGCCGCCACCCTCCGCGACAAGGTGGATCGTCCGGCGATGAGCGTTCCCAAGGAGAGCGTTCCCGCTCTCATGCGTCGCCTGCGCGATGAGCCCGCGCTCTCGTTCGACATGCTTTGCGCGCATACCGCGATCGACTGGCACAACGAGAACCGGATCGAGCTGGTCTATCAGCTCTATTCCACGAAGCATCGGCATTATCTCGCTGTCTTCGTGTCGCTGCTCCGGGACATGCCGGTGGTGACCTCCGTCAGCGATGTCTGGCGGATCGCCGAGTGGCAGGAGCGCGAGGTTTACGACATGTTCGGAGTGCTGTACCGCTCCCATCCGGATCTGCGCCGGATCCTTCTGGACGATGACTGGAAAGGCTTCCCCCTCCGGAAAGATTACAAAGACGAGTTCATGCTGGAGGCCCCGAAATGAGCGCGATCACCGTGACATCCCTGGACGAGCGCATTCGCCGGTCCATCGGCGCGGACGGCGGCGCCTCGACGACTCAGGAATATTTCGTCAACATGGGCCCGCAGCATCCATCGACCCACGGCGTGCTCCGCCTCGTGCTGAAGCTCGACGGCGAGAACGTGCGCGAGGTGATCCCGGTGTTGGGCTACATCCATCGCGGCGTCGAGAAGATGGGCGAGCACCTGAGTTATCGCCAGTTCGTGCACCTGACGGACCGGCTCGATTATCTCTCGGCGCTGGCCAACAACTGGGCTGTCGCCAAGGCGGTCGAGAAGGCCGCGAACATCGAGACCAACGAGCGCATCGAGACGATCCGCACGATCGTGGCCGAGCTGCAGCGGATCGCCAGCCATCAGCTCTGGTGGGGCGTTTTCGGAATGGACCTGGGTGCCTTCACGCCTTTCCTTTACGGCTTCCGCGATCGCGAGAAGATCTCCGACATCCTGGAGGAGACGATCGGCGCGCGCCTGACGATGAACTACATCCAGCCGGGCGGGGTGATGTTCGACATCCATCCCGATTTCCAGCGCAAGGTGAAGGAGTTCCTCACATACTTCCGGCCCAAGCTCGAGGAATACGAGACGCTGCTGACCCAGAACGTCATCGTGCAGGAGCGCATGCGGGGAGTGGGCGTGCTTACGGCCGAGAAGGCGGTCTCGATGGGCGCGACCGGGCCCGTCCTGCGCGCGAGCGGCGTCGCGCACGATCTGCGCAGGAGCGAGCCCTACGGTGTCTACGCGAAGGCAGCCTTCGACGTCCCCGTCGGGCGCAACGGCGACTGCTGGGATCGCTACTGGGTGCGCATCGAAGAGATCCGCCAGTCCATGCGGATCATCGAGCAGCTCATCGACAACATACCCGAAGGCAAGCACCTGGTGGTGAAGCCCGCGGTGCGGACCAAGGTCCCCGAGGGAATCCATTATTCGCAGGTCGAGACCGCGCGCGGGATCTTCGGCGTCATGCTGGTTTCGGACGGCAAGGACGTGCCGTACAGGATCCACGTACGCACGCCGAACTTCAACAATCTCTGGACGGTGACCGAGACGGCTCCGGGCTGGAGGGTGGCGGACCTGGTGACGATCATTTCGTCGCTCGACATCGTGGTGCCGGACATCGACCGCTAGTGCGCCGTTTGAGAGGGTAAGAGCATGAGTTCATGGGAAGTGAAAACGATCGCGCAACGGGCCGCGGAGGCCATGCCGGAGAGCGTCCTCGCGGGCGCGGGCTACGTTCTGCTGGCCGTCGGCTTCGCGGCGGCCTTCATGGCTCTGATGGGAATGGCCCTGATCTATGCCGAGCGCAAGGTGGCTGCGCATTTCCAATGCCGGCTGGGACCCATGCGGGTCGGGCCGCACGGGATTTTCCAGACCGTGGCCGACACGATCAAGCTGCTTTTCAAGGAAGACATCGTGCCTTCGCAGTCGGACAAGCTGCTGCACCTGTTCGCCCCTTACCTGAGCATGATGGCGACGCTGCTCGCGCTGCTGGTGCTGCCGATGAGTCCGGTCGTCCAGATCGCCGACATGAATATCGGCGTGCTCTACGTCACGGCCGTCACCGGCTTCGGCGTGCTGGGCGTGCTGCTGGCGGGCTGGAGCTCGAACAACAAGTGGTCGCTCCTGGGTGCGATGCGCGCCGGCGCGCAGATCATCTCGTACGAGGTCTCGGCCACGATGGCGCTATTGGTGGTCGTGATGTTCTCCGGCTCCATGCAGCTCTCGAAGATCGTCGAGAGTCAGGCCGAGGGCTGGTGGATCTGGCGGGCGCCCGTCATCGGGCTGGTTTCGTTCGTGATCTTCCTCATCGCCTCGCTGGCCGAGATCAGCCGCACGCCGTTCGATCTCCCGGAGGGCGAAAGCGAGCTGACCGCGGGGTTCCACACCGAGTACTCGGGCCTGCGCTTCGCCATGTTCTTCCTCGCCGAGTTCATCAATATGTTCATCGTCGCAGGCATGGCGGCCACGCTCTTCCTGGGGGGCTGGATGCCCTTCCATATCGGCGGGTTCGACACCTTCAATTCGGTGATGGACCTGCTGCCTCCGGGCGCGTGGTTCTCGCTCAAGAGCGGCCTCGTCGTCTTCCTGATCATGTGGTTCCGTTGGACCTTTCCGCGGCTCCGCGTCGATCAGCTGATGAAGCTCGAGTGGAAGATCCTGCTCCCGATCGGCTTCGTGAACTTGTTCGCTGCGGCGGCTTCGGTTGTTTTCGGCTGGTATTTCTTCCCTATCCGTTAAAGGCGGGTTCAGCATGGTTGTTTCGGAATCGAATCAGGTAGTGGCTCCCCCGATCCAGAGAGGCGGATTTTTCTCGAATCTCGCGACGGGATTGAAGTCCCTCCTCAAGGGGATGGGGATCACGTTCCATTATTTCTCGCGCCCCTCGACGGTGGTGACGCAGCAGTACCCCGAGAACCGCGCGACGCTCAAGATGTTCGACCGCTACCGGATGCGGCTCTCCCTGCCGCATGATGAGAACGGCTTCCACAAGTGCACCGCCTGCACGATCTGCGAACAGGCCTGCCCGAACAGCTCGATCAGGATCGTTTCGCGCAAGGGTGCCGTGACCAACAAGACGGAGCTCGACCGCTTCATCTGGCGCATGGACAGCTGCACCTTCTGCAACGCCTGCGTGGTGGCCTGCCCGTTCTCCTGCCTGAAGATGAGCGGAGATTTCGAATGCTCGGTCTATGACAAGAGTCTGCTGGTCTTCAATCTCACTCGTTACGCGGGTCCCACCTCGACGGTCCTGATGAAGGTCACCGACCCGCAGGAACGCGCGAAGATGTGGGAGCCAAGGGATGTGTATTCGGGGCCGGTGCCCCTGCGCGGTACGGCCGTTCCGGGGGGCGGACGAACGCTCGGCGCTCCCGAGCCCGTGAAGGCATCCGCGCCCGTGGCGGCGCCCACGCCCGCCCCGGCAACGGCGCCGGCGGCGTCGGCGACCGCGCTCGCGGTCGAGGAGGAAGGTGGCAAGAAATGATCTCTCAGGCGACTGAAACCCTCTTGTTTTATCTCTTCGCGACGGTCTCCGTCGGGCTGGCACTGGCCACGGTGCTCTCGCAGAGGATTCTGCGCGCGGCCGTTTATCTCATGGGCGTGCTCGTGACGAGCGCCGCTTTCTACATCCTGCTCGGGGCGGAGTTCCTGGCCGGGGTGCAGATCCTGGTCTACGTGGGCGGCATCGTGATCCTGCTGGTCTATGCGGTCATGCTGACGCGCTCGAGCGAGCTGCTCGAGGATCATCCTTCGTTCGTGCGCAAGGGCGTGGCCTTCGTCGCGGCCTCGGCCTTCTTCGCGCTCGCGACCGGCGTCTTTTCGGCCACCCGGATCGGAACCGCCGGCGACGGTCACGCGCCCGCGGCGGTCGCCGACACGACGCTCGAGATCGGCCGGAGACTCCTGGATCAGGGAGCGACCGGTTACGTCATTCCATTTGAAATCATCTCGCTGCTGCTTCTGAGCGTGCTGATCGGCGGCTCCGTCATCGCGCGCCGGAGCCTGGCGAAGGCGGAGGAAACGAAATGATCGAGCAGCTGGCAACTCTGGCACCGGGACCGTTTCACTGGCTCTCGCTCACGGTCCTGCTTTTCGCGATCGGAATCTACGGGATCCTCACGCGGCGGAACGCGGTGGGCATCCTCATGGCCGTGGAGCTCGCGCTGAACTCCGGCGCGATGAACTTCGTGGTTTTCAACAAATACGTGGCGCCTTCCGCGGTCGACGGCCAGATCATGGCGATCTTCGTGATCGCGATCGCGGCCGCCGAGGTGGTGGTGGGCATGGCCATCTTCGTGACCCTCTTCGGCCATCGCCGGACGGTGGACGTCACCCGGATGGACCAGATCACGGACGCAGCGGGGACGAACTAAGATGGAACACGAGTTGGGTTTTGCGCTCAGAAACGCCTGGCTGATCCTGGCGATCCCGTTTTTCTCCTTCCTGGTGGTCGGGCTTTTCATCCGGCCGCGGGCCCCGAAGCTCGCTGGGATCGTGGCGACGCTCGCCGTCTTCGCGAGCGCGGGCTTCGCGTACGCGCTGGCGGTCGAGTACCTCTCGCTCGGCGGTCATGATGGCTGGAAGACGATCGTGCCCTGGAGCTTCGAGTGGCTTCGGTTCCAGGAGCACCTGGCCGTCCACATCGGCGTGATCGTCGATCCCATCTCCGTGCTCCTGATGGTGGTCGTGACCACCGTGAGCTCGCTCGTGCATCTCTACTCGCTGGGTTACATGCACGGCGAGGCCGGGTTCGGCCGCTACTTCACCTGGCTGAACCTCTTCACCTTCAGCATGCTCGCGCTCGTCACCGCGCCCAACATCCTGCAGATGTACGTGGCCTGGGAGCTTGTGGGCGCCAGCTCCTTCTGCCTGATCGGCTATTACTTCGAGAAGCCGTCGGCCGTGGAGGCTTCGAAGAAGGCTTTCATCGTGACCCGGTTCGCGGACTTGGGCTTCCTGCTCGGCGTCCTGATCCTCGGCTACTTCGGCTACCAGATCGCCTCCGAAGCCGGCGGTTCGGCGCAGGCCTTTGACTTCCTCTTCCTCACCAACCCCGAGGTCATGGGGAAATTCTCGGCCCTGGGCGCGGGCCTCTTCGGCATTCCGCTGCTGACGCTGGCCTTGCTGCTCGTGTACATGGGCGGCGCCGGGAAGAGCGCCATGTTCCCGCTGCATATCTGGCTGCCGGACGCGATGGAAGGCCCGACGCCCGTGTCCGCCCTCATCCACGCGGCGACGATGGTCGTGGCGGGCGTGTACCTGGTGGCGCGGCTTTTCCCGCTTTTTGCGACCTCGGGCGACGCGCTGCTGGTCGTGGCTTACATCGGGGCGTTCACCTCGGTCTTCGCCGCGGTCATCGCCTGCACGCAGGATGATATCAAGCGCGTGCTGGCGTATTCGACCTTGAGTCAGCTCGGTTACATGATGTTCGCGCTCGGCGTGGCCTCGTTCGAGCATCCGCTCGGCTACACCGCCTCGATGTTCCATCTTTTCACGCACGCGTTCTTCAAGGCGCTGCTCTTCCTGGGGGCGGGCTCGGTGATCCACGCCGTGCACAGCAACGAGATCTGGAAGATGGGCGGCTTGAAAGCCAAGATGCCCGTCACGCACGCGACCTTCGCGATCGCGACGCTGGCGATCGCGGGGATCTGGCCGTTCGCGGGCTTCTTCTCGAAGGACGAGATCCTGGCCGCGGCCCTGGGCAGCGGTCATACGGGGATATTCACCTTGGGCCTGATGGTCGCCGGCCTGACCGCCTTTTACATGTCGCGAATCTACTTCGTGACGTTCTGGGGCAAGGCCAAGACCGAGCACGCCTCGCACGCGCACGAGTCGCCCTGGATCATGCTGATTCCGCTTGTGATCCTCGCGGTCCTTTCGATCGGAGCGGGCTTCGTCCCGTTCGGTGAGTTCGTGCGGTTCGGCGCGGCTCATGGCGAAGCACATGGGATCAATCCCATGATCGCGGCGGCCGGGACGCTCGCAGGGGTGTTGGGCATCGGCTTCGCGTGGCTGCTCTATCGCGATGGCCTGGCGGAGCGGTCCGGAGTGATCGCGCGCGCTTTGGGTGGCGGCTACCGGCTCATCCGAAACAAGTTCTACTTCGACGAGCTCTACCTGTTCGTCACCCATAAGATCATCTTCCGCCTCGTGGCGGCGCCGATCGCGTGGTTCGATCGGCATGTCGTGGATGGCGGCGTGAATCTGTCGGGATGGAGCGCCCGGGTATTCGGGTCGGCGGTGAGTTATCTACAGACCGGGCAGGTCCAGACCTACGGGTCCTGGTTCGTGGGAGGGGCGGTCCTGCTGCTCTTCTCGCTTTGGATGCTGCGGGCGTGACGGGGAGAGAGAAATGGGTTTGCTCAGCTGGTTGATCGTAGTTCCGTTCATCACCGCCTTGGCCGTGATCTTCACCCCGGCGCGGAAAACCGCCTGGATCAAGTGGATCTCGCTCGTCGGGACCGGGTTCCACCTGGTGCTCACCGCGTTCACGACCTGGCGTTTCTGGCAGCTTGCGGCGCCTGAGGCGGCCTCCATGAAGACGGCGCAGCTGATGAAGCTGCATCTCGAGGAGCGGATTCCGTGGTTCGAAAGCCTGGGCATCCAGTACCTGCTTGGCGTGGATGGTATCTCCATGTCGATGGTGATCCTGACCTCCATCATCATCTTCACGGGTGTGCTCGCGAGCTGGAAAGTCGAGGAGCGCGCCAAGGAGTTCTTCGCGCTGCTGCTCGTGCTCGTGACGGGCGTGTTCGGCGTGTTCCTGAGCTTCGACCTCTTCCTGTTCTTCATGTTCTACGAAGTGGCCGTGCTGCCGATGTACCTCCTGATCGGCATCTGGGGAACCGGCCCGAAGGAATACTCAGCCATGAAGCTGACGCTCATGCTCATGATGGGCTCGGCGCTGCTCATCGTGGGATTCCTGGGCCTGTATCATGTCTCGGGCATGAATACCTTCGATCTTACCAAGCTCGCCGAGGCGACCTTCCCGGCCAGCTTCCAGAAGTGGGCTTTCCCGGCGATCTTCATCGGGTTCGGCGTCCTGGGCGCGCTTTATCCGTTCCACACCTGGTCGCCTGATGGACACGCTTCGGCTCCGACGGCCGTCTCGATGCTCCACGCCGGAGTGCTCATGAAGCTCGGCGGCTATGGCGCGCTCCGCGTGGCGGTCTACCTTCTGCCGGAAGGGGCGAAGGACTGGGGCCTTTTCTTCATGGTCCTGACCACGATCAACATCCTTTACGGGTCGTTCGGGGCGATCACGCAAAAGGATCTCAAGTACTTCACGGCCTACTCGTCGGTCAGCCATTGCGGCTTCGTGCTCTTCGGGGTCGCGGCTTTGAACCTGATGGGGATGAAAGGCGCCGTGCTGCAGATGTTCAGCCATGGCGTGATGACGGGCTTGTTCTTCGCCCTGATCGGGATGGTTTACGGCCGCACCCACACCCGGATGATCCCGGAGATGGGCGGCCTGGCCAAGGTGATGCCGTGGCTGGCCGTGTGTTTCTACATCGGCGGCATGGCGTCGCTCGGTCTGCCCGGCTTCTCGGGTTTCGTGGCCGAGTCCCACGTCTTCCTGGGCGGCTTCTTCGGCAATCCGTGGACCGACGCCACGATCATGAGGACGCTCACGGTGATCGCGACGATGTCGATCGTCGTGACCGCGGTGTACGTCCTGCGCGGCATGGCCAAGGTGTTCCTGGGTCCGGTGACGGATCCTCATTTCCACGCGCTGACGGACGCGACGCTGACGGAGCGGATCAGCACGGGCGTGCTGGTCGCCACGCTCGCGGTGGTCGGCGTGATGCCGTTCCTGCTGATTGACCTGATCGAGGCCTCGATCATGCCGATCGTCAATCGTCTGCACGCTTCCGGCGTCACGGTCGCGCTGCACTGAGAGGGTTTTCGCATGTTGATGTTACCTGAGTTGATTGTCATCGGTACCGCCTTCCTGCTCCTCACGCTGGACCTGATCTGGAGCGATCGGCAGCGCCCGGCGCTCGCCCTCGTGGGCCTTTCGGGCGTTGGCGCGGCGATCGCCGCGACTCTGACGCTCATGCCCCAGTCGGGCGAGCTTTTCGGCGGGCGGTTCGCGGTGGACGCGGTGGCGTGGTGGTTCAAGCTGCTCTTTCTGATCGCGGGCGGTCTCACGATCGCGCTTTCGATGGATATGTTGGACGGTCGGATCGGAGCGGGCGGGACGCAGCTGGGCTCGCGCGGCGAGTATTATGTCGTGATGCTCTTCAATCTGGCGGGCATGATGTACATGGCGTCGGCCCGCGACCTGGTTTCGCTGTATGTATCGCTCGAGCTCGCGACGATCCCGCTTTTCGTGCTGGCGGCCTGGAAGCGCGACGCGCAGTCTACGGAAGCCGGGCTGAAGTACGTGATTCTCGGGGCGCTGGCCTCGGCGCTCTTTCTCTACGGGATGGGGATCCTCTACGGCCTTTCCGGCGAGATGCGGCTCGAAGCGATGGGCAAGGCGATGCAGGCGGGCCCCGCCTTCTGGCTCGGGGTGGCGATGCTGGCGGCGGGCGTGGGCTTCAAGCTGACGCTCGTTCCGTTCCACATGTGGGCAGCCGAAGTCTATCAGGGCGCCCCGGCTCCGGTGACGGCCTACCTCTCGGTCGCCTCCAAAGGCGCGGGCCTCGCGTTGATGTTCCACGTCTTCTACCGGGTTCTCGGGCCCCTGGCCGGCCACTGGGACCTGGCCCTGGCCATCTTCGCGTCGCTCACGATGACGGTCGGCAACTTCGCCGCGATCGTGCAGAAGAACATCAAGCGGTTCATGGCTTTCAGCGCGATCTCTCAGGCAGGCTATCTGCTGCTCGGATTCCTCGGAAAGCCGGGAGACGGCGTGCCCGCGATGCTTTTTTACCTGCTGGTTTACATCGTCACGAACCTGGCCGTTTTCGGGGTGATCATCTGGTACTCGAACCACACGGGACGGGAGCGGATCGAGGATTACCGCGGGCTTTCGCGGACGAATCCGCTGGTGGCCCTCGCGATGATGATCGCGCTCTTCGGTCTGGCCGGAATTCCGCCGCTTTCGGGGTTCGTCGGGAAATTCTTCCTGTTCAGCATCGCCGCGAAAGCGGGCTTCCATTGGCTGGTGGCGCTCGCCGCGGTGAATTCCACGGTGTCTCTGTATTACTACCTGCGCGTGGTCCGGCAGATGTACATCGAACCGGCTGAAGCCGGTGATTCGGCCCTGCGTGTGACGCCCGCCATGACGGGCGCGCTGGCGGTCACCGTGCTGGCGTCGGTGATTCTCGGGGTGATCCCGTATTTCTACGAAACCGTTTCAGCCCAGACGGCCGGCTGGTTGCAGGGCACTTTGTGGTAGCACCCGAAGGCTGTTTCCCATATAAACCTGAGCGAAAGCTTCAATAGGAGAAGGAGAAGAGCATGTCATACAAGATTACGTCCGATTGCAACAGCTGCGGCGCCTGCGAACCCGAGTGCCCCAACACCGCGATCAGCGCCGGCGACGACGTCTATGTCATCAACGCCGAGGCGTGCACGGAGTGCGTCGGTTTCAATGCCACGCCACAATGCGCGGCGGTCTGCCCCGTGGATGCCTGCGTGACGGATGAAGGCCACGTCGAGAGCGAAGGCGATCTGATCACCAAAGCGAAGAAGCTGCATCCCGGGAAGGATTTCTCCGGGGCGGTTCCCTCTCACTTCAGTAAGTGAACAAGCCGCGGCATCCTCGGCGATGCCGGGTGAGTTGAAAAAGGCCAGGTGCCGCGCGGCGGGACCTGGCCTTTTTTCATGGGAAAACTTCGACGGGAATCCCGAGGTCGCCCACGCGCTGGGCGAAGGCCTCGAGGTTCTCGTAATAGATCGGGCGCAGCTTGGAGAAAACCGACGAGGGCCGGAGCGTCGTCAGGTGCACGCAGCCGGGCTTGAGCCGCGCGTAGATCTCCAGCAGGCCCTGCAGGTTTTCGGGGGACCAGTTTTGCAGCTCGGAATCCCGGGAGTTGCGCCAGAAGGTGGTCTGGATGAAAGGGGAGCGGAGCTTCGAGATCAGCTCGAGCTGCTTCTCGATCGTGGTGAGCTTCGACGCTGGAAGATTGGTGCTCTTGAAAAGCTTGTTCGTCGCGCAATCGAGCTTGATCCAGGTGCGGTCGATCGAATCGCAGGCTTTGCGGATCTTCTCCTTGTCCAGGGCCGAGCCGTTGCTGATGCAGTCGATGAGCCACCTCGCTCCGAGCTTCCTGCGCAGTCGTACGACATCCTCGACGATCTCGGCGAATTCAGGGTGTACCGTGGGTTCCGAGATGCCGGCCAGGACGACGGAGTCGACCTGTTTGCGGGACTCCGAAAGCTTTCGCGAGAGCTCCTCGATGATTTCCTCGCGTCCGGGCGCCGAGGGATGGCAGCGGGCCTGGTCCTTGGTTTTCCAAGGACAGTAGATGCAGTTCCAAGTGCAGCGTTTCTCGGGACGGGTTCCGAGATTCATCATCAGCGCGTAGCCGAGGCGCCGGGTATGGATAGGGCCGCTGATCGCTGAGCTCTCGGCGCGAGCTCGCGGCGAGGCCTTGGCTTTCACAGTGCGCTTCCTGGCTTGGGATTTTTTGAGAACCATAGATGAAAAATAGCATTTCCATCCCTGATTCGCATCTAAACCCTCGAGTCAACCCTCGGGCGTATGCAGCGCGTCCAGCAGCCGGCCACAGGCGTCGCAGCATCCGCAATTACCCGAGCCTGAATGCTCCCCGTCGAAGTATCGCGCGAGCGCACGCGAGCGGCAGCCTCCTTCCTGGAATAGGCGGTAGGTCGCGTTGAGATCGTCGCGTCGGCGCTGAGAGGCGCCCAGAGTCCATTCCCAGAGCCTGAAATCCTCGTCGTCCCACAAGGTCACCGCAAGAGCCCGAGCCAAAGGATCGCGGCCCGCTCTGCCAATGGCTTGGGCCAGGGCTAAGGGCGAGGCAGGGGCCTGCCAGAGAACGACCCAGCGAAGATGAGGGTGATTCATGCCCATTCCGAAGGCGGAGGTTGCGACAATGACGTCCGCGTCGGCATGGGAAACGAGCTTCTCGGTCGCGCGCCGTTCCTCGCTGCCGAGCCCGGCGTGGTACATCATGGCCGATCGCCCGGCGGCAGCGATCAGCCGCGTGAGCCTTAGCGTGGACTGCCGGGTCGAAGCGAAGAGGATGCCGGGTCCCGCGAGCGCGCGGCTTCGCAGCAGCGCGAGCAGCAGCTCCGCACGTTCCACCCAGGGCGCGCGAACGAAATGCAGCTCGAGCGACCGGGGAAGCCCGAAAGCGCCAAGCTCGGTCACGGGCGAGGGAAGGCGCCGCCGCAGCTCCGCGCGCGCGGCTCGCGGCAGCGTCGCCGTGAGCCAGAGGCTTCGCGGAATCCCGTACCTCGAGACTAGCTCGGGCAGTAGCGAAAAGGCCGGGCGGAAACCATCGCCCCAGTCCCAAAGGCAGTGGCATTCGTCCACGACCAGGAGCTCGGGCCGCCAGCCGGCCAGGGTCGCGAGCGCTGATGGGCTTTGAAGGGCCTCCGGGCTCACGATCCAGACGCCGGATCGTCCGCGCGGCGGAGGATCGCGGGGGTCGCCGGTCCCCACGTGGGTGGGAAGCCCAAGCTCCCTCAGTCGCGAGGCCTGCTGTCGCGCGAGCGCGATCAGCGGCGTGACGAGCAAGGTGCGGGCGCCGGGACGAGCGGCCGCGCGTTCGTAGATGAGGCTTTTGCCCGCTCCCGTGGGGGCCACGCAAAGCACGTGACCCGGATGCTCGAGAGCGTGGAGGGCTTCTCGCTGGAATGGGCGCAGTTGAGTGGGCTCGGGCATCGCCCGGACGCGAAGCGAGCTTTATGCCAGCGTGATCGGATCGCGAGCGCGGAATCTCAGATAGACCAGTCCGCCCAGCGCGCCGAAGAGGATCGTCGAGATGGCGAAAAGGTTGAAGGAGTCCGCGCCATGGGAAGAGCCCAGCAGGTCGAACAGGTACAGAAAAGCGACGTGGCCCGTGCCGACGCCGGCCGGCGCGATCGGAACCGCGGTGACCAGGAGCCCGAGCGGCACGATCACGTAGAGCGGGAGCAGGGGAATCGTGCTTTCGCCGAGCGCGAGATTGAACTGGAAGAACGCCCAGCCGACGATCAGGTGGATGACCACGCTCAGGCTCAGGACCTTGAGTACCGTCAGGCGGTGATTGTGGTAATGGCGGAGACCCTCGTAAATCCGGACAAAGGAGCCGAATTTCAGATTTCTCCTTTCGAGAGCCCTCAGGAAAATCAGCACGGGGTCATGATGCTCGCGCACGAGAAAGAGATAGGTATAGAAGGAAAGCACGCAAAGCGCGGCGATCACCAGGACGGGCCGGACCGCGAAAAACACGCTCTCCGAAAGGTGCGCGTCGCCGAACTGGCTCGCGACCACCGCGCCCGCCGAAACCAGCACGAGAGCCGAGAGGCCGGCGACCCGGTCGAAAAGGATCGCCCCGAAGGCGCGCCCCCGCTTCCCATGCAGCTCCTTGCCGATGTAGAATGCCTTCACGAAGTCGCCGCTGACCGCGCCCGGAAGCGCGATGTTGAAGAAGTTGCCTACGAACGAGAGCTGCGCCACGCGTCCCCAGCGCAGGCGGATGTCCTGGGCTTCGAGCAGCCACTGCCAGCGAAGCATCCCGAGGAACTGATTGAGGAAGAGCAGGATCATCGCCGGGAGGAGGATCCGCCATTGCGCGATCGCGTGGCGCAGCTTCTCCACGGAGAGATAATTTTTCTTGCCGAGATAGTAGAGCAGCCCCAGGACGAAGGCGGCTTTGAGCAGGGTTTTCAGGTGTTGAGATTTCATCGGCTCGGCTCAGACGCTCAGGAAGTTGCGGAAGATGGTTTCACCGATCCTGGGATCGAAAAGCGCCTCGCTTTCCTCGGGCCGCAGGAGGGCTTTGGGCCGGCCGAGCCGCTTGCATTCCGCCAGCGACGCCTTGGCGGCCTCCAGCGGGCGTTCGGGATGGAACTGCACGCTGAAAACCGGGGAATCGCCGAGCTGGCAAGCCTGGATCTCGCAAGCTTCGGAACGCGCGAGGTGCCGCATCCCAGCGGGCAGGCGGAAGACCTCCTCGAAATGGGAGGAGAAGGTATGGAATTTCCGGGGCAGTCCTTCGAATAGCGGCGAGCTTCCGAGCAGTTCGATCTCGCTCCAGCCGAACTCGGGCCGGGCGCCCTTGCGGACCGACTCCTTGCCCGCGAGCACGCGCGCGAGGGTCTGATGGCCGTAACAGATGCCGAGGAATGGCTTTCCGGCATCGAGCGCGTGGCGGATGAAATCATGCAGATTCGAGATCCAGGGCGCGTCCTCGAGCGAAGAGGTCTTCGATCCCGAGACGAGGAGCCGGTCGAAGGGCTGGGGCGAAGGAGGGAGGTCGTCATGAGGCGCGCGGCGGACGTGAACCGTCGCACCGGGAGCGAGTTTGGCGAGGCGAGCGAGGTCCACGGCTCCCCAGGAACGCGGTTCGATGTTGTTATCGATGATCAGGATTCTCATAATCGGCCCGCCCACTCACGCGAATCGCGGGCTCCAAGGTGAACGCATACTTCAGGAATACGCTATATGCCGCATTGACCGCGATGATGAAGCCCGCTAGTCCATCAAGAAAACCACGTTTCAAAAAGTATGTCTCGACAAATTTGCCCGGTGGTTTCAGCAGCAGACGCAGGATTCCCGGCCGGCCCCCCCGGCGGGTGAGCTCCTCGGAACCCAGCTGGGCGAATCGCAGGTTGGTGAGAACCTGGTCCCGGATGCTGCCGAAGGAGTGGTGGTGCAACGGATTGCGGAGTACCGCCGTTTCCCCCTGCACCACAAGGGACTCATGGACCCGGGGCTCGGACCAGGAGGCGAAGCGCCGATCGGAGAGCCGGCAAAGCAGGTTCGGATACCAGCCGCCGTGACGGATCCATCGGCCGAGATAAAAAGTCTTGCGGGGCATCGAAAAGCCCCTGGGACGGCCGGTTTGAAGAGCGTCCCGCAGGGCCGCAGCGAGCTCGGCAGCCAGCTCGGGCGGGACTTCCTCATCGGCATCCAGGTTGAGGATCCAGTCGTTGCGGGCGTTTCTCTGGGCGAAGTTCTTCTGCGCCCCGTATCCGGGCCAGGGATTGTGGATGACCCGGGCGCCGAGGCCGCGAGCGATCTCCACGGTCTGGTCCTGGCTGCCCGAATCGACGACCACCACCTCGTCGGCGAAGCTCACGCTTCGGATGGCGCGGCCGATGTTTTCTTCCTCGTTGAGCGTAATGATCGTTACGGAAAGCGGCAACTGTGCCATAGTTTCCATCAGGGTTAACGAAGAAAGCGGCATAAATCCACTGGTTTTCGTCAGTGTTCCCGGAGTGTATAAAGGGTTCCCGGAGCGTACAAATGAAAATTGCGGTGATTGGAACGGGGTACGTCGGTTTGGTCGCGGGGGCGTGTTTTGCCGATACGGGCAACACCGTCTATTGCGTGGATAAGGATCCTGCCAAGATCGAGGCGCTCAGAAAAGGCGTTATCCCGATCTTCGAGCCGGGACTCGACGTGCTCGTCAAGCGTGGCGCGGCCGAAGGGAGGCTGCTCTTCGGCACCTCGGCGGAGGAAGCCGTAGCGGCCAGCGAGATCGTCTTCATGGCCGTGGGAACCCCGCCCTCGGCGACCGGTGAGCCTGACATGCGTTACGTGAAGGGCGCCGCGGAGGAGATCGGGCGCGCGATGAACGGCTACAAGCTCATCGTGAACAAGTCCACGGTTCCGATCGGCTCCCATCGGATGGTGGCCGACTGGATCGCGGCGCACACGAGCCAGCCGTTCGACGTCGTCAGCAATCCCGAATTCCTGAAAGAGGGCACCGCGGTCGACGATTTCCTCAAGCCTGACCGTGTCGTGATCGGTACCCGGAAGAAGGAAGTCTACGACAAGATGGCCGAGCTCTACGCGCCGTTCGTCCGGCAGGGCAATCCCGTGCTGTGGATGGATCCAGTCTCCGCCGAGATCACGAAGTACGCCTGCAACTCCTTCCTCGCCGCGCGCATCAGCTTCATGAACGAGCTTTCGGCTCTTTGCGAGAAGGTCCAGGGCGATATCGAAGACGTGCGTCGCGGGATGACGACCGACGCGCGCATCGGCAAGCACTTCCTGTATGCGGGCGTGGGGTATGGCGGGTCCTGCTTTCCGAAGGATGTCCAGGCGCTCCTGGCGACCGCCGCGAAGCTCGACGTCCCGCTCGGGATCGTGGCGGCGGCGGAGCACGCCAATGCCCGGCAGAAGCGTTCGCTCGCCGAGAAGGTGAAGGCGCACTTCGGTCGTGATCTGCGCGGAAAGACTTTCGGCGTGTGGGGACTCGCATTCAAGCCCAATACCGACGACATGCGCGAGGCGCCCTCGCTCGCGATCATCGAGGAGCTGCTCGCCGCGGGTGCGAACGTGAAGGCCTACGATCCGGTAGCCGAGGAAAACGCCGCCAAGCTCCTTGGAAACGGCGCGCGCACCTGCCCCAACGCTTACGAGGCGATCGAGGGTGCGGACGCGCTGCTTGTGGTGACGGAGTGGAACGAGTTCCGTCACCCGGACTTCGCCCGGATCAGGAAGGCGCTCAAGCAACCCGTGATTTTCGACGGTCGCAACGTTTACAATCCGACCGCGATCCGGGAGCTGGGTTTCACCTACTTCGGTGTGGGGCGGCGCGGGCCTTCGGCCTGATCAGGCGGGCTGATCGAGCCCGAACGGACGGCTCCGCTCGCTTTGTTGATCAGCCGGTCTCGGTGAGAAGCACCACGTCGACCCTGCGATTCTGCTTGCGGCCTTCGCGGGTCCGATTCGAGGCGATGGGCTCGCTGAAGCCCTTGCCTTCGACCTTCAGTTCCGTCTGGGGGATCGTCTCCGAGGAGGCGAGGAACTCCTTCACGGAGTTCGCCCTTTTCTCGGAAAGGGCCTCGTTCTTCGCTTTGGAACCCTTCGAGTCGGTATGGCCTTCGATCGTCACCTCGCGCGCGTCGGGGAAGAGAGCGAGCGCCTGCTCGAGCTTGCGGAGGAGCGGGAAGTTCTTGGACGGGATCGTCGCCCGGGCGCTCGGGAACTGGAGTCCCTTCAGCCGGATGATCAGCTCACCGTCGCGGCGGAGCACCTCGGCCTCCTCTTCCGAGAAGAGCTCGCGCACCTGGCGGTAACGCGCGTTGGCCTGCTGCTCCTTCTGAAGCTCGGAAATCCGCTGTTTCTGCTGTTCGGCTTCCTGGCCGAGCTGAGCCGACTCCATGCGCTGCTTTTCGAGCGCCACGACCATGTCCTCGGTCCGGCCTTTCTGCGCGGAACGGCTCGCACGCGTGACTTTCAGCAGGAGCTCCGCCCCGGATCGAGCCTCGCTGCTCGCCCGCTGCAGCGCATGAGTATCCTCGGGGGAGCGGGCGATCAGCTGGTCGCCCTCCTGGAGCTTGGCTTCGGCACTGGCGAGGGTCTTGGGAGCCCATTTCTCGGCGCCTTCGGCTTTCGCGCGCTCGATGAGGCGCCGGCTCTCGCCGAAGTGGGTTTCCCGCAGGCCCTTCACCGAAAGCTCGCGATAGTCCTTCAGGAGGTCGGGCCGGCTTTCCTGGGCGACCCGCAAGTTTCCTTCTTCGGCTGCTCGCGTCGCTTCAAGCAGGCGAGCGTCCGTCTCGTTGAAGTCCGTCCGGAACGCCCGCGAGGCGTTCGCGTTAACGGCCTCGGTGCGGGCCGCGATCACCTCGGAGAGCAGGGTGCCCGAGGTCGCGGCCGCCTTTCGCGCCTGTTCGAGCTCCCGGCTCGCTCTGGCGGTTTCCTCGAGGATGCGATCGTTGTTCGCGCCCCGCGCATGGAGATCTCGCGCCCGTTCGAGCGACTGTCCGGTCCTTCTCGTTGCTTCTGGCGCCAGAAGAGAGATCTTTTCCTGCTGCTTGGACGCGCTCAGTCGCTCCTCGAGCTGTTGGATCTCGCTGGTCGGGTCGGTCCCGCCGAGCGGCTCCGTCGCCACCTTTCCGGTCGAGCAGGCGGTGAAAGCCAAAAGGATCCAGCAGGAATGACGAGCGAAATTCATAGGCGCCTCTTTGGAGCGGGAGAGGTGCAAATTTCAGCCCGGGACGGTTTGCCAGCCTTTTTCGCAGCGAACCCGTCCGCTGCTTTTGAGCTCCTGGAGGCGGGCGTCATTGGCGGGCGTGAACTCGCGGCGGGGATGCCAGACGTGGTACTGGAGCGCGAGCCCTTTCATCGACTTGATGCGAAGCCCGAGATTCTGCAGCCGAAGCTCGATGTCCGTGTCCTCGCGCCCGTAACCTTCATAAGCCTCGTCGAACCCGTTCAGGGCTTCGAGCGCGGAGCGAGGGACCGAATAGTTGCAGCCCTTGAGGTCCGCGACGCGATCCATCTTCAGGGCGCGGCGCAACGGCTCCCAGGAAAAGCGGATCGTCCTCTGGAAGTAACCGCTGTCGCCTGAAAGGACGCTCTTCAGGAAACGGAGCCGCGGGCGGTCGAAGAATCCCGCGCGCACGCGCTCCGGCGTAAGCCACTCGCTGAAGCGCTCACCGAGCTCCACGCGCCGTCCGGCCAGATAACGGCCGGGCTCCTGCTGCTCGAGGTGATCGCGGAGGTAATCGCGATGGGGAATGCAGTCGCCGTCCAGGAAGATGAAGACGGGAGCGCGCGCCTGCCGAAGCCCCTCGTTCAGGATGCGGCATTTGCGGAAACCCTGATGCTCCTGCCAGACGTGCTTCACGCGGAAAGGAACCTTGGATTGGAACGCGCGGATGATTCCCGCGGTTTCGGCGCCGGAACCGTCGTCGCAGAAGATGACCTCGAAGTCATGGGTCGACTGGCGCTCGAGCGCCGCGCAGACGAGCTCGAGATGACGGGGCAGCTCGTACGTCGTGACCAGCAGCGATGCCTGGGGCGGGTGCTCACTCATGCAGGCGGTAGCTCCGATACTCGAAAAGCCGGATTCCCGTCGCACGTTCGAAAAGATCCAGCACGATCTTCTTGGCGTCGCGCCAGCTCCAGACGAACGGCGAGTTCGCCAGGTCCCAGCTCCAGCCCTGGCTCGCGATCCGTTGTCCCATGACTCTCGGATGGGAACCGCGGAATGGACGGAGTCCCCAGATGCGCTTGTAGCGGTAATTCTCGCCCGTATGGGGAGTGCCGGTCGCGGCGTCCCGCGCGTCGGGCTTGCCATGATAGAGCTGGTCCATGAAGAAGGTCTTCTCCTTCATGGCCTCGGGCGGGCGAACCCAGCCATAATGGAAGACGCGTGCCTGCGCGCGCGCGACGCGCAGCTTGGAGCCATCCCCCTTGCGAAAGCTCTGGGCGTCACCCACGCTCCGGGCGCCGGAGGCGCGGCGCACGACGCGCACCTCGCGGCGATAGGCACTCCGGGTCACCTGCACGACATCGAACGATCCGTAAAAATGAACGTAATCGAAAAGCAGCCCTTCGATCGCCGGATCGCCGTGCGCTCTCTCGAGCGCCTGGCGGAACCGCGGGGCATCCTCCTCGTGGAGTACCTCATCGGCCTGGAGATAGAAGCACCAGTCCCCGGTGCAGCGCTCGAGCGCGAGATTGGTCTGCTCCGAGAGGATCAGGCCGCCTTTGCGCTTTTCGGGATCATCGAGCGGCCAGTCGGATTCGAAGAGCACGACCTTGCCCTGGCCCTCCGCGCGCGCGAACTCCTGCACGCGTCCGAGCGTCTCGTCCTCGCCCCGCCCGACGTTGATCACGAGCTCGTCGACCAGCGGCAGCAGCGAGCGCAGCGATTCGAGGTAGGGGTACTGGAACTTCTCCCCGTTGCGCACGAGCGTGAAGCCGGAGAGTCTCGGTTTCGAGGTCATTTTCGGCCCTTCTCCCCGAGGGTCTCGGCCAGGACCTCGGAGGTGCGGCTGAGCTGCCACATCTTCACGTGGCGGACCGCGCGGGATACGCCTTCGAGGATGGAGATGACGAAGCCATGCATCCCGTCCTTGCAGGCACCGTAATAAAAGTAGTTTTTGAGAAACATGGCGGGGAAGGCGAACAGCATGCGGAACGGATTGGTACGCTGACCCTGGCGGATCCGGTCTCGCGCCTCGATCGTCGTGTACTTGTTCATCTTGTACAGGAAGTGCTCGGGATGGAAATCCGGCGAGTGGATCAAAGGCTCGTGAATGAGCTGCGGCGAAACTTGAAAAACAGGGTATTCGTGGATCTCGTTCACGTAGCGCACGCCCGAGCGATGAAAGAAGCGGTCCTGATAGCTCGGGTTCCAGATTCCGTGATGGATGGGCTTGCCGAGGAAATACTCGGTCCGTCGAACCTTGTAGGCCCGGCAGGGCGGCCCTTCAGGGGCGGCCAAAAGGCTCTGGAGGCGCGCCGCGAGCTCGTCGCTGCATTTCTCGTCCGCGTCGATGACCAGGAGCCAGTCATTGCGGGACTGCTCGAGCGCATGGTTGCGCTGGTCGCGGAAGCCCGTCCACGCGCGCGTGAGAAACCGTAGCTTTCCGGCCCAAGGCGCGGCGGCGTCGCGGCAGATCTCCGCGGTGCGGTCCTCGCTTTCGGCGTCGATGACGAGGATCTCGTCGGCCCAGAGCAGCGACTGCAGGCAGCGGCCGATGTGGCGCTCCTCGTTCTTCGTGATGATCGCGGCAGTGACCGGAAGGGGGCTCATGATTCGTGTCTCTTGCATGCCTTACCGCGGCTGGGAGGCGGCCTGGCGGCAGGCGCTCAGCACGGCATCCACGCCGATCTCGCGCATGCAGCGATGGTGCTCGTCCTTGCAGACGGGCAGGCCGCACCAGGGGGGCATTCCTGGCATTGCATCTCGCCTGCAGCGCAGGTCTTCAAGGAAAAAATAAGGATGCCGGTCCGTGGGGTACGGGTGCCATTCGGCGGGATGCTCCGGACCGAAAAGGGTCACCGTGGGAATGCCCGCCGCGACGGCGAGGTGCTTGGGGCCTGAATCGTTCCCGGCGAAAACCGCGGCGTGGCTCAGGATGGCGGCCAGGCGCCTCAGCGGCAGCTCGCGCTCGACGACGATCCGGGTACGCACCTCCGCGCGCTGATCGCGGTTGGGGATGTAGGCGACGATCCGGTCGTCCACCGCGTCCAGGAACGCATTGAGCGCCGCATCGTCATCGGCGCCGGTGGCCACGAAAACGCTTCCGTTCTCCGTACGGCACCAGTTGATCGCCAGCGAGGCGAAGCGGTCCGGCGGCCAGCTCTTGGTCGGCCGGCTCGCGCTCAGGCCGAGCGCGAGGATCGGTTCGTGGAGCCCCGCTTTGCGCAGCCATTTGCCCGCCTGCTGAAGCTCCTCGGAGGAAAGATGGATTTTCGGAAGCCTGCCCGGCGGGATCTGCAGGCCCAGAGCGCGCAAGGCATCCATGTCGCGTTCGATCGCGGGCTTGAGCTCGCCTTTGCCCGGCACCGTCACGGTCGAGAAGCGGTTCTTGTCCTTGTGCCCATGGAAATGAACCGAGCGGATCTTCGCCCCCGTGGCGTAAGCCAGGGTCGCGCTCGAGGGGCTCGCATGGAAGTTCACCGCGCAGTCGAAGTTCTCCTTGCGGAGCTTTAGCGCGAGGGCGGCCACGGCCTTCGCCCGGGCCGAGCGCTCCGTATGGCGATCATAAGGCCAGATCCGGTGGATCGCCGGGTGACCTTCGAGAAGCGGAGCCCACCGGGAGGTGACCGCCACGTGGATCTCGGCATCGGGATAGGCCCGTTGCAGCTCCGAAAGAGGTGCGGTGAGCAGGATGGTGTCTCCGAGGGCCCGGAGCTTGATGGCCAGTATCTTGCGGGGAGGCATGGAGGAAGACTAACTGATGGGCAGATTAAAAAAAACCCCCGACTGCCGAGCGGCAATCAGGGGTTTTTCTTTCTCAAAAAGAAGCGGAGAGCTTACTCGGTCTTGGCGGCCGGAGCTTCTTCCTTCTTCTCTTCTTTCTTGGCTTTGGCTTTTTTGGCTTTCTTGGTCTTCTTCATGTCCTTGTGGTCTTTGTGGTCGGCAGCAGGAGCCTGCTCGGTCGCGGCCGGGGCGGCGGCTTCGGTCGTCGCGGGGGCGGCGGTCTGCTCTTCGGCGAAGGCGGTCATGGCGAAAAGGGCGGCGAGAACGATAACGAGTTTCTTCATTTTCAGTCTCCAATGTTTTGGGACCAGGGTCCCTGAGTTTCAAAGAGATGCCTTGTGCATCTGCTTTTATTAAGAACCCAAAAGGGACATTGAGCAACAAAAAATCTTAAATTTCAAAGACTTGTAGCAGTTTGAGACAGTGGTGAATTTTGCAGCAGGAAGCGGGCGGTCAGAATTTCGAGTCAAAAGTATAGATGTGGCGGATGTCTATGTGTTGAAACCGAAGATGTTTCAGTTTCATTGCCGCAAGCTGCAAAATCAGCTTCGTCTGGCGGGTCTTGTCCTGGAACCGCACCTTTTTGATCTCCGCCAGGATGAAAGATTCCATCTCAGCCGGATGAAAGCAGAAGCCGCGTGAGAACTCATAGCTGCCCTTGAAGGGGATGATTCGGGCCTCGAAAATATCCCCGCGCGTAAAGCCGCGCGTGATCTCCGCATCCGTCACCGTGTAGGTCTTGTTGGAGAAGAGGTCCAGTACCACGAAGCCGTTGCCGCTCCAGGTGGTCCGCTTGAGGCGGAACACCGAATGGATGGTGGAGCAGAAGTCCCGGTAGATGTTGAGCTCCTCGCTCGAGAAACGATCCTTGTTCTGACGGAAGTAATACTTGATCGGCGGCAGGTCCACGCCCGGCAGGTCCCGGTCAAACAGGTACCAGTCCATGAAGATGCACATCCGCTGCTCGAACTCGCCGTCATCCTCGTAGACGACGCCGGATTTCTCGAAATATTCCTGCTTGGCGTTGTACACCTCTCGGTAATATTCGCCGGTCGTGAACTCTTCGATGATGGGCTCAAGATACTTCTGATACATGTGCTTCCAGAAGGTTAAGCCTTAACGGGTATTATTTCGAGGTCCTTTTTGCATGAGCGCGATGAAGCGATCGAAAAGCGCCATGGAATCATGAGGTCCCGGACAGGCTTCCGGATGGTACTGGACTGAAAAAGCGTCCTTCCCCTTCAGGGCCATGCCTTCGATGGTCCGGTCGTTCAGGTTGAGATGGGTCACCTCGATGCAATCGGGCAGCGAAGTGCCGTCCACGGCGTAACCATGGTTATGGGAGCTGATCTCCACGTGACCAGTCCCGCGATCGATGACGGGCTGGTTGCCGCCGCGATGCCCGAACTTGAGCTTATAGGTGCGAGCGCCCGAGGCGAGCGCCAGAATCTGATGTCCCATGCAGACTCCGAAGATCGGTACCTGCCCGATCAGCTGCTGCACGGTATCGGCCGCATAGGGGGCCGCTGAAGGATCGCCCGGACCGTTGGAAAGAAAGACGCCATCGGGCTTGCGGGCGAGGATTTCCGCGGCGGGCGTGCGCGCGGGAACGACCTCGACGGCGCAGTCGAGCCGCTCGAGGCTGCGCAGGAGATTCCACTTGATGCCGAAGTCCATCGCGACGACCCGGAAGCGGGCAGTCGCGGGTTTTTTCCACGGGTAGGGCTCGCGCGCGGTGACTTCCCCGATCAGATCGCGTCCTTCGAAGCCGGGCAGCTCCTCGAGCAGCGCCCGCGCGTGCTGCTTTTCCGAGGCGGGCAGGATCACTCCCCGGGAAACGCCGCGGGAACGCAGGTGCAGGGTCAGGGCGCGCGTGTCGACGTCCGAAAGCCCCGGGATTCCATGCTCTCGCAGATAGGCGTCGAGCTCGCCCTCGCTGCGCCAGTTCGATGCGCGGTCGCAACGCTCGTGGACAACGAAGCCGGCGCACCAGGCACGCGCGCTTTCGGCGTCCTCGCCGTTCACGCCGGTATTGCCGATGTGCGCGGCGGTCATGCACACGATCTGGCCGTAATAGGAGGGATCGGTCAGGATCTCCTGGTAGCCAGTCAGCGAAGTATTGAAAACGGCTTCGCCATAGCCGGCATCCCGCTTTTTTTCCGCGGAGGTCGCGCGGATGGTCGCGGCCGAGACGGGGGCGCCGAAGAGCAGGCCCGGGAACTCGCTCCCGTCCTCCAGTACCAGTACTCCGTTGTGCTCACTCATAGACGATTTTTCCCGCCACCACCGTGGCTTTGATCCGGCCTCTGAGCCGCGCGCCGAGATAAGGGGAATTGCGGCTCTTTGACACGACTCGATCCTCGCTGAAAATCCAGCTCTGCTCCGGGTCCAGGACAGTGATATCGGCCTCGCGCCCCGGCTGCAAGGTCCCGTAAGGGAGCCCGAGCAGCCGCGCGGGCGCGCTGGTCAAGGATTCCACCCAGCGCCTTGCCGAAAGCACTCCCTGATGGACGAGCTCGAGCGTGACCGGGACGGCCGTCTGCAGCCCGATGATCCCATTGGCCGCCTGGTCGAATTCCACGCGCTTGTCGATCTCGCCGTGGGGGGCGTGGTCGGTGGCGATGAGATCGACGAGGCCCGAGGCAAGGGCATCCCGCAGCGCCTCGACGTCGCGCTCGCCCCGAAGGGGCGGAGCCATCTTGTAATGGGTATCGTAATGCCGGATGCATTCCTCGGTCAGCGTGAGGTGATGAGGCGAGGCTTCGGCCGTGACCGGCAATCCTTCCTCCTTGGCCCGGCGGAGATGCTCGAGCGCGAGCGCGGTCGAGATGTGCGCGATGTGCACGGGACAGCGGGTCAGGCGGCAGAGCGCGATCTCGCGCGCGACGAGGATCTCCTCGGCCGCGGCCGGGTTGCCGCGCAAGCCGAGCTCGTTGGAGAGCGGTCCTTCGTTCATCACTCCCTGGCCGACGAGACAGGCGTCCTCGGCATGGCTGATGATGGGCACGCCGAAAGCCTTGGCGTAATCCATCGCCTTGCGCATCAGATAGGAGTTCATGACCGGCATGCCGTCGTCGCTGATGGCTTTCGCGCCTTCGGCGACCATCCCGCCGATCTCGGCGAGCTCCTCGCCCTTGAGCCCCTTGGTCACCGCGCCCACGGGAAAGACCCGGCAGGGGGCGACGGCTTTGGCCTTCTCGCGGATGAACGCGGTCACGTAAGGCGTATCGTTGACCGGCTGGGTATTGGCCATGCATGCGACCGAGGTGAAGCCGCCGGCGACCGCCGCACGTGTCCCGGTTTCGATGGTTTCCTTGTACTCGAGTCCCGGTTCGCGCAGATGGACGTGAATGTCCAGCAAACCGGGCAGCACCCAGGCGCCGCGGGCGTCGAGCAGTCGGGCCGCGCGGGAGGCCGGGATCTTTCCGGGCGCGTCGATCGCCGAGATCCGGCCGTTCTCGACCAGCACGTCGCCTGGGACGTCGAGGTCCCTCGATGGGTCGATGATCCTGCCGCCTTGGATGAGTAGCGCTTCAGACACGATGGCCTCCCCGGTCGAGCCATTCGGCCAGACCTTCCGGATTGCAGACGGCGGCGAGCACGGCCATGCGCACGAGCACGCCGTTGAAAACCTGGTGCAGGATCACCGAGCGGGGCCCGTCGGCGACCTCGGTGTCGAGCTCCACTCCGCGGTTGATCGGCCCGGGATGCAGGATGATGGCGTCCTTCTTCAGGAGCTTGGCTTTCTCGCGATCCAGGCCCCAGAAGCGCGCGTACTCGTTGGCCGACGGGATCTGCATACGGTTCTGGCGCTCGAGCTGTACCCGCAGCGCCATCACGACATCCGCGTCGGGGAGCAGCTCCTCGAGGCGGTAGGCGTGGTCCACGCCCAGGGCATCGGGCTTCGGCGGCAGGAGCGTCGGCGGCCCGCACACCGCGATCGAGGCGCCGAGCTTCTTGAGGATGTGGATGTTGGAGCGTGCCACGCGGCTGTGGGCGATGTCGCCGAAGATGACGATACGTTTGCCCTCGACCGATTTCAGCGTCTCCTGGATCGTATAGGCGTCGAGCAGCGCCTGCGTGGGATGTTCGTGGAAGCCGTCTCCCGCATTCACGACGGGAATCGTGAGCGCGCGGGCCAGGATGGAAGGGCTCCCGGCCGATGCATGCCGGACCACGATGCAATGCGGGCCCATCGCCACGATGTTGCGGGCCGTGTCGACCAGCGTCTCGCCTTTCTGCACGCTCGAGGTCGAGGCGGCGAAATTCGTCGTGGCGCCGCCCAGCCGCCGGGTCGCGACCTCAAAGGAGGTGCGCGTCCGTGTCGAGTTCTCGAAAAACAGGTTCACGACCGTCTTCCCCTGCAGCAGCGGAATGGTCTCGCCGCGCTGGACATAAGGCGAGAAAGTCCGGGCCACGCCGAGGAGATATCCGATCTGGGCGGCATCCAGGTCCGCCGCGGCCACCAGGTGCTGGAGCTTGCGCATCATTCGATCCTCCGAAACATCCGCGCTTTCCGGAGCCGGGGACCCGTGCCGGCGGGCTTGCCGGGCTCGATCGAGAGCCAGATCCAGAGCGCGCTGCCCTTGATCACGGAAATCGGGAAAATCCCCCAGCTCGGGGCCGTACCCGCGTCGGAACGCAAATCGCTGATCGCGAAAACCGAGTCCGGCGGCACGCGCTGGGGCGCCTTCGTCTCCGGAAGCGCGGCGGAATTCCAGCAGAGCCCGTGGCTCTTTCCCCCGGGCAACGTCTCGACGCCGCAGTCGGTTCCGAGCTCGGAATCGATTTTCACCTCGGCGGGGGCGCCATTGACGAGAAGGCGGCCTTTCTTGAGCTCGATCAGATCGCCAGGCAAGCCTACGATGCGCCGGAGGTAATCCCGCGCGCTCGCCCTGTCGGAGATGAGGACGACCTCCCCGCGGACGGGCGCGCGCCGCCGGATTCCGAAGGGCCATTTCGCGACGAAGATCGTGTCGCCCGGTTGCAGCGTGGGCTTCATCGCCTCGGTCGGGATCCGGTAGGCCTCGATCACGAACGCGCGGATCAGGAGGGCCGCCACGACGGCGATCCCGATCGCCCAGGCGTAATCTCGGATCGCGCCGTTCTTCGCCGCCATCTCAGTCGACCTTCAGCACCGCCAGGAAGGCCTCTTGCGGGATCTCGACCGTGCCGATCTGCTTCATCCGTTTCTTGCCCTCTTTCTGCTTCTCGAGCAGCTTGCGCTTGCGGGTGATGTCGCCGCCATAGCACTTCGCTGTGACGTTCTTGCGGAGCGCCGAGAGATTTTCTCGCGCGATGACCTTCGAGCCGATCGCCGCCTGGATGGCGACTTCGAACATCTGGCGATCGATGAGCTCCTTCATCTTCTTGGCGAGCTCGCGTCCGCGATAGGCGGCCTTGTCGCGGTGGATGATGAGCGAGAGCGCGTCCACCGGCTCGCCGTTGATGAGGATGTCGAGCTTGACCAGGCTGGAGGGCCGGTATTCCGAGAGCTCGTAATCCATCGAGGCATAGCCTTTGGTCGTGCTCTTGAGCCGGTCGTAGAAATCGAAGACCATCTCGTTGAGCGGCATGTCGTAGACCAGGGAGACGCGATCGCTCGTGAGATAATCGAGCTTGATCTGCACGCCCCGCCGATCATTGCAGAGGGCCATGACCGAGCCCACGTACTCGGCGGGCATGTGGATCGAAAGCTTGATGTAGGGCTCCTCGATGACCTGGATCTGGGTCTGGTCCGGGAGCTTCGACGGATTGTCGACCCAGAGCTCCTCGCCGTTGGTCTTGACCACGTGGTAAATGCACGACGGCGCGGTGGTGATGAGGTTGAGATTGTATTCCCGCTCGAGCCGTTCCTGAACGACGTCCATGTGGAGCAATCCCAGGAAGCCGCAGCGGAAGCCGAAGCCCAGCGCGTTCGAGGTCTCGGGCTCGTAGGTGATCGAGGAGTCGTTCAGGCGGAGCTTCTCGAGCGCCTCCTTGAGATCGTTGTACTCGTTGGCGTCGATGGGATAAATCCCAGAAAAGACCATGGGTTTGGCCTCTTTGAAGCCTCCCAGCGGCTCGCGGGCCAGATTGCCGGCATCCATGATCGTGTCGCCGACCTTCATGTCGCGCACGTCCTTGATGCCGCAGACGATGGCACCCACCTCGCCGCTGCGGATCTCGTTCACGTCGGTGAACTTCGGCGAGAAAGTGCCCACCCGCTGGACCTCGAACTCCTTGCCCACGTGATGCAGGCGGATCTTCGTGCCTTTGCGGATCTGGCCTTCGAAGACCCGGCAGAGCGCGATCACGCCCTGGTAGGAGTCGTACCAGCTGTCGAAGATCAGCGCGCGCAGAGGATCGTTGTCGGCATCCTTCGGGGAAGGGAAGTGCTTGACCACCGCCTCAAGGACCTCATCGATGCCGATGCCGGACTTGGCGCTCGCCATCACGGTGTGCGAGGTGTCGACCAGACCGATCATCTCGTCGACCTCCTTGAGCACGCGCTGGGGGTCGGCCGACGGGAGGTCGATCTTGTTCACGACCGGAAACACCGCGAGATTGCCGTCGAGCGCCATGAAGACGTTCGCCAGCGTCTGCGCCTCGACTCCCTGCGAGGCGTCGACGACCAGAATGGCTCCCTCACAGGCGGCAAGCGAGCGCGAGACTTCGTAGGTGAAATCGACGTGGCCCGGGGTGTCGATGAGATTGAGGATGTACTGCTGCCCGTCCTTGGCTTTGTAATTCAGACGGACGCTTTGCGCTTTGATGGTGATCCCGCGTTCGCGCTCGATATCCATGTTATCGAGATACTGCGCCTCCATCTCCCGCGCAGTGACCGTTCCGGTGCGCTCGAGGAGGCGATCGGCCAAGGTGGACTTGCCATGGTCGATGTGCGCGATGATGCAGAAATTCCTAATATTTTTTGACATCGGGTGAAAGCTCGTTGGTCGTTGATGATCCCGGGCAAGTTAGCAGAAGGGGAGAAGCGAGGGCAAGGAGGAAGGGTGGAATTGACTTTTTTGTTCAACTTATTCATAGAGGAGCTATGACACAGGGCTCTGAAATCCTCATTCTCCAGGTCACGGATCTCGCGCGCGGAGGTGCCGGCGTGGCTCGGGAGGAATCCGGCCGCGTGGTATTCATTCCGTTCACCGCCCCGGGCGATCGCGTGCGAGCGCGGATCGTCGAGGCGGATAAACGCTACGCCCAGGCGGAGCTATTGGAGGTGCTCGAGCCTTCGCCGGCACGGGTGACTCCGAAGTGCCCGGCGTTCCGAAGGTGCGGAGGCTGCCAATGGCAGCATCTTCCCTATGAGCTTCAATGGCAGACGAAGGCGAGGGGAGCGAAGCACGCGCTCGCTCGGGTCGGGGTCGCCCTTCCCGCCCTCTTCGAGGAGTTTCCCGCCGGACAGGTCTGGGAGTATCGAAACCGCGTACAGCTGCGCGGATTCAAGAACGAACTCGGTTTTTACGCGGCCCGCAGCCATCAGATCGTGCCGCTCGACCGGTGCGATATCGCGCGCCCCGAAATCAACGAGGCCTGGAGCGCCCTTCGCCACGAGGGCGCCGCTTTGGCCAAGCCTTATAAGGTCGAGGTCGAGGTGCTGCCCGACGGCAGCACCCGTCATGCGTGGAACGCGCGGCACGCGGCCGCGGGATTCCGCCAGGTCCACGACGCGCAGAACGAGAAGCTGCGCGAGACCGTCGGTCGTACCCTGCGAGGTGGCGTCCTGCTGGACCTATTCGGCGGCGCCGGCAACCTGAGCCTGCCCATAGCGGACCGGTTTTCCGAGGTCCATTGCGTGGATCTCTCGGTTCCGCGGACGCGTCCCGAAGGCACGCCGGCCAATTACCACTTCCATGCTTCGCCCGTGGCCCGCTGGCTCGCGCGGGATCAGGATCGGAATTGGGCAGCCACCGGCGAGGTCTCCGCGATCCTCGACCCGCCTCGTGAAGGTCTGGGAGGAGATTTCAACGGGATCGCCGACAGCCTGTCGCGGATCGGCGCGCGACGACTCGTCCTGGTCGGATGCGATCCGGATGCCTGGGCCAGGGACGTATCGCGGTTTCTGGGCCGGGCCTGGCGCCTGGAGGCCTGTGCCGTCCTGGATCTCTTTCCGCAGACTCCCCACGTGGAATCCGTCGCGATTCTGACGCTTTGATCTTTGACACCGGGACGGTTGCCTTTTAACCTGATAGAGAGTCATGTTCCTCGCTTCACCGTCCCGGAGAATCTTCGCGTTCGTGCTCGCCGGCTGCCTTTGCGCGGCTCTTCCGGGGTGTGCCAGCGCGCCCAAGTCCAAGGCCGATCAGACGCCCGCGGAACGCGCGCAGCTATTTCTTCAGATGGGCAGCACGGCGCTGCTCGAAGGCGATCCCACCGGAGCGCTCGAGAACCTTTTCGAAGCGCGGCGGCTCGGCCTGGATTCGGCGGAGCTCCGTCACGGGCTCGCGCTCGCGTATCATGCCAAAGGCGAAGCGCAGGCGGCGCTCGACGAGGCCCGGCGCGCGGTCGCGATGAAACCCGGGCTTTCGGAGGCCAACAGCACGTTGGGGAAGTTGCTGATGGACCACGGACGCAATGACGAGGCTTTGCCTTACCTGCGCAAAGCCGCGAAGGATCCGCTTTACCGCGAGTCGTTCAAGCCGCTGACGAGCATCGGGATCATCCACTACCGCAAAGGCGAGCTCTCGCAGTCACGCCTCCATCTCGATCGCGCGATCCAGAGCGCGCGCACCTCGGCGTGCGTCGCTTACTATTACCGCGGCCATCTGAATCTCCGGGAATCCCGCCCCACCGACGCGATCCATGATTACGAAATGGCCTCGAAGAACGTCTGCGCGGGCTTCGGCGACGCGCATGTGGCGCTTGCCCTCGCGTACGAGAAGCTGAGGGAGAACGAAAAGGCGCGCAAGAAATTCCTGGAGATCCAGCAGCTCTTCCCATCCACCCCCTACTCCGCGCAGGCGATCGCCCACCTGCAGAATCTCCCCTGACATGGCCAGCGACTCGGATCTGACCCTGGGAGAGTTTCTGAGGCAGGAGCGGGAAAAACGGGGAATGACCATCGAGCAGGTCGCCTCGGCCACGAAGATCGGCGTCAAGCAGCTGCACGCGTTGGAATCGGACAAATACGGCGAGCTGCCCGCCAAGCCATTCGTGCGAGGCTTCGTGACCTCCTATTCGCGGTTCATCGGGATCGATCCGCGCGAGGTGCTGACGCGTTTCAACGAATTCATCGAGCAGCGCTCCCATGACCGGCCCAACCGGGATGCCGGCCACAGCGGCTACGCCTTCGAGAAGCGCGAAGGCGAGCAGAGCCGAACCGTCCTCGGAATCGTCATGGTGGTGCTCGCCGTGCTCGGCATCATCGTCATCCTGCTCAAGCCGGGCTTGCGCAAGCATCGCGGAAGTCACGTCGAGAAGCTGCGTTCACAGCAGTCGGCGCATCCTTCGCCGTCGCCCGCGCCGTCGCCCCTTTCCTCGGCTGTCCCATCACCCACGCCGACGGTGCAGCCGCTCGCGGCCCCCTTCGTGGCGCCTCCGATCGCTTCACCCGTGGCTTCTCCCGCACCGGTGGCTGTGCCGCTGCCTTCACCCTCGTTTTCGCCGGCGGCGCCGGTTCCGGAGCCCTCCGAGGCCGCCTTGGCCACGCCTTCGCCTTCTCCGACCATTGCGGATCCCTTGAACTCCGGCGTGGGTCTGAAGCCGGCCCAGATCAAGCACAAGGTTTTGTTCAAGGCATTGGAATCAGTCTGGGTGCGATACCGCGCGGATGAGCGCCCGATGATGGTTTTCGTGCTCCGGAAGGACAGGATTCTCGTGCTGCGTGCGGAACGCAATATCATCTTTCAAACTGCCCATCCCGAAGCGCTGGTTTACAACTACAACAATCAGGGATATCGATCTTTGACGCAGAGCAAGAGCCTCGCTCTGCGTCAGAGTGATTCAACCTTGTTTATTCCTTCGCAACTTTCTGAAATTACACCGGAACCGTTCCCTGGCGAGCGTTCGCTCTCCACTCGTCCTCGTCCTCTTTCAGCGAGCGCGTCACCAACGCCGTCGCCATCCCCATAAGTTATCCACGCAAATATGCGAGTTATCCACATCAGATAACTGATGGATACTATTAAATATGTTTCCTTATATATTTCATTTTGCACATCTTTCTACAAAGTTATCCACAAAAGCCCGCGTGGAGCGGTTTTTCAAGGAATTGTGAAAATTGCGTCAGCGTTTTGTCGCTCCTGTACAGGAGTTCTGCCGATTGCACCGAGTCTGTGTAACTCGCAAGCCGCATCTGGAGCGGAAAGGGGCATTCTGTCTCATCGGCGCCGCGGCCAATTCCTGTGGTCGCGCGGCTCACCGGCAGGCGCCTGGATCACCAGCGGGCACGCTGAAATGAGAACGCCGCCGCCATCAGCACCACGAGGTTGGGAATCCACATCGCGATGATCGGCGGCAGGACGCCGCGATGGATCGCCATGCTGGCCGCCGAGAGCAGCGTCCAATAAACGAGAAGCGTGATGAATGCGACCAGGGCCGCGCCGGCCCGAACCGCGCGGGTACGCACCGTGCCGAAGCCCATTCCGAGGTAAACGAAGATCAGAGGGGCGAAAGCGATGGCGTAACGGCGCCAGAACTCGCCGCGCATCTCGCGCCCTTCGGGGCTGGTCGGCGAGCTCTCGCGGATGATGCGACGGAGGTCGCGATAAGGGATCATGCCGGGCTTCCAGGAGGCGTTGGGAGCCCCCTCGTCGATCTTGAGGTAGAGCCGGTAGGTCTCGAAGTCGATTTTCTGGTAAAGCTTCCCGCCTGAATCGCTGCGGTGGATGCTTCCGTTGTAAAGCTTGAGCATGGCCGCCGAGCCCAGCTCGCTGGCCGTCCTGACCGGCACGATCTCGCCCGTGCGCGCGACGACGGTGAACGGCGTTTTTGGATTGCGCTCGTCGTAAATGAAGACGCGCTTCATGCGGCTGGTGCGCTGGTCGACCTTCTCGGCATAGATCAGCAGGTCGAAAAAGCCCGAGGTGAACGTCCCCTCCTTGATCGAGGAGGCGACCTTCGTGTTGCTCAGCTTGATGAGCAGGTTCTTCGAGGCGCTTTCGCTCCAGGGGGACCATTCCATGTTCAAACCGAGCGAGAGCGCCACCACGAAGAGCGACAGGACCATGACTGGCACGGACATGCGCCAGATGCTCACGCCGCTGGCCTTGAAGGCCACCAGCTCGCTGTCGGAGGAGAGGCGTCCGAAGCCCACGAGCACCGCGATGAGAAACGCCACCGGCAGGACCATGGGGAGGAACTGGATGGTCATGAGCATCGTCATCTTCCCGAGCGTGGCCGCCGAGGCGCCATGCACGATCAGGAGCTCCGCGAGGCTCAGGGCCCGGAACATCAGGAACAGGAAAATGAAGAAGACCACGCCGCCCAGGAACGGCCCGATGACCTCGCCCAGGATGTAGCGATCCAGGCGCGCCGGCAGGAGCAGCCGCGGGCTGAAGCGCCTTCTGCGGACGGCCGGAGCCTCAGTAGGCATTCTTGTTGATGAAACCTTTCCAGAGCGTCATGAAGAGGATCTTCCAGTCCAGAGCGTAGGACCAGTGGCGGATGTAGTAAAGATCGCATTCGATGCGCCGGTCAAGCGAGGTGTCGCCCCGCCAGCCGTTCACCTGCGCCCAGCCGGTGATTCCCGCCTTCACCTTGTGCCGGAGCATGTAATGGGGGATCTCATGACGGAAGCGGGAGACGAAGACCGGCCGCTCGGGGCGCGGCCCCACGAGCGACATGTCGCCGACGAGCACGTTCCAGAACTGCGGCAGCTCGTCCAGGCTCGTGGAGCGCAGGAGCGTGCCGATCGGCGTGCGGCGGTCATCATTGGGCCTCGCCCAGACCGCGCCGCTCTGGGCCTCCGCATCGATCCGCATCGAGCGGAACTTGAGCATGCGGAAGGAGCGGCCGTCCAGACCCATGCGTTCCTGCCCGTAAAAGACCGGCCCGCGGGAGGTGAGCTTCACGAGCGCCGCCAGCAGCAGGAAGACCGGCGAAAGCAGCAGCAGTGCGACCGAAGAGACGGCGATATCGGTGAGGCGCTTGGCCAGCCCGCCCCAGCCATCCAGGGGCGAATCGTTGAGGTTCACGATGGGAAGCCCGTCGAAATCCTCGATCTCGCAGCCCAGCGTGACGTACTCGTGGATGTCGGGGATCAGCTGCAGGTCGATCGTTTCGTCCTTGAGGGATTCCAGGAGGCGGTCCAGCGCTCCATACTGATTTCGCGGGAGCGCGATCAGCAGCTGATCGGCCGCGGTCTCCTGGATCAGGCGATGAATATCGCCGAAATGGCCGATCACGCGCTTGCCGGCGACCTCGGCGTGCGGCGAGCCTTCCTGCGTGACCACGCCCAGAACCCGGAAGCCCAGCTCGGGGAACTTGTCCAGGCGATGGATCAGCGTCTCCACCGCCGCGCCTTCGCCCACGATGAGGAGGTGCCGGAGATTGTAGCCCTGGCGCCGGATGGCCCGGAGGATGTTCCTGAGCGAGAGCCGGAAAAAGACGAGAGCCGCCGCGCCCAGAAGCCCGAAGTAAATCATGACCGCGCGGGAGTACTTGTACTCCGCGAAAAGGTAAGTCGTGGCGATGAAGAAAAGCATCGCGACGCCATGAGCTTTGAGCAGGAGATGCGCCTCGTGGGTTCGCCGGAGCATCCGACGGGACTGATAGACTTTCATCGCTTCGAAAACGGTCATCCAAAGCGCCATGACCAAAGGCGTGAGCGCGGCGTACTTTTCGAAAGGGGGGAAGCCTTTGGTGACTTCGATCACGGGCAGGAAGAAGCGCAGCCAGTACGAGGCGAGCCAGACCGTGCCGATGACGCAGGCGTCTACGACCCGGAAAGCACCGCCCACGATGTGATGATAACGCTTCAACATGTCGTTCCCTCGGCAGAAGCCCTATGTTAGAAACGGTAACCTAATTCAACGATAAAGTCCGTCAAAGGGATATTATGCGCAAACTCACCACTCTTGAAGCTCGTACCACCTCCGCCGGGGCCGTCGACGTCGACGTGATCGCGGTCTTTCAGGATAGCGGCAAGAAGCCCATCCCGCCGAGGAGCGTTTATTCCGGCGCGGTCGAGCGGCTGCGGCGTGGGGACGCGTTCGTCGCGCGGCATGGCTCGACCCAGTTCGTGCGCTTCGGTGGGAAGGGCTCGGCTGAGAGCTGCCTGCTGGTGGGTTTTGGCGCCGCTGCCGAGCTGACGGAGGAAAAAGTCCGGTCCGCGGGCGGAAATGCCTGGTCCCGCCTGGTCGCCGAGAAATGCAAGACGGCCACGATTCACATCGATACGCTTTTCGCCGCGAAGGGTCTGCCGAGGGAGCCCGGACACGCCCGTCTCGCGCGCGCCTTCGCCGAGGGCCTCGTGCTGGGCGCTTACCAGTTCCTCAAGCACAAGAGCTCCGCGAAATCAGGCGACGACGGTTACGCGGGTCCCGCGAAGATCTCCTTCCTCACGCAGGAAAAGGCGCTCAAAAAGCAGCTGGATACCGAACTGGGCCAGGTGATGGATATCGCTGAGTGCGTGCAGGTCACGCGTGACTGGTCGAACGAGCCTTCAAACCACGGGACTCCTGAGTTCTATGCGGCCGAGGCCCGCAAGCTTGCCAAGCAGCACGGTCTCAAGATCACCGTGCTCACCGAGGCGGACGCCGCGCGCGAGAAGATGGGGCTCTATCTGGGCGTAGGCCAGGGCGCCGAGCGCGAAGGCCGCATCGTCGTGCTCGAGTACACCCCCAAAGGCGTCAAAAACCCCAAGACGATCGCCTTCGTCGGCAAGGGAATCACCTTCGACAGCGGCGGCATCTCGATCAAGCCCTCCGCGCGAATGGAAGAGATGAAGCACGACATGACCGGCGCCGCGACCGTGATGGGCGCGACGATGCTGGCGGCGAGATGGGGCGCTCCGAACCGGATCGTCGCGATCATGGCTTTCACCGAGAACATGCCGGACGGCAAGGCCATCCAGCCGGGCAACGTGATCACCGCGCGCTCGGGCAAGACCGTCGAGGTCATCAACACCGATGCCGAAGGCCGCCTCATCCTGGCGGACGTGCTGGATTACGCGCAGGACTTCAAGCCGGACGCCGTGCTGGACGTGGCGACGCTCACGGGCGCGGTTTCGATCGCGCTGGGCAAGCAGGCCGCGGGCATTCTGGGCAACGACGATCAGCTCGTCGAGTCCATCCGCCGCGCGGGCGAGGTCAACGGCGAGCGCCTGTGGCAGCTGCCGATGTGGGACGAGTACTTCGAGGATCTGAAGTCCGACACTGCGGACATGAAGAACTCCGCGAACGACGGCTACGGCGGCACGATCCGTGGCGCGATGTTCCTCAAGCAGTTCATCCGCAAGGGCACGCAGTGGGCGCATGTGGATATCGCAGCTACGGCCTGGGCGGTCGGACATCTGTCGTACATCCCGAAGCGCGGCGCCAGCGGGCTTTTCGTCCGTACGCTCGCGCAGTTCGCGACGGACTTCTAAGCCCCGCGGTTCTGCGCTAGAATCAGGGAATGAGGGCGGGACTTCTCGTGATATTTCTTTTGGGACTGGGAGCGGCGGCGAACGCCGGGTTCCTGCTTCCCGAGGAGCTCCCCGCCGAGCGGCGGTTCCGCAACTTCGATCGCGCGGTGCAGGCGACGGTCAAGATCGCCGAATCCGAGGGCGGGGACTGTGCTTCGGAGTTCGTTTCGCGCGATGGCTATCTGGTCACGGCGATGCATTGCCTGGCGAGGTGCCTGCACGCGGCGGGACTGAATGAAGCTTCGTCAGAGAAGCTCCAGCTGACCCCGAAGCTGACGCTGTTTCGCAACGATCTTGGCAAGCTTCCGGTCACCTGCCGGTTGGCGATTGATGGGGAGTGGCAGCCCGCACGAATCGTGGCGATCGGGAAGGGTGTGGTCATATACCCGGGCGTCCTGGGTGCCGATCGCAAGGAGATGCTCGAACTCGAGGAGCTGGAGATCGAGGGTTACGGGGATTCCGCCAATGACTTCGCCGTGGTCAAGCTCAACCGTCGTTCCCCTTGCGTGCCGATCGCCAATAAGCCGCCGAAACGGGGGGAGCCGGCCTGGATCCTGGGGTTTCCCATTAAGACCCGTCGAAGCAGGGAAGATTCTGACGGCTTCTCGAAGTACGTCAGCACGGGCGAGTTCTGTTCCAAGGTCGATAGTTCGCGCGCGCTTCTGGATGGGTTGGAGCTCGAGCAGTTTTCCGAGCGCATCCGGGAAAGCCTGGCGGGCTATCCGAATCGTGATGTCTTCGTCGCGGATTATCTCAGCCTCGAGGAAGCCAGCGCCTGGGAGGCCACCACGGTGGATACGATCCATGGCATGAGCGGCGGAGGCGTTTATGACGCCGAAGGAAAGCTCACGGGCGTCCATATCCAGGGCCGGACCTACAAAAAAGGGTTTTCAAAAAAGAGATCCGAAAGCCCGTTCGGCTCGGAGAGATATATCCCCATCCAGGTGATCCGCACCTTGGTGGCCGAGCGCTTGGGCGAGGCTCAAGCCAAGGCCATCTTTTCCTGCGAATAGCTCGAAGGCGCGACGCGTTGCGACCCACTTAGCTCTTCCCTAACGTTCCGCTCGGGAATATGAAGGGGAGATATGACTTCCACTCGTTTTTACATCGAAAACGCTTCCAAATTTGATGGCCAGGTCGTCACGATCCGGGGCTGGGTTTACAACAAGCGCAGCTCGGGCAAGATCAAGTTCCTGGTCCTTCGCGATGGCACGGGCCTGATGCAGGGCGTGCTCTTCAAAGGCGAGTGCAGCGAAGAGGCTTTCAACGATTTCAAGAAGCTCACGCAGGAATCCTCGGTCGAGGCCACGGGCGTGATCCGCTCCGCCCCGCGCCAGCCGGGCGGTTTTGAGATGGGAATCCAGTCGCTCAAGATCGTCCAGGTCGCCGATGCCTATCCCATCTCGCCCAAGGAGCATGGCGTGGAGTTCCTGATGGAGAACCGCCATCTCTGGCTGCGCTCCCAGCGTCAGTGGGCGGCGATGCGGGTGCGCGCGGAGATCCTGCGCTCGATCAACGAGTTCTTTGATACGCGCGGGTTCATCCGGTTCGATGCGCCGATCCTGACACCGAGCGCGTGCGAGGGGACCTCGACGCTTTTCGGGACGCAGTATTTCGATGAGAAAGCCTATCTCACGCAGTCCGGCCAGCTTTACGGCGAGGTCGGCGCGATGGCGTTCGGAAAGATCTACGTCTTCGGCCCCACCTTCCGCGCGGAAAAATCCAAGACCCGCAAGCACCTCACCGAGTTCTGGATGGTCGAACCCGAGGTGGCCTTCGCCGACCTCAACGACAACATGGCGCTCGGCGAGCAGTTCATCGAGCACATCGTCCAGAACGTGCTCGCGCACCGCGCGCCGGAGCTCAAGATTCTCGAGCGCGATCTCGCGAAGCTCGAGGGGATCAAAGGCCCGTTCCCGCGGATCAGCTACGACGAGGCGCTCAAGATCCTCGAGAAGCGCGGAGTGGGGATCCCCTGGGGCGAGGACTTCGGCGCGCCCCATGAGACGGCGCTCGGCGAGGAGTTCGGCAAGCCGGTTTTCGTCCATCACATGCCCTCGCAGATCAAGGCGTTCTATTTCAAGCAGTCCGACACGGTCGGCGGCCCGGGCGTGACCGGCACGGGCAAGTACGCGCTTGGCTGCGACCTGATTGCTCCGGACGGGTACGGCGAGATCATCGGCGGCGGCCAGCGCGAGGAGAGCGCCGAGGTGCTCAAGCGCCGGATCGCCGAGCACGGCCTGAGCGAAGCGGACTACAGCTGGTATCTCGACCTGCGGCGTTTCGGGTCGGTGCCGCACTCGGGCTTCGGTCTGGGGGTCGAGCGCACTGTCGCATGGATGACGGGTGTCGAGCACGTGCGCGAGACGATTCCCTTCCCGCGCATGCTCAACACGCTTCGGCCCTGAGCTTTCGGCCACGCAGCTATGCCGTACGATTTGAACGTAGTGCTGGTCGAGCCCGAGATTCCGCAGAATACGGGATCCGTGGGGCGCCTTTGCCTGGCCACGGGCGCGACCTTGCATCTTGTGGAGCCCATGGCCTTCGAGATCACGCATTCCAGGCTCAAGCGCGCGGGGCTCGATTATTGGGAGCATCTGCACGTGGTGATGCACAAGAGTCTCGACGAGTTCCTGCGCTCGCTTCCGCCGGACGCGCCCAAGGTCTTCTTCACCAAGAAGGCCGGGCACACGCTCTTTGAGCATGAGTTCAAGCGCGGGACCTATCTCATCTTCGGCAAGGAGACGATGGGCCTGCCGGATTCGATGGTGAACGCCTATCCGACCGACTGCGCGCGCATCCCGATGTACGACGCGCGCGTGCGCTCGTTGAACCTCGCTAACTCAGTGAGCATCGCGGTTTACGAGGCGATCCGGCAGCTGGGGGCCTGAGGCCGGCCGTCGGGCACCAGGCTGATGCCAGCCCTGAATCAGAACTGAGTGTTTTAAATGATGGTTTAAAACACTCATGAGTATTTTTAACCTTCCTTTAAAACACTCATACAGTTATGATCAGGCGATGCGCTATCTTCAAAAACAGATCCAGCTGGATCTGGCCAAAAAGATGGTTTTCCTGGGAGGCCCCCGGCAGGTGGGCAAGACCACTGTCGGGCTTCAACTCTTGCACAAGACAAGGGGCTCGGAATTACCAGGGAGAGAGCATGCGGCTTATCTGAATTGGGATGTTCCGGCTTCCAGAGACCAGATTTTGCGAGGAGAGTTTCCCGGCGATCAGAAGCTGATCGTTCTGGATGAAATTCACAAGTTCTCCCGTTGGAGAAATCTCCTCAAGGGCTTTTTTGACCAGTACCAGGGAAAAAAGTCATTTCTCGTATCGGGGTCTGCCCGGCTCGATTATTATAACCGCGGAGGGGATTCTTTACAGGGACGATACCATTACTTACGCTTGCATCCGCTGAGTCTGCGGGAGTTATCCGGGCAGGGAGTGCCTTCGTCCGGGGTCGTGAAGGATTTGCTGGAGTTCGGCGGTTTTCCGGAGCCTTTTTTCGGTAAGGACAAAGTGGAATGGCGGCGCTGGCAACGAGAGCGTGCAGATCGCGTGGTGCAAGAGGACCTTCGGGATCTGGAACGGGTGCAGGATGTCGCGCTGATTCGACTCTTGGTGGACGCGCTTCCGGAACGCGTGGGTTCCCCGCTTTCCGTCAACAAGCTTGCACTGGCGCTCGAGGTTTCACACCCGACACTGAAGCGTTACCTCGAAATTCTGGAAAATCTGTATGTGGCGTATCGCATCTCCCCCTTTGGCGGGCCAAAAATCCGCGCGGTGAAAAAGGAGCAAAAGCTTTATCTTTGGGACTGGTCCACGGTCGAGGATGAGGGAGCCCGCTTCGAGAACCTGATGGCAAGCCAGCTACTCAAATACTGCCATTTTAGGGAAGACACCGAAGGATATCGCATGGAGCTCCGCTATCTTCGCGATACGGACGGACGCGAGGTGGATTTCGTGGTCCTGCAGGACCGGAAACCTGTTTTCGCGGTCGAATGCAAAGCGGGAGACAGACAGCTATCTTCCCATATCCGGTATTTCAGGGAACGTACCCGGATCCCTCGTTTTTACCAGGTTCACCTGGGTCAAAAGGATTACGGTGATCCTGAAACGGGGGGGAGAGTCCTGCCCTTTGAGCGCTTTTGCGAAGAGCTCGAGTTGCCCTGAACGGCCTTTTTGTCAGACGCCGGCTCCCGCGATTCGAGCACCTTGCGATAGATCGCGCAGATCTCCGGGGAGCTTGAGCGGGCGATGCTTCGGGGTCGAGCCGAGGTCGGCGCTCGTCGCAAGCAGCTCGAAGAAAGCTCGAAGATCGATATCCGGTTCGGTGTTCGTCAGGTAAGTCGCAAGTGGTGGCGCCACGCTGGGCTCTTTCGGGCTCGATAGCTCTTGAAAAAAGAACGCGACGAGCTGCGCGCGCGGGAGCTCCTCGAAGAGCCGATGGAAGTCCTCTTTGCTTTGCTGGCGGGCATAGGGCCAGTTCGCCGTCGGGCAATCCGCGGCCAGGCAGCTCGCGAAAGGGAGTGCCAGGGTGAAGAAGGCGATGAGCAAGGCTTGCATGGGCTTTCTCATGGCGCATCTCCGGCAGGCGAACAGCTTTGACTCGAAGTCTCGACGGTGAAGCGGTCATCTTCGAGAAACGGTTTGTAGGTGATCTTCGTGGTCTCGCCCTCGAAACGGCTGATCAGCCAGAAGTCGGGGACGTAGACCTTTTTTACGCACGGATTTTGGAGGATCTCCGCGATCAGCTTCGCGGTGGCCACGGGGTCGTAACCGCAGTTTGTCTCCCAGGAAGTAGCCGTTCTGGCCGCAAGCGGAGAAAACTGCGGCAGCCCGGCCCGGGCTTGGAGCTGGGTCAGGAAGTTATCGAGATTGTCCGCAAGAAAGGCATCGCGGTCATCAGGTGTATGTAGCAGGGCTTTCATGGTGTCGCCTATTCCCATTCCCATGCCATAGCCGCCGTACATGTCACGGGTGGGCTGGGAAATTCGAGCCAGGCAGTCGGCGTCCCAGCCCAAGCTAGCAGGCCGTTGATAAACCAGCGTCTTGGCAGGACGCGGACCTGATTTTGAGTTTTTGGAATGGGTTCGGACCTGCAATTCGCAGGGGCGGAGCCGCCCGGGTGCCTTTCGCCGCTACGCGAACCGCGGCATCGACGTAAGTCGGAC